>JBBEWH010000001.1:0-37343 GCA_037414955.1 Actinomycetes bacterium KLBMP 9797
CCGCCGCCCCAGGAACGCCTGGCGGTGGCGATCAGACGCCGATGTTGGGTTGCGGTCCGGCGTAGGTCTTGACCAGGCCGGGCACGCTGGCCGCGGCGTCCAACGTGTACGCGTAGAAGCTGCTCGGCGTGAACGCGGCGCCCAGCGCCTGCTGCTTGCCGGTGCAGTTGACCAGGACGTTCCCGCTCTGCCTCAGCTGTGCCGTGGCGTCCGGGTAGAACGGGTCCTTGACGTTCTCGAAGTAGCTGTTCTCCAGCACCATCTTCGTGGCGCCTCGCGAGTAGTTGCCGTACGAGGCGACGTTCTGCAGGTAGTTGTTGTAGAGGTGCGCGTAGGCCACGTTGTCGGTACTGGGATTGCGCTGGTTCGTGTCGCGGATCCAGTTGTGGTGGATCGTCATCCGCGCGGTGACGTTGCTGGTCCAGCCGATGCCGAACGACTTGTTGTTGCTCGCCAGCACGTTCCACGACACCGTCAGGTAGCTGGTGTCCTTGCGGCTGTCGATGAGGCCGTCGTTCATCCGGGTGATGGTGTTGTGGTCGATCCAGATGTGGTCGGCGGTGTCCATCTGGATGCCGTCGAAGTCGTACGCGTCGTCACCCGGATCGTCGTCGGCCATCAGGGTGTCGCGGATGGTCAGGTTCCGGATGATCACGTTCCGGACGCCGGTGCCGAGGAAGAAACCACCACCGACGATCTGCCCGCTGGTGCCGACGCCGACGATGGTCTTGTTCGACCGCACCTTGAGCTCGGTGCCCTTCGGCGTGATCGTGATCGCGCCGTTGACCCGGATCACGTACGGCTCGGCGGCGGTGACGTACCGCTGCAGGTCGGCCAGCGTGCTCACGGTCACCGTCGCGCCGCCCGCACCGCCGGTGGTGCCACCACCCGTGGCGGCGAACCCGTCCGGCGTGTTCGACCAGGTGCGGCCGCCGACCGGGTGGAATGCCCACTGCTTGTTGGTGTTGGCGGTGCAGGTCTCCTGGATGACGGCGGCACCGGAGGCCGTCGAGGCACCGATGCTCACGCAGAGTCCGCTGTGGACGCTGATGACCTGGAAGGTGTTCGTGCCGCTGGCCACGAGGCGCCAGAGTTGGTTGGCCTGGCTGGACACGCAGCTGTACTGCTGGAGCTGCACACCGGAGGTGGTCGACCAGCCCGGCACGTCGACGCACTTGCCGGAGTTGACGTTGACGAGCTGGTAATTGGCACCGACGGCGGCCAGCCTGAACTGCTGCCAGGTCGAGTTCGCGGTGCAGCTCCACTGCTGGAGCAGTGCACCGTTGTCCTTCGACGCGGCCGGCACGTCGAGGCACTTTCCGCTGTTGGTCACGGCCACCTGGTACGTGCCACCGGCAGCCGGCGGGGCGGCCGCTTCCGACGGCAGCACACCGTAGCCGATGAGGCCGGCCGGCACGGCAAGGGCGAGCGCCGCGAAGGCGTACCGCCGCTTGCTTCTGGGTTTCATCGTTCTTATCTCCTTTGTGGACATTGGTCGCTCAGCCGACCGGGTTCCAGCCGTCGGTACCGGCGAGGTACTTCTGGGGGGTGTAGTTGGCCGCGGTCGCGTCGCTCAGCTGGGGCCGGTTGCTGTTGGTGCCGGCGCCCGCGCCGGTGTTGCGATACTCGGAGAACCGCGCGTTCTGCCAGGGGTTGGACGACATGTCCGTCCAGGGCTGCGCCGTTCTGATCGTCGCGCTCAGGTTGGACTCGCGGTACAGCACCTGCGCGGCGGCTCCCCAGGGCCGGCCGAGGGTGGTGACGTTGTTCGCCGCGCCGGTGATCGTGCACTTGTTGAACAGGATGCCGTAGGTCTTGCCGGGATCCGTGTTCGCGGCCGTGATCGGCCCGCCGGTCGCGCGCTTCTCGTGGATGGTGCTGGCGTTGAACACCGCCGTCGCACCACCGAAGATGAAGTCCACCGTGCCCTCGACGTACGAGTTCAGGTAGTACTGCCGGCCCGAGTTGACCAGCAGTGTGTCCTGATTGCCCAGGAACCGCGTGTTGGTGAACACCGACCGGTCGGCGGTGACGTTCGCGGCCACCGCTTGGCTGCCCTCGCCGTAGTCGTTCGCCATCGTCAGGTTCGACGCGGCGAAGTCGTGCCCGTGCACGAAGACCGTGGCACTGCCCGACGTCCCGTACCCGCCGGCCGAGCTGTGGTTGTTGACAATCACCACGGCGCTGGACGTGGCGCCCGCGCCCCGCAACGTGACGTACGGCTTGTTCGACGGGATCGTCACGATCTCGCGATACGTGCCCGGCGCGATCGTGATGGTCACCCGGCTGGTGTTGTTGACGGGCACGGCGTCGATCGCCGCCTGCACGGTGGTGTACCTTCCGGTGCCGTCCTTGGCGACGGTGCACGGGCAGGTCGGGCCATTACCGCTCACGGGATTGAAGGCCCACTGCTTGTTGGTGTTGGCCGTGCAGGTCTCCTGGATGACCGCCGCGCCCGAGGCCGTCGAGGCATCCTTGTCACTCACGCACAGCCCGCTGTTGACGTTGACCACCTGATAGGTGCCCGACCCACTGGCAACGAACCGCCACAACTGGTTGGTCTGGCTCCCCCCACACGACCACTGCTGCAACGGCACTCCGCTGCTGGTGCTCCAGCCCGGCACGTCGAGACACTTACCGCTGCTGACCGCCGCGAGGTGGAACTGGCCCGACCCCTGGTCCACCACCCGCCACTGCTGGTTGGCCTGCCCGGCGCCACAACCCCACTGCTGGATCAGCCCGCCGTTCGCGGTGCTTCCGCCGGCCACGTCGAGGCACATCCCGCTCCGGGTCACCGTCAACGTGTACGTACCACCTCCTGCCGGAACCGCCGCCGCCGAGGGCAGCGCCGTATAGCCGATCATGGCGGCCGGGATCACTGCCGCGAGTGCCGCGACAAGCAGGCGGCGTCGGGGAACACCCCTCGCTGGGAACACTGTGGGTCCTTCCGTTGAGTTGGCCGTAGCCAGAAGATCGCCATGACGGTTACGCTGTGCTAGCGCCACCCGGAGAAAGCGGCACCTATATAGATGCTTCGAGGGCGCCGCAGACTACGTAAAACCAAGAAAAAAATTCCGAGGTATCGATGCAGCTCCGGCCTTCTACGAGCCGAAGGCGTCCTTTACAGGCCGGTTTCGGTGTGCAAACATAGCGGCCTAGCTGCATCGATGCTCGTCAGTCGCACCGGCCGGGCGCGCCGGCCCGTCAACCCTGGCGGGGCCACCGCACGTCCCAGCGTTGCCGAGCGGGCGCGATGATCCGGTGGAGAGACTGGCCCGGATGAGAGGCAACGGCGGTGACAGAGAGTCAGGTCGAGACGGGCGCCCGGGACCCCGCCGCGCTCGTGACCGCGGCCCAGGCGGGCGACGCCGCGGCGCTCGCCGAGCTGGTCTCCGCACACCTGCCCTTCGTCTACGGCGTGATCGGCCGGATGCTGGGCGCGCACCCGGACGTCGACGACCTGGTCCAGGAAACGATGGTCCGGGTGATGCGCGGGCTACCCGACCTGCGCGAGCCGGACCGGTTCCGTTCCTGGGTGGGCACCATCGCGCAACGCCAGGTCCTCCTGCACCTGCGCAGCCGCAAGGATGACCTGCTCTCCCGGCGGGAGCTGGGCGCCGAGTTGCCGGATCCCCGCGGCGACTTCGTCGATCGGACCGTCACCGAGCTGCTGTTCGCGCAGCAGCGCCAGGAGCTGCTGGAGGCGGCCCGCTGGCTGGACCACGACGACCAGCGGCTACTGGCGCTGTGGTCGCGGGAAGCCGCCGGCGAGCTGAGCCGCGCCGAGCTGGCAGCCGCCCTTTCGATCAGCGAGAAGCACGCCTCGGTACGGTTGCGCCGGATGAAGGTGCGGCTCGACGCCGCCCGCGCCATCAGCCGGGCCCTGCACGGGTCGCCGCGCTGCGCCGAGTTGGCGACCCTGATCCGCCCCTGGAACGGCACCGCGGACGGGTTGTGGCGCAAGCGGCTGAGCCGGCATGTGCGCGGCTGCCGCCGCTGCGGCCAGCGGCAGATTCCCCTGCTTCCGCCGGAGAAACTCCTCGGCCTCGCGGCGGTGCCGATGGCTACCGGGCTGGCGACGACCGCCCCGGCCACCGCCTCCGGGTGGTCGTCGCTGTGGGCCGGGATCCAGAGTCTCCTCGCCAACAAGATGGTGGCGGGCGCCGCGGCGGCGACGATCGCGACGGGCGGCATGGCGTACGCGGTCTTCGAGACCACGGACACCGGTGGCGCGCCCACGGTCATCAGCCCGACGGCGGCCTCGCGGCCGACCCCGCCAGTGACGAGCGTCGCGCCGTCGTCCACCGGGTCACCGCCGGCCCGCGCCACCCCGACGGTACGGGCCGGTGCCGGCACCGGCGTGACAACGGCCGACATCTACGTCGCGCCGGACGGCTCCGACGCGGGCACCGGCGGCGCCGCTCGCCCGTACGCCACGCTGGCCAAGGCCATCGCGGTGGTACGCCCGGGACAGACGATCGCGCTGCGCGGCGGCACCTACCGGCCCACCGCACCCGTCGAGATCACGACCAGCGGTACGGCACGGCGGCGCATCACCATCAGCAACTACCGCGACGAACGGCCGGTGATCGACGCGGGCCGGGTGCCGCCCGGCAGCTGGGCGATCAGCCAGCGGGCGAGCTACTGGACCGTCCAGGGCCTGGAGCTCATGAACGCCCCCGGCCACGCGTACGTCTGCGTCTCCTGCCGCGACAACGTCTTCGCCCGGCTGTCCATCCACGACAACGCGGACATCGGCCTGCTCCTCCGCGGCGCCGGGACCGCGGGCAACCAGGTGCTCGACAGCGACTTCTTCGCCAACCACGACACCCGCGACGCCGGCGGCACCGCGGACGGCCTGGCCTTCAAGTACGGCTCCGGCGCGGGCAACCTCGTGCGGGGCTGCCGGATGTACCACAACTCCGCGGACGGGCTCGATCTGAGCGACTTCACCGACCCGGTGACCGTCGAACGCTCATGGTCCTACGGCAACGGGGTCGACCGGTGGAACATCCCCGGGTTCAGTGCGGGCGGCGGCAGCGGATTCAAGCTGGGCGGCGGCGACCCCGCGCCAGCGGTCGGACACGTGGTGACGCACAGCGCCGCCTGGGACAACGCGGGCTATGGCTTCACCGAGGCCGGCAACCGCGGACGGCTGAGCGTCAGTAACAGCACGGCGTACCGCAATGGCAAGGCCGGGTTCGCGTTCGTCCACTCAGCGGCCGTGCTGCGCCGCGACCTGAGCCTGGCCAACCAGACCGAAGCCTGGCTCGGTGATCAGGTGGACGACGCGGAGAACTCGTGGCGCGAGGCCGGTTGGACGCCCTCCGTGCTCCGCAGCGGCGACCCCTTGTCCGCACAGGGGCCGCGGCAAGCCGACGGCTCCCTGCCGGCAACGACGTTCCTGCTCAACCGCCGCGACCCCGCGATGGGTGCCGCCATGGCGTCATAGGCGGCTTGCGTGCGGAGAGGTTGGACGCGCTGCCCCCGGTCGGGCGCCGGATCCGGCGGTTAGATTGCTGCGCATGCCGTTGGAGATTCGGACCGCGATGCCCGCGGATGCATCGGCGGTGGCGTCACTGCTGGCCGAGCTGGGCTATCCGCAGCAGGTCGCCACGCTGCCGGCGCGCGTCGCGCGACTGGCCGACACCCGCACCGACGCCGTGCTTGTCGCGGAGCTTGACGGTCAGGTCGTCGGTGTGGCGTGCCTGCATGTCACGGTGTTCTTCCATGAGCCGGGTCCCGGCCGGGCCCGGCTCACCGCGCTGGTGGTCGATCCGGCATGCCGCGGCTCGGGTATCGGCGGCCGGCTGCTGCGAGCGGCTGAGGCGGCAGCCCGGCAGCGCGGCTGCACGGTGCTGGAGCTGACCAGTGCGGCACACCGCGAAGCGGCGCACCGCTTCTATCAAGCCGCCGGCTACCAAGACCTCCCGCACCGGTTCACCAAGAATCTCGGAACTGACGCCGCCCAAACGCGTCAGCAATGACGGCGCACGGCTGGCCTCAGCGAATCTGGATCGTGGTCGGCGGTACGGAGCCGTGCTGGAGGCCACCCGCTCCCTCGACGTAGCCGGAGGCGCTCCACGTGGCATTCGCCCGGCGGAAGGCATTGCCGTCGACGGTGGACACGCCGGCTGCGAACCACTGTGGAGCACCGTCGCAGACGGTCGGCGTGAGGTAACCGATGCCGCGGCGGGTCGCGCCATTGACGCGCTGGTCGACGCCCAGGTCGATGACGCCGCGATCCGGGACACCACCCGGGAACGGGCCGCAGGTGTACTCGCCGACCAGGACCACCGTGGCGGGATCGTCGCTGAGCAGGGCCCACCGGGCGCTGACCGTGAGGCCGGCGTCAGCGGCGGTGGCTGTGGCGGCCGGTGCGAGGGTGAGGACGAGGGAGAGAAACAGCATGAGGGTGGTCGCGATCCGGCGCATCACACCCCTCCTATCGTGGTCTCGGCGGCTGAGGTCCATGGTGGTCTGTTCAGTTCGGACAATGCACGGAGCCGAGGTATCGGGGGCCGCGCGGTGAAGCAGACGCCGCGTTCGGCGGTGCCGTCGCGGTTGCCGGCCCTCAGGAGCGTATCCACGATCGTTGATCAACCAGGTCGGCCGTTCGACCCGCATCCACTAGAAGGTTGCCGTCCGAAGACGACCGCGCATATCTGACCAACTACTCCATGCGGTCAGTTGGCCTGCCGAGCCAGCCCGCAGAAGAAGTGCCCGCACTCGCGGGCACCCGAAGCATCCGTCGCGCAGGGAGTTCCTCTGGTGAGTGAGGCGGCGCCAGGAACGACTACAGGCACTGATCTTGTCGGTGGGATTGTTGTGTGGGCCTGGGATCATGGAGCGCGAGGGTTTGGAGGGGAACCATCGAGCGACTTGACAAGGCGGGCACCGTCCTGACGCTACCGGAGACGGTGTTCCTGCTGGCCCGCCGGCGGTCAGGATTCATGGTCGCGCACCAATCGATCCGCGAGGCCCTCCTCGGCGCGGCCGTACTGGCCGAACTGCGCTTGCTGCACCGGATCGACCTTGACCCGGACGGCACCGTCCGGGTCTACGACCCGGCGCCGACCGGCGTGCCGTCGCTCGACGCGGTGCTTGACCGCATGCGGGCGGCGGAACCGCGCCGGCCGCATGAGTGGGCCACGGCGCTGGGGCCTGACACGCACGCAGAGGTGGTCGCTGGGCTGCGCGGCGTCTGCATGCTGGAACCGGGCGGCAACCTGACGTGGCTGGGTGACGGGACGCATCTCCATGCGCGATTGCGTAAGGAGACCCGTGCCCGCGTCGTGGCCGCCATGCATGCCCGACACACGGACGGGCCCGCGGTGGTCCTCGGCACGCTGCTATGGGGCGCGGAGCTCACCGGGGAGGTCCTTCGCACGTCGTATGTCACCCGCGCGCGCCTCGAAGGGCTGGCCGAACGTGACTGGCTGGCGTCGGCGATCCGTCGCATCACCGGCAACCTGCCGCCCGAGGACGCCCACGTGTCGCAGACCGATGAGAGTGCCCGAAGCCGCGATGAACCTCTCACGCCCGCCGTCCCCCCAAGGTATTCATGGTGGCGGCGAGCGACCTACGTCGGTCTACCCCTTGTCCTCCTGGGCGGCGCCCTGATCGCCGTACCCGTGCAGGCGCACCGCCAGATCAACGCCCACACCGCCGAACTGCGCGGCGACGGCGTCGCGATCGAGGCGCTGGTCTCCGTTCGGAACGTGGACGAGGAGAAGAGGCGCAGCCACGTCCGTTCGCGGATCACCGTCACCTTGGCGTACGAACACGAGGGACGCGCGTACCGGGAAGAGGTCACGTGCGAGGGCTCCTGTCCGGACAACGGCCAGACAGTGCGGATTTGGGCGGCCCGAAGTGACTTGACGGACTTCGTAACCGAGTGGGGTGACTACAACACTCCGCCGAGCCGGATGATGTTTCTCGGCTACCTCGGCGCCACAATCATCATCATCGCCTTGTTCGCGGTGTTCGACCCCTTGCCCAGCCACCGGCGGCTGACCGGCGCCGTTTACCCACCCGAGGAAGCGGGGGCCTCCGGCCGGCCCACCGACCGGGCGGCGGTCGTCAGGGGACGCGCCGGCGGAGAAGGGAACGGTCGATGACGGATCGACGGGCGCGGACGGTCTGGGCCCGGCAGCGGACGGAGGCACTGCTCGCCGCCGGCCTGCTGGGCTTCGCCTGGCTCGGCGTCGCGCTGCAGCGGGGACCGGTGAACCTCGGCGCGGCGGCCCTCGTGGTGCTGATCGTCGCGCCGCTGCGCTCGTCGGCGGCGAAACCGCGATCCTGCTGGACACCGAACGCGCCTCGGATCGCGACAACCGGGTGATGCTGCCGTTGGTGCTCGCCGTGGTCTTCATCGTGCTCGCGCTGCTGCTCCGGGCGCTCGGTCGCACCGTTGCTGCTCATCGCGAGCGTGCTGCTCTCGTTCGCCGCGGCGATGGGCGCGGCGGGGCTGATGTTCCGGGCGATCGGCTACCCCAACATCGGCTACGACCTGCCACTGTTCGCGGTCCTGTTCCTGGTCGCGCTCGGGGTCGCCTACACGATCTTCCTGATGACCCGGGCCCGGGAGGAGACCTGGGCTTCCAGGTTGACGCCAGCGTGTGGTGCGTACGCGGTGGCGGTGAGTTTGCGCCGGCCGGCCTTGCAGGTCAGACCTGGTGGACCTGGCGCAGCAGAATGCGAAACCGGTTCTGACCGTCGCCGGTAACCCGCTGCCAGTACAGATGGCCAGGTCACGGCCACCGACCGGTGGCCGGTGAACCCCATCCACGGTCAGACGGCGACCGTCACCGAGCCCCACGGTGCGCCGAGCCGGTTCTCACCGCCCCACCAACGGCGAAGGGTCAGCCGACACCTCGACTGACCCGAATTTCGCACAACGATACGAGTGGTGGGCCGTAGGTTACAGCATACGAACCGGTACGCAACCGCTCTGAGCTGCAGCTTCTCACTTCCGCTGGTCCGCGAGCGCAGATCATCTGGCTCGCCGTGACCTGTGTGATCTTCGTGCCGGGACGACCATGCGCCCGCCCGCCGCGCAGGTCCTCCTTCGCCGACGGTTCCGTCGGGCCGATGACGCCGCCTTGGGCACGGGCGCCACGCCGTCGCCGGTCTAACTCGCCATCCGTACGAAATCTGACCGCCGGTGGGGACGATCGCTCGTCCTGGGCGGCAAAGCTCGGACCTGGGTCTTCCTTGAGGGCACAGGCGTCGCAGACTACAAATACCGCTAGGACTGCTCGCTCGACCGAGGACCCCGGGCCGGCGGACCGTGGCCGGCCAGCAGCAGTGCTCCCGCGGGACTGTGCCGCCACCGATGCGGTGCCCCATGTAGCTGTCCTTGCGGCCGCGGCGATATGTCACGACTTGTGTGGGTGGGTCAGCTACCCACCGTGGAACGTCGGTGCTGGTGCCTAGGATGAGCGGCGGCGGTTGGAGATCAGGAGGCGGGATGCTCGACGAGCGTTGGATCGCGGTGACGCGGACCGACTACGAGCACGAGCGGGAAGCGTTCCGGCAGCTCAAGGACGGCCTTCCGGACTCCGAGCCGTACCGGGCGTGGTCGAACTTCACCTTCACTGCGCCCAGCGGCCACCCCTATGAGGTCGATGCGCTTATCCTCGGCCCGGCCGGGTTCTTCCTTGTGGAGGTGAAGAGCTGGGTAGGCCGGCTGACGATGGCAGGGGGCAGTTGGGTCAAGTCGGCGAACGGGTCCGTGGAATACCTGGACAATCCGTATCATTTAGCAGACGCGAAAGCGAAGAAGCTCAAGGGCCTGCTGGTGTCGCAGGCCAACAGGCGCGGCGTCGACGTGCCGTTCGTGTCCGCGGCGGTCTACTTCAGCAAGCCCCAGCTCATTGTTGATCTTCCCGAGCATCAGCTACATGGGTTGTTCGGGATGCCAGGTGGCTTGGGCGACATTAGCGATCTGCTAACGGCCTCCCCCCGCTACGACGACCAGCGTGTGACCGCAGAGCAGGCCAAGCAGCTTGCGGAGCTGCTTGGCGAGGTCGGCATTCGGCGAAGCCAGCGTTACTACCAGGTAGGCATGTGGCGGCTGGAAGGGGTCCCGTTTGCGGTCGGCCCGACGTGGCAAGATCACCTCGCCGCGCATAGGGAGATGCCGGCAGAGCGGCGGCGGGTGCGGTTGTACCTGGTGGAGCGGCAGGCGTCGCAGGAGCAGCGGGGAAGTGTCGAACGGGCCGCGCGACGGGAACTAGCGGTACTGCACGGCGTCGAGCATCCAAACATCGTGCGGGTTGACGCGATGGAGTCGCATCAATCCGGCCCGGCCCTGGTATACCGATACGACCCGCGAAGCCGTCGGCTTGACCAGTACCTCGACGCATACGGGGAGAAGCTCCCGCCGTTAGTTCGGGTCCGTTTGGTGCGCCAGGTCGCCGAGGCGTTGGCGTTCGCGCACGGTCGGCGGCTATACCACAGGGCGTTGTCCGCTCACAGCGTTCTGGTGATCCCGGCAGCGAAGCGGCAGGGCTTGACCGAGGAGCAGGCGTGGCTAGATCCCCGCCTGGAGATCATCGACTGGCATTTGGCCAGCCGCGAACGCGTGAGCTCTGACGACCCGATCCACGTCGAGGCGACAGTCCACGGAGGCTTCCACCTTTCTAAGCAAGCTGGAGCGTATCTGGCGCCGGAATGGCGGCAGCGCGACGCCGACCCCATTGCGCTTGACGTGTTCGGCGCTGGCGCGATCGCCTACGCGCTGCTGGCCGGACAGCCGCCGGCAGCGAGTATGGCCGATCTGTGGCAGCGGCTAGCCGCGGAGAACGGCCTACGTCCGTCGTCTGTACGCGACGGGGTGTCTGCATACGCCGATGAGCTGGTGCAGGCGGCCACCGCACCCAGCCCAGCAGCACGGCTGACGAATATCGACGAGTTCTTGGAACTTGTCGATGAGCTGGAGCGTGAGCTGGCCGAGGCGCGCCGGTCGGCCTCCACGGAGCCTGTCGAGATCGACCCGTTGGAGGCGCAGCCGGGTGACAGGGTAGGCGAGTGGACCGTCGAAGAGCGCCTGGGCACTGGTTCCACGTCGCGGGCCTTCTTGGCCCGTCACGTCGACGGAACCCAGCATGTGATCAAGGTGGCCCTTTCGCAGGACAAGGCTCCCCGGCTGGAGCACGAGGCGGCAGTCCTCCGGCGCCTGCGTAACGACAGCCGCGTCATTCGCCTGATTCGGCCAAACGTGATCGACCTGTGCGGACGGTCGGCGCTGGTGTTCGAGCACGTCAGCCGGGACACGCTAGCCCGGAAGCTTCGGCAGGACGGGCGGCTAACCGTCGACGAACTGGAGACATATGGTGATCAGTTGTTCGACGTTGTGGCCTTCCTAGAAGGCGAAAGCATCCAGCATCGCGACATCAAACCGGACAACATCGTCATTCGGACCCGACCTAACCGCACCAAGACGCCGGTGCTATTCGACTTCTCGCTCGCGAGCGTCTCCCCGCACGATCTTCAGGCCGGCACTGTCGGGTACCGCGACCCTTTCATAGGCATCGGTCGGCGCACCATCTACGACGACGCAGCTGAGCGGTACGCCTTGGCCGTGACCTTGCACGAGATGGCCTCCGCCCAGCTGCCGGTATGGGGCGACGGACGCACCGAGCCTTCGTTTACCGAGGGTCCGCCGGCGTTGGCGGTCGAGGCGTTCGAGCCGATGCTGCGGGAAGGCCTGGCCGACTTCTTCGCCCGGGCCTTGTGCCGCGATGTAGAGAGCCGGTTCGCATCCCTCAAAGAGATGCGGCTTGCGTGGGCGGACGTTTTCCGCCGCTCCGACATCAAACCGCCCGCATCGGCGCACCCCGAGGTGTATGCGGCACCTGGCGAACTGACCGACGAGCAGCTCGCCGAGGCCCGCGAGGAAGCAGCCGCCCGGGCAGGCCTGGACACCGCGCTTGAGGCCGCAGGTCTTACGCCCCGCGCGATCGCGGCTGCGTCGCGCGTCGATGCGACCACCGTGGGCGAACTGCTTCAGGTGGCAGGCAAGGTTCTATTCAACTTGCCGGGGGTCGGGGCCAACACCCGCAGAGAATTGCAGCAGCGCATCAAGAGCTGGCGCAGACGCTTTGGTGACCCCCCGCCCCCCGGATCAAATCCGCCGGTGTCATCTGCCGCCCCTACACGGACTGAGCCCGGGACGTATGCGGACGAACTGGAGGCCGTCGGCCTCGATGAGATCGCTGCGATGCTGGTCCCCCACGCCACCGGCCGAAACCAGGCGACGGTTGAGGCGACGCGTCTCATGCTCGGGCTCCCCGACGCCCATGGGCAGGTACCCGCCGCGTGGGCGTTGCAGCCGGAGGTTGCCAGGATCGTCCAGGTAACCGCAGGCCGGGTCGCCCAGATCATGGTCGAGCAGCGCAAGCGCTGGCGACGCCTTGCCCCGATCGTAGCGTTGCGGGAGCAGTTGATTGACCTCTTGCAGCAGCGGGGACGAGTGGCTGGCACCGAGGAACTCGCTGACGCGCTGCTGGCCGCGCGGGGCTCGCTGCGGGTCGACGAGAAGGCCCGACGGGCGGTAGCGCTCGCCGCAGTCCGCGCCGCAGTCGAGATCGATAGCCAGTACCCCGAGCCCGCCCTCAAACAACGGCGCCACGGCGACCGCATCATGATCGCGCTAGAAGCGACGGCCGGCGGCGGACCGGACACACCTAGCGCGCCGGCGCTACTCGACTACGCCGACGCCTTGGGGGGCGTCGGCGATCGGCTCGCCAGCGAGGATGCCCTACCCAGCCCTGCCACGGTATTGCGCGCACTGCGCAGCGTACGCGCGCCGTCCGGTGTGGCCGAAGCCCTCGACGAACGTCGCCTCGTCCAACTCGCCGCCGCCGCCTCAAACAACACGGCCTGCAACGCCAGACTGGAGCTGTACCCGCGTGACTTGCCGGCGCACCGGGCGCTACGGCTGGCCCAGGCTGGCATCGTGCCCCGCGACGGCTTGACTCCCGCGGAGATCCAGCGAAAGGCAGCCACCTGGTTCCCGGCCCTCAACCCGCTGCCAACGGAGCGACACGCGCTAGCCAAGCTGCTGGAACAGGCCGGCTTCCGCCTGACGTGGTTCAACGGGCGGTTCGTATCCCCCGCGCTACTCAGCTCCTCGATGGTCACCGACCGGCGACGGCGCGCAAATCCCGCGTCTGGGCCGACGCAATGGACCGTCGACTCCCCAGAGCTCGCTGGCGCTCACCGCGCCGAGGAAGAGCTCGCCGCTGCCGCCCCGCGTGGCGGCTTCCGAGCCTTGACCGTGCGTTTGGCCAACGCGATCATCGCTCGCAGCGATCTCGAACGTCGTCACGGTGCGCGGCCGGTCAACGCCGCCCGCTGCTTCCTAACGCAGTTGCACCGCATCGTGGACGCTCGCCCTAAACCAACCTGGGCCACGGTAGAGGCGGCGGACATAGCCGGGCCAAACTCGACAGCTGCAGTCCGCCTGTCGGAGCTGCTCGACCAAGCCTGGGCCGCCACTACTCCGCTTCTGCGAGACGAACTTGCGCGCGGCGGCGCCGTGCTGTTGCATGACGGGGCCGTGTTCGCCCGCTATCGGGGCATGGACGCCCTACGCACTCTCCGGGTCGATGCGGAACGCCACCGAGCTGCGTTGTGGCTGCTGTGCCCGATGGTAGACCCAACCACCGCGCCTCGACTCGACCACACCGCGATCGAGGTCGCCCCCCACGAGTGGACCATCCTCAACGAGGCATGGATCAACGGCGCCCACCGAGAGGCAGCGTAGCCCTTACCTTGCGGACAGCGAACGGAGAATCCACGACAATGGTCGATCGAATCGCGCTTCTGGCGGACCTACAGAAGCAGGTCAAAGCCTTGGAGGTCGACCTACGCGAGCAGGTCGACACCGTCCAGTCCATCGGGGAGCCACTGCGCCTGGAATACGACACCGCCTTTCGACTGGGCCGCACCGCCGAAACCCGGCGAGCCTGGGAAGACGAACGCATCACCCAGGCTGCCGTCGCCTGGGTGCTCGGCACCGTATTCGTCCGGTTCTGCGAGGACAATGGCCTCATCGCCGACCGGTACCTGGCCGGGGCGACACCTGCCGACCTCGTTCTCGCCGAGGAAGGCGAGGCCCACTACTTCCGCACCGACCCAGACCCGACTTTCCGCGGCTGGCTGGAGCGCGCCTTCGAGGCCTTGGCCACCACCCGAGCGGGACAAAGCCTCTTCGATCGCACGCACAACCCGCTCTATCGCATTCCGGTTTCCCACGACGGCGCGAAGGCGCTCGTCAACTTCTGGCGCCGACGCGACGACGCCGTCCAACTTGTCCATGACTTCCGGTCGGCGACCTGGGACACACGTTTCCTGGGTGATCTGTACCAGGATCTGTCTGAAGCCGCCCGCAAGCGGTACGCGCTACTACAAACGCCCGAATTCGTCGAGAAGTTCATCCTCGACCGCACTCTAACCCCAGCCGTCGCCGAGTTCGGCCATGAAGATCTCAAGATGATCGACCCCACCTGTGGGTCCGGCCACTTCGTCCTCGAAGCCTTCCACCGCATACTCGATTGCTGGGAGGAGGCGCCAGGTCGGGACCAGTACGAGCGAGTCCGACTCGCCCTGAACGCCGTACACGGGGTGGATGTCAACCCATTCGCGGTCGCCATCGCCCGCTTCCGGCTGTTCGTCGCGGCGCTTAAAGCGTGCGGAATCGCTACACTGGACGAGGCAAAGGGACTGGATTTTCCCTTGCACCTCGCCGTGGGTGACTCGTTGATCAAAGCTCGTGAGCCCGGATTGTTCGGCGCCACCTCACCGGAGGAATTCGCCTACGCCACGGAAGATTTATCCGACCACCCAAACATCCTCACCCCTCGATATCACGTGGTGGTGGGCAATCCGCCATACATCACAGTCAACGACGAAAGCCTCAACAAGCTTTACAGGCGCACATACGCCAACGTCTGCTACCGCCAATACGCGCTCAGCGTTCCCTTCGCGAGGCGGTTCTTTGAACTCGCGAAGCCGGAGCACAAGGACGGCAGCGGCGCGGGGTACGTCGGACAAATCACCGCCAACTCGTTCATGAAGCGCGAATTTGGCAGGATGCTGATCGGATATTTTGCCAGCTGGGTCAACCTCACTGAGATTATAGACATCTCCGGAGTGCCAGTTCCGGGTCACGGCACCCCGACGGTCATGTTGATCGGGCGAAACACGAATCGCAACCGCGCTGACACAATTCGCACCGTCATGGGCATTCGCGGCGAGGCGGGGCCACTTGAAGACGTCAGCAAGGGGCCGGTATGGCGCTCGATCATTGAGCAGATCGACAAACCCGGCTCCGAGTCAGAATGGGTCAGTGTCGCCGACACGCCTCGGTCGTCGTTCGCTTCGCACCCGTGGAGTCTCGGCGGTGGAGGCGCAGCTGCATTAGCCCAGGCATTGACCTCCAAGGCAAAGACACAACTAAAGAAGGTAGCTAAGGAGGTTGGCTTCATCGCGATCACGGGAGAAGATGACGCCTTCCTCGCTCCGCGTGACGCCCTGCGTCGCGCCCAGGTTGAAATGACCATACCGATGGTGGATGGCAAGCAGATCCGGGACTTCATAGCGACCGGCGCGCTGCATTGCGTCTTCCCATACGACGCCGACCTTCAAAGGATGGACGAGGTTGACATTCCGAACTCCGTGCGCTTCCTGTGGCCATACCGGAGGAAACTGGAAGTAAGACGAAGATTCGGCAAGCCCATCGAAACGCTCGACTATTTGGCATGGTATGATCTTCGCGAGTTCTACCGCGAGAAACTTCGCCTGCCATTGTCGATTGCATTTGCATTCGTGGCGACTCACAACCACTTCGTCCTCACCCGGGGCGGGAAGCTCTTCAAGCAGTCGTCCCCTGTGATCAAGCTTCCCGAAGGGACCAGCGAAGACGATCATCTTAAATTGTTGGGACTGCTCAATAGCTCGACGGCATGCTTCTGGCTGAAGCAGGTTAGCCACAACAAGGGCTCTCAAGGCGTAAATGAGGGCTTCAAGAGTCAGGAATGGGAGCGGTTCTACGAATTCGCGGTTGCCAAGGTCGAGCAGTTTCCAGTGCCAAAGACCTTACCTCTGCAACGGGCGCGACGTATCGACGAGTTGGCACGTCGATTGATCACCCTGACGCCTGCGGCGATTGCAGCGAGCGGTGTGCCGACTCGCGATAGGCTTGCGACGGCACGCACTGAGTACGAGGCGGTGCGGGCACAGATGATCGCCGAGCAGGAAGAACTTGACTGGGAAGTCTACCGGCATTATGGCCTGCTCCAGGAGGATCTGACCTCTATTGCACCTCCAGCGTTGCGGCTAGGTGAGCGGGCATTCGAGATCGTGTTGGCTCAACGAATGAGCGCTGGCGAGGTGCAAACGCAATGGTTTGATCGGCACCGGTCAACACCAATCGCGGAGCTGCCAAAGGAGTGGCACGGGGACTATCGGGCGCTGGTCCAGCAAAGGATCGATTTGATCAAATCGGACCGGAACATCGGTTTGATCGAGCGCCCAGAGTACAAGCGGCGCTGGCTGTCGGAGCCTTGGGCGGCGATGGAGAAGCGAGCACTTCGCGAATGGCTTGCCGAGTGCTGCGAACGCCGGGAGCTGTGGTACTCAGTCGACGAACATGGCCTAGAGCAGCCACGGCCGCTATCGGTCAATCAACTAGCTGACCTGCTACGCACAGACGATGATGTGCTTGCCGTTGCCGAGTTGTACGAGCCTGGGCGTGACCTCGCAAAACTGCTGGCAAAGCTACTGGACGAGGAGCATGTGCCGTTTTTGGCCGCATTGCGGTATAAGCCGTCGGGCTTGGCGAAGCGCCGGGACTGGGAGCATGTATGGGAGCTGCAGCGGGCGGAGGACGCCGCGGGCGACGACGCTGACAAGCGGAAGATCAAAGAGTCCATCCCGATACCGCAGAAGTACACCTCTGCCGACTTCCCGAAGAAGAGTTACTGGGATAAACGCGATAAACTAGACATACCGAAGGAACGGTTCATCTCGTACCCACATTGCGGCCGCAACGCTGACCCGTCACTGCTGCTGGGTTGGGCCGGGTGGGATCACCGGGAGCAGGCGCACGTGCTGGCCACGCTGGTGGCCGAGAGAGAGCAACGCGACAACTGGGGCGCGGATAGGCTGGCGCCACTCCTTGCCGGGCTGCGGGAGGTGATGCCGTGGGTTCGGCAGTGGCATCGTGAGTTGGACCCGCAGTGGGGGGCGTCGCCGGCGGATGAGTACGACGCGTTCCTGACTGAGACAGCGCAGCGACTGCATCTGACGGACGAGGGCCTCGCGGCGTGGCGACCGCCGGAGGTGCCGCGGTCGCGCCATGCGAAGGCGCCGATGACGAACGGAGATAACGTACGGCCATGACCCAGCCGCTGCTCCGCGAGATCCTCGACATCCCGGAAGACACGAGCACGAGTGACTTGGTGCTCGACCTCAACCGTGGCGTGGAAGACCTCGCTGCGACGATCGCCGACTACACGGTCACCGATCGCCTGATCGACAACTTCGACCAGGCGCTGGGACTGATTCGACACGCCGTCCAGACGGGCTCGTCAAAAGCCGCGTACCTGCACGGGTCTTTCGGCTCTGGCAAGTCGCACTTCATGGCGGTGCTGTTTGCATTGCTGGACGGAAACCCTGCGGCTCGGCGCAAGGACGACCTCGTTGGGCTGGTCGCCAGGCATTCGGTGTGGCTGGATGGCAAGCGGTTCCTTCTGGTCACCTCCAACATGATGGGCGCACAGTCGCTGGAGCAGCGGGTGCTCGCCGACTACGTGACCCGTGTTCGCCGCATGCATCCCGAAGCACCGATTCCTGCCGTACACCGCACCGATGGGCTCTTGGAGCAGGCGGCCTTCCTGCGGCGCAAGGTGGGCGACAAGGAATTCATCGCCGGGCTACCCGGTGGCTCGGAGGAAGAGGACGAGTGGGGCACAACCAGCCGCTGGGACAGCGCCCGACTTGATGAGGCGTTCGCCTCGCCGTTCGACGCGGATGTGCGCCGCGACCTGGTCAACGACCTGTTGGTGAGCTGGAACCAGGGGTTCTTTACCAACGCGGTGGAGGACGCGGAGGCGTTCGTGTCGTTGGACCGCGGTCTAACCGAGGCGACCCGCCATGCGGAAGCGCTTGGCTATGGCGGCCTGATTCTGTTCATCGACGAGTTGATCTTGTGGATCGCCAACCGGTCGGCCGATCGCGAATTTGTCGCCCGCGAGATCCAAAAGATCACCAATCTTGTCGAGGGAGGCAACACCCGCCGGGCGATTCCGGTGGTCACCTTCATCGCCCGGCAACGCGATCTGCGCGACTTGGTCGGCAAGGAGGTGACTGGCGCGCAGGAACTCAGCTTCCAAGACACGCTCAACCTGGCCAGCGGCCGCTTCGACGTGATCACCTTGGAGGACCGGAACCTGCCCGCAGTAGCTAAGGACCGCGTGCTGCGGCTCAACCCAGCGAATTCGAACGCGGCCACGACGCTAGACGCGGCGTTCGAGGCCACGACAAAGGTACGGCGGGAGATCTGGGACACGCTGCTGGGGTCGGAAGCCCGCACCGGCTCTGACAAGGAGGCGTTCCGGCAGACCTACCCGTTCAGCCCGGTGTTCATGGACACGCTGGTGCACGTGTCGAGCGCACTGCAGCGGACCCGGTCCGGGCTGAAGCTGATGCGGCAACTGCTCGTGGACCGCCGGGACGACCTGCGAGTGGGTGACCTCGTACCACTCGGCGACCTCTATGACGTGATCAGCAAGCCGGGTGACGAGCCGTTTACCGAGAAGCTCAAGGTCGAATTCGAGCAAGCACAGAAGCTCTACCAGGGCAAGCTACGTCCGTCGCTGTTGGACCAGCATCACGTGGGCGAGGACGACGTCCTGAACACCCGCAAGGGCAAAGCTGAGCCGCAGACGGCAGCCCGAGTACGTACGTTCCTGGCCGATGACCGGCTGATCAAAACGTTGCTGCTGGCGGCGCTTGCACCGACCGTGCCGGCGCTGCGTAACCTGACCGCCCGCAAGCTGGCGGCGCTCAACCACGGCACGATCCGTACCCGGATTCCCGGGCAGGAGGCCACGGTCGCCGCCAACAAGATCCGCGACTGGGCAGCACAGTTCGGAGAAATCCGCGTAGCCGAGGGCGACGACCCAGGGGTGTCGCTGCACCTGGTAGGCGTCGACGTGGACAGCGTCCTGGACGCAGTGCGCAAACATGACAAGCCCGGGGCCCGCAAGGCGATCGTGCAGTCGCTGCTGTGGGAGGAGTTGGGGCTCAAGCAGCCAGACGCGTTGCTGGAGTCGACATCGATCGTGTGGCGCGGCTCCGTGCGCACAGTGGAGTTGCTCTACGGCAAGGTGCGTGACCCGAACGAGCTGTCAGACGCGATGTTCACCCCGGATGATCCCAACGGCTGGCGGCTCATCATCGACTATCCGATTGAAGACGGCAGTCATGGCCCCGCCGACGCGCGGCACCGAGTCAGCGAGCTCGCCGCACGGATCGGTGGTGTGCGCACGGTGTGCTGGGTGCCCGCAGCAATGACCAGCGAGCGTGTGAATCGCGATCTCAGCCGTCTCGTCCTCATCGAGGCGGTGTTGCGAGACAACCAGTTCGAGTCCGCTGCCGCACACCTAGGGCCTGAGGACCGGATTCGTGCCCGGGAGCAACTGGTCAGCCAGCAGGCGAGCCTAACCGGGAAACTGCGGCAGGTGCTACGGCAGGCGTTCGGACTGGCGCAGAAACAATCGCAGGATGTCGTTCTTGGCTATAGCGATCACTTGCTGACCCTGGTACGCGGCTTTGCGCCAACGCTACCGGCCGGGGCCACGTTCACGGATGCACTGCGATCGATGATCAGCCAGATGTTGGCGTGCCAGTACCCCGAACATCCTGACCTTGACCCCGACCGCACCGGCAGCGCAGTCAGGGCCTCCGACGCGAAGATTGTCATCGACGCCATCCGCACCGTCGTGGAGTCCGGCGCCGACCAGGCCGAGATCGAACACAAGCCACACCGGGCGGTGCTCCGACGCATCGTGGAGCCGCTGCGCCTAGGAACGATGCATTCGGCAGTGCTACGGCTTGACCGGCACTGGGTGCAGCACTTCCAGCAACGCGCCGCCGCGGAAGGCGCCGCCCTCGACTCAGACCTGCCCGTTGCGACGCTGCTGGGCTGGATCCCGGCTGCTATGGGGCTGGACCAACTGATGGCGCAACTGGTCGTTACCGCGTTCGCCGAGCAGACCAACCGCTCGTTCTACCTGCATGGTGGCCCGACCGGCGTGGTCGAGCCGGGACGGTTCCCGCAGGCCGGGCTGACGCTACGCCCCCAACGGCTGCCCAGCGACGTGGACTGGGAGTCCGCGACCGACCGGGCGGTGAAATTGTTCCGCCTGACCGCGCGGGGCCCGGCGGTGAGCCGCATCGTGGCGATGCTGGCCAGGGACATCTCGGCCCGCGCCAAGGAGCACCGCGACGATGCTCACCGGCTGCTCAACCGGCTGACTCAGCACGCGGACACACTCGGCCTGGATCGCTCAGCCACGGTCGGACGGTTCGCGACCGCCAACCGCGCGGTCGACCTGCTCGACGCACTGGCCAGTAGCGCTGCCGACGTCGAGATCGTCGAGTTGCTCGCCCGCGCCGATCTGGGTGGCCCCGCCGAACGTGTTGGACGCAGCATCATCACCGCCAAGCAGGTCGCTGCCGCCCTGCAGTCGGGCCCGTGGGACGACCTGGCGACGCTGCGAACCCTCCCCGAGCCCTACGATTCAGAGGCAAGACTGATACTTGACCAGCTCGCTGCCGTAGCGCGCGACGACGAGCTGACCCAGCATCTGGAGCCGGCGCTACGGCTGGCCAGGGAGGATGCTGTTACCCTGATCCGCCGCGCACTTCAACCCACGACCACACCAGGCGCCGCAGGCACGCAGACCCAAGACGGCGCCCAAGCGGGGACGGACGCCGCGGTGGTCATCGGGGGCCGCACCGTCGCCGCCAACGAGATTGACACGGCTATCACCGAGCTCCGGCACGTGGCGCAACAACATCGGGACAAGACCATCGACGTGCGGTGGAGCGTGAAGTGATGGCACGGAGGCGGCTGTGACAGTCGCGCGGGTCAGCGGAGCGCTGCCCGTCCAACCAGCGGCTCTGGCCAAGAGGCTGGCCGACGTGCTCAAGCACGTCCCGGCCGGCTCCGTGCCGGTGGTGCTGGTGCGGGCAGCGCCCCAGTGGCCGCACGACCCGCACCTCACCCTAGACACCGGCCGCCAGGTCACGGTGAGCCCGTGTGTGTCCCCACTGGCGCTGTGGGACCGAATTGCCGGCCACGACGGCCAGACACCGCTGGCGCTGCTGACAGATCTTGACGTGCACGAGGTCGGTGCTGGGGTGCTCAGCCGCGTGTGGCAGCAGAAAATCGAAACCGTTGAGCCGTGGGATCTGATCTGCCACGAGTTCGGTGCCTCCGGATTGGAGGGCGAACTGCTCGATGGCGAGTGGGCATGGGTCGCTGAGGCGTTGCTGGACGCCCGACCCAGCCAGGGGTGGACGCCCGTCGGCGGCGGCACACTCGGACTAGACACGGCGCTGCGCCAGCTCGCCGCAGTCCGGTTAGGCCTCGAACAGCTCAGCGCGACCGGCGACGATCTTGATATCGCACTGCTCCTGCGCTGGAGCACGGTGCCGGGCCTACCAGAGGCGCTGTGGTCACTGCGAGACGTCGAGCGTGACGGACTCGTACGCTGGCTCTGCCGCCAGCTCGGTTCTGCAGCAAACGCAATCTTCGGATTGGCTGCCGCCAGGCACGCCGCCGACGCGCTGCCACTAGGCCTGGTATGTCAAGCAGTGTGGGCCGACGCCGGCGAGGATGCCGTACGCGCTCGCGGACGCATTGAGCACTGGTTCGCTGGACCGGTCGGCGATCACGCCATTAGCGCCCTCGCCTCTGCCGCCTGCGACCTAACCACCGATCTACTCGACCAGCGCGTTACCGAGGCCGACAGCAATCACGGCGATGCACGGATGCTGGTCGACCAGGTGCTAGCGCGCGCCGAGGAGCTGCTGACCCAGTTCGGAGCCAGGGACGCGGCCGGCCGCGGCGACCTGCTGCCGTCCGGTGTCGAGGCACGGCTCACCGTCCTTGCGCGGGCGATCAGCGACAGGCTCGCTGGTGGCGACCTCGCTGCGGCCGAGAAGGCGCTCTCATGCCTGGAGGCACATCGTCTGGCCCGACGCGACCGACCGCGTCTGGACCGCGCCCGCGCGGCCCTTCGGCTCCTGCGCTGGTTGTCGGCCGACTGCCCGCCCCCAGTCAGCGTCGCTGACGGCATCAACCGGCAGGTCAGCGAGTGGGCCTGGGTCGACCGAGCGCTCGCCGAGGTATGGCTTGGGGACGACCGGCATTCGCAACTCGCTGCCACCTACACGGCGCTCTACCGGCAGGCCTCGCAGCGGCGGAAGCGCCTCGACGCGACATTCGCAAGCAAGCTGGCCGCGTGGACGGCCGCAGGTCCGAGCGACGGACCCGACGAGCCGCTGCTGGTAGAGGACCTCCTGGCGACAGTGCTGGCGCCGGCCGGGCGCAAGGGCGCCAAACCCGCCCTGTTCGTCGTGCTCGACGGCATGAGTGCAGCGGTCGCGGTCGAGCTAGCCGAACAGATCGCCCGAGACGGCTGGAGCGAGTACGACCCCGTGGGCAGCGGGGAGCCCTCCCGGCGGGGCGTCGTTGCCGCCCTGCCCACCGTCACCAGAGTTAGCCGCACCAGCCTGTTCGCCGGCGCCCTGCGCGTCGGCGACCAAGACACCGAGCAGCGGGCCTTCGCCGCACACCCCTGGTGGCGCAACGGCAAACCCGTTTTGTTTCACAAGGAGCCGACCAGCACCAACGTAGTCGCGGCGATCACCAGCGACTACCCCGTCGTCGCCGTCGTGATCAACACAGTCGACGAGGCATTGGGCCCAGGCCGTGAGGCCGAGGAGGCCGGCTGGGATCTCAGTCGCCTCGGTCCGCTACGCACCCTGCTACGTCACGCCCGCAACGCCGGGCGCGCCGTGATCATCACCAGCGACCACGGGCACATCCTCGACCGCGGTGGGCAGTTGCGTACCCAAGACGAGC
Organism: Actinomycetes bacterium KLBMP 9797; assembly: GCA_037414955.1. Taxonomy (GTDB): domain Bacteria; phylum Actinomycetota; class Actinomycetes; order Mycobacteriales; family Micromonosporaceae; genus Phytohabitans. The sequence goes on from JBBEWH010000001.1 coordinate 23,168, forward strand.
CAGCCAAAGCCCGCTATCGAGAAGGTCGAGCGCCTGTCGGCGAGGGCGAGATCGAACTCACCGGCCCACGTGTCATCAACCAGGGTCAGCGCATCGTGGCGCTGTGGGATACCGACGTGCGTTACCGCAACCGCAAGGCTGGTTACCACGGCGGCGCGTCCCTGGCCGAGGTCACAATCCCGCTGTTGGCCTACGTACCGCGTGGCGCCCAGCCACCCTCCGGGTGGGCGGCCGTTGACGCCCGACCACCTAGGTGGTGGGACGAATCCCCGGCACCAGCGGGGGTAGTCACGCCGGCCAAGCGGCCGGCACCGAAGGGCAGGCCGAGCACGACCAGGGTTGCGAGAGGTGACGCACTGTTCGATCTACCCGAGCTCGCGTCAAGCCCCAGCCTCGCCGACGCGGTCCTCGCCACGGACGTGTTCGCCGCTCAGCACAGGCTGACCCCGCGCCGCATCGATCTGCGCAAGATCCGCTCGGTGCTGGTGACCTTAGAGGAGTCGGGCGGTGTCGCGCCGCTGGCCGTTGTCGCGGAACGGGCTGGAGAACCGCAACACCGCGCCACCGGGTTCCTCACCCTGTTGCAGCGGATCTTCAATCTCGACGGGTTCGAAGTCCTCGCCCTTGTCGATGACGGACGAACCGTACGCCTAAACCTGGCCCGACTGCGCGAGCAGTTCGGGATACCCCGATGAACCCCCAGGTCAGCGCGTTGCGCCGCCGGCAAACGATCGACGCACTACGCCGAGGCGCGGTCCCGGAGAGCGGTCTGGGACTGCTCGCAGTCGGTCTCGACCGGTTCACCCGGGCCATTAACGAGGAACTTGCTACCGTGGCGGCCGGCGGCTCAGTGTTCAAGGCGATCCGGGGTGAGTACGGCTCCGGCAAGACCTTCTTCACCCGATGGCTAGCCGAGCGGGCCCGCGCGACGAGTCTAGCCACGACGGAAGTGCAGATCTCGGAAAACGAGACACCACTGCACCGGCTGGAGACGGTCTACCGTCGGCTCACCGAGCGGCTGATCACCAGCACGTTCCCAGCCAGTGCCATCAGGCCAGTCATCGATACCTGGTTCTATGCGCTGGAGGAAGACGTCGTTGCCCGCGGGGACATCGACCCAGACGACCTTGCCGCCCTCACCCCAGCCGTCAACGCTCTGTTGGATCAACGCTTGGCCACGGTCGCCCGGTCAACGCCTGCGTTCGCTGCGGCACTGCGGGCCTACCGCGCGGCAACCCTCATCGGCGACACTGCTACCGCTGACGCGGTTCTCGCATGGCTAAGCGGCCAACCCCACGTGTCCGCTGCCGCGCGCCGCGTGGCTGGCGTCCGCGGCGACCTTGACCACACGGCGGCCCTCGGGTTCCTGCAAGGGCTACTGACTGTGCTGCGCGATGCTGGACACCCCGGCCTGCTGCTAGTTCTCGACGAGGTGGAAACGCTGCAACGCGTGCGCGCCGACGCCCGTGACAAGGCTCTAAATGCACTTCGGCAACTCATCGACGAGGTCTACACAGGTCGGTTCCCGGGGCTCTACCTCATAATCACTGGCACCCCAGCCTTCTACGATGGGACCCAGGGCGCCCAACGCCTCGCACCGTTGGCGCAGCGACTCGCCACCGACTTCACCACCGATCCGCGCTTCGACAATCCCCGCGCGGTACAACTGCGCCTTCCCGGATTCACCCACGCGTCACTGGTCGAACTCGGCGGCAAGGTCCGCGACCTCTATGCGGTGGACCACCCGGAGGCTGACCGAATCCTCGCCGCCGTCGAGGACCGCCTGCTAGAGACCCTCGCGGATGCCGTCGCCGGCCAACTCGGCGGCAAGGTCGGCGTTGCACCTCGGATCTTTCTCAAGAAACTTGTGGCCGACGTGCTCGACCGCGTCGACCAGTTTCCCGACTTCGACCCCCGCCGTCATTACCACCTGACCCTCACCGCCTCCGAACTGACCGACGTTGAAGCCAACGCGGCCGGTCTCGGTGCCCGCACCGTCGACGACATCAACCTCACCCTGCCGTGAACTCCGTCGACCGCCTTACTTCAGGACTGCGTCACCATATCGCCAACACCCTCGGTTGGCAGACACTACGCACCCTTCAAACGGCCGCCATCGCACCGGTGCTTGACGGGCATGACACGTTGATGCTGGCCCCCACCGCCGGCGGCAAGACCGAAGCCGCCGTCTTCCCGCTGCTCACCGCCATGGTCAACCAGAAATGGAACGACCTGTCGGTGCTTTACGTCTGCCCGCTGCGGGCGCTGCTCAACAACCTCCACCCACGCATCGACGCCTACAGCCAATGGCTCGGCCGTACTGCCGGCCTATGGCACGGGGACACCAGCGCCAGCGCTCGCAAACGCATCCGCGTCGAGCGTCCAGACATACTGCTCACCACCCCCGAATCCCTTGAAGCGCTGCTCGTATCAACCCTGGTTACACCAAGCGACTTCTTCCACGGCCTCCGTGCGGTCATCATCGACGAAGTGCACGCGTTCGCGGGCGACGACCGCGGCTGGCATCTTCTCGCCGTCCTCGAACGCCTTACCCGCCTCGCTGGCCGCCCGATCCAACGGATCGGTTTGTCCGCCACAGTCGGCAACCCGCAGGAACTCCTACGGTGGCTGCAAGGCAGCAACGCCTCCATCAGCCCGGGTACGATCCTCGCCCCTGACCCGCTGAACAGCGCTACAACCACAGTGGGTGATCCAGCTGATGACGTATGTCTCGACTACGTCGGCACAGTACCCAACGCGGCAACAATCGTCGCCCGCCTGCACCACGGCGAAAAGCGCCTTGTCTTCTGCGAAAGCCGCCGACGTGTCGAGGAACTCGCCCTGCACCTACGCGGCCACGGCGTGAACACCTTCGTTTCCCACTCTTCCCTGTCGGCCGACGAACGGCGGCGCGCCGAGCAGGCCTTCGCCGACGCCCGCGACTGCGTCATCGTCGCGACCTCAACCCTTGAACTTGGCATCGACGTCGGCGATCTCGATCGGGTCATCCAGATCGACGCCCCGCCCACCGTCGCCTCCTTCCTGCAACGACTGGGCCGCACGGGCCGCCGGCCCGACACGAGCCGCAACACCCTGTTCCTCGCCACCACCACCCAGGCCCTGGTCCACGCCGCTGGCCTGCTCACCCTCTGGCGACGAGGCTTCGTCGAACCGGTGAAGCCGCCACCCGCCCCGCGACACATCGCCGCCCAACAGATCCTCGCCCTCTGCCTACAGTTGGGCCGCGTCGGCGACAACACTTGGGCACAATGGTGGGACAATCTGGCGATCTTCGACGACACCGCGGACGAGATCCTGCAGTGGCTTATCCGCACCGAGCACATCAGCCACGATGAATCCGGCATGCTTTTTGTCGGCCCACAAGCTGAAAGGCGCTACGGCCGCCGCCACTTCATGGACCTGCTCACGGTGTTCACCTCAGCGCCACAATTTGCCGTGCTCTATGGTCGCCAGGAAATCGGTGGCGCCGACCCGCTCATGCTCATCACGAGGAGCGCCGGACCACGACTGCTATCACTGGGCGGCCGAGCCTGGAAAGTGAACCACATCGACTGGCAGCGCCGCCGCTGCTATGTCGAAGCCAGCGACCACCACGCGCGTAGCGCCTGGACCGGGTCCTCGCAGCCACACTCGTTCGAATTGTCGCAAGCCCAACGCGAAATCCTACTCGGCGCCGACCCCGACGTGAACCTCTCCCAACGCGCGCGCGCCACCCTCGCCACCGCCCGGGCGCAAGCCGGCCACCGGGTCGCCAAGGGGGCAAGCGTGGTGGAGGCTGGCCAGGAACTGCGGTGGTGGACCTGGGCCGGCGGCAAAGGGAACGCAACACTGGTCGCCGCAATACCCCACCTAGTCGACGCAGACGAACGAATCGACAATCACTCGATCCGGCTCCGCAGCCATACCTCCCGCGACGACATCCGTCGCGCCATCGACGCTCTCGAAGTCGGCGCTCTTCCGGACCCACAGATCACCGACGAGGCAGTTCGCGAACTCAAGTTCGGCGAAATCCTTCCGCCCAACCTCGCCACCGCCACGCTGGCTGCGCGTATCGGCGATCACAACGCAGCGCGGTACCTACTGACGGAGCCCATCCGATGGACGCACTACCACGACGTCCATCCCAGCGGATAACAATCTGACTTTCCAGGACGCAACGCGCTGGAGACTCCGCTAAATCGCCGACAGGCGCCAGGTGCGGTTTGCCCCAGCAACACGAGAATATCCGGCATGGATCCTTCAAACCCGCCCAAACGCATCCCTCGCTGCTAAGTACTCCCTCCATAGGTCCTCGCTCAGTTCATGCGCGACGTACCTCGTTAGCAGTCTTTCGGCAGTACCGCGCTGGGCCGCGCCACGTGCGCTTGTTAGCAACTCCTGACAAAAGCGATCGAGACTGACGGTGACGAGCAGATCCGTATGACGTAGCACTTCGCGATAGGCCGCCACCGTTTTGCCGGCAACCCGATCGTCGGGGTGGTGGATTACCAGAAGCCGTGGCGGCACATCATATGGATGCTCCGTCAGCCACGTCGATGCACCCAGCGCATGACAACGCAGGAGCTGATTGACAGACCGCGCCCGGGTGTTGGCATTGTCAAGATCCCACAACTGAGTGCGGTTGGCCAACGCGCGGTACTGTTGCCGCTCGGCGGGATCGATGTACCTACTGTTGAAGCGGTCGACGTACTTGACCTCCACCACGACTGCGACTGGCCCGTCATCGGTATCAAGACGGAGCCAACCGTCGATTCGAGTCATGTCGCCGAGGTAAGCGCTGCGACGCTGGGGCGCATATTCGATATCGAATCCGGAAATCCGACGAACGTTAAGGTTCAATAGCGTACTCATGAGCCGTGCAGCCCAGCGGGGCGCACTCCAAAGGGGGCCAAACAGGTTTAGCGTTAGCGCCTGGCTTGAGGTGAGATGGCTTGTACAGCGGATAGGATCAACACCCCATCCTTGCTGGCGGCGGTACCTGAACAGAGCTCTGGCGGACGACGCCACAAAGTTGAAACCGCGCCTTGCATCTGCGGGCGCGAGGATGCTGCCGAGTGCTCGTTCACCGGCGTGACTCGGAGTCGAGCCAAACGCCTCCAACCCGAGAACATGGTGACGGAACCACGACTGGTGAAACCTAACCCGCGCGGGGAGGCCGGACTCGCCTCGGCGCTGTGGACCTAAGGCGTGGAGAATAGTACGGCCGGCTGAAGCCAACTCCTCAATCGCCATGCTGCTTCGGTTCTCCCCGTGCTCCGCCTGTAACGTGATGAAGGTTATCAGTACTGAAGGATCCTTCACCTGTCAGCGAGTTTCGGCGCCCGGTCGAGTTGGATTTGCTGCCTATCAGGGCACGCTCCGGGGTTGCACCGCGGATGGGCCTAAGCGGGTCGGTGCGACGATGCAAGGAAGCTCGCTCGCGCGGGTGATGCGTCTCAGATCTCCGAGTGGTTCGTGCTGCGCGGGTCGTCGTCCACCCGGCGAGCCTGGTACAGGGCACCAGCCCGGGCCTGCCGCCGCCACGGCCGGGCCTTGTTCAACGCGACATCCAGGGCTGGGTCGTCGCGATCGAGATCCACGCAGACGATCCCGGGCTGAAGGTCGGTAGCGGCGCTCGCGAGCCGGTAACCGTGCGGGCCGAGGACCCCAGACGGCATGGCGGCGCTGCACTGTGCTGGGACCGCCACGCTTACCCAGAACCCGTGCGCTGCGGCGTATCCGCGGGCCAGAATGTCGAAGATCGGATCCTCGGAGAAGGTGGAAAACAGTACGCAGTCCACGTCGAGCGCGCCCTGTTCCAGCCACAGCTCGGGAAAGTTGACCTCGATACACAGTGCACATCCGAAACGGAAGCCGTCGACGTCGAACGTCACAGGGTCGAAGCCGGGCGTGTACCAGTCCGTGATCTCCGTATAGGACAGGTAGCGCTTGTCGTACCGAGCGACGACCGTGCCGCGATCGGAGATGATGTAGAGACTGTTGTGTGGCCGGTTCGGCGGGGTGAGCCGGTGGTTGGCGCCGATCACCGCCCACACGCCCAGGTCCGCAGCCAGCGTTGCGGTCTGGGCGACCTGCTCGCGTACCTCGGCCCAGTCGACGTTCCAGCCGGCGAGGGCCTGCTTGGCTTGGGGCGATCCCGGATACCCGGAGATGGCCCCCTCCGGGAAATGGACCAGCCGAGCGCCCTGGTCGTGCGCCTGCCGCATCAGCGCACGGACGGCGTGACCGTTCGCCGTGGGGTCACAGCTGACCGCGCTCTGCGCGGCGGCTATCCGGATTGTCGTCGACATGGGCGAGCGGCACGCGGGGCTAGGCCCCACACCGGACGGCGTCGTGGACGTCGGTCGAATGGCGGGTCCACCAGCGCAGCAGCTCCTCACCGGAGATGAACAAGTCGTCGCAGCTGTGACCGAACTCAACCGGTCGTCGCAACACCGGTGTTTGTAGTGAGAGTAGCAGTTCGTTCATTGCTTCGGCTGGTGTCTTCCAGTCCAGTGTCTTACGTGGATGGTTGTTGAGTGTGGCGGCGATGGCGTCGAGGTCATCGCGGTTCCAGCGGGCCAGGTCGGTGCCTTGGGGAAGTACTGGCGTAGCAATCCGTTGGTGTTCTCGTTCGTGCCCCGCTGCCATGGGCTGGGCGTGCTGGGCGAGCTCCGTGCCATGGTCCCAGGTCAAGGTCCGGCGGAGTTGATCGGGCAGGGTGGTGATTGTCGCGGCGATCGCGTCGCGGACGGCTTGCGCGCCGCGGCCGGCCAGTGCCGGACCGTTCTTCACCCGTGACTCGACGTCGTAGCCCTCCATCCGGGGCAGGTGCAGCAGCATTGTGAAGCGAGTCGTTCGCTCCACGAGCGTGCCGATCGCGGACCGGTCCAGCCCGATGATCAGGTCACCCTCCCAGTGGCCAGGAACGGCTCGGTCCTCGGCCTCGGCCGGCCGTTCGCTGATCATCACCTATGGTCACGACCTTCGCGTGGGCGTTGGTCCGCCAGGGCAAGAGCGCGGCGCTGGTCAGGAGGAGGACGGCGAGGACGGCCAGCGCTGTGCGGGCGTTGGTAAGCGCGGCGAGGGCACCGGCGCCCGCGATGAACACCGGTTGTACGCATTTGTTGCTGATCGACCAGGCGAGCACGACCCGTGACATGACGCTGTCGTCAGTGGCGTTCATGCGGTATGTGGCGAACGTGGGGTTGAACGTGCCTGCGCACAGCAGGAGCAGGCTGTCGGCCACGATGATCAGGATAAGTCCGGTCGTGCTCGGTGCGGCGAGTGGGACTAGCCCGAGCCAGAGGCTGCGGGCTACTCCGAAGATGAGCAGGACGGTGCGGTCGCCGAGGCTGCGGGTCAACGGTTTGACGAGCATGGAGCCGAGCACTGCGGCTACCGCGGGCACGCCGAGGGCCAGGCCGTACTGCCAAGCGGGAAACCCGAGATCGCGAAGCATGAACACGGTGAGCAGTGGCGAGGAAGCCACGATGCAGCCGCCGAAGATCATTGCGTTCCAGAACAGGGCCCGTAGCCCCCGGTGGCCCATAATGTGCCGCCAACCTGCGGTGAGTTCGCGGCCCCAGTGGTGGTTGGGTCGCCGCGTGGGCGGCGGCGGCTCCGGACCGCGCAGACGGCGGATGCCGACCGCCGACAGCAGAAAGCTCAGCGCGTCCACCGCGAGGGACGCGGTAGCGCCCAGCCAAGAAACGAGTACGCCGCCGATCGGGGGACCGACACTGTTGGCCGTCCAGAACGTGGCCTCCAGGCGACTGTTGGCCACCGTCCGGTGTTCGATCGGTACGAGCGCCTTCAGGTGGGCGGCGCCGGCGGAGGCGAAGGCGATGGTCCCCACCGCTTGCACGACGGCCACCACACACAACTGCGCGTAGGTAAGAATGCCGAGGACACCCGCGAGCGGGACGCTGGCGAGCGCGGCGAACCGCAGCAGGTCCGCGCCGATCATGACGGGCCGTTTGCGGCGGAACTCGATCCACGGCCCCAGCGGGAGGGTGAGGACAACGCTGGCTACGCCTGCCAGCGCGGCTAGCAGAGATACCTGGAGGTCCGACGTTTGCAAGACCAGGACAGCAACGAGCGGTAAGGCACCCATGGCGAGGGCGGTCCCGAACTCGCTGACCGCATAGGCACGCCACAGTCGGTCGAAGTCCCCTCCCCACCCGGCTCGCCATGTCACCGTCAACGAATCCGGTCCCGGACATCGGCACAGGATGCTCGACCGCATCCGTGAGGACAACCCGCCGCGGGTGGCTGCCGTTCGTCGGCGGGTTCATCGCCGGCTTCGACTGTCTCGACTTCCTGGATGAACCGGTCTTCGGCACCGGCCAGCCAGAACGCCGTGGCGTAGTACTGCGTGATGTCGTGGTACCACGATTGCGGGCACCGAAGCGTCTGCATGGCTTGGGCCAGTACCGCTGTGCTCAACCGCATGAGGGCTGCTCCTCTTGGGCTTGGCGGATGCTGTGGGAACGACCCGGCCACGACCGGGATCGACGGGGCGGGTGGTGTGGGCGGTTGGTGACGGTCATGTGGGGATACCGAGCAGCGCCCAGTAGGCCACCTGGCCGGCGATGTGCTGGGCGTAGAGGGGGCAGCCGGCGCTTGCGATGCAGGCGACCTCGGCGGTGATCGTGACGTTGGCGCGGCGGGCGGCTACGAGTACTGACATGCGGCCGGTGGCGATGACCGCGTCGTCGGTCGGCATGCCCAGCAGCGGCTGCGCCGCGACCATCGTGCCAATGTGGACAATGTGCGCGTGGGCGGCGACGGCGACCGGGCTGTGCAGGGCCTGCCAGCCGTGCACGGTTGCGGACAGCGTCATCCGGTCCAGGGGTGTCTCGGCTGCTCGCGCCGGCATGGTTTCCCAGGTGCAGTAGGAGCGATGGTCATCGAACGAGCCACTTCGGACGGTCAACTCGCCCGGCCAGAAAGTGTGGGCCGGGCCATCGGCCAACAGGGCACAGGCGGCGGTGTGGGTCGGCGCGGCCGGGCTCCAGGGGCCGACCAGTCCGTGCTGGTAGGCCCGCGAGGTGGCGGCGGGAAGCAGCAGCACCGCTACGGCAGCCGTGGTCAGCAGCGCCAGGTTCCGCCGCCACACGCGGATCGACGCGTTCCGTGAGCCGGCGACTCTGACCAGGCGGGAAAGGTTGGCGTGGAAGTGTGGGTCCGGCCACAGCGGGCCGGTCAGGCTCCACAGCGGCACGGTGCGCCCGTCGCGCCGGCGAAGGCTGACCAGCCGGCCCGTGCCGGCTGCCCATACCGTCTCCACGCCGATGAGCTCTGCCCAGGGCACCACCGCCGAACCGGTGTCTATCCCATCGGTGGTGAGCCGGACCGGGGGCATGGGCGCCACCAGGTAGCGCCACGGCATGCCCATGACGCAGATCAGCGCGGCGACACAGCAGGCGATCAGCAGCGTCCAGGCGGCGTCCACCGGTCCTGGCCAGGACAACGTCACGGTCACCGCCGCGGCGGCGCACGCGAGAACGAGCAGCACCCCCGCCGCGCGGTTGAGGACCAGCGGCCACCTGCGCGCCGGGATCAGCAATTCCCCGTGACCGGCGGTCGGCGCCGCCAGACCTGGATCGCGGACTCCCGTTGCGGCGGCCGATGGCTGGGGTGGTGGGGGCGTGTGTGTGCTGGCCATCGTTCACCTGCCCGCCGTGCGCGGTGCCTCGTCATGCACGACGTCGGGCCGGTGGCGGCGAACCTGTGCGGGGGCGACGTCGCGGGGTGCCCGGGTTCGCCCGCGTGCGGGGCGGTGGACGTCGATCAGCATCGGGTGGGCGTCTGCCAACAGCGCGGCGCCTTGACCCCGCGTTCTGTCGGGGCCGGCGTGCGGATGGGAGTGGCTCATAGTGTGTCCTTGCCTGGTGGGAGCTGACGCAGTAGCTGCCGGGCGGCGGCGGCTTCGTGGTCGCCGAGGGCTGTGGACACCTCCAGCGCGTCGAGTAGATGACGGCGGGCGGCGGTGTGGTTCCCCGACGCCGCCGTAACTTGGCCGAGGGCGTGCTGGGCGATTGCCTGGCCCCGCCGCGCGTGGAGCGCGGTCATGGCGGTCAACGCTTTGGCGAGCAGGCCGGCGGCTTGCTGGTGTTTGCCGTCGCCGGACAGGGCCAGCCCGTGTTCGACCTCCAACCGCACCGTGGTGTACGGGTCGGGCAGAACACGCCGGCGGGTACGGGGATCAACACGGGTCAGGGTTTGCAGGAGCCGTTGCGCGTCCCGCACGTGGGCCAACGCGAGCGCCGGCCGACCGGACGCGCGGTAGACCTGCCCGAGGACCAGCAGGGCCAGCACACGGTGGCGGGTGCTGCCGCTGGCCTTGCTCACGTTCACCGCGCGGCGGGCATGCCGTTCGGCCACGTCGAGGTCTCCTCGGGCGAGCGCGACCGCGGTGAGCCCACCCAGAGCGGGAGCGATCCGGTGAGTGTCGCCGCCGCGTTCACCGGCATGCAGGCACGCCTGCAACAACCGCGTGGCCTGCCCGAACCGGCCGGCATCGCACAACCCCTCGGCTGCGCGTTGACTCGCCGCCAGGTGCAGATCGGGACTGTCCAGCCGGCGGGCACAGTCCAGCGCGACGCGGTCGACCTCAAGCCGGTCCGGGTAATGCCCGCCGAGGCGAAACAGCGGCCACATGGTGTCCGCGAGGCTGAAGGCCACATCAGGCATGTCGCCAGCGGCGGCGTGGACGGCGGCCACCAGGTTGACCCGCTCGGCCTCCAGCCAGTCCACCGCCTGGCTCCAGGTCGCCAAACGCCCCACCCCAGCTGAGAGGTGGGCCGGGACGGCGTGTGGACGGATCCGGTAGGCGGTCACGGCCTGCTCTGCGGCGGTCGCGGTGACCTGGTACCAGTCGATGATGCGGCGCACGGTGTCCCGGCGGTGCGGGTCGTTGCCGGGCAGCGGTCGCGTCCGCGAGTGCTGCCGATCGGCGAGCTGGTAGCGCAGGGGCGACACCTCCACCAGCAGGCCCTGCGTTACGAGGGCGTCTAGCAGGCGGGCGGCTTCCTCCACGGGCACGCTCAACGCCGCTGCTGCCGCGTCCAGCCCGAACTGCGGGCCTGGGTGTAGCGCGAGCGCCTGGACTGCCGAGCGCGTCGTGGCGGACGGCGCGTTGTCCGGCACGTCGATCACTCCTTCACAGCTCTATCAGCTCTGGGCGGTTCACACGGGTCGGTTGGCGACCCGTCGGGTTCGCCTCAGTCCAGTCCCGGCCGGCGGGATGTTCAGGTACTCGCGGGTGCCAACCCTCCGCTGCTGCGAGGCCAGGAGGCGACCGCTGCCAGGTCGAAGATCAGCGTGTACTGGACGCCGCCGCTGGTGATGCCGGACAGCGACGCCGTTGCCGCCGAGCCGGTCCGTCGCGTTGTCCCGGTAGATGAGCCCGTCCAGGTCAGCGAGGATCCGCCTCGTTGACCCTGCGGTGGTCCTTCGAGGCGAAGGCCGGGGCTGTGTGGCGTCCCGTGTCAGGGGTAGCTCCTGGGGCTGGGCTGGTCGAGAAATCGGTCGGGATCCTCGCGGTGGGCCAGGTGTACGGCGGTGACGGTGTCTACGGCGGTGCCCTGTTGCTCGGTGGGTCGGTACCGCACCATGGCGGCGCGGGCCGACGCCTGCAGAACGATTCCGGGTCGCCACGAGCCGCTGCGGTAGACCCACACCGGCGTGGTCGGTGGGTAGGCGGCCAGGCTCGCGACGGTGTTCGGGTCGCGTCCGTCCGGACCGACAGTTGGGGTCGGCATGCTACTGCGCTCCGGCATGGAGCCTACGAACCATGCTGGTCGTGGCACGGCCCGCCGGGGAGGCGCACGATCGCCGCGTGCCGAGGCCGGCCGGAAGGCAGCAGGTGACCTACGCAGGCGGGCTGACCGGCGACTGGCTCCGTCAGTGTGCGCATCGGGGGCACCGCGCGGCCGGTCCTCAATGGAGCCCGTCACCGCGCGGCGAGCACATACCGGCCGTCCCGCACGAGGAGGGCACGTGCGGCGTGGCGCTGCCGGCAGGAGGCGATGTCGCAGCGGATGTGTTCCTGCATGATCGAATGTGCCTGCTCGACAGTCAGGGCTTCGGGCGTTTCGTCGCAGGTGGTCGCGGTCGTCACGGCTATGTCGGTGGTCATGGTTCCTCCATAGGTGGCGGGCTCTACAGGTCAACGGTGACGCTCGACCGCATCCTGCGCGGCTGGTCGTCAGTTGAGGTGTCGGTTGTGGCTGTTTGCCAGCTGTACGATCGCGGCTGCGCCGATGGCCGCGGCTAGGTCGGGGGCGGTACGGCTAAGGACGTAGTACGCCTCGGCGAACGCCTCGATCTCGCTGCCGCGTTCGAGGGCGACGAGCCGAGCACCCTCGACGGCGAGGGCTACCCGTTCGCGCGCAGCCTGGTAGTCCTGCGCTGCCGCCGCGAGAAGCTCGGGCGGTGGCCGTCGGCGCTGGTTGTCGGTCATGAGCCGGGCTCGCGGCTCGGCTGGACCGTCGCCGGACGTGGCGGCATCGTCAGCGTGTAGACGCCCCAGCGGTCCTCGGCGCCGGGTTCGACAATGCCGAGCAGGCCCTCTGCGGCGAGATCGTCCAGCAGGCGCCGCAGACCCTCGGCGGGTAGGCCGATCGTCATTTGCAGCCGGTGCATGGCGCGCCGGTCGAGGTCCACGGTGACGGTTTCCGGCCGACGCACGGACGTGGCGAGCTGGTCGACGAGCTGCCGCATGTAGCCAGTCGGCCAGCGCAGGTACGTGCAGCCCTGCCAGATCGCGGCGTACACGTCGTCGCGGGCGGGGTAGCCGAGCGGCACCGCGACCGCTGCCGCGATTTCCGCGTCCGCGATGGTCACCTGCACGGTGCCTGGGTGCGCCGCCTCGTTCGTGACGACCACGCACCGCCAGGTGTGGGCGTCAACGTCCTGGTCGTACGGGACCACGAGTTGGGCACGGGAGGGGAGGTACAGCACCCGGCCGGCCGCCTGGGTCGGATCGAGACGCGCTGCGGCGACGCGTCCGCTCCCGGCGGTCTCGGATGGCGGTGGAAGCATGGCTCTCCTCTCCCAAGGGGGCGACGAGCCCCTGAACTTTGGCGGTCTGGGGCTGGCCGCCGCCGGGTTCAGTGACGTGGTGGTCCGGGAACGCGATCGGGTTGCGGTGTACGGCCCCGGTCTAGGTAGGCGGTTCGGGCGTTGGAGTACGGGGTGCGGACACCGAGCTGCTGGCCGTCGCGGAGCAGGATCTGCTCGTAGGCGTTGACGACGCCGCTGCGCGGGTCGAGGACGAGCAGCTCGCGCCAGCCGTCGTTGTCGGCGCTGACCGCGATGGCGCCGGGGTAGCCCGTCACGGCGCCCCGGTAGGTGATTCCGTCGATGTCTGCCAGGAACAGCAGCACGGCCTGGCGGGCGTCGCGGTTGAGGTAGTGCCAGCCGTTGAGGTCGGCGACCGCTCTGATCCGGGCGGCGGTAGGCACGCCGTGACCGTTTGCGTCCAGCGCGGCGGCGAGGGCGGACGGGGCGGCTGGCACCGGACCATTGAGGACGCCCGCGAGTTCACCGGCGGCGTAAACGGTGGTTTCGACCGCCGGGGGCGCGGCCGGGTCGTGGTGCCACGGCGTGCCGGTGACCTGTCCCGAGCCGTTGTCGGCCCGCCAGCGCTGCTCTTGGGCGTACGCGGTCACGGTTTGCGGGCACGGCGGGTCCAGGGCGGAGTCCGCGGCCTGCATATTCACCCTGATGTAGGCGTAGGCGCCGATCTGGCTGTCGGCCGGAACCGTACGAAGCCGGCTGGCGATACCACGGAGGATGGCAGCTGCAGGCGGCGCCGAGCCATCGAACTCAACGCGCAGCAGCCGTTCCGAGGTCAACGCGCACGCCGGTGTGGGCGCCGCGTACGCAGAGCTCCCGGCGGCGCCGGAGACCGCCAGCAGCGCCGCCGTGGCGACGATCCGCGCCACTCGCGTGGCATGGCGTCGTCGCGGTGTCGGACCGCTGAGGTCAGTGGTGGTAGATCGACCGCGCAAGGTGGGTCCTCCTGTTTGGGATTTGGCAGGTTGGCGTGCGGTGCGGAAGTCGGACAGCCGGTGGGCTGGGGCGGTGTGCCGCCGTCCGGGGAGGCGAATCCGGAGACGGCGGCACACCGCCCGGGGCGCCGGGCCGCTCGGGCATCCCACGGGGG
>JBBEWH010000002.1:0-85455 GCA_037414955.1 Actinomycetes bacterium KLBMP 9797
GGGGGGGGGGGGGGGGGGGGGGGGGCGGGGGGGGGGGGGGGGCCCGGGCCCCCCCCCCCCCCCCCCGCCCGGGGCGCCGGGCCGCTCGGGCATCCCACGGGGGAAGGAATGCCGCGGCGCCGACGCCGGAACCAGGTCGGGAGAGAGACCCGCCGCAGAAACCCGGCCGGGCCGGGTCCAGTCGTGGGTGGCCGCCTCGATGCAAGCGTTTGGCGGCGAGAACAGGGCTGGCGCGCTCATGCGGCCGGTCCTGTTGGCAGCACGCCCAGCAGTTGGTCGAGGCGATGGCGCTGGTCGGGGTCGCTGCGCAGGTCGGTGGGTGTGGTGGTGAGGGCGAGGTGGCCGTGGTCGAGGATGATCACGCGGTGGACGAGGTCGATGGCGAGGTGGAGGTTCTGTTCGGCGAGCAGGACCGTGACGTGCTCGGTGCTGATCGCTCGGATGGTTGCGGTGAGTTGTTCGACCAGGCGGGGTGCGAGCCCTTCGGTGGGTTCGTCGAGTAGCAGTAGTCGTGGGTGGGTGAGCAGTGCTCGGGCGAGTGCGAGCATCTGCTGCTCGCCGCCGGATAGTTGGGTGGCGTGGTGGCGCAGCCGGCCGCGTAGCGGTGGTAGCAGGTCGAGTACTTCATCGCGGGTCCAGGTGCGCCCGTGGCTACCTCGCGTCCTGGTGGCGGTTGCGGCGGTGAGGTGTTCGGCCACGGTCAGGTTGAACAGTCGGCGGCCTTGCGGGACGAGGGCGAGGCCGGCGCGGGAGGTGCGGTTGGGTTGCCCGGCCGGCAGCGGCGTCCCGGCGAGGTGCACCGTGGTCGACGCTGCTGGGGTGCACAGGCCGGCGAGCGTGTTGAGCAGGGTTGTCTTGCCGGCGCCGTTGCGGCCGAGGATGGCGAGGACTTCGCCTTCGGCGACGTCGAGGTCGAGGCCGTCGATCACGGGTGCCCCGTGGTAGCCGACCTGCAGCCCCCGCACTTGAAGCAGCGCCGGCCGGTGGTCGGCGGGCCCGGCCGGTGGCGCGGCAGTGGCGGTGTCGGGTGGGAAGGCTGGGGTCAGGTAGGCGGCTTGCACGGCTGGGTTGGCGCGGATCTGGTCCGGTGTGCCGGTGGCCAGGTGTTCGCCGTGGTCGAGGACGGTGACGGTGTCGGCGATGTCCCACACGAGGTCGAGGTGGTGGTCGACGAGGATGACGGTGGCCTCGCGGGGCAACGCGCGGATGGTGGCGGCGAGCCTTCGGATCTCGTCGGCTTCCAAGCCGGCGGACGGTTCGTCCAGCAGCAGCAGCCGGGGTTTGGTGGCCAGGGCGAGGGCCAGCTCTAGCAGCCGGCGCAGCCCGTACGGCAGTTGCCCGGCCGTGGTGTCGGCGTGCGCGGTGAGGCCGGCTGCGGCCAGGACAGCGCGGGCCTGGTCGACAACGCCGCGACCGCACAACAGACGCAGGCGGGCCGGCGTGCGGGTGTGGCGGGTGAGGGCGAGCGCGACGTTGGCGGTGACGGTCAGCCGGGGGAATACGGCGGGGTGTTGGAAGGTGCGGGCGACACCGCGGCGGGCGCGGCTGGCCGGGCCGAGCCGGGTGATTTCGCGGCCGTCGAGCAGGACCCGGCCCGTGGTGGGGCGCACGCTGCCGGCGATGAGGTGCAGCAGAGTTGTCTTGCCGGCGCCGTTGGCGCCGATGACGGCATGCCGCGTCCCAGTGTTCACGGTGAGGGTGATGTTGGTGAGGGCGGCCAGTGCGCCGTAGCGGCGGCCGAGCCCGTCGAGGTGCAGCATCAGGATCGCCTCCTGACGGCCAGCAGCGCGCGGACGCGGATTGTGAGGGCCTGGGCGGTGGGGCGGCCGTAGGCGACGGCGAGGAACAGTCCGCCCAGTAGGGCTGGGCCGTGCCCGCCGGTGCCGGCGCCGAACAGGTCCCGGGCGGCGACGACGGCGACCGCGCCGGCGACGGCGCCGGTCATCGTGCCGGCGCCGAGGGCGGCGGCGAGCAGGGTGAGGGCGGCGACCTCGAATCCCAGGTCCGCTGGGGACACGTACCGGTTGACTGCTACCAGCAGGGCGCCGCCGGTGCCGGCGAGCGCACCGGCGGCGGTGTATCCGGCGGCCAGTTCGGCGCTGACGCGGTGACCGAGGGCGGCCATGCGCGGCTCGTGGTCGGCGCAGCCGCGCAGGACCAGCCCGAGCCGGGAGCGCAGCAGCAGCGCCACAACCGCACCGACGGCCAGAACGGCGGCTAGCACGTACCAGTAGATGTGCCCGGCGTTGGTCAGCGCCACGATGCCGGGCAGGAGGGTGACCGGCGGGGTATGCAGCCCTTCGTCGCCACCGACCAGCGACCACTGCTGCGCGAGGGTCGCGGTCAGGCTCTGCACCGCGAACGTGGTCATCAGGAACGCGGTGCCGCGGGTGCGCAGCACCAGCGGCGCGGTGACAGCGGCTGCCGTGGCGCCAGCGATCGCGGCGGCGGCGAGATGCACCGGACCGACGGTGAGCCCGGCCTGGGCGAGTAGGGCCGCGGTGTAGGCGCCGACGCCGAAGTAGGCGGCCTGCCCGAACGCGGGCAGGCCGGCCACCCCTACCAGCAGTTGGGTGCTCATGGCGAGCACGGCCAGCACCAGAGCGGTGGCGGCCAGGTAGACGGTGTAGGCGTCGGCCACCGCAGGCAGCAGCGCGGCGACGACAAGGACGGCGGCGAGCCCGCCGAGGAAGATCCGAGACCTGCCTCGGCGACGTGTGCCGTTCGGGCTGGGCGGGTTGTCGACGGTCCGCGCCGCCTCGGTGGTCGCGGTCATGCCGGCCTCCCCACTTTGGGGTCAGTGGCGTGGCCCCGGGCGACGAGGACAACGAACACCGCGGCGAACAGGGCGAACGGGCTCACGGCCGGGGCGAGCAGCACCCCGAGGGTTTGGACCTGCCCGACGAGCAGCGCCGCGCCCAGGGTGGCGGGCACCGAGCCTGCGCCGCCGAGCACCACGACGATCAGGGACAGCACGAGCACGGTGGTGTCGACCCCCGGTGCCGGGCCGATCAGCGGGGCGCCGAGCACCCCGCCGGTGACCGCGAGGGCGCCTCCCACGGCCAGCGCCAGGGTGCGGATGCGTCCGGTGTGGATTCCGGTGGCGGCGGCCATGCCCGGGTCGGACACGGCGGCGCGCAGCAGGATCCCGGCGGTGGTGTGCCGGACGGCCAGGTGCAGGCAGATCGCGAGGATCGCCGCGACGGCGATGAACACCAGCCGGTAGACCGGGTAGCCGTGCCCGGCCAGATCGAGCCGGCCGGCGAGCTGGGCGGGCGGGTTGGCCGGCAGCGGGGCGGCACCGAACCCGGCGGTGTAGGCGTCGGCGGCCAGGAACGCCACGCCGAGGGTGACCAGGGACTGGTCGAGGTGGCCTCGGCCTGCCAGGGGGCGCAGCGCGGCGGCCAGCCCTGCCCCGCCGGCGGCGCCCAGCGCCGCTCCGGTGGCGAGGGCTGCGGCGAGCCCGAGCAGGCTGTCGCCGGCCAGCAGGTAGGCCAGGTATGCCCCGGCCAGGTAGAGCGTGCCGTGGGCCAGGTTGAGTACGTCCATGACGCCGAAGATCAGCGCCAGGCCGGCGCCGACGCAGAACAGCAGCAGCCCGAAGGCGACGCCGTCCAGCGCGGTCACCGCGTACGTTGCCGACTGGTCCACGGCACGCTCTCCCTTCCCTTTCGTTTGCCGGGTCTTTGGTCAGTCCTCGGCGCGCCGGCCGACGGCGGTGACCATCGGGTAGGACCAGGCGAGGGTGTACGGGTCGTCCATCGCCTCGCGCAGCAGCGTCAGCTGTTCGGCGGTGACGCCGCGGGCCAGCAGGGCGGCTTCCATCTGCCGGCTGTTGGAGGCGTGCAGCAGGCAGCCGGCCTCGCCGCCGGACCAGACTCGGTTGTAAACCTCCGCCTCCACGTCGACCAGCCCGGCCTCGTGCATCACCAGGGGTATCCGCCGAGCCCAGTCCACCGACATGCCGTTGTCGACCGCCACACCCACCAGCGCTTGCTGGAAGGCCATGAACGCCTCGGCGACCCCGTCGGCGGCACGCAGCAGCAGCTCGTCGAGGTGGGTGCCGCCCCAGTCGGAGACCACGAGCAGGCCGCCGGGCTTGAGGGCTGCCGCCCACCGTTTCACCAGCTTTTCTCGTTGCCGCAGGTGCATCGCTAGCAGCCGGGCGTGGACCAGGTCGTACTCGCCGTCGCCCAGGTCGGCGGTGGTGACGTCGGCGCCACGGACATCGACCAGTTCGCCGGCCTCGATGTAACGCGGGTCGGTGTCCATCGCCACCACCCGGCCGCTCGGGCTGACCCATTTGGCCAGCCAGGTGGTGATGGTGCCGGCGCCGGCGCCGAGGTCCAGGCACCGCCAGCCAGGCTGCACGCCGGCGCGGGTAAGCACGTCGGTGGTGTGCCCGTCGAGGATCTCCGCCAGCAGGCGCACCTGCCGGCCGGCTTCCGGGGTGGCGTTGTTGAAGGTGTACCGCGCGTCGCTTGCGGTGTCGGTGGGTGCGGTGCTCATGGTGGAGGGTCTCCGTAACTGTCAGCTGCCGAGGGTGGTCAGGTTCTTGATCACGACGTTGGCGCGGGCCCGGCCGTCGTTTTGGACCTCGCGCAGGTACCAGGGCTGGATCGGGGAATGGTTCTTGCCGAAGCGCCACTGCCCGCGGGGGCTGTCGATCGCGCCGAGCTTGCCGATCGCCGCGTTGATGGATTCGCTGGTCGGGTTCTCGCCTGCCGTGGCGATCGCCAGGTCCAGTACCAGCGCGGCGTCGTAGCCGGTGAGGTTGTAGAGGTTCGGCGCGGTTTGGTACTTCTGCTGGAAGGCCGGGGCAAACGCCCGGTTGGCCGGGTTGTCGAGGTTCGCGGCGTAGTTGAGCACGGTCTGGATGCCGTCGGCCGCCGCACCTTCGGCTTGCAGCACGCTGCCCTCGGTCAGGAACCCCGCCGCATAGAGTGGGACTTTGCCTTTGAGACCGGCAGCCTCGTACTGCTTGACGAATTCGACCGCCGGCGCGCCCGCGTAGAACGTGTAGACGGCCTTGGCGCCGCTGGCGACCACCTCGTTGAGGTATGGCAGGAAGTTCGTCGTTGCCGGCCACGGCACCCATTTGGGTTTGCCGTCGCTGTTGGCCAGTTTCCCGCCTCCGGCGAGGAAAGTGTCGACGAACCCGCCGATCTGGTCCCAGCCGCCCTGGTAGTCCGGGCCGATCACGTATACCGGGCCGTCCACTGTGGTCCGCACGTGGTCGGCGATGGCCTGGCCGGTCTCGCGCGACAGCCAGGAGGTGTGCCAGATGTAGGAGACGTCGTCCAGGGTGGACGGCCGGCCGCCGGTGCCGACCAGCGGTATCTTCCGCTCGGTGACCACGGTCTTGATGGTTTCGACGGAGTCCGCGGTGGCGGTGCCCGCGAGGACCATCACCTTGTCCTTGTCGAGGAGCTTCTTCACCGCGGTCAGGGCGCTCTGCTTGCCCTCGGCCTCGTCGGCGGTGACCGCGGTGACCGGGTGGCCGCCGAGCTTGCCGCCGTGGGTGTCGAGGTAAAGCTGCCAGCCGCGGGCCAGGTCGTCACCGGGTGCCTTGTACGGTCCGGACTGCGGCCACAACAGTCCAATACGGATCGTCGTTTCGTCGGAGCTGGTTTCGTTGTCGAGGCTGGATCCGGCGCAGCCAGCACTGCCGAGTAGCGCGAGCGCGGCGAGCGCGGCCACAGTTCGGATGGGTGGTCGTCGGGTCACCGAGGTCTCCTCATACGGGGTTGGGGGTGGACAGGCCGGCCGAGGCTGCGGCTCGCAGGGTCAGGGCGTGCTCGACCAGGGCGATCAGGGTGTGACGGACCGGCTCTTTCTGGCGGGCGTCACAGGACAGCAGTGGTGTGGCGTCGGAGACCTGTAACGCTTGGCGGATCTCGGCCTCGGCGAATGCCGGAGTGTCGGGGAACTGGTTGAGGGCGATCACATAGGGCAGCCGGCGCTGCTCGAAGTAGTCGATGGCCGCGTAGCAGTCGGCCAGACGGCGGGTATCGGCGAGCACCACCGCGCCGATCGCGCCGCGGACCAGTTCGTCCCACATGTACCAGAACCGGTCCTGGCCTGGCGTGCCGAACAGGTACAGGATCAGCGTCGGGTCGATCGTGATGCGGCCGAAGTCCATTGCCACGGTGGTGGTGGTCTTGTCCGGCACGGCCGTGGTGTCGTCGATGCCGATGCTGACCCCGGTCATGATCGCCTCGGTGGTCAGCGGGACGATCTCGGACACGGCGCCGACGAAGGTGGTCTTGCCTACCCCGAACCCCCCAGCGATGACGATCTTCGCCGACGTGACCGGTAGCCCCGTGTCCGCGGGCGGGGCGCCGCGCTGTTGCGGCACCCGCCCGGCCGGTTGAGGTGTGTCAGTCATGCCCGCGCGGGGACGTGGGGCGCGGGCGTCAACGCCGCGCCGACCCGGTTGATGAGCATCGCCATCTCGTAGGCGACCTGGCCCATGTCGGCGCTCTTGGCCGCTAGGACGGTCAGGACCGACCCGTCGCCGATGGCCATGATGACGATGCGGCCATCGTTCATATCCACGACCGTCTGCTCGACCGGGGAGGCATTCATCAGAGAGGCGATGCCATTGGTCAATGAGGCCAGGCCGCTGGTGAACGCCGCCAACTGGTCGGCGTGATCCTTGGGCAGCTTGGTGCTGCGTGCGATGAGCAGACCGTCGGAGGACACCGCGAGCGCGTTCGCGATACCTGGGATCCGGCACAGGTCGTCGAGCAGGAAGCTCCAGTTCGATCTCGGGGTAGTCATCTCGCGGGTTCCTCCACAGCGACACGGTGGGAACGGCGCCCGGCAGCGCCGAGCCCGTGGTCGAACGCGGCCATCTGCCGACGTACCTCGTCTGGATTGCGCCGCACCGGCACCCGAGGTCCGGCGCTCGCTCCGACCGACGGGATCACCCGCCGGCCGGGTTGCCGCACCGGCAACCCGTTCGCCGTGATCTGGGTCGGCGCCGCGGTCCGGACTGCCTCGGCGGCGGCTGCCGCCGCCTGCCAGTCCGCAGGCACCACCGGCTGCGCGGGCGCGGCGCTGTCAGGCATCGCGGTGAACCAGGAGTGGCGCGGATCGCGACGCACCTGCTCATAGATCACGAGAGGGACCTGCGGCTCAGCAGCGGCTGTGGCGGCCGGGGCAACCGGAGGCCACAGTGGCGGGGCAGCGGCGGGGGTGCCAGCCGTCAGTGCTGGCATTTCCCGGGTCCGGTCATCGATGGCGGCGCGGGCCGGGCGCGGCTCCCGGATCGCCGTCGCGGTACCGAACAGGCCCGCTGGAACGGTGATGTCGACGCTCGTGCCCGCCTCGTGTCCGGAGCGGTGCTCGATCGTGATGCCGAGCCGCGCCGCGATCCGTCCCACGACGGGCAGGCCCATCTGCTGGGCGGTCTGGTGGTCGATCCGGTACGGGTTGGCGACCCGGTCACGCACGGCCTCCAGCAGGTCCGGGCGCATACCGACGCCCCGGTCCCGGATCTGGATGTGCAGCCGGTCGCCGACCCGCCGGGCATCCACCGCCACCGGCGACTCCGGCGGGGAGAACCTGGCTGCGTTGTCCAGCAGTTCGGCCAGCAGGTGGACCAGATCCTCGGCGGCGTCGCGGCTGACCTGCACGCCCTCGTCGACCTGCCCCAACTCGACCCGCTGGTAGTCGTCGATCTCGCCACTCGCGGCGCGTAGCAGGTCGGGCAGCGCCACCGGTTCGCTCGTGGATCGTCCGGCACGCCCACCGGCGAGGATCTGCAGGTTCGCGATCATGCGGCGGATCAGCGTCGCCACGTGGTCCAAAGCGAACAGTTTCGCCAACTGCTCCGGGTCGGTCTCGTTCTTCTCCAACCCGTCGAGGCTGACCATCATCCGGTCGGTGCGTTGCTGCAGCCGCCGTGACAGTGACTGCAGGATGCCGGCCACGGCCGCGCGCAGCGCCGCCTGCTCACCGGCCAGCCGGGCAGCGACCTCACCGACGGTGTTGAACGCGGCGGCGACCTGCCCCACCTCGTCCGTGCCGTCGACGTCGAGCGGGGCAGCTGCCGCCGCGATCATCCGCTCCACGGTGGACGGGTCCGTCCGGTCGGCGGCGAGCTGGGCCACCATGCGCGGCAGCCGCACACCTGCCATCTCCTCCGCCCCGGCACGTAGGCGGGTCAGCGAGCCGGTCAGCGACCGCGCCACCCACAACGTGATCAGGGCCATGACCAGCACACCCGACGCGACGGCGGCGCCAAGCAGCCAGGTCGTGGTGCGCTGGGTGTCGCGCTGGCGGGTGACGTCGGCGAGCACTTCTGCGTCGAGTTCCCGCTCCACGGCGTGCATGAGCTGCATCCGGGTGCCCACCGGGGCGGCCCAGCCCGAAGCGTCGGTGCCCAGACGCACCGGCGTGTCTGGGGCGGCACGGGTGACCACGCCCTGCAGCCGCTCCGCTTCCAGCACTGGTGGGCCGGAGACTCGTGTGTTGAGCAGGCCCGGCCACCGCGGCGGCGCCAGATCCCCGAACGCCTGCATCGCCTCCGCCAGCCCGGCGTCCGCCGCGACGATCTCCTGCTGAGCGGCCGGGGTCAGCCGGCCCGTGTCCAGAGTGCGGACCACGGCCACCTGCATCAGCCCGAGCGACTCGATCGCCTGGGACAGCGCCGCGCTCGCCCGAAGGTCGTTGGCCGCCTGCGCGTCCACGCCAACCTGGCTCAGTCCCTGCCGGTAGGCGATTAAGTCGGCCACCACGGCCCGGTACCGGAACACCACCACGCTGCTGGCCGCGTCCGGTGCCGCCTGTACCTGCTGGCGCAGGGTCGGCAAGCCCGCCAGCTGTCCCTCAACACGTCGCAGCAACGCGTCCAGGTTGGACGGCGGATCTGCGGCGTTCCGGGCCGCCCGGAACCGGTCGGCGGCCGAGTCGCTGGCCGCGCTCGCCCGGCGGTACTCCTCCAAAGTGGCCGCACTGCTATTACGGGCGAACACCAGCGCCGCCGCCGCCCGCTCCCGCTGTAACTGCGCCGCCAGGTCGGCCGCCCTGCCCCCCAAGGAAACCAGTGTGCGTGCCTGTTCGGCACGCGACGCACCCGACAGGGCGGAGGCCGCACTCAAGCTGCCCAGGGCGAGAGTGACCAGCACCGGCAGGGCGAGAATCAGCGCCAGTTTGGTTCCGATCCGCCGGTTCCGCAGGCGCCACCGCCTCGCCGCTCGTCTTACCGGGTGAGCCTCCCGCCTCCTCATGCGACGTCCACGGCTGTCGAAGTCGACCTAGTGCCCCGCCACTGCTGGGATTCGTACCCGGGATCAACGGCGGGTGTGGTGCTCGTATTGAGCGGAGTCCGATACCCCCGAACGGCTGATGATCCACCGAGCCAGCCTGGCTGTTCTTCCTCCGTTGGCCCCTTTGCGACGGCGTCAAGCGGCCGACGCGACGGGTCGGGCGCGGCGGCGCCTGGCATGTCGCCGTTCACGCGGGGGCGCCTTAGCGCTCGGGAGCCCCGTCGCCACCACGTCGATCGTGGCGCCGACGACGACCGCCGCATCACCAGGTATCGCTTCCAGTACCGCGCCGACGCAGCCATAGCCGACACAACCGGGACGAGGTCACGGCGGTCCGGCCATACTCGCAGTGTTTCTGCCACGGACGCACGCGGCGGGGCCTGGAACGTACCGATCAGATACGCCGCCAGCAGCGCCTCAGCCTCATCAGCCATGCGATGCGCAGCGGCGCTGTCACCGTCACCCCGCAGGACACGCGCAGCGTCGAACAACACCTCATGGATGGCGCTGGGCACGTACCCGCCAGGGACTGTGGGCAGGAGCCTGGTCGCCTGTGTAAGCAGCTTGGCGCCGGTCCAGGTCACTGCGGGACCGCCCGGCGGTGTGACCTGCCGATCATCAAGCAGGCGACGGCGACGCGATGATCGGATAGTCGCGCCGCCGCCGCCGACACGGCAGGCCGCGTCGCGGACAAGAGCGGCCAGCTCGATCAGGGTCACGAAACGCCTCCTGCGCGGCTCGTATTTTTGGAACGCTCTGGTACCTGGGACGCGCCGTTGCGCGGCGCTCAATCGCATGACGTCAGCGCTGCTGTCCCGAAGGGCTGTGCCACCCCTCGGTGGGAGGCGGCACAGCCCAATCCCGGCCTGTGTCGACCGCCGTACCGACGGGGCGACAGTCCTGCAACGCGAGCTACCCGATGGTTGGGCGGGTGTCGCCGGCGGCCCGGCGTGCACCGGGGCAACGAGGGTGGTCTCTCCGATAACGCCAGGACGCCGGTCAGCCCGTTGCCGGCCATCGACCCCAACCGGTATATCCACGACGTTCGGCGTCCTTTCCACTAGATCTTCGACAAACGCTTGCGAGCGGTCCGGCGCACCGGCCCGCCGCCAACGCCTGCCGCCACCGGGATAGACCTCCAGTGACGGCAAGGTCCTTGGTTCCGTTGACGGACGGCCGGTGCTGATTCCGATCGGGGCCGTAGCCACGATGCGCAGGACACGGCTACCGATCGCCACCGGCATGTGGCGCCGCACCTCGCGGTCAAGAGTGGCCCTACATGTGGAGCTGATCGACCCCCGCATGCGATGATTCCGGCGCCTGCTTGCTCCCCGCATGGCGGGGAGTAGCGCTGATTGCCCTTCCATCGCCGCGGATCTAACCGGTACGGTCCCACCACAAAGACATGAATTGCGACCGCTCGATGGAACAGGACGCGCATTGGCCAGAAGCTCTCTAAGCCACCAGCGGGAGGCTGAGCAACTGCGCGCGCTGGGCTGGAGCTACCGACAGATTGCGGGGCAGCTCCGTGATCGCTACGGCGTCAACTCGCGAGTGGCTTACCGGCTGGCGCACGGCCTTACTCAGGCTGAGGTCGCGCGACGGTGGAATACGCAGTGGCCCGAGCCGAGCGCCCCGAAGACCGCCAAGACCATTTCCTATTGGGAGGTCTGGCCGGGTGCGGGTGGCCGGACACCGTCACCGGACACTCTCAACAAGCTGGCCTTCCTGTACCGGTGCAGCGCGGGCGAACTGCTGGACGGCGAGGACTTCAGCCGGTTGGATCCGGCCAACGCCATGGACCTTGACCCCGATGACCGGATGGACGGTGCGGGTAGTTCAGACACCACTCCCAGCATCGACCAGGGTTCGCTGGCTGCGCTCGTACCCACGGGAACCATCACGGCGGTCACGTCGCAAATGGTGGACGGCTTCGAGGCCCTAACGGATACCTACCGGCAAGCAGACTATCGGTCTGGCTCCCGAAGCGTGACCGCCGATGTCGCCGGCCACCTGCGGCGCATGCTTGAAGTCAGTAACCGCACCACCACGACCGCGGCGCACCGGCGGTTGATGCGAGCAATCGCCGACGCGGCCCAGCTCTCTGGTTGGCTGGCAATAGACGCGCAGAACTACCACCACGCTCTGAGCCGCTGCAGGCTTGCTTTGTCCGTCGCGGAGAAGATCAACGATCGTAGCCTGCACGCGTATATGCTCGGAGTGATCAGCTACATCCATCTACATGCCGGAAACGGCGACGCTGCCTTGCGCGTGCTCGACACCGCAAGAGACCTGGCCGCTCGTGATGTGCCGGCAGCGGTCACATCTTGGATCTACGAAGCCATCGGCGAAGCGTACGGACTGCGCGGCGAACCACGGCCCGGCGTCACGGCCCTCGCGACCGCCGAACGCCGCTTCGACGGTGTCACCTCGGACAACACTCCCGTGTGGCTGTCCTTCTTCAACGCTGATTGTCACGCCGCGCGCCTCAAGGGTCGCTGCCTGACGCGGCTCAACCAACCCGGGGAAGCCGTCAGCGCTCTCCACGAGGCGCTGACGCTGCTACCGGCCACATTCGTGCGGGAGCGTTCAGGCACTCTGATTGACCTCGCCCACGCTCACGTCCAGTTGAGACAGGCTGAGGAAGCCTGCCACGTTGCCACCCAAGCGGACGTGCTGGCGCGACGGACGCGATCCGAGCGCAACCGGCACCGGCTTCGTCAACTGCTGGTCGAACTGATGCCGTGGGCGCAGCTCGACTGCGTCCGCGATCTCTACCGGCAGGTGCTGCTTAACTAGAGGGGTGCCAAGCCCGAAACGCGTCAGCCGCCGATGAGTCGACGCGCATGGGCCGAGCTGCTCGTGCTCGCAGCTCTGTGGGGCGCCGTGTACCCCCTCATCGAGGTCGCGCTGCGCGATCTGTCCCCGGTCCTCGTCGTCCTCGGCCGGGTCTTACTCGCGGCGCTGCTGCTCGTCCCACTCGCGGTCCGCAACGGCGCCCTCGGCCTCCTTTGGAAACGCCCGAGAGCCATTGTGGAGACCGCGCTGGTCCAGTCCACGATTCCGCTGCTTCTACTCACGGTGGGGCAGCAGTACGTCCCGTCCGGCATCGCCGGCATCCTCGTCGGCGCCCAACCGCTGTTCGTGGCGCTCCTTGCAGTCCGTTTCGATCCGGCCGAGCGCCCCCAGGGCTGGGCCGGTGTGCTCGGTATCGTCCTCGGCTTCGTCGGCCTGGTCCTGCTCTTCGGTGTCGACCTGCGCGGCGGCTGGCACGCCCTGCTCGGCGGCGCGCTCGTGCTGATCGCCGCGCTGTGCTACGCCGCCGGCTCCATCATGATCCACAAACGGCACGCAGCGGCGCAGCCTCTCGGCGTAGCGACCTCCGCCATGCTGGTTACGACGATCGCGATGGCCGTCCCGGCCGGGCTCAGCCTCCCGGATCACATACCAGGCACAACCACCCTTGCCGCGCTCGGTGTCCTGGGCATCCTCTGCACTGGCCTACCCCTGGTCGTGTTCTACACCCTCATAGCCCATACCGGCCCTGCCCGCGCCGCCCTCGCCTTCTAC
This sequence comes from Actinomycetes bacterium KLBMP 9797, assembly GCA_037414955.1. GTDB lineage: Bacteria > Actinomycetota > Actinomycetes > Mycobacteriales > Micromonosporaceae > Phytohabitans. The sequence continues at coordinate 12,846 of JBBEWH010000002.1, forward strand.
CTGTCGCCCGCGTTCGCCATCGCATTCGGCACCATCTTCCTCAGCGAGGATCTGACCGTCAGCGCCGTCGTGGGATTAGCCGCCATCATCGCTGGATCGGCGCTCGCTGCACGTCGGGCCGAGTCCCTTCCGACGTAGGGGGCTACACGGAAGGGCTAGCCCAGCTCGTCAACCGGGCTGTCAACGGCCAGCGCCTCACCAAGACGCTCTCGTGCACCCCGCGAGGCGGGGAGTCCGGCAAAAGGGTCTAGACACGGTGCAACGACTTCACTACCTTCGGCTGGACAGTGATTCGCGTGGATCGGATCTACAGGTCCTATATCGACGAACCCCTGCGAAGGCTGCAACCCGCAAAGAGTAGGAGAAACCGCCGCAGCGACGGCGGTAGGCGCCCTCATGGGCGGCACCGCAAGGCCACAACGATCGGATACACCGCAACCACTGTGGATCGTTTCGCCATGGAACCAGGATCTGTACGCCACGTTTCTGAAGGACGGGGAAACATGCTGACAATGGATGGACGATCGGCACCCGGACGGCGCAGTTGGAATCTCCGGATTGGCCTCACCTCCCGATGTAACATTCGATGCAAGTACTGTTTGCCCGCTGGGCCACAGGGCGTCATCGTGCAGGCCTCTCTCCAGGAACTGATCGAGGTTCTCCAAGCGTCGTACGAGGTTGGAATTCGTCGAGTCCATTACACTGGTGGCGAGCCCACCGTGCGGCGTGACTTCCTCGACATTCTGAAGGCGGCCAAAGAGATCGGCTTCACCCAGCAGATCGTCACCACGAACGGCTACCGGCTCCACCACTTCATCGAGAAGGCCATCGAGAATGGGCTCACCCGGGCGATCGTCAGCCTGGATACGCTCGACGAGCAGCAGAACCTGTTCATCACCCGCGCGCATTTCCTCAAGGACACGGTACACAGCGTGGAGCGGGCGGTCGAACTGCTGCCCACGCTCACGAAGATCAGCTGTGTGACCATGCGGTCCACGCTGAAGGAGCTTCCGAAGTTCGTGAACTGGGCGCAGGACCTCAACTCCCGTGGGCAGGCCGGCCGGCTGGCGATCAAGTTGAACCAGTTCTTCCCCAGCAACCCCGCCCAGCTATCCGACGAGGGTGAGGATTTCTGGCGGAACGAGTTCGTTGACGAGGACCTGATCCTTGAGGCCCTGTCGAAGGCCGGAGAGCTGAAACCGATTCCGCGGTCTTCGGTGGAGGGCGACAACCCGAGCTACAACTACTACGAGATCGGCGACACCGGCGTGAAGGTGGCCGTGCTGGCAATGTTCACCTGGGACTACCCGTGCGGTGGCTGCCACAAGATGCGTATCAGCCCGCAGGGCCTGGCAACGATCTGCATCAGCCAAAAAAACCCACCGGTGCTGTGGGGCATGAGCTACGACGAGAAGCTCGCGACGATCAAGCGGCTGACCGACTATCGCGAGAGCGAGCAGTTCGACGTCGACTTCCCGAACCGCCGTCACTACCGGCCGCAGCTCGGCGAGCTCCGCTTCGACCGCGTGGTGGGCGAGCAGAAGCAGATCGTCCACTTCCGGGACATCCTCACCCGCGACCGGATGCAGCAGGAGCAGGCAAAGCTAGCCGCCATCGGCGCGGACGACGAATAGGCGACGGCAGCGGCGGTTCGAGGCACGACCCGCCGCTGCCAGACGTTCCTTCGGGCCACCAGGCCGCAATTCGCGTGTGTCCCGAATGTCACCGTCGTTAGGACGCTTCTCATATCGAATGCAGCATATCCGCGCTTTTGAAGTTGATCTGCTATTTGACCTCGTCTGACCAGCGAGGGGCGCGCCGCCAAGATCGTTTGTGGTTGCGCGCCGGCCGCCAAGCTTCTGGCTGGCTAGCAGACCGCTATAGCAGATCAACAGGTGTCGGAACGCAAAGCGCGGGCTTTTATCCGCGAGCCCTTACGATTCCCTCCGGCGTACATCTCCCCAACCCGACCGGGGACGTGGTCGCGTCTCCAGATAGGCTTCGGAGCCGGCGGTGACATAAACGAGGAGGTCGAAGGTGATCGACATCGCTTTGGTGCGGACGAACCCGGATCTGGTCCGGCAGGCCGTCCAGTCCAAGGGATCCGACGTCGACGTGGAGCGGTTGATCGCCGTGGACGCCGAGCTGCGCCGCCTGACGCTACATACTGAAGGGCTCCGCAGCCGGCAGAAGAAGTTCACCCGCGACACGCCGCGCGACGTGGCGAAGGCCCTCAAGGACGAGTTGGTCCAGGCCGGCGAGCAGCTGCGCTCGCTTGAGGAGGAGCGCGACGCGCTCTGGGCCCGCGTTCCCAACCTGGTCGCCGAGGACACTCCGATCGGGGACGACGACAGCGGGAACGTCGAGCTGTTCCGCGAGGGCGACACGGCACCGGCCGACGAGGCCCGGTCCCACGAGAAGATCGGCGAGCGCCTTCGCATCTTCGACATGGTGCGCGGCGCGGAGATCGCGGGTTCCGGCTTTTACTACTGGCGCGGTGACGGCGCCCGGCTGGCGTGGGCGATCTTCTCGTACGCCCAGGACCTGCTCGGAAGTCGCGGGTTCGAGCCCATGTTCACCCCGCTCATGGCCCGCGAGCGGACCTTCTTCGGCACCGGCTACCTGCCGTTCTTCGCCGAGGAACTGTACCGGGTCGAGGGCACCGACCTGTCGCTGATCGGCACCTCCGAGCAGACGCTGATCGGCTACTACGGCGACACAATCGTGGATCTCGACGAACTCCCGATCCAGCTCACCGCCTTCACCCCGTGCTTCCGGACGGAGGCCGGCAGCGCGGGCCGCGCCAACCGCGGCGGTTACCGGGTCCACCAGTTCCACAAGGTCGAGCAGGTCGTCCTCTGCGCGCCCGAGGAGTCGGAGCACTGGCTCAACGAATGCCAGCGCAATGGCGAGGACATTCTGCGCGGTCTGGAGTTGCCGTTCCGTGTCGTCCGGGTGTGCCTGGGCGACCTCGGGGCGCCGGCCTACAAGAAGTACGACACCGAAACCTGGTTCCCGTCGTTCGGCGCGTATCGCGAAACACACTCGAACAGCAACCTCACCGACTATCAGGCCCGCCGCTTCAAGATCCGATTCCGGCGGGACGGCAAGATGGTCCATCCCCACACCATCTCGGCGACGGGCATCACCGACCGGGCGGCGCTGGCGGTGCTTGAGAACCACGTGCAGGCAGACGGCTCGATCTACGTGCCGAAGGTCCTTCGCAGCTACCTCGGCGGTCGGGAGCGTCTTGGAGGGTAGGTGATCGACGGCCGTGGGAGCCCCCATCATCGGCCTGAACTTCGGCACACACGACGCGGCAGCCGCCATCGTCATTGACGGGGCGGTTGTCGCAGCGGCCGAGGAGGAACGCTTCACCCGGGTCAAGCAGACCAAGGCGTTCCCCTCGCGAGCGATCGACTACTGCCTGGCCGAAGCGGGCATCGCCCGGGCCGATGTCGACCAGGTCGCCTTCTTCGTTGATCCGGTCCTCCAACTGCTCCTGCCGTTCGCCAACCTCCGGCATGCCTTCCCCGCATCCCTCGGATCGCTGGCGTCCGACTTCGCCAAGTACCGCAAGCGGCGCGGCGCGTTGTCGCTGATCCATACGGCCGGCGGTTTCCGTCGCACCGCCACCGTCACGCCGGTCCGGCACCATCTCGCGCACGCCGCGAGCGCCTACCTCACCTCGCCGTTCGACCGGTCGCTGGTCGTCACTCTGGACGGTCGCGGCGAGTACGAGACCGCCGCCGTCTTCGAGGCCCGCGACGGCTCGCTCGCTCTCCGCCATTCGGTCAAGTACCCGCACTCAATCGGGTACCTCTACAGCATGGTCACCCGATTTCTCGGGTTCCGGCCCCAGCGCGACGAGTACAAGATCATGGGCCTTGCAGCCCACGGCAGCACGGCCCTGCACGGGGCGATGCAGGAGCTGGCGACGTTCGACGACGCATCGGGCCGGCTGCGGCTCAACCTGCGGTACTTCGATCACCACCGCCGGCCGAGCGAGGGCCGCGCGCTGTTCAGCCCGGCCCTGGAGCGCCTACTCGGACCGGCACGGCGGCCGGGCGAGCCGATCACGGACTGGCACCGGGATATCGCGTCCGCGGTCCAGTACCTAACCGAGGACCTGGTCACCCGGTACGTCCTGTTCGGTCAGAAGCTCGTGCCCTCGCGGAACCTGTGCCTCGCCGGCGGCGTGGCGCTGAACGGTGTCGCCAATACGAAGGTAATCGAGAGCGGCCGATTCGATGCCGTCTTCGTCCAGCCGGCCGCCAACGACGCCGGCACCAGCATCGGTGCCGCACTCGTCGTGGCCGGCCAGAGAAACGACAGGCGTGCTTTGACGGATGCCTTCCTCGGACCGGCATTCGGCGACCCGGAAATCACCGCAGCCCTACGCGTGGCCCAGGACGCGAGCTGCCGGATAACCGCAGTTCCCGACCCGGCTGCTGTGGCAGCGAGTCTCCTGGCGGACGACCGGGTCATCGGGTGGTTCCAGGGCCGCATGGAGTTCGGCCCGCGGGCGTTGGGCGCCCGCAGCATCCTCGCGAATCCGTCGAAGGCGAGCACGATGACGCGCGTCAACGCGCTCATCAAGCATCGAGAGGCGTTCCGGCCTTTAGCGCCCGCCGTCCAAGCCGAGCACGCAGCCGAGTTCTTCCTCTTGCACGAGGCCGGCCGGTTCGTCTACCCGTTCATGGTGGCCACCGCGCGCGTCCACGCCGCCCAGCGGGAGCGGATCGCGGCGGTCGTCCACGTCGATGGCAGCGCGCGGGTGCAGACCGTCACCCGGGCCGACAACCCGGCTATGTGGGGCGTGATCGAGGAGTTCCGCCGGCTCACCGGCCTCCCCGTCGTCCTGAACACCTCCTTCAACGGCGCCGACGAGCCCATCGTCTGCACGCCGGAGGACGCGGTCCACACGTTCCTGGCGTGCAAACTCGACGCCCTCGTGATCGGGGGCCACATGGTCGTCCCGCCGGACGGCTGGGGTGGGTCCGCGTGACGGTCTCCGAGCAGCGTCCGGTCGTGTCCGGCGTGCCGGACGATGCGAGCCCGGTGCCGACGGACCACGTCGACGACCGGGTCGTGACTACCCCGGCCGCCCGCTACGAGATTACGGTCGGCGGGACGCTGGACAGCTTCAACTCCGCCTCGTACGCCACCACCGACAACCCCAAGACCATGATGGAGGTCCCGCTGTTCCAGCCGGACCGGTTCCTCCGCCTAGCGAACGTGGGCACGACCGACGTCGTAAACCCACGGATCGTCGTCAACGACCGACGGAGCTGGCACTCGGCGGACGACCTGCTACGGAGCATCTTGCGGCCAGGGATGACCGACCGCGAGAAGGCGTTCGCGCTCTTCGGGTTCTTCAGCCGGATCGACGTGCAGGCGCACAACAACAACCTGCGCGTGGACGAGGTCATGCCCGACCTCGACGCGGCGCCGGGGTTCAACACCTTCCGGGAACGCGCCGACCCTATCAAGGCCGTGAACACCTACTACCCGAGCGGTTGCATCCTTTCCGCCGCCAACCTCGTAATCATGGCCCGGCACGCCGGGCTGCGCGCGCGGCTCCTGGCTGCGGCGCCCCTCGATGGGCCGCACGACCAGCACGGCGGCGCTGAGATCGAGTACGACGGTGCGTACCACTACTTCGACCCGGAGGCGCGGACCTTCTTCCTCGGACGGGACAACGAGACCGTGGCGTCCTACGAGGACATCCATCGCGACCCGAGCCTGGTGCTGCGCACGCACGCGCACGGCTTCGCCGCGCAGGAGTGCAAGGGCGCGTTCATCCTGCTGTATCGCCAGCACTTCCCGCCGTACGAGGTGCCGGTCGAGCAGTGGACACACCGGATGGATCTCCGGCTGCGACCCGGCGAGGAGCTGACCTACCTGTGGCAGCACCGGGGCAAGTACCGTTACGGCCGCAACTCACGCAACAGGCCGGGTGTACCGTACCGGCTGGCGAACGGCCTGCTCACCTACCAACCCGATCTCACCGACCGCAGGTACCGCGCCGGGATCGTCCACGAGGTCAACACCGCGATGTCGGCGCCGGGCGCCGGACCGGGCGCCCTGCACGCCGTACTTCCCGGCCATCCGGCCTCGGTGACCTGGAAGATCGAGAGCCCGTACCCGGTCGTCGGAGGGCGGGTCTCCGCCCGCTTCGTCTTGGACGCGCCAGGGCGGTGCCGGATCGACCTGTGCACCGGTCCCTCGTGGACGACCGTGTGGGAGGGCGAGGGAGACGGCGTCCTCGACACCGCAGCCGACATCGACGCGGTGCTCGACGCGCTGACGTCGCCGGCGATCTACTCGTACTACATCCGGGTCAGTTTCCAGGCCACCGGGCAGTCGGCCTCGGTCGGGCTGGCTGCGGTGCGGATGGAGTCGGATCTGCAGATGAGCCAGACCTCGCTTCCGGCGCTGTCGGTGGGCAGCAACGTCGTCAGCGTCCACACGGACAACCAGGAGACCGCTGCCGACGGCCTGCGGTTGCGGATCTCGTACGGCTGGAACGAGAGCGCCGCCCCGCCTCCGCCGCAGCCGCCGCGGAACGCCCTGTTTCCCCCAGACGGCGCTCTGGTGGAAACCCGAGCGTTGCGCGAGCTGGTGTGGGCCAATGACAATCCCCACGACGTGACCGACCATCACGTCGTCGTCAGCACCCGCCCGGACTTCCTGCTGCCCGTCTCACCCAACTTCGACAGGCTGTCGTTCGGCGCGGCGCCGCGGTGGAAGGTCTCCCGGAGCTTCCTACGCCCCGGCGCCACCTACTACTGGAGGGTCCGATCGCGCAACGAGGAGGGAGCGTGGAGCGAATGGAGTCCGACGTGGACATTCACCGTGGCGCCGGCACCGGAGCCTCGCGATGACTGAGGACCGGCTCGCGATCCGGGTCCTCTCGTCGTTCACCGCGACCCCGGTCGGCCCGGCCATCACCTTCTGGGCGGACCGGCTCGGCCTGCCGGTGGAGCTGTCGTTCGCCCCATACAGTCAAGTCTTCCAGGAGTTGCAGCGGCACGGGCGGACGGATCGGCCGGGTCCGGACGCGGTCGCCGTGTTGGTCCGAATGGAGGACTTCGTGCCACCTGGCCGCCACGACGAGGCATCTGCGGTGGGCGCCGAGCTAGCCGACGCCGTGGCCGGCGCGGCGCGGCGAACGCCCGGCACATCGTTCTTCATCGCCGTGTGCCCGCCGTCGCCCGCCGCGGAGGAGGACGACCGGCGACGCGAGGCGGTTGCCCAGGCGGCGCACGAGCTGCGCCGCCGGGTGGACGACGTGGCCAATGCCGGCAACGTCGATCCACAGGACGTTTGCCGGCAGTACGCCGTGTCCCGCGCAGCGGATCACTACGCCGACAAGCTGGGCAACATCCCTTACACCGTGGAGTTCTTCGCCGCGCTGGGCACGACAGTGATGCGGCGTCTCCACCGGGCGATGACCGCGGAGCCCAAGGTCCTCGTCGTCGACTGCGACAACACTTTGTGGGACGGCGTCCTTGGCGAGGACGGACCCGCCGGCCTCCGGGTCGGACTCGCCCGGCAGGAACTCCAGGACTTCCTGCTCCGGCAGCGGCGGGCGGGACGGCTCCTGTGCCTGTGCACGAAGAACGACCCGGCCGACATCGATGAGGCCATCGCCACGGTGCCCGGCATGCGGCTTGCGCCGGACGACTTCGTGCGCATCCGGGCCGACTGGCGGCCGAAATCGGCCAACATCCGCGAGCTCGCCAGCGACCTGAACCTGGCGCTCGACTCGTTCGTCTTCATCGACGACAGCCCGCTGGAGTGCGCGGCGGTGCAGTCGCAGTGCCCGGAGGTGGCGGTCGTCCAGCTCCCCCAGGACGCCTCGCGAGCGCTCCAGACCCTGTTCCACTGCTGGCCGCTGGACGTCGGCCACGTCACCGAGGAGGCAAGCCGCCGCACGGCGATGTACCACGAAGAGCAGCTCCGGCGGCACTTGCGCCGGCAAACGCTGTCGCTGGCCGAGTTCATCGACAGCCTGGACCTGCGGGTGACCGTGCGCCCCGCCGGTGCGGCCGACCGCCCCCGGATGGCTGACCTGATGCACCGCACCACGCAGTTCAACGTCACCGGCCACCGGTACGGCCTCGCCGAGATCGAGGCGCTTCCCACAGCCGTCGAGCAGCACGTGATCGAGGTCCGGGACCGCTTCGGCGACTACGGGACCGTCGGCCTGATGATGGCGTCCGCTGAGGACGGCGTGCTGGACGTCGGCACGTTTCTACTGAGCTGCCGGGCCCTGGGCCGCGGGGTGGAGCACCGCATGCTCGCGCACCTCGGCCGGCGGGCGCTCGATCAGGGGCTCGACGCGGTGCGGCTGCGGTACGCCGCGACGGCCCGGAACCAGCCGGCACGACAGTTCCTGGACGAGATCGGCGTACCGCAGAACGGGATCTTCGGCGCCGGGGACGCGGCGAAGGTCCGGTACGACCCAGACGCCTCGCCGGAGGCCGGGCCGGCGCCGGACCGGCCTCCAACGGGCGGGACGCAGCGCTTTCGGCCCTGGTACGAGATCGCCAGCGCGACCGCGGACCTGACGACGGCCCACAGCATCCGCCGGGCGATCGCCAGCACCCTCGACGATCCTGGCGACGACCCTGGTGACGGCCTCGACTACGGGCGCATCGTCCGGCGGATCTGGGCCGAGATCCTGGAACTGGACCCGGGCCGGATCGACGGCGACTTCCGCTCTCTCGGTGGTGGCTCGCTGGAACTGGTGCAACTGCTGGCGCGGCTGTACGAGGAGTTAGAGGTCGAGCTCCCGGTCGAGGCCCTGCTAGACAACGCGGTCACTGTCGGCGGCCTAGCTGAGCTCGTCCGGTCGCTCCAGGCCGACGGCACCCCCTCCCCAGGCGACCGAATTCCCTGGGTGGAATCGTGATGCTCCGCCGGTCAGAGCCGCGTGAGGCGGGCACGTGGACCGTGGATGCGAGCACGGGCGAGTTCCCCCTCCTCGCCGACCACCGGCTACGCGGCGTGCTGGTGCTGCCAGGCGCAGCCGTCGTGGAAATGGCTCTGGCCGCCGCCGCGGCGACGGGACGGCCATCGCCCTCCCTGGAGGACCTCCGCCTGGAGCGCGTCTGCGTCCTCGCGGCGTCGGGCAGCCGGCGGATCCGGGTGACCCTCCACGAAGCATCCGACGCCGGGCGGACCGTGACGGTGACCAGTGGCGCGGGCTACGCAAAAACGACCCACGCGACCGTCCGCATCGCTGGGCACGCCGATCCGTCCGCACCGGTTGACGTCACCGAGCGGACACGGACAGTCCGGGATTCCGGCGCCGAGGTGCTGGTTGATGACTTCTACCGTGGCCTAGCCTCGGTGGGCAACGACTACGGCCCGGCGTTCCGGACCTTGCGGCGCGTCTGGCGTGGCGATGGCGCCGCGTACGCCCACCTGCACGCCGAAGCCGCGCACCTGACCCGCCTGCTTCTGCTCGACGCGGCGGTCCAGCTCGTGGCTGCGGCCACCGGGGCGCACGACTGGCCGTTCCTATGGGCGGGCTGCGCGCGACTGCGCATCTCCGACGCGCTCGCGGTCGGTGGCGAACCGGCCGGCGTCCGGGGTTACGCGCGGCTGCGGTCCGCGACCGGCACCGACGAGGTGACGGGCGACGCCGTGCTGCTGGACTCCACCGGCCGGGTCGTCGCAGAACTGACGGGCGTACGCCTGCACTGGGCCCGCGCCGGGCGAACGAGCCGGACCCTGGCTCTGGCGGCCACCTTCGACGCCGGAGCGCAAATCGCGGACCTCGGCAACCAGATGGCCGCGCTCGGGGCGCCGGTACGGGTGGTCCACGAGCGGGTCGATTCCCTCGTCGGCCTGACCGCGCCCGGCGGGCTGCTCGCGTCCAACCGCGACGGGGTCAACGTGCTCCTCGTCCGCCCCGACGACGTCCGCGACGCCCCAGCCCGGGAGTCTGGCGCCCAGTTCACCGTGCCCGGCGTCGGCGACATCGCGCACCTGCACGGCTACGAGACCGAATACCTATACGACGAGATCTTCGTGCAGGAGGCGTACCTGCGGCACGGCATTACCCTGCGGCCAGGCGACACCGTATTCGACATCGGCGCCAACATCGGGATGTTCACGCTCTTCGTCCAGCACCGGTTCCCGGGCACCCGGGTATTCGCGTTCGAGCCTGCCCTGCCACCGTTCGAGGTGCTGCGCGAGAACGTGGCCCGGCACTGCCCGAACAGCCAGGCATTCAACTACGGCATTTCTGACGAGGACGGGGGCAAGCCTTTCACGTTCTACCGGAACTCGACAGCGTTCTCCGGGTTCGCCGCCGACCCGGAGCGCGACGCCCGAACCATCCGGACCGTTATCGAGAACGTGCTGCACACCCGGATCCCGGCAGGCACCCTGGACATGCGCCCGATCGTCGCGCGCCTGCTCCGCGACCGCCTCGTGGCCGACGTCCACCCTTGCCACACTCGGACCCTGTCCACCGTCCTGCGGGAGACCGGCGTCGACCAAGTCGACCTGCTGAAGATCGACACCGAGGGCAGCGAAATCGAGGTGCTCCGGGGCGTCGAGGAAGAGGACTGGGCGGGCATCCGGCAGGTGGTCCTTGAGGTCCACGGCCGCGACGACCAGCGGCAGGTGATCACCAGCCTGCTCGCCGACCGCGGATTCGACGTGCTGGTCGATCGGCAGGAGCATCTGCTCCGGGGCACCGACCTGACCACAGTGGTCGCCCGCCGCCCGGGTGACCGGCCCGGCCGCACCGGCGAGGCAACCGGCGGTACCGCGGTCGCTCGCCCGTTCGCGCGGCGCGCCGCCCGGTTTGCACGGGCCGTCGCGGACCTGCGACGATCGACGCTGGCGCCGTGCATCGTCTGCCTGTGCCCGTCCCCCGGCGGCGGACCTCACGATGAGGAACTAGTGTCGGCGCTTACCTCCGTACTCGATGTCGTCGTGGTGACGGACACCGCCGCGCTCGCGGCCACCGCCGCCCGGGTGTTGCGCGACCGCCCACCCATACCGGCGGTCAACCCGGCGGACTGACGGCCGACGGCTCCCCGAGACCGAAGGTGGCGAAGTACTGCCCGGACCGGAACAACGAAAGCGACGCCGCAGCCTGCGGCGTCAGCTTCGCCGGCAGGTCGTCCCACGCGGTCCAGCGCACGACGTCGGCGCGGTGCGGCTCGGCAGCGAACGGCTCGCCCATGAAGGTCTCGGCCGAGAAGGTGAAGGTGACCTTTTCGGAACGTGTCGGCGGCCGGTGGTGGGTCACGCAGCGAAAGATGAGGTCCTCCGGGCGTACACGCAAGCCGACCTCCTCCTGAAGCTCGCGGACGGCCGCGGCCACCGCGTTCTCGCGGGGCATGACGTGACCACCGGGAAGGTTCCAGGAGCCGTCGAACAAGCCGGCGCTGAGCCGTATCAGCAGCACCTGCCCGTCACGGAGGACCAGGACACGTACGTCAACGAGGGCCTGCTGACGATCCACCGTCACGGCAGCTCCTTTCCGGTCAGGGCCGCCATGACCCAGGTCCTGACCACGCACGGAACGGCGACAGCGCACAGGACCGCGGGGTCGGCTGCCGACACCCACGCCAGGTCCGGCGCCGCGACGGGCGCCGAAGGTCGCCACCAGGAAACCACCACGCGCCGAACGAGCAGCCGCGGGACGAGGTCCTCCCGGATCGCGGAAGAGGTCAGGTGCTCGCGCAGCAGCAGCTCGATCACGACCCGGTCCAGCCGGGCCACGCTCGCGCCGTCCGCCCGGTACCCGGCCTCGGCGGCGCGCGCCCGGAGATGGCCATGGTCGCGCCCTTCGCCATACGCGCCGACGACGGCGACCACGTGCTCACCGTTATGCATCGAGTGGCCATTCGAGGCCCCACGCCGCGAAGTCCGACCGCTCACGCCGCATGTCGTACGCCCGGCAGGCCTCCGCCATCACCGATTTCCAGTGGTCGGCCGACGACATCGTCAGGACCGCCTGCGTCACTTCCGGGTGGCTCAGCACCCAGCCGAGGGGGGCCGTGGCCGGCGATCCGGACGTCGCCGTCAGCCGCCCCCGCCAGAGCGGCGCCATGCCGAGGAAGGGCAGCCTGCGAGACTTCAGCTGGGGGAAGAAGGTGCGGGGCCAAGGCTCGGCGGGCGAGAACTGCGCCGCGATGCCGGCCACCTCGGCCACGGTGAGCGCGGCCGACATGTGCGGGGCCGAGTGGCAGTACGCGTACGCCTCGGCGACGACACCCGTGGCGAGCACCTCGCCCGCCGCCTCCCGATAGAACGCGGCCACCCGCTCCGGATCCACCAGCGCCGCAAGGTCCTCGGTGCCCTTGAGGTCAATCTCGATAACAGCGGCCTGCAAGCGCGGCACGTCCAGGGCCGCCCGGGACTGTTCGACGCTGCGGCGGATCCGGAACCGCAGCTCGGCGTCGGCATCGAGAGAACACTCCACCTTGACCGCGTGGCGGAGCGCCGGGCCGCCCGCGCGCTGCCACGCCTTCCGCACCGCCCATTGCGTCCGGAGCGCCGGATTGCTGTGCACCCAGCCCAGCCCGTCGGACAGTGCCTGCACAAGCGCGCGAATGCCGGGCTCGGAATCCTTGTCAGGTCGGAGTCGACCGGCCACGAACGTGCTGGTCCCGAAGCAGAGCCGCGCGGTGCTCACGAGCGGTCCCGCTGCTCGACGGCGTTGGGTTCCCAGAAGCGGACGCGTCCGAGGCTGACCGCGGAGGCCCGATGGATCTCCAGCTCCGGTACGGCGCAGTGCGCCAGCCCGGCGACGGTCATAGGATCCCAATCGTGCTCGCAGAGGTGGAGAAGCCCCATAGCCACGAAGGCGCCGTGGCTCACCAGGACTAGATCGTCGCCCGGGTGGGCCTCGACCGCGCGCCTCAGCACACCCGTGAACCGGTCCAGGGCCTCGCCAAGCGTCTCGCCGTCCGGATGTCGTGCCGTGAGATCCCCCGTACGCCAGAGACGCGAGACGCGTTCGCGAGTCTCCACGTCAGCGTCGCCGGCTCCGCCGATCTCGGACAGGCCGGGGTCGACCACCACAGCCACGCCCAGCCGCTCCCCGATAACCGTCGCCGTCTGGTGCGCCCGACGGGCCGGGGAACTCAGCACCCGGGGACGCTCGACACTGCCGCTCAGCCGCTCGGCCGCGGCCCGCGCCTGGCGGAGGCCGAGCGAGCTCAACGCCGGATCGGGCTCCGCCCGGCTCACGGCAGGCGACGGATGGCCGTGGCGGACGAAATATACACGGGTCATTGAGGAGCAAGTCTCGCGGAAAGCCGGAAGACGCACAACCGACCGAGAGGGGGTCCACCGTCGTAGACCTCGTCCGCGGCAAGCCGATCGTCGATAACGCGTTCACGGAGGACTTCGTCAGCGCCCGCGCCGACGGGTCGCTGGTGTTCCTTGCTGGCCAGGTGGTGGACGACATCGCGATGGGCATCGCCCATGTCGTCCGTGCTGAGGACCATCTGTCGAACCCCCAGAACAAGCAGTTGTAGCGGGCGCGCGGGCCGCCGCATCTGGGCGCGCGCCCCGTCCCACTTCCGCAAAAGCTGCCCCAAGTGCCGCGACCGGGTGGTATTGGAAGACTTCCATGCCGAGCGGTATCTGCCCGAGGCGATGCTTAAATACCTGATGCTGCTGGGCTGGCCACGGCTGGCGACCGGGAGCTCTTGAGAGCACGCCAACGAGGAACCCGGCGGCGTCCCTTGTGTACGTCCAGAACGAGATCATCGTATGCGCAGGCCAGCTCCCTGAACTGTCGCAGCGCCAGCGCGTGCCGATCTGTTTGACTGAGTCGTTGGCAGCGAACCCAAGCTATGGCCAAGCGGTCGATGACGGAGCCGATCGTTTCGGTGTGCAGCGACGCTGTCGCTGGATAGCAGATTGCGCGTTCGACCCAAGTATCAATCTCCATGACTAAATCGGCCCGGGCTCGGTTCAACAGATCGATGGACCGCTTCGCGGCCGCCACAACATGGTCGTCGGCGGACGGATCACGAGAAATCATCTCGGCCGACCATTGATCTGCGTGGCGCGCTGCTAGCCGCCTGGCGGCCCGCAGCGGAGTAGGCCATGATACTGAGCCCTCGGGCTGGCCATGAAAGGAGTCGACAACCAGCCTTGCGGTTGGAAGGAGATTCTGCCCGCTGCCCTGATGGCGGTCGGCGATATGCTCGCTTGGCAGGGCGACGACTACCGCTGTGGCGTCGGGACGATCACCATTCGCGCCATCACGATGGCGGTAGTTCGGCAAGTCGGCGAGTAGATCACTGACGCTGCACTCGTACAGCTCGGCGAGCCGCGCAAGGATGGCAAACGAGGGTGTACGCCCACTCTCGGCGGGCCATAGCTCCCAATAGGAGATGTTCTTGCTGGTCTTGGGATCGTCCGGCCAGTGCTCGCACCAGAGCTTCGCGACTTCGCCCTGATTCCAGCAATGGGCATAGCGAAATGCGACGCGCGCATTCACTTGGTATAGTAGCCGGAACAGTTCAGCGATTTCCACCCAGGTCTTACCCTGCGCGCGCAGGGTCCGCGAGATCTCCGTCCGCTCCTGTCTCAGGTTCTGCACCGGCTGTCCTGCCGTCCGAGCGGGAAGGTCGACACCGGCCGACGCGGGTGTGCCGCGAGTCGGTCCGAATGAGAGCCGACCTCGCCCATCCCGCGACACACCCGCCAGATCACCCGACGGCCCTCGGGCCAGGTGTCCCGGCTTGATCACGGACTGCGCCTCCACGATCTCTACCAGCCCTTCCCATCCACACTCGAATACAGACGCAGCCCGCCCGAGACCGACTCGCGGGCCGCAGCGGGCAGGGCGAGTTGGGAGGCGCCGATGCCCGGCGCCTCGATAACCAGCCGCACCGGACCGGCGATGATCGCCATTCGGGCAGGTCCTCACAACGCACGGTCACGGCCGAATCGAGGTTCAGCGCGGCACGGCTCTGCGCGTCGTCAGCCGGGTCATCCTGCTCGGGCTCCTCATCGGCTGGGTTCCCCCGGCCGTTGTAGAAGTGCCCAGCATCGGCCTCCGCGCCGGGCACACTGTGGAAGCCCAGGCGGTAGTGTTCGCGAGGCCGGCGGTGGCTGCCGCGTTCGGGCCCGCCGACGCAGTTGCCGTCCAGCCTGGTCGCCCGCCCCAGCACGTTGAACAGGTAGGCGTTAACCGCCTCGGCCAGCTCCTGCCGCGACAGCGGCCGACACGAACCGGACGGAGACACAAGGCGCAGCCGGGCGCGACGCAACAGACGATTGGGTATCTGCGCGTGCTGTCCCGTCCTCGAAATGGGAGCCTCTTGATGAGCCGAGGCGGGCGCGCCGCGAGCCGGGCCGAGCGGGAGCCAACCCCACCCGTCTCGCGACACGCCCGACGGATCACCCGGCAGCACGGACCTGATGTCACATACAACCGGGGAGCCTTCATCGATACGATCGACAGCGTCCACCAGCTTGACCAGCGGTTCCACTTCTCACTCCCTCATCAGCCGGTTACCGACGGGCGAGGCGCGCAAGCAGCAGCGAATAGCGGCGAGGCGAGGACGGCCGGAACAATCATGCGGTGGGCATGCCCAAGCTCCAGCTTGGCTATCTGATCGATGGGCGTGAACACCATCGCGTTTCCCTCGTTGCACTGAACGTCGTCCTGACCGGCGGCAGTCCAACCCAGGAATGCATGACACGCCACGACCGCACCGCGAAACCGCTCGGACGGCACGAGGCCCTGCCACACGGACACGAGGCCGGTGTCCGGTCTGAGGCCCGTCTCCTCCAACAACTCACGGAGCGCGGCAACGGCAGGGGTTTCCCCCGGCTCTACGGCTCCACCCGGGAGGCACCAACGGTGCGGGTCGATGGAGGTGTTGCCGTCGCGTAGTTGCAGCAGGATGCGCCCCTGAGAGTCAAGGAGCATGACCATGGCGATCTGGAAGGCTGCCGCAGTCGTCTCGGCAGACTCGCCGATCGGCAGGCGAGAACCCATTGCGCTGCCCTCCCTTCCTCGTCTACGCACCGCCGTCCGTGAGCGCCCGCTACGCCGATCCGCTATGGACAACCGCGCGTGATGTATCGAAGACTGAAGGTAGGCTCGCGATGGGCAGCCAACCGGTAATTTTCGTACCGGGTCGGAACCGCCTTGGCAGGCAGGATGATCACGTGCGAGGCATGACCGACGACATGACGATCGGCCAACGCGTGGCGTTCTACCGCCGTCGTCGTGGCCTTTCTCAAGATGTTCTTGCCGGCTTGGTCGGCAAGACCGCCGAATGGCTACGCAAGGTCGAGAACAACCGCGCAGAGCTTGACCGGTTGTCGGTCATCCGCACTATCGCGTCGGCCCTTGACGTCTCACTCGCCGACTTGATCGGTGAGCCGAGTCTGTTCGAGTGGTCGGAGGGATCGGGGCGGCAGACGATCCCGGCACTGCGGGCCGCGTTGCGGGACTATCGGCACCTCACGCCTGCTATCGCGTCGTTCGAGGACGATGACCCGCCATCCCTCGCTGACCTTGAACGGGACATCGCCGAAATCTGGGGGTGCTACCAGCACTCGCAGTACGCCACCCTGGCACGTCAGTTGCCGTGTCTCATCCGTGACTGCCTTAGCGCCACGCGCGCCTTCGACGGTAGCGAGGGTCAGCGGGCGCAGGCACTAACGGCCTACGTTCATCAGGTCGCAACTCTCTTTCTGACCAAACTCGGTGAAGCTGACCTCGCGTGGATCGCCGCGAGCCGGGGGCTGGCAGCGGCCAACGCCAGCAACGATCATGTCGTGATCGGTTCGCTGAGCCGAGCAGCCGCGCATGCCCTGGTCTCCATTGGAGAGTACGAGCAGGCGCGGGGGCTTGCGTCGGCAGCCGCGCAGTACCTCGAACCGCGTTTCTCGCGTCCCACGCCTCAGTTGCTGTCGGTGTACGGCAGTCTTCATCTGGTCTGTGCGATGGCATCAGCGCATGAGGATGACCGGGCGACGGCTGATACCCATCTCGCCGAGGCTACCGATTCCGCGGCTCGCCTCGGCGGCGACGCCAACCACCTTTGGACGGCGTTCGGTCCTACCAATGTCAAGATCCATCAGGTATCGGTAGCGATGGAGTTCGGGGACGTGCAGCGGGCGATCGAGATCGGTCCCACGGTCGACACCCGCGCCCTTCCCGTCGAGCGCCGTGTACGGCACTCGATCGAGGTGGCGCGGGCGTTCGCCCGCTGGAATCGCGTCGAAGACGCCTTGGTCTCGCTCCTCAACGCCGAGCAGATCGGCCCAGACCAAGTGCGTTACCACCGGCTGTCGCGGATGGTCGTTCGCGAGATACTGTCCCGACCGCGCGCGCCGAGGGCGGCGATTGATCTCAGTACGCGAATGGGGGTAAAGTCCGCCACGCCGCCATGGTGAATCGCGAGGTTGCTATCTACAAGAGCCGGCTTGTGAACCCGGCCTTGACCAACCGGTCATATGCTGCCCGCACCTCCTCCGGGACGTGCTGCGGGATGGCAAAGCCGCGTTCTGCATACACCTCGATACGTTGCGTGTCGCCAACAAGCATGTTGATGACGCGGTTAACGTCACCGATGCTGACGACATAATCGTCTAACGAGAGTGGCCGGGAAGCACAAAGCACCTCCACCTCTGGCCAGAGCTTCTTACAGGTGGCGAACGCGCGTCTTTGCTGGTAGGGCCGCGACATGATGATGACAGATCGCGCCTGAATCTCATGGTCGGCAAGGATCTCCCGAGTGAACTTGATGTTCTCCTCGGTGTTGGTGGCGCGAATTTCGGTCAGCACAGACTCAGGCGGAACGCCATTCTCAATGGCATACTCCCGGTAGTGGACCGCCTCGCCTCGCGGAAACCTATCAACCGTCGTCGGTGAGTTCGCCCCAGTGAAGACGATATAAGGGAACATCCCCTGATGAAAAAGATCCACGGCAACCACGGCGACACCCAGGTCATGGCTGCCCAGTCCGATCCCGACGTCACACGGACGTGGCTCGTGCCGCATATCGTGGTAGTTCCACAACATCTCCACATCCGCACGAAGGTCTTCTCGGATTGCTGTCTCAGCCAACGTCAATCTCTCCCATTCGCAGGTGGGTCGTTCAAGTCAGCCGCCCACGGGGGGCTTGCCACGAGCGTTACGGCAGCACGGTGGCCACGGTAGCGTGCCACGCTCCGCTGAGGATCTCTGCTGGCTCCGTCGCCCCGGCTGGCTATCGCGCCGGATGGTTGTCTGGTCGAGTAACCTGCGAGCATGAACGATGCCGACATCGCTCGCGAAGAACTGGACCGGCACTTCGCCAGCAGCCTTGCAGCGGCGACCGTCGCACTCACCGAGGCGCAGCAACGCCTTGACGACTGGCGACGCAACGGCGTAAGCGGCCGTGAGGACGCGATCGGGGCATGGAAGCTGGCAGCCAGCAGGGCGCTCGCTGCCGCGCAGGACGGGCGTGATCCGCAGCCGGAGATCGACCGCGCAGAGGCGATGCGCCGATGGGTGGAGGCCAACGGGTACTGGTCGGCCGAGGACGACCTTCCCGCAGACGTGGAAGTCGCTCTGCGGAAAACCGCACGCCTCGCCCGCCGGTAGGCCCGTCACGGCTTGACCGGGCCCAGGGTTACCCAGCTCGGGCCTGTTAGCCGGCCAGCGCCCCCTGAATGACCGGTAGCCGCGCCTTCCCCGGCTAACACACATAAAAGGCGCGCAGACCAGTGGACCGCGCAGCAGGGTAGCGCCGTGCCGCTGGGCGCGAAACATCTCGGGCGCCGGTACGACGGAGGGCGACAGGCTGCAGACGTCACGCGCCGGTCAGGTGCCGGCCGCGTCACCTCGTGCGCTGGGCATGCCTGGCTCAGCCGGTGCTCGGACGCGTCGTCGTGGTGGTAAGTGCGGTTTCGGCGAAGCAGAACTCGCCGTCGGCGTCCGCCCGGTCGAGTTGGGCACGCCAGCTCTGGACCTGTTGCACGGTAAGCGGTGCCCGCCCTTGGGTGGCATGACGACACGCAACCTCGGTGATTTCGTCGACGCGCTGGCGGGCTTGCCCGGCCAGCCGATCAACCGTTAGGACGTGCGCGTCGAACGCGCCGACAGCTAATCCTGCGCGGCGGGCCAGGCCCGGTATCCGGCGTCCGGCGCGTGGGTCGATGCGGGCCATCCACCGCTGCGGTACGTCGGCGTAGGCCTGGCAGATTCGGTCGGTCAGCTGGTGGTCGGCACCATGGATTATCAGGCTGGCGAAATCAGTATGCGACCAGATGGCCTGTCCGCCGGGGCGCAGCACGCGGTGTGCCTCGGCGAACAGCACCGCGGGCTGCGGCAGGAGCTCTACCACGTTGTGGCAAACCAACGCGGTCACGCTGGCGGCGTGCAGCGGCAGCGGGCGCGCCAGGTCCGCGCGTACCAGCAGCGCGCGCGTTCCGGCGCCGCTGTGCTGTGCGGTGGCCAGGGGCTTGGGTTGTAGGTCGATGCCAATCAGTTGGGCAGCTGGCCAGTGGTGGTGGATGGCGGTGAGGGTGTGGCCGGGGCCGCAGCCGAGGTCGACGACTGCGCCGCCGCCGGGCGGGGCCAGGCGGCCGGCCAGGATGTCATGGATGGGGTGCGGCTCCAACTCCGCCGCGGTCCCGCTCACGGTTCGGGCCGTTGGTAGACGGAGACGTGGCTGCCGGAGGCGGCGGTGTAGGGCTCGCCCTGCCATCCCCCGTTGCGGTGCACAAATGTCAGGCCGGCGAGTCTGGCCATTAGGTCCAGCTCGGCGGGCCAGATGTAGCGCAGGCGCGCCGGAATCAGCCGTACGCCGTCCGTGGTGATCGCGATCTGCTGGGAGAGCAGGGTTTGGGTCACTGGATCGTGGCGGGTCACGTCCAGTCGGACACGGTCGGCGTTCACAGCGGAGGCGGCTACGCGTTGACCCTGGTCGAAGCGGCTCGGGTCCGGCACGAACGCCTCGACAACCAGGTGGCCGCCGGGCCGCAGCCGCGCCGCAGCGTTTTGCAGGCAGCGTAGCTGGTTCTCCTGCTCGGTGAGCGCGTAAAGGGTGCTGGCGACCACGTACACCAGGTCGACGCTGCCCGGCACCGGAATGTCGGCCATGTCCCCGACGATGACGGGCAGGGCGATGCCGCCTGCTTTGACGCGTGGCTGTTGCACCATCCGTGGTGATGCCTCGACGCCGGTCACGCGGATGCCGCGGGCGGCGAGCGGTATCGCAATGCGGCCGTTACCGACGCCCAATTCCACGGCCGTGCCGCCCTCGCCCGCCAGCCGGGCCAGGAATTCCGCCGCCGCGTGGGCCACGCCGTAAGGCCCGTCGCCGATCCACTCGTCGTAGACGTCCGCGATCGCGTCCCCGTAGCTGGATGGCTGGAACGACTCTGGCATGAGGGCACTGTGCCAGCCGCGCCACCGGGTCCGCGACCCAATAGGTAGTCGCATGCGTCGCAGCCCCCGGACCGCCGACGTGTCCCTGTCCGTAGCCTCGCTGATCGGCTACGCGAGCAGACCGAGCTGAGCGGCCTGCGCAGCTCTAGGCGGGTAACCGGGTTGCTGGCGGCGACCGTCTTCCGCGACGCTGTCGTACATGCAGGACGAGCCTGTCGTCGCGGCCCGGGACTTGGTGGCTGATCTGTTTCCGCAGGCACGTTGGGCGTTGCTGACCGGCAGCGTCCTGACTCCGCGGCGAACGCCAGGCTCGGATCTGGACGTTGTCGTGTTGCTGCCCGACGGCGATCCGGCTGCCCCGCACCGCGATTCGCGGTACTGGCGTGGCTGGCCGGTGGAGCTGTTCGTGCATGACGCTGCGACCTTGGCCCATTACCTCGCCAAGGATCTTCCCGGTCGGCGGCCGACCCTGCACCGCATGATCGCCACGGGTGTCCTGCTCACTGGCGATGGCGCGCACGCCGTACACCTGCAGGAGCAGTGTGCGGAGATGCTCGCCGCCGGTCCGCCCCCGCTTGCCGACGATGAGCGCGCGGCAGCGCGCTACGGGCTGACCGACCTGCTCGATGACCTCACCCACGCATGGGACCCTGGCGAGCGCACAGTGGTCGCGGCCACTGCCTGGACCGCCGCCGCGCAGCAGGCGCTCATGCTGGGCGGCCACTGGGTGGGCGGCGGCAAATGGCTACTGCGCGAACTGCGGGACATGGACAACGACCTAGCCGCGCGGTGGTTGGCCGCGCACGGCGACGCCGAGGCCGTCGCGGTGTTCGTCCGCGAGGTGTTGGACCGCGCCGGTGGGCCATTGTTCGCCGGTTACCATGCACGTGGGGAACGGCCCGCCCGGGTGTCGGTGCCGGAAAACCGCTGGTGACGGCCGGTAGGCTGATTTTGTGACGCAGCCGAGTATCCGTCTTCGGTTCGCCCCGTCCCCGACGGGGATGTTCCACGTGGGCAACGCCCGTACCGTGCTGTTCAACTGGGTGTACGCCCGGCAGGCCGGGGCGACGCTGGTTCTGCGTATCGAGGACACCGACGCCGCCCGCAACCGGCCGGAGTGGGTGCAGGGCATCCTCGACGCGCTGGCGTGGCTGGGCATCGGCCCCGGCGAGTACGAAGGGCCGCTGACACAGTCGGCGTACGCGGCCGAGCACCGCACCGCCGTGGCGCGGCTGCTGGCCGGCGGGTTGGCGTACTACTGCGACTGCACCCGCGACCAGGTGGTCGCCCGTACCGGCAGCGACCACAAGGGCTACGACGGGTTCTGCCGCTTCCGGAGCCTTACCACGGGCGCGGGCCGCGCTGTGCGGTTCCGCACCCCGGACGAGGGCGTAACCACCGTCGTGGATCTCGTCCGCGGCAAGCCGACCTTCGACAACGCGCTGATCGAGGACTTCGTCATCGCCCGTGGTGACGGGTCGCCGGTGTTCCTGCTGGCCAACGTCGTGGACGACATCGCGATGGGCATCACCCACGTCATCCGTGCCGAGGACCATCTGCCGAACACCCCGAAACAGCAACTGCTGTGGGAGGCACTGGGAGCGCCGCCGCCTGTCTGGGCGCATGCCCCGATCCTGGTCAACGAGAAGCGGCGGAAGCTGTCCAAGCGCCGCGACCGGGTGGCGTTGGAAGACTTCCGCGCCGAGGGGTATCTGCCCGAGGCGATGCGCAACTACCTGATGCTGCTGGGCTGGGCACCAGCCGGCGACCGGGAAATCGTGCCCTGGTCCGACATTCTGGCCGAGTTCCAATTGGACGACGTGAACGCGTCCCCAGCATTCTTCGACGTGCGCAAGCTGCGCGCGTTCAACGGCGAGTACATCCGGGCGATGCCGCTCGACCAGTTCGTCCAGGCCTGCCAGCCGTGGCTGCGCGGCCCGGGCGTGCCCTGGCCGGACCGGGCGTACGACGAGACGGTCTTCGCTGCCGTCGCCGGACTGGTCCAGACTCGTATCGCGGTGCTGTCCGAGGTCGTTGCCCTGGTGGACTTCCTGTTCCTGGACACACCGGTAGGGGACGACGCGGCGTGGGCGAAGGCCATGACCGGTGATGCCGCGTCGCTGCTGCACGCGGTCATGGAGGCGTTCCAGGCGGCTGAGTGGCGGGCGGAGAACCTCAAGGCGGCCATGGGGGCCGTCGCCGCCGGCTACGGGCTCAAGCTCGGCAAGGCGCAGGCACCGGTACGCGTCGCCACCACCGGCCGCACCGTGGGGTTGCCGCTGTTCGAATCACTGGAGACGTTGGGACGCGAGCGCACGCTGGCCCGGCTGCATTCCGCGGCCGCCCGCCTGACCTGACCCGCGGAACGTGTCCGGCGTCGACAACCGGCCCGCGATCCGTCCGCTGCCTTGAAGCCGCATTCAACATCGGGCCGCGAGGTTAACCATTATGGCTCGGTGTAGGGTCCGGGTGACGGACGGCGGTGTACAGCGCGGTGACGTAGTGGTCCACGACCACACCGCCGGGCTGCCGGCCGACCGTCTCGGCGACACCGTCCAGGAACTGCTCACGGAGCTGGTTGGGAAGCTCGCGGACGTTGGAGAACGTCGCCCACAGCCGCCGGGCCGCGGACGGGGTTAGCCGGTGCTCCCAGCGGATCAGCTCGACCTGGGCCGGGGCGAACCAGCCGCCCGCGGCCAGCTCCCGGGTCCGTTCGGCCACCCGCATCGGTGCCGGTAGCTCCTGCGGGTCGCGTCGCTCGTGCGGCAGGTATCTCTCATACACGGCGTCCAGCTGCCCACGCCAGGACGGCCAGCGGTGCGGGTCGCCGAAGACCGTCCACCACACGGCCAGCCAGCCGCCCGCCCGCACCAACCGGGCCAGCCTGGCAATCGCGACCTCGGGGTCGAGCCAGTGAAACGCGGTGCCACAGACGGCAAGATCGAATCCGGCCCGTGGTGCCGGCACGTTCACAGCGGCGAAATCGCCCTCGACGACGGTCACGTCACACTCGGCGGTGTTCTGGCGCAGCCGTTCCGCGAGGCCGAAACCAATCTCCACCGCGACCACATGAGCGCCGGCGGCGACCAGGTGGTGGGTCACCTGCCCGGTACCCGGCCCGATCTCCAGCACTTGGGCGCCGGAGCGCAGCCCGCACCGATCCGCGAGAACCTCGTACACCCGCCGCGGATATTCCGGACGCGCGGCCTGGTAGTTGTCGGGATCCTCTTCGAAACTGAACCGACGCCGCAGCCGTGCCTCGTCGTCCCCCATCGCCGGCAACCCTACCCAAGGCCCGTCGGCGAGGGCTGAACGTGATCCAGTTGCCTCTCACCAGAGTTCGCGACTACGGCCACCGCGTTGACAGCGCGCATGTTCACCTCCACGCCGGCGCCCGCCCTGCTTCCCAAAGTGCTCGTGATCGGCTCAAGCTCGGCTAACCGCTGGCTGCCGCTGGGTGAGCGACCATTGCCGGGTGTCGGCGACTGGCCGGTACCCGATCCTCTGATAGATCTTATTGCTGGTCGGGTTGGCCAGGTCGGTGTAGAGCATGCACGCGACCGCCCCGGCGTCCAGCGCCCGTTGGCTGGTAGCGGCGACGCCGGCGCTGGCATATCCGCGGCCACGCAGCTCGGGCGGGGTGTAGACGCCGCTTACCCGTACCACGCCGGCGGCGGCCACGCTCAGGTACGACATGGAGACCGGCTCGGCGTCGAGCGTCCATATCCAGATCAGCCCGCCGTGGGCCAGCTTGGAGTCGATGGTGAGGGCCGGGTTGTTGGGCCGGGCAGGCGGAAGGGCCTCGGCGCTGAACGCTGCCGACCACTGGACCAGCAGGTCACGGTCGGCGGCGGTCGCCGCGCGCAGCCGCCCGGGGATGCCTCGCGGCGGGGCGACCTGGTCCAGGTGGTACATGCGGGACTCTCTCGTGGCCCTCGGGGCCGTCCCGATGTGCTCGCAATACCGCCACGCGAACCGATCGGCGACCGCGACCGGCCCGTCGACCGTCGACAGCGTAGGCCGGTGGGTCGCGACATGGTCAGCGAGCGGGTCCACCGCGGCGTCCGGCATGTCGGTCACCAGCAAGCCGTACGGGGGCGTGCACAGCGCGACACCCGCGAGGTCACCCGCCGCACCGTCCACCCGCAGCCAGAGCGCGTCCGGTTCGGTGGGCACAACGCCGTCACGCCGGCTCATGATGATCGTTGCGGCGACATTGTTGCGGACCGGGTCGCGCAGCAAATGCGGCAGCACGCGTTCGGCGTACCCGGGCAGGTCCGGCTCGGCAACGCAACGCATGGCTCGGAGTGTGCCCCGCCGATCTCGCACTGCGCCACCGCCTTTCGCCCGCGACGCCCACCCACGAGTGCCAACCGTGGATTGGCCACGGCCCCTGCTGACTGCGTTCAGCCCGGACAGCAGGACCGTGCTGCCCTGCGGCACGGCGGAGGAAGGCGTCCGCTGGCCGGAACGCGCCAAGTCTGACCTAGCCACACGAGCGGATTGTGTCCTCCGGCTGCGGCGGGGATTGTGCAACACTCCTCCGGGACAGGACTAAGCCGTCGGGCTGACGTTTCCACGTCATTCCAACCCTGCCCCTAGGGACGCGGCACGATCTTGTCGGTAGGGAGCCCCCCGCCCGGTCGCTGACGTGCTTGGGGCGGGGAGCCCTCTCATCACGGGTGGCCTCACCTGATGGGTCAGGTGTGCCGGACGTCGGGTGCGGGCGGCTCGCGTGGGTCACCCTGCCAGATGATCCATCGTTGTCACCGTCAGGCTCGGGGCGCGTTGAGGGCTTTCGGGACCTGCTGCCGGAGTCGTTCGATCTCGCCTTAGGCGGCGATCGTGGAGAATAGCCGGGGATTTCAATCGTTGAGCTGCGTCAACTCATGATCTTGGTCGGCGACGCGGCGCGGGAGGGCGGCGTCTACTCCGCCGGCTTCTCGTCGGCACAGACTTCAGCGATCGCTTCTAGGGTCGCCGCAGTTCGCCTTCCTGAATCCGTAAGTGTGTACACACGGTGTCTGTCGCTATCGAAGGTATGCGTGATCTTGTCCTCCGCAAGCATTCGTTTGAGGACCTTGTTGAAGACGCCTTCGGAGAGCGGACGGTCGGCATGGCGCCGCACCTCGTGTACCAGTTCACCGTGACGCAGCCGCCGGTCCTGGAGGATGGTGAGTATGAGAGGATCCCACCGGTGGCTGAGCAGTTGTCTGGCTTTTCGCAATCCGTTGTAGTTCATCCCGCTGGGGCCCCCGTGTCGGCGTCGCTGTTCGGTCGCGCCACTGAGTCGATCTTCACCTCTGTGTCGGAGATCTGACATTGCGTTCAACTTCATCGAGATGTATGTGACCTTGTCAAGGTCTTTTGGAATGATCAAGGTTTGGGGCGCGCAGTTCGCGGCTTATGTACGTAATGGCGGCACGAACGGTCACGAAATGGTCGGCTGTTTGGAGCAGGCTCCCTGTGAGACCGCTGGCCTACAAGGCGGCAAGCAACTCTCGTAGCTTGCGACCTCGCTCGGTAAGGACTAGACATTCCGGATCGACCGGCCCAGATGGGCATGTGGAAGTGACTAGGCCAAAGTCTTGAAGCGCCCGCACAGCGGCGCTCAGCGCATGCGGGTCAGCTGTCTTGAGTTGCTCGTCCCAAGCGCCTTGGTTTTCGCCGGCAACAAAGATGATCGGGAGCACCAGCGGCTGGCCCAGCAGGTTGAAGGCCCGCGTGGCGCGGGCGTACCGGTTGTCGGCGCTCATCAGATCCTCGCCAGGGTTGTTGCGAGGGGCCGATGCGTTGGTGGTCCGCATCCAATTCCCCCGCCGTAGGGGTCAGTGTGGACGCTTTGCATTCCAATCGACAAGTACCTACTTGCGAGTACGCGCCTTCAGGTCCGGACGTTGAGGTAGTGACTCCGACGCGCGTGCAATTTGCACCGCGCTTCAGGGTGCGCGCCGGGTAGCGCGGACGTTGCGGTACGTCAGGGGTGCCGTGATACCTCCTTGAACGTGGGCTCGGGACGGTCGGGAGTGACAGCATCGATCTACATGAGGATCGATCGCGTACTTCGCACCTTTACCCCGGCCCACGCCAATGCACGACTTGCCCCGCGGTCAGCCTCGCGGGGCGGCTGGCGGCGGCACACCGTTAGCTCGTGGTTTGCGGGGGGAGGACGGGGAATGCCTTGGCGGATCCGGTGGGCTGTGCCGCTGGTGATACTCGCCGTGGTGGGCGGCCTGGC
The DNA here is from genome assembly GCA_037414955.1 of Actinomycetes bacterium KLBMP 9797. Classification (GTDB taxonomy): domain Bacteria; phylum Actinomycetota; class Actinomycetes; order Mycobacteriales; family Micromonosporaceae; genus Phytohabitans. Next base: position 39,473 of record JBBEWH010000002.1, read on the forward strand.
TAGTTGTGGCTCGGACGATCCAGAGCCGCAGGCGTCCCCAAGTGTGCTTCCTTCCCTGCAGGCACCGTCCGCGGCAACGCCGACGAATCCTGCCGCCACTTCAGTCCAGGACGCAGTAACGGCTTATCGGGGCATGTGGGACGCCTACATGCGGGTCCTCGGCGCTCCGGATCCGGACAGTCCAGACCTCGCCCGCTATGCCACCGGAACCGCGCTCAAGACGCTGACGGACGGCGTGCGTGATGTTCGAGACCAAGGGCTTAAAGGCGAGGGCAAGTTCGTCCTTTCACCGCGCGTGACCGAGGTCGCGCCGGCGAGCGCACCAACAAAGATCAGTATCCGTGACTGCGTTGATACCAAGCAGAGCCGCATCGTCCGGGCATCGCCCGGGCCGCCCTACAGCGACAAGCCGGGCGGGCCTCGGCTGTGCCAAGCGACTGTGGAGCGGCAGAGCGACGGGTCATGGAAGGTCACCAGCTTCGGACTTCACGAGGTAGGCACATGTACCTGACCGCACGAAGAGTTGGCCTGCTCGGCGCCTTGGTCGTCGCCATGCTCGTCCTCGCCACGCCGGCGCTCGCCGATCCGGGAGAGTTCGTCAACTGCGAGCAGCATCCGACCGCGCCGGAATGCGTTCTCGACCCGAGCGTTCCGGGGTCACCCGGAGACGATGGCGGTACCGGCGGCAGCGCCGCGGAGTGTCGCGACTCGGGCGGCCGGGTGGTGCCCTGCTACATCGAGGGCAAGGGCTGGTACGGCGGGGATGGGTGCTGGTACCAGCCGGCTACGGGCAACGATTTGGCGGCTGCGGAGGCGTTGGGTGGCAAGGCGGTGCCACCGGATCGGTGGTACATCGGCTCGTGTGGTGATCCCTTGACCAACTTCTGGCCTGCGGGCCTGGTCACGTTCCGGCTGTACGGCGGGCAGGGCCCGAGTCTGGATCTGTTGGCGGATCAGGCTGTCAGGCGGTTGCGGTTGCCTGCGCCGGTCATCCGGGTGAACCCCGCGCCCCCCGCACCGCAGGTCGTGTTCGTGCCGACGTGGCTGTGGGTGGACTCCAGTTCGTGGGGTGAGCGGTCGGCCACCGCGTCGGCTGGCGGGTTGTCGGTAACCGCGACGGCCAAGCCCACGAAGGTGAAATGGTCCACAGGGGACGGCGCGACGGTGACGTGCAACGGGCCGGGTACGCCGTGGAAGAAGGGCACGGACCCGAAGAAGACATCCACCTGCGGGCACACCTACACCCGGCCCGCGCCGACGGGCGGAACGTATCCGGTGTCCGCCACGGTGACGTGGGAGATCACCTGGTCCGGCGGCGGCGAGTCCGGCACGCGGCCGGCGCTGACCACAACAGCGGAAGCGGAACTGCGCGTGGTGGAAGCGGGCGCGCTGAACTCGAACGGGGCGGGCTAAGCGATGACGACGCTGCAAACCATCACGCCGCCAGCCAATGCCGAGCGGGCGTCGGTGCCGCCGGTGGGGTTGAAGCGACGGCGTAGCGCCCCGCACGTCTTGCTGGGCGCGGTTCTGGTGGTCGTGTGCGCGCTGGCGTTCGGCGTCACCGCCCTGCGGGTCGACCCGCGGACCGCGGTCTTGGCGGTGGCCCGCTCGCTACCCGCGGGTCATGCGCTCAGCGATGCGGATCTGACGGTGGTGCGGATCGTGCCCGACGCGGCGATGGGCACCGTGGCTGAGGCCCAGCGGTCGACGGTGGTCGGCCGTACGCTGCGGCTGCCGCTGGCCGCGAACAGCCTGCTGTCCGACGCTGTGCTTGGCCCGGCGGCTTGGCCGCCGGCGGGCCAGTCGGTGATCGCGGTGTCGCTGAAGGCCGGGCGCGCGCCGGCCGGCCTGTCGGCGGGCGTCCGGGTGGTGGTGATGGTGGTGCCCGCCTCGTCCAGCAACACTGGGGCGCCCACCGGGGAGGTGGAGCAGGCCGAGGCCACGGTGGTGTCGGTGGGGGCCGCCGATACCAGTGGAACGACGGTGGTGTCGCTGCTGATGACCTCGGCCAACGCGGTGCGTATCGGCGGCGCGTCCGGGGACGCGGTGCTGGTCGTGCAGGGCGGGGCGGGGTGAGACGATGCTGGTTACGGTCGCGTCGATCAAGGGCTCGCCGTTCGTGACGAGTCTGGCGGTGGGGCTGGTGGCCCGCTGGCCGGCGCCGGGGGCGGTGCTGGTCGAGGCGGACCCCGCTGGCGGTGATCTGGCGTTCCGGTTCGGTCACCGGCGGGAGCCTGGCTTGTCGGAGTTGGCGGCCGATACCCGTGCCGGTGACCAGGGGCGTGACCTGGCGGCGTACACCCAGCGGATCGCCCTTGGGGTGGATGTGGTGTTCGCTCCGGCCGATCAGCTGGTCGACGAGCGTCCCAGCCCGCATGGGCGGGCGTCGGGGCAGGTCGTGCAGGTGGTGCAGATGGTGGCCCGCAACTGCTTGGGCCTGTTGCGCCGGGCCGCGGCGGACCGGCTGGTGGTGGTTGATGCCGGTCGGCTGGACTGGGGGTCACCGGCCTTGCCGCTGGTGTGTGCATCCGACGTGCTGCTGCTGGTCACCCGGCCTGGGGTGGAGGCCGTTGACGCGGTGCAGGTGCGCCGGGGGCGGATTCTGGCGCTGCCGGGGATGCGGGCCTCGGTGCGGCTGGTGCTGGCGGGTCGATCGCCCTGTCCGCCGGAGGAGATCGCACACGCCGTGGGACTGCCGGTGGTCGGGCAGATTCCGGAGGACCGGCGCGGCGCGGCCGTGTTGGCCGGGCGGGCCAAGCCTGGGTGGGGGTGGACGCGACTCGAGCTGCCCCGTGCGGCCAGGGCGATCGCGCTGGCGCTGCACACGGAGGCTCAGGCAAGGCGCACGGTGTCCGCGGTTCTGCGTGCCCCGCTGCCGAAGCAATCGGCCGGGGTGAGCCGGCCATGACGGATCTGGTGCTGCACGGGCCTGGCAACGGTCGCATGGTGGGCGGCGACGCTGAGGCGGCGGCGGTTGAGGCGTTGCGGGACGTGGTCGGCCAGCGGCTGGCCGCGGCTGCCGTCGGTACGGAGTTGCCGGCCGCAGAGCGTAGCGCGGCCGTCGATGCTGCGATCGCTGACGCGTTGGACGGGTATGCCCGGCAGCAGCTGCGGGCCGGGCGGCCACCGCTGGATGCCGATGCCGAGGCTCGGGTACGCCGGAGTCTGCGTGACCTCTTCACGGGTGTGGGCGGCTTGCAGGCGCTGCTGGACGACCCGACGATCGAGACGATCAACATCTCCGGGTTCGACAACGTCTGGGTCCGGCGCCGGGACGGCAGCAAGCAGCGGGTTGGCCCGGTCGCGTCGTCTGATGCGGAGCTGGAGGTGCTGCTGCGCGAGCAGGGCGCCGCAGCGGCCCGCCGCGGCGGGCACGAGCGGCGCTTCGACCGCGCCGAGCCGGAGCTGTCGCTGCAGTTGCCCAACGGGGCCCGGCTGCACGCACTGATGGACGTCACGGACCGGGTCGCCGCGTCGATCCGGCTGTTCCCGCCGCGCCAGGACACCCTGCGCGACCTGGTCGGTAAGGGTGAGCTGACGGCGGGGATGGCGGCGTTGTTTGAGGCCCTGGTGCGCGCCCGGCGCAACATCGTCGTGTCCGGCGGCCCGGCCGCGGGCAAGACCACCCTGCTGGGAGCGTTGGGATGCGCGATCCCTGCGCAACGGCGAGTGATCCTCATTGAGGACACTTCCGAGCTGCGCTTTGACCGCAACGATCACCCGGACATGTTGGCGATCCAAACCCGCATGGCCAACACCGAAGGCGCGGGCGAGTTCGATATGTCGCGGGCGTTGCGGTCCAGCCTGCGGATGAGCCCGGACGTCGTCATCGTCGGGGAGGTCCGCGGCGCCGAGGTGGTGTGGATGGCCAAAGCCATGAGCATCGGCATCGACGGGTCCATGTGCACGGTCCACGCCAGCGACTCCGCGCAGGCGCTGCTGCGGCTTGTGGCCTATGCGATGGAACCTCCGGCGTTGTATCCGCGCAGCGCGGCGGTCGCGCTGCTGGCCTCCGCCGTGCACTTCGTGATCCACCTGGATTTCACGCCAGAGGGGGTGCGGGTGGTGTCCTCGGTGCGGGAGGTGGCCGGCACCGACGGCGACCAGATCATCTCCAACGAGGTGTACCGGCCAGGCCCGGACAAACGCGCCGTGCCGGCCACCCAACTGCGCACCGAAACCCTGGAAAGGCTGGCCGCGGTGGGCTTCGACCCCGCCCACCTGGAATGGGATCGGTGGTGAACCGGCGGTGAGGCTGCAGGCGATCGTGTTCGGGGCCGGGTTCGGACTGGGCGTGTATCTGCTGATCCTCGGCCTGCGCCGCCAGCCACGCCCGGCCGCCGCAACCGGCGGCGGCCGGCTGCGCCGCTTCGCCGCCGGCCGCGGCCCGGTCCACCTCGCGGCGGCCCTGGTCGCCGCCGCACTGGTGGCGCTCGCGACCCGCTGGCTGGTCGGCGGCCTGCTCGCCGGGCTGGCGGTCTGGACCCTGCCGGGCATCCTGATGGGCGCCGAACAAGCACGGCAGACCCGGCTACGCCGCCTGGAAGGCATCGCCACGTGGACCGAATCCTTGGTGGCCACGCTGTCCGGCGCCGCCGGGCTGGAACAGACCATCATCGCCACCGCACCCACAGCGCCGGCCCCGATCCGTGCGCAGGTAGTCGAGCTCGCCGCCGCGCTGCAGCGCGGCGTGCGCCTGCCGGACGCCTTGCGCGCCTTCGGCACCGAGTTGGCCGACCCGGTCGGCGACACCGTGGTCGCCGCGCTGCTGCTGGCCGCCCGCGAAGGCGCCGGCCGGCTCGCCGAACCGCTCAGCCTGCTCGCCGCCGCCGCCCGCGAAGACGTCGCCGCCCAGCGGCGGGTGGAGAAAGGCCGGGCGAAAGCAGCCACCGACGCCCGACTGATCATCCTCACCACCCTCGCGATGGCGGTCGGCCTGGTGGTGTTCAACCGCGGCTACCTGACCCCGTACGACAGCGCGGCCGGCCAGATCGTCCTCGCCATGGTCGGTGCCCTATTCGCGATCGGGTTCCGCTGGCTGCACAAGCTATCCCAGGCCAAACCCCTCCCGCGGGTCCTCGACCTCGGCGCGGAGCCCGCCCGACCGCCGGCCGAGACCAGCGAGGCGGTGATCACACGATGATGACACAGTCCATCCTGGCCGGCGGCGGTCTCGGCCTCGGCCTGGCGCTCGTGGCCTACGGGCTACGCCCGCCCCGACGCCCGCTGGCGCAGGTCCTGGACACCTTGCGCCGCCCACCTGAGCCGGAACCGACCGGCCGGCTACGCGCCTACCACCTGATCGCGGCGCCCGCGCGACGGCTCGGCCTGCCCCGCACCCAGGTCCGGCAAGACCTCGCCACGCTGCAGAAGGACACCGCCCAACACCTCGCCGAACAAACCGCTGCAACCCTGTTCGGCGCGCTGATCATCCCGATCTGCGCGACCATGCTGGGCTTCGGCGGCCAGATACCGCTGTGGCTGGCGGTCCTCGGTGCCGCGCTCGGGTTCCGGTGGGCCGATGCCAACCTGCACGCCCAAGCCGAGCGGCGCCGCACGGAGCTACGCCACACCCTCGCGGTCCTGCTCAACCTGCTGACCATCAGCCTGGCCCGCGGCGCCGGCGTGGAACAAGCGTTGGGCGAGGCGTCGAGTGTGTGCACCGGCTGGGCCGCCGACCGGCTGCGGCAAGTGCTGGCCACCGCGCGGGTGCTGCGGCAACCACCGTGGCAGGCCCTGGGCGAACTCGGCGACGACACCGGCGTGGCCGAACTCACCGAGCTGGCCGCCGCGATGGCCCTCGCCGGCACTGAAGGCGCCCGGGTCCGCGCATCGCTTGCGGCGCGTGCCGCCGCGATTCGGTCGGCCGCCACCGCAGAAACCGAAACCGAAGCCGAGAAAGCCAGCTCCCGCATGTCGGTCCCGCTGCTCATCCTCGGCTTAGCCTATTTGATCTTCTTGTTGTATCCGCCGATCGTCGGCATCACCTCAAGTCTGTAAGTCCCAGCCGACTAACCATGCACCACTGTGAAGGGAACAACGATGCTCAACCGATTCACGCTCACCCTGGCGATCCGGCTCACCCTGCTGGTGTCCGACCATGCGCGCAGGTTGCGCCGCGCACCAGATGCCGGGATGGAAACCGCCGACAAGATCCTGTGGGCCGCGGCCATGACCGTCGTGGTCAGCGGCGTGGGCGCCATCTTCCGGGACAAGCTGCGGGGGTTCGCCAGCGGGCTGTCCGTAACGCTCGGCTGGTAGCCCCGCGCGGCAGGTGCGACCCAGCGCCGGCCCGTCGGCCCGGCCGTTGATTGGCCTCGGGGTACGGGTCGCCCGCCACTACCAGCTAGCCGGAGACCCGAAACGCCTCTCGCCTGCCGCACATGATTGGAGGTCCGGTGACGTCCACCGCCGTGCACGAACTGCCCGCCCGCCCGGCGACCGCTGGCGGCGTCGACCTCGACGCCGACCTGCGGCGCGCGCTGCGGCGAACCTCGCTCATGCGGCAATGCTTCTACATCGTCGTCCTCGTGGTCGCCCTCGCCGGTCAGGTCTCCGGCGCGGTCCAGGCCCTGCGCATTCCGGTGGGATGGGCGATACCCGCGGTCGCCGGCCTGGAACTTGGCGGCATCGTGGTGCTCGCCAACGCCGACGTGCGCCGACGCCTCGGCGAACGCGCCACCGCCTCACGCGTGCTCTCGGCGCTCATCGCCGGCTGGGCCGTCGCGTTCAACTGGCTGGCCCACGACGACCGCCTCCTCGGCGGCTTTTTCGCAGTGATGTCCGCGCTGGGCTACCTGGTGTGGCTGACCCACGTGGAAAACCAGCGCCGGGACCGGCTGCGCGCCACCGGTGACCTGCCGCCGACAACACCCGCCTACGAGCTGCTCGGCCACTGGATACGCCATCCATGGCTAACGCTGCGCGCCAAGTCCCTCGCCAAGGCCAACCCCGAGCTGGGTCTGTACGGTTCACTCGCCGCGGCCCGCGCACAGATCCGCCGTGAACGCCGGCAGCAGGCCATCTCCACGGTCCTGCACCGAAAGATCCGCTCAACGGTCGACCCGGCAACGGCTAACATCGCCGTGGCCGTGTACGACCTCGACGAGATCGCCGCCCGGCTGGCGCAACAGGCGGACTACGACACCCTCACCGCCCTCATCGCCGCCGACCTGGCCCCAGCCCGACTGGCTCCAGCACCCGCACCCACCACCGACCCCGGCCAGGCAATCAGCTCGCCCTCTAACGTCGGGGCAGCCGCAGCCACGGCCGGTCCGTCCACGGATTCGGCGGCCGAACCGGCAGGCGAGGCCAACACCGCCGCCCCGCCGGTCGCGCCAATCCAACGGCCGGCATCCGTTGTCCCGGTCGGGGTTGCCCCCGTGGCCCCGGCCGGGCAAACCCTCCCGCCGGCAGGCCGGCAAACGCCAGCGGTGTACGAGCCGGCCAGCGAGGAGGACGCGGCCATGTACGCGGCATGGCGCAGGGGCGTAGCGGCCGGCCAGGAACCATCCGGCGCCGACCTGGCCCGCGCTGCGGGACGCTCCGACGACGCGACCGGGGTTGGCCGCCGCGCGGCCCGCCGCTACCGAGAAGCACACGCCAAAGCCCGCGGTGCTGCCCGGTTCGAGCACCGGTCAGCCTCCGACGATGGGCCACAAGTGTCCACGACGCCGTCGAACGGCCACGGCGTAGCCGCACTGCAGCTACACAACGGACACAGGCTGACATCCTCGGGGAGTACACGGTGAAACAGCGTCGCACCTGGATTCGCGACCGTGTACACGGTCGTCGCCGGCCGCTGGGCGCGGACCGCGGGTCCACGACCGTGGAGATGGTCGGCTACTACGCCGCCATGCTCGCGGCGTTGCTGGTCGGGGTGCAGGCCGCCGCGTGGGGGCTAGCCGAGCTGGCGACCAGATACGCGGCCAACCACGCCCTGCAAGTCGCCCGGGTCGAGGGCGGCACCGCCGCAGCCGGCCAGTCCGACGCCACCACCGTGCTCGCGCAGCTGAACACCAACCTCGTCAGCCAGCCAACCGTGGCGGTCACCCGCAGCACCACCACCGCAACCGTCACCGTCAAAGGCACCGCCATCAAAGTGATCCCCTTCCTGAGCATTCCGGTCGGCACGACCGTCAGCGGCCCAGTCGAAACCTTGGATCCCGTGCCATGACAGCGAACACAGAAACGATCCACAACGGACAGTCGTCTCCGAAGCGTTGGGGCCGACGAACACGCCCACCCCGGCACGGTGACGCGGGGTTGGTCACCTTGGAGATGGCCGTGCTCGTGCTTCCACTGGCCGCTCTGATGGCGGTGTTCGCCATCTTCTGCACCCGGGTAGCCGGCGCACGCATGGACCTCAACTCCACCGCCTCCGCCGCTACCCGCGCCGCATCCATGGCCCGCAGCCCACAGGAGGCCCAGGTCGCCGCCACGCAAGCCGCCCAGGCGAACCTCGCCAGCCACAACCGGACCTGTGAACCGCTGCAGGTTACGGTGGACGCCAGCAACTTCGTGCGCGGCGGCCAAGTCGCCGTCACCATCACCTGCACGATGAGCACCGCAGGTCTGACCGGCCTTGGCCTGCCCGGCAGCCTGACCGGCTCCGCCACCGCACACGCCGTCATCGATACCCATCGCAGCATTTCTCCCGGGTTCGCGAATTCTGAAGCCTCGGCGACCGAGAACCACGGCGGTGGTGTCAGGTGACAAGCCTACGACCGAGCTTGGGTTTGCGAACCGGTGCCGGGGCGTCTGTGTCCGGACGCGGCGCGTCACGGGAATCGGTACAGGAGGAGGCGCGCCGTCGCGGTCATGACGTGTACCCGGAAACGCGTCTCGTCGGCGTTGGAGCGGCCCGGATGCGATCCGTTGGTGTGGCTCATACTCCACAGTCCTTTCAGCAGATCGCCCCCGTCTCGATCGGCGAGCCTCTCCGTGCCCTTGAGTCGATCAATAGCTGGGCCGCCACCACCTTGGCCGCTTGGCTTGACGAAACCGGTGTGTTTGACCGCGAGCTGCACGATGATGTCTTCGAGAGCGGTCCTGAGCTGGCTGTTGGCTGCCTCGAAATTATGCTGCCGGAAGGCGTTGATCGCCTGCTGGTAGTGGTTGAGGGCCACGGTGTAGTTGCGAGCCTGAAGGTGTCGCTCCAACGCGCTGATCTCGACCGCCAGCGGAACGGCTCCGGCGTCGGTGGGCACGAGGTCATATCTCCCGGGGTCGTCCGGGTTCCGGACCATCTGGTAGCCGTCGGCGAGCAGGCACTCGCGGAGGTCGTTGAGCCATCGGGAGTCGGGTGTATGGAGAGTCTTCTCGATGAAGAGCTCGACGAACTTGAGCAGACCGTCGTGTGCACGCGGATCACCTGCCGCCGCCCGTTCCTGCGCGCCAAGCAAGGCGCTGCTCAGCATTTCGATCATGTCTCCGCGGCGGCTGCCGTACCCATAGGTGTCGAGTCCGCAGCGCACCAGCATTCCTCCAAGCTCCGCAGGGGCGAACGCGTACTCACCTGCGGCATCGATCAAGACGCCAAGGGAAGGTCGCGACAGCGTCGTCATGGCTGGCAGTCTCCCCGATCCGCACCGGTATGGAGGCGCGCCGGTAGAGCCGGCACGTGGGCTACCGCCGATGGCGTCACCGGGTTCGAATGGGGTGGCTGTCCATGAGCACGAATAGCAGGATCAAGCGGACCGAGGTAGCCCGAAACCCGCTGACCGACTGCTGGATGTTCTCGGTGGGTAGCGTCAGCAGCCGTCGGGCGGGCGAGACGTTCTGGTCCACGGTAGCGGTGGATCTGAGCCGGTTGGGGAACGCCGCTGCACAGAAGTCGCCGGCCCGTGCCCGAGCGTGGCTCTGGCTCGGTGTCAGTACGGAGAAGCATCGTCGGGCCGAGCTCTCTTCACCGGCTGACGCGACGCATGGTCTGCAGGATCAGCTCAGGGCATGTGTCGAGTGCGCGTTCGAGGGCTGTCTCCAGGGCAACGGCGTCCGGGCTGCTATCGACGTCGAGATGTTCGGTCCAGCTCGCGGGCTCGTAGCGCGCGAGCATCGACAGAGCGAAGAGAACGGCCCACCACGCCAGCAAGGGGTGCAGGGGTCTGTCGCTCCCACCGAGGACCGGGAACGCCCAGCGGTCGTCATCGCCCCGGTATGGCACAGTTCGTCCATCCCATGGATCGAGACCAGGCGGCAATGGCCATGCACGAAGGAAGTCAGCGATCTTGTCGTAGGGGTCATGCCTAGTGTGGCCAAGGGCGTCGGGATCCACCTCGTGCCGGTGGCTCAGGTTTGGCTTATCGCTGCCGGCAAGGGTCGGATATGTACTCAGGTAGTCGATGATCTCAGGCTCCGTAGGCCAACTGTTCGACGGCCACGGTACGCCGCGAACCCATCCCACCATCGCTCCTTGGTACTTCGAATGGCTGTCGTCTTCGGCGCTGAACCGAAGCGCGGGCTTCGGCTTGTGATCAGCTGTTCCAAGGCCGATGGAGGCGATGTCCGGCAGCGTCGCCCAGATGTCACCCAGCGGTGCACCTTTCGGCAAGGAACCGGAATCGAGCAGGGCCGCAAGTTGGGTAAAGCTGCCCCATCCCTGGTCAGCAACCGTGACTTTGTACAACGGCTTCTGTGGGAGGTTCCGTGCCTCGATGCCGTGCTTGCTCAGCCTCCACTCCTGGCTGCCTGCCGACGTGGAGGCGGCTGCAACGGCACGGCCGGCCTGGCTCAGGCCATAGAAGAGCAGGATAGGGCGCGCCGAGTAGTCGACTGTGGTGGAAGCGGCAAAGAGTTGTTCCGCCTGCTCCAAAGCGGCGCAGAAGACCTTGCGCCGTTCCCCCTTGTTTGCACGTCCGGGCGGGCTCTGTCGCTCGGCCCGAATGAGCCGCCAGAGTACGTCCCGACCGACCGACCCTGCGTCGTCATACGTGCGTCGGATTCGGTCTCCTGCGCCGCGTGGGAGTCGCGTCGTAAGGGTCACGCACGGAGGATTGCACATGGCGTGAAGCTTGGCGAACCGCTTTCGGTGTTTCGCATCTCTATGCCGGGCTCACCCGACCGTTCATGTTGGTCGGAGAAGGTCGGAGTGGTCGACGGTGGCGGTGTAGTGCTGGCCGGCCTCGATGCTCAGGCCGAACAGGTTGGCCAGGCGGCGGGGGTCGCCGCCGCTGGCGTGGGCTTCGTCCAGGATTCGGTCTTGGTGGATGGCTGCGGCGGACAGGTCGGGGCCGACGGTGAGCCAGACCCAGCGGCGGCCGACTGGTTCGTCACGGCCGGCGCTGCGGTAGTGGACGAACAGATAAGGGTTGGTGCTGGCCGGCCACCGGGTGTTGCGGTGGTCGAGCCAGGCGGCCAAGCCCTGCTGGACGGGTTCGGCGAGTGGGATGATCCGTCCGTCGACGCGGAGCTTGCGGTCGCGTACATCGGTGACCAGCAGCCGCAGGATCTGTCCGGCGCGCAGGCCGTGGAAGGCGATCAGGGCCACCACGGCGGCCTGGGCGGGCTTGTCCGAGTGCAACGCCGTCCGCAGTGCGTCGAAGTCGGCGGGCAGCGGGTCGTGGCGTTCGTGCCCGCCGGTTTCGTCGCGCATATCCCGCAGTGCCAGCACGATTATCACCCCGGCGCAGGTTTCCTCGACCAGGGTGGTGGTCCAGCCGAGTTGACGGCCCAGCTCCTGGACGCGTTCGTCCAGTCGGGCGGCGAGTATCGGGGCGGCGCGCAGGTGCAGGCCGGCGCGGCCGTGCGCGGCCAGGTCACGACGGGCCGGGAACAGGGCTGGTTATTCGTAGCCGTCGGGCAGGACCGGCACGGGCAGGTTCGGTGGGCAGCGGTGGGCGGACGTGCTTGGGTCGGCGCATGCCCTTGCGCAGGAACATGTCGGCCAGGAACAGCTGCTGGCCGGGTCGGTTGGCGCCGGTCAGGTCGAGCTTGCCGTCTGGAGGGAGCAGCATGCTGGCCTGCTTGTAACACAGGCGGCAGATGTCGCGGCCCCAGTTGCCCACGTGCAGCCGGCGCGAGCAGATCGTGCAGGCGTCCGCGCTCGGGTTGTGTTTGCGCCAGGAGAAGCAACCGTGGCACAGCCACTGGTGTTTGCGGGTCGCGCCCCAGGCCAAACAGTCCAAGCAGGACTCCGCGCCGGGTCGCCGTCACGGTGGCAGCGTCTTGTGGCGCCGTGCGGGACTGCGCATCGGCTCCCGAGGGAACGTCATCCAGAGGCAGCGAGGACCGAACCCCACCGGGACCAAGGCACCAGCTCACCAAGCTCATCAGCCCAAGAACGGAACTGGCGACATGCCTGGTACTCACCGTCAGCGGTGGCTCGTGAACCCGACACGCCAGCTACCGCACCGGCTCGCGCAGGGTATCGGCGGCGTGCGGTCCGACCGGGGCTCCGCCACCGCCTGGGCAATCGGCATCGTCCTGGTCGTCGCGCTGCTGTCGGGTGCCGTGCTCGACGGCGGCAACGCCATGGCCGCCCGTGTCGCCGCGCTTGACACCGCCCAGCAGGCCGCCCGCGCCGGCGCCAACCAGCTCGACCTCGCCGCGCTGCGCGACAACGGGCTGGTTCGCCTCGACCCCGCCGCGGCGCAGAACGCCGCCCAGCAGTTCCTGAACCAGGCCGGCGCGCACGGCACCGCGACCGCCACCACGACCCAGGTCACGGTCACCGTGACCCGAGCCCAACCGACCCTGCTCCTGCAAGCCATCGGCGTGGGCTCCATCTCCATGAAAGCCACCGCGACCGCGGTACCCGCGACCAGCCCTTAGCCGACACCAACAACAGGAGGGTGAAGGTGCGTGTCTTTTCCGCCCTGGCCCGCGGGATCGGCAACCTGATCGCGCGAGCGGTCAAGGCGGCCCTGCTGCTGGCCATGTTGGCCGGCATCCCATACGGTTTGGTCACCCAGATCGGCTCGCCGCTACCGTCCACCCCACCGACTGTGGACTCCCTTCTGAAGGCGTTGACCGAGCCGGTCTCGGACACCCTCGTCCTGAACGTCCTGGCCATCGCGGCGTGGATCCTGTGGGCGTCGTTCACCGCCTGCGTCCTGGTCGAAATCGCCGCCGCTGCCCGCGGCATCCCGGCGCCGCGACTGCGGCTGGTGTCGCCCCTGCAGACCCTTGCCGGATGGCTCATCGCCGGCGTGACCGCCAGCGTGCTGGTCGCCGCCCCCGTCGTCGGGGTGACCGGACACGCCACCCCAGCGGTCGCCACCGCACCCGCCACGTCACCAGCGTCCACCCCCGCCGTGTCGCCCATGGCTGCGTTGGCAACGGCGCCGACGACAGCCACGACCCCGGCCGCGGCGACAACGCCGACCACGCACACCGCCAACGTCGAGCGCCCGGTCTACCGGGTCGCACCGGACGACTGGATGGTGATGGTCGCCGCACGGTTCCTCGGCGACCAGGACCGCTACACCGAGATCGAGAAACTCAACCCAACGTTCGAGCGTCGCGACGCCCGCTTCCCCGACCACTGGGAACCGGGCTGGGAAATCGTGCTGCCCGCCGACGCCCGTGACCGCGGCCCGCGGCCACACGCCACTGGCGCCCTCATCATCGCCGCTGATCCAGCACCGCCACCGGCCACCCCGGCACCGCGAGACCCTGCCACACCCAGTCCCACCGCGCCTGGTCCAGCCACGCCCACGCCGTCCACCGTGTCGCCTTTCCCTTCGGCCAGTGCCAGTCCGACGCACATCCCGACACCAACGCCCAGCAGCGCGGCCACCTCGACCGCCGATCCCGACGGCGTGGTCCCCCCACCTGTCACCCCGCCATCCGCCTCCACCAGCCCGAGCACCGACAGTCCCAGCCCGGCCCCGCCGAGCAGCGACCCACCGGCCGAGCACAGTGACCCGGACAGCGGCGAGGGTGTCGCGCTGCCCGGCGGCTGGGTGGGCCTGCCCCTCGCCGCGGCGCTGGTCGCCGCAGGCGCCATGGTGTGGCTGCGCCGCCGGCACCGGTATCGGCCGCGGCCGCTCGACGCGACCGCCGACGACTCTGACCTGCGTCCGCTGCCGCCGCCGGTCGCCCGGCTACGCCGCGCCGTGCGGGAGCAGGCCCCGCAGTTGCTCGACCCGCCGCCACCACAGCCCACCGTCGCGGAGTACGCCAACGGCGACGCGGACTGGCAGCCGCCGCCTGTCGGGCCCAGCGGGCCGACCCTTGCTGGCATCAGCGACGTTCCGCCCGGTGGGATCGGGCTGGCCGGGCCAGGTGCGGAAGCCGCCGCGCGGGCGCTGCTGGTGGCCACCCTGTCCACCGGCGGCCCCGACGACCCGGACGCCAAAGGCGAGGTGGTCATCCCCGCCGATACGCTCACCACCCTGCTGGGTGCCCACGCCGTCGAAATCGGTCCGATCCCACGCCTCCACGTCACCAACAACCTGCCCGGCGCGCTCAGCCAACTACTGCAACTGGTCGTCAACCGACAGCGCACGCTGCAGGAGAACGAGGCCGACGACTTCGCCAGCCTGCGCGCCGACCCCTACCACCCGCCCATGCCCCCCATCGTCCTGCTGGCCGAGGTGCCCGACGGCGAACAACGCGCGGAACTGACCAACACCCTCTACCTGGGCGCCGCATTGAGGATCAGCGCCGCCCTGCTCGGCGAATGGCCCCGCGGCGAGACCCGCACCGTCCACGCCGACGGACACACGAACACCGGCAGCGAACGCCTCGCCGTGCTCGACGTCCCTACCACAGTGGACCTGCTGCAGATGCTGCGCGAGGCGCACACCGGCGAGCCCACCACAACCGGCCCCGTCGAACAGGCCCCGAACCTCTTCGAGCCGTCCGCCGCGCCCGCCGCACCGCAACCCGAACAGCAGCCGGACCCACCGCCCGAACCGACGGCCGACAGCAAAGCCCCGCTGCCGGGCGACGCGGTCGAGCCAGCCGCGGACGCCAAGCCGCCCAGCCCCGTCCCGGCCGGGGACACCCCCACGACCAGACGCGCAGCTAGCCCCGCGACGGCGCCTCACGCCGTGGCCAACCGCGTGCGCATCCAGCTGCTGGGCGGCGTCACCATCTTCGACCGCGACGGCCAGCCCGCGCCAGCACTGCGCATGCACTCCCGACAGCTGCTTGTCTATCTGGCCGTCCAACGCAACGGCGCCAAGCGCAACGACATCATGGAAGTGATCTGGCCACACGCCAGCGTGACCCGCGCCGGCGAACGGCTCCAAACCGAGGTCGGCGACCTCCGCGGAAAGATCCGCCAAGCCGCCGGCGACAACGACGTCCAGCCAGTGATCAACACCGGTGGCCGCTACCACCTCAACCCAGACCTTCTCGACATCGACCTCTGGCGGCTCGTCGACGCCCACCGCAAGGCCGCGGCAGCCACCGAGCCGACAGCCCGCATCACCGCCCTGCGGCAAGCCGTCGAGGTAGACACCGGCGACCTGGCCGCAGGCTTCGACTACGACTGGATCGACCGGCCCCGTGAACAACTGCGCCGCCAAGGATTTCGCGCCAGGCTGCACCTTGCCGACCTCGTTGCCGGCACAGATCCCAAACAGGCCAGCGATCTCGCCACCGCCGCAGCAACCCTAGAGCCCTACAACGAAGAGGTCGCCCGGCAGGTCATGCGGCTGCTCGCCCGCGCGGGCGACGCCGCCGGCGTCCGGGCACAACTCCAACGGCTCCGCGATGCGCTCGCCGAGACCGACGTCGAACCGTCCGGTGAAACCATCGCACTCGCCGCTCAGCTACAGCGGGAGATCACCGGCACCATCCGCAGCCACGGCGAACCCACCGACGACTCGCCCGGCCCGCAATGAACCGGATATGAAGAGGCTGAGTCCCTTGCCGGGTCAGGCCTCCAGTCGACAGACTGTACTCATGCCACCGGTGTACCGGGCGGACCACACCGCCCACATCAGGCGACGACTCAGATCAATGGCGGTCATGTGTCTCACCGGCGCAGCGCTGGCTGGCGTCGCCGCTGGCGTGCTGGCGCTGCTCGGCAGCCTCAGCGGCGACCGGCACCGTGGCCTGCTGCGCGCGGCCTGGGCGGCCGACATCGTTACGTTTGCCGTAGCCCTGATCGGACTACTCATCACCTTCGTCATCTACCTCATCTACCGGCGCCGTCGCGCTGAGCTAGACGCGGCCGGCGCCGAAGTTTACGGCGAGCTTAGAGCCCGAATCCACCACGGTTAGGCCGAGCACGTAGCGGTGAAGGTATTGATCGATACGAGGTCGGACGGCCTCGGCACCTCGTCCAGCCGGCATCGGCCTGGTTGAATAGCCCGAGCTTAAAGCGTTCGCACTTGTGGTCCCGGCCTACGCCTGCTGTGAGGCCCGCACGCGACTGTCGCCCTGTCGACAGCGCCCCCCGTCCCCGACCAGCGTGTGATGGCCGCCCCGCGGAGCGGCTGCACTAGCGTCCGCCCCGTGCCGTCCTCCCCGCGGGCTTGCGCGAGCCTCAAGGCGTCGGGCAGGAGACGGGTAACGCGAAACCTCACCGCAGCGGTGTTCCGCGCTTCTCCCATGCCCTATTCATCAATGCCTCGATGGCACGGTCGGCCCGCGCGTCGTCGACGCGAATGACTCTGCGGTATGCCTCTCCCAGCTTCTTGCTGAGGCTGTCGACCCAGGCCGCGCATTCCACGGACACGATGAAGATCATCGCGGCCAATGCGTGTGTGCGGCCGGTGTACTTCGCTTCATCGCTGCCTGCGTGGTCTTGGAGTTCGACCAGTGCCTCACGGGCGAGGTTCCAATTCGTCCGTGTCGACCCGTGGGCGAACTCGCCGAGGGCCCGGTTCAACAGGTTTAGGCGCCTCCAGCCAGCGCCCTCCATCCAGTCGCGGGGGGTGGACTTCGGGCTTCCTTCGATCTTGGCGGCGCGTTCGGGCCTCAGCCGCCAGGTTCGTGCGCGTGCCACCTGTTCGATTACGCAGCGCAGGCAGCCCATGCCTCGGCTGTCGTCTTCGAGCCATAGCCATTGGGCTGATCGCAGGCCAGATGCGCAGACCGCAAACGCGTCCGCGGCCGAGCGCTTGACAGGGTCCTGTCGCAGCCACAGAGCGAGCATCGCTGCCATCTCGCCAGCAAGCACAGCTTCGGTCGCAAGGTTGTCGACGCTGTTTTCCTCGAACCGGTCGCCCAGCAGCTCCCGCTCCCACCTGCGGGAAATCTCGGCTTGCGTGCGTGCCCGGAACCGTTGAGCGCCGAAGCTCAGCACTGGCCAGATTGCCGCCGGTTGATCGGACCGCTGACCGGCGCGCAGCGCAGAGATCACTCGCCGGTGTTCGCAGGCCATCGCGCCGAGCCAGCCCTCGACGCCGGACTGTCCAAAGACATGCGGTACCAACGGCAACAGGAAGGCTCGAAGGTCGGGCAGCCAGCCTCGGGCCGGCGAGACAAGCCGGACCATGTTGATCATTTGTGCTCTGGCGTGCCAGCCCTTTGCTTCTGCAGCGGTCGTGAGCCCGGTACGTATGTGGCTGAGGCTTACAACCAGCGCATCACTGATGGTCTCCAACAGCCTTATGTGGTCGTTGGACGGAACATCGGTGACGTCGGCGATATCGAGCCACACGAGCGGCATCAGCGGACCGCGCCCGTGCAGCAACTCACTGATTTCAGCAAATAGGTCGCCGACCGGGGTCACGACTCCGTCTGGCGGCCGGACAGGCGGCGGGCTCCACAGCCGGCTGAGCCAGGCACTGGTCGACTCGCCCGGCTGCTGGTCGATCCCGCTGTTAAATTGGAGATTCGACGACCAGCGTTCCAACTGGGTGCGGGCGATAATGCTCGCACCGACTGGCTGCAAACTCATTATGAGACGCACAGCTGCGGCCACGCTGTCCAGCCCCCAAGCAAGGTGGTCTGGCCAATTCGGACCTGAATAGAAGGGCGGACGCGCCGGGTGCGCCCCCAACTCTTCAGCAGCCAGACCCAACGGCAAGTAGCTCGCAAGCAACGGCAGACCGATGCATTGCATCATGTGACCGACGTCGACAACACGCTCAATGCGCTGGTTGTGCCGCGAGATCAACGCCTCCGCGACGCCGTCGTAGCCATAGTCCCTCAGCGCCGCCTCGAAGCCTGCAACGGTTGGTGGAACGCGACGTCCACGCTGCTCGGCGCGGTTGGCAACCTTCATCATGGCGCGGCGAGCCGTCCGCGGACGCACACGCTGTCGACCTCGTCCTTGGCTCACCGCACCGATGCCCTCCACCGTCCCGAGCCGGTAACCTCTTCAACTGCCGGCTGCGTCAAAACCATAAACAAAGGTAGGTGGCCCGTCCAAGCCAATATCGCCACGTTGGGACGACGTTCGAGGTACCGACCTGACATCACGCGAACTAACCCGGCCGCCCAGCGTGCAGGGCCACACGTCTCAGATTTGCCACACCCAGCGTCTAACGAAATGTCGAAACGGACAGGCCCACCGGCAAATCGGTGAATAGCCGAGAAACCTGATGAGTACCTCTGTGGTCTAGGATCTCGTCTACATTGTCGCCGACAAGCCACCGACCGGCCTGTTGGGGCGCCTCACCGTTTGTCGGTGGCTTTGTCTCACCGATCTACCATTCCTCAGCGCAGGGCTCAGTGAAGGCGGACGTGGGGTTTGTACCCGAGGCCCGCCGTACTGACGGGGTGCTGTCGCGGCGGGACCTCGCCGCTGGCAAGCTGGGGAAATGGACATGCGGCCGCTCGGCGACTACGAGCAGCTACTCGGATCAACCGCTCAGCCCTGGAGCGGCGGAACCGTCGTGCACGGCTCCGGCGTGCTGGACGACCTGTTGGCCGGGTTGGCGCGACACGGCAGTACCGACTGGTCTACGGAACACTGGCGACGTCTGGAACCGCGGGTCGCGGCGATCGGCTGCGTGCCGTGGCTGACCGACCATGCCGTGGCTGAGGCACTCGCGTCGTTCGATCAATGCTGCATCGTCGTCGACAAGCAACAGCCGGAGTACGACGCCGTGCGGCGGCTCGCGAACGAGGGCAACCCGTTGTCGAGCGCCTACCTCGATGGCTTCGAGGAGATGGCGCTGCCAGACAAGAATGGCAAGGCGCCCGTGATACACCCAAATAGTGGCCGCCTCGACCCCGTCGAACTGGGGCCTGTGCGTGTAGCAGGGTGGCGGCGGGCAAGTGACGGGACGGCGATGCCGATGCTCCACTCCAAGCTGTTGGTCCTGGGCGTGACAACCTACTACGAGGACGACGAGATGTTCGCTGGCGATGTGCTGAAGTTCCATCCGAAGTCAACCTGGGTTGGGTCAGCCAACTGGACCCAGGCGGCACGCCGCCACATCGAGTTCGGTGTGTGGTCGAGCGACCCCGATCTCGTACAGCACAACTACGAATACTTGCTGTCGCTACTGACGTTCAGCGAACCACGCGGAGCTGCCACCATCGGACCCGAACCCGAACTCGTGTCAGCCGTATGGGACGACGACGCCTTTCGTGAGTACTTTGCCGAGCACCGCGATCAGTACGAGGACGAGTAGCATGCATGGCCAACCGGGGCCCCATACCAGGAATGTCGCAAGCACCATCACGTACGACACCTCCACGAGAAGGCGACACGTTCCGCGAGAACTTAAGCCCAATCTAGGGCTGTCCCAACGGCGCTGCGTGTTCGGCCATGAACGGTACGGGGTCCGTCGCCGTGCCCGATGAGTGGACCTCGAAGTGCAAGTGTGGTGCGGAAGAGTGTCCAGTGGAGCCGACGACGCCGATTACCTGTCCGACTCCGACAGACTGTCCTTCATGGACGAATGGTCGGGTGAGCATGTGGCAGTATCGTGTGACGATGCCGCCGTCGTGTTCGATATCCACGTACCAGCCGCATCCCTTGGTGAGATCGGGGTCTCCTGGGCGGTCGCATCCCCAGTCGCTGTCGTCTCGCACGTCGATCGCGTTGCATCGTACAACGGTGACAATGCCGGCGGAGGCAGCCCGGATCCGTGTCTGCTGTGGAGCACCGAGGTCGACCCCGTCGTGGCTGGGACGCTCGGCGGTGCGAAACCCTGACCAGATCGGGGCCATGACCGGCTGGGTCCACGGTCCTGTGGCTGCCCCGCAGTCGAGCAGTGGCGCGCCGGAGGCGTCGATCAGCCCAGATACGGCTTTGACGAGCAGAGTGGCATCGGGCTCGTGCTTGGCGTATGCGTCGGGGTAGGCGCTGCGTTGTACCGCCTGCGCCGCTTCGGTGAGGGGGATCTGCTGCCAGTTCGCTACGGTGAGCAGTTTCTCGTAGAACTTGCCTGCGGCGTACACCGGATCGCGTAGCTGCTTGGGTTCCCCCCAGCCCTGGCTGGGGCGCTGCTGGAACAGGCCAATCGAGTCGCGGTCGCCGCCGGACAAGTTGCGTAAGGCGGATTCTTGGATGGCGGTGGCCACGGCGATGATCCAGCCCCGCGCAGGGACGCCCATCTGGGCACCGACGGAGGCGATCGTGGCGGCGTGGCCGACCTGTTCGCCGTCGAATCGGCCCACGGGCTGCCATCCGCCGGCAGGCGGCGAGATCGGCGCGGCACCGCTGGGGAGCGGCGCGGTACAGGTGGCGGATACGCCGCCGCCCAGTAGCAGGACGCCGCCGGCGGCGCAGGCGATGACCAGGGAGAGTGCGGATCCTACGAGGCCGCCGAGCATCTTGCGGGTCATCGCGGCCTCCTCGACAGCGTGCTGCCGCGAGGCGAGCCGGCGGCGGCCACGGTGGTGAAGGTGGGGGTGGGCATGAAGGGCCTCCAGAAACACGAAAAGGGGCGCAGCGTGCGCGCCCGACAGCGGAAAGTGACTGTGCGGAAACGAAAAAGGGGCGCGCTATGCGCGCCGTGAACGGCAACGAGGTGGTGGCAGGAAGAGCCGGACGCGTGTGTGGGGTTGAGTCAGGCGGCTACGTGCTGTGCTACGTGCTGTTGCCTGCTACGACCACGGCGGTGAGAGCGCCCATGAGCATGAACGGCCCGTAGGGTACGGCGTCGCGGACACGCAGCTGTCCAATCAGGATCATGGCGAGGACGTACGCGGCGGCGAGCAGGACCGCGGCGACGGTGGCGGTCACGACGGCGGGAACGCTGATCCAGCCGAGGCTTGCGCCGATGACGAGCGCGAGGTGGGCGTCGCCGCGGCTCATCCCGGCGCCGGGTAGCAGGACCAGGATCAGGTAGAAGGCGCTGAGGCCGACGGCACACAGCAGTGCGCGGAGTAGGGCGGATTGGTCGCCGGTGGCGACGGCCGCAACGGCGAGAAGGGTGACCGCGCCGCCGGCGGCGGCCGAGGTAAGAGTGTCCGGCAGCCGGTAGACGGCGGTGTCAACGAGCGCCAGGGCGACGCCCAGGAGAGCGGCCCAGGACCAGGCCGCGAGCACCCAGCCGGACGGCGCATACGCAGCGAGCACGACGAGGGTGACCGCGGCGAGCAGTTCCACGACGCCGGCTTGGGGACCGATGGGTCGGGCGCAGGTGGGGCAGCGTCCGTCCGGTGGTGCGACGGCGGCCAGGCCGGCCAGGGCAACCGGTACCGCGTGGTGGCCGCAGTGCGGGCAGCGGCGCCGCAGCGGCGCCTGGTATTCGACGGTGTGGGCGAAGGCGAGTCCGCGCAGCCACGGTCCGGCGGCGATGCCGGCGCCGGCTGCCGCCAGGATGGTGTGCAGTGGCATGCGTCAACCCCCGAACGACTGGATCCGACCAACCGGTGACAGCTGCGCCGTGTCACGTGTCGCCGGTCGGATGCCGTGCGATCTCCCAGTGTCCCCAATGGGGCGTTGACTTCGCCACTGCGTGAGGGCGCGAGGTTAGGGCCGGCGCGCCCGGTTGTGGCCGGCCCGCTGGGAGGCGCTGGTTGGGGCGGGTGGGCCAGCTCGTTGGTGGCCCACCCGCCGTTGAAATGCGGGTCTAGTGGTGGTTGACGGTGGCTAGCGCAGGTTCGCCGGGGACACGGTGATTGGAGCTACCTGCGGTGCCGGCGGGTCGTAGCGCGGGCGGGATGGGTGAGTCGAGCATGCCGGCGCGTCCGGCCCTGCGGACCCACTCGATCTGGCGTCGGCTGAAGTTGTGTCGCCGTGCGACGTCGCGCAGGTCGGTGGCGCCGGCGCGCAGGTCTGCCCATACGTTCTGCCACCGTTGGTAGGCGGCGGTGTCTTTGGGGATGCGGCGCAGCACGTCGGTGGGCACCGGGGGTGCGTCGGTGTTCTGCTGGCCGGCGTGTTGTTGCCGCAGCGCGGTGGCCACGCGCAGCGATCCGTCTGGGCACAGCTGGTGGTAGGCGATGATGGCGGCGTCAACGGTTTCAATCCCGATTAGCAGGGCGGTGCGGTAGGCGCCGTAGGTGTCGCGCCAGGAGCCGAGGCCGGGCGTCCAGCGGCGCCATCCGAAGCTGGGGCGGCGCCTGGTGCGGCGGCCGGTGTCGGCTTGGAACCAGCGGCGGAACCTGCCGAGGACGGCCTCCAGCAGCGCGGGGCCGGCGATGCTCATCAGGGGGAAGAACCAGATGGCGTCGGGTGCGGCGCCGGGGGCGCTGCTGTGTCGGTAGTTGGCGAACGCCGAGCCGAGCGCGAAGAACCAGACGAGGATGCCGAAGATTCCGGCGGGCTCGCCGCGCCAGGCGCAGTAGACGCTGAGTAGTACGCACACGCCGGCGGCGGCGTCCAGGGCGATGAACACCAGTGCGGGCAGGGGCATGGGCAGGTTCAGGCCGGTGGGTGCGGCGGCCCAGTCGATGAGGTCCTGGGAGGACAGCGCGATCGGGGTGACGATGACGATGGCCAGCAGGACGCCGACGACGGTCAGCAGGACGCCTGCGGCGATGCGGGACAGCGTGGACCGGGTGGCCGGTCCGGAAGGGGTGGCGTCCTCCACGGTGGTCGTCGCCGGGTGGCCGGGGTGTGGTGGCGCCGGGGCCGGCGGGTGGGGCTGTGCGGTCTGTGGTTGCACTGGGTTTCACCTTCCCGGTGGCGGGCCTGTGCCGGCGCCGCGCGGGCGCCGGCACAGGCGGTTGATCGAAAGGTGTGCCGGCGCCCGGGTGCGGGCGCGCGGGTGTGCGCGCCGTGCGTCCGGGCGGGTGAAACGGGCGACGGAGTTCGCGTCTGTCCTGCGGACACGAGCTGCGGCGTCGATGCCGCCGGTGGCTTGTGGCGTGGGCGCGCCGTGTTGATGCGCCAGGTATCGACGTGGCGTGCCCACACAGCGGCGTGGTCCGTCCGGGATTTACAGGCCCACGCGGGGTGCGGGATGTGGAGCGGACCAAACCCGCTAGCGACGGTCAGCCGTGTCGGCCGGTGCTGGGGTGCGTCGGATCAGGAGTGGACGGACCAGTAGCCCGGCTGCGGCGCACCGGGCGGGTAGGACGGCTGGTGTTCGTGGTCGTCTGGTGTGGAGTGTGCGGCTGGTTCGGTGGTGCCGTCGTCGCGGATCGTCGCCCGGCAACCGTTGACGGTGCAGTGGCGCTGCTGGCCGTGGAAGATGACCCCGTACACGTAGCCGTTCTCGCAGGCGACGAACAGCGACAGCGCCCCGTCGACGGTGATGTGGGTGTCCGCGCCCATGTTCATGGTGAACAGGCCGGTAACGCAGCGGTGCCAGCTGGTGAGCGCCTCGCGGTGGATGTCGCTGTGGTGACCGTAGAAGCGGCCCAGGTCGGCGACGTGTCGGACACAGGCGCCGATCACGTCGACGGCTTCCCGGGTGACGCGCAGAACGTGGATGGTGGGCCGCCGGTCCGGTATGGCGATGGCGGGTGCGGGCACGTCCGGGTCGTCGTAGGTGGCCGGTCCCACGTTGATCAGCTCAAGTCCTACTTGGACGCTGGCGCCCCATTCGGCGGCTCGGCCGGTGATCGCGTCCATGATTGCCGCCCATTGTGAGGCGGGGATGGCGTAGTCGCTGGGCCGCAGCCGGTGGTCGGCGTTGAAGTCGTCGATGGACGCGCCGATGTCGGCCAGCAGCGGGTTGAGGATGTTGCGCAGGGCGCCGCCGAGCAGTTCGGCGCTGTTGGTAGCGCGTTCGATGCCGGCGATGATGTCGCCGATCTCCGGCTCGGTCAGTGGCCGTTTGACGCGGTAGGTCGGGTTGGTGGTGGTCATCGGTGTGGCCTCCTCGGCAGAGGGTGGCGTGGTGCGAGAAGCGGCAGCCGCCGGGGCTCGGTGCCGTAGGGCTCCGGCGCCGGTGCGTCCGTGGTGGTCGGCCGGTTGCGCCGGGATTTGGCCGCCAGGGGCGTCCGGGCGGACCGCCAACGCCGAGCGGCGGACTGGTTGGCTAGCCCGCGGCTCAGGTCGGTGGACCCTCGCTGTCGATGTCGCCCCAGCCCTCCCACGCGGACGGCGAGATTCCGCTGGCGAACAGCTGCCACAACAGGTGGGCCATGCTGTAGGTGGGGTCGTCGGCCAGGGCCCGGTCCAGCGCGAGCCTGGCCAGGGTGCCCTCGCCGCGCCGCCAAGCGGCGATGGCCAGCAGGCTGGCTGGGGCGCGGACCAGGCCGGGCTCGGCTCTGCGGGTCAGGTCCGTCCACAGCCGCACGGCGTCGTCAATGTTGTCGCTGTTGGTGAAGGCGAAGTCCCGCACGGGCGGGTAGTCCAGCAGCAGGAGCAGCCACGCGGCATCGTCGTCGGTGAGCGCGTCGCCGCGCCCGCACCGCTCGAATGCGTGTATCACGGCGTCTCGGCCGGCCTGCTCGGCCATCGCACGGATGCCGGTCAGCAGATGCTGGGCTCGCGCCTGTTCGGGATTTGTTTCCGGCCCCACAGCGGGCGCCTGGGTGGTGTCGTCGCAGCCGGTCGCTGCGGCGGCTACGAGTTGGTGAAGCCGTGCCCGCGCCCGTTGCCCGGCCTGTCGCATGCCGACGATGGCTAGGCCCTCGACGGGGGCGATGGTGGCGGCCAGTGCGGCCCGGTCCGGCAGCACCACCCTGCCGGCCACCGTGGCGTACGTGGCGATGACGCTGCTGGCCGGGTCGAACGCGGTGCCTTCCGGCGGGCAGCAGCCCGGTTCGTGGCAGCTGTAGGAGAAGTACCGGTTGTCCTCGACGCGCAGCATCTCCCGCACGTGTACGCCGTGGCTGTCGAAGACTTCCTCGATCTGGTCGATCACGGGGTCGACGAGGCTGGCAGGGCCGTAGCCGACGATGACGGCCTCGGTGACGCGTTGCCGCGCCACCGAGGCGGCGTAGGTGTGCAGACTGGCGCGGATCTCGGTCGGGGGTGTGCCGGCCTCCGCTAGGTCGGTGCGGGTGGCGAACGTGATGTTCTGGTTGTGCAGCCCGACGGCGATAAGGCTGGTCTGCGGGTGGTAGCCCAGGGCGTATGGAACGAGGGCGAGGAATTCGGCTATGGAGCGCACCTGGACTACGCGTGGTTCGTTCACGGCCATGGTTGTCCTTCCCTTGGTGGGTGGTTGGTGCAGGTCGCCGCGAGTGGGCGCCCGGCGACGTCCGCGCGCGTACTCACGGCGGCGCGTGACTTGCTATGCGGCCCGGTACCGCTGTGGTTTCTGCTGGGTGCGGATGGCCAGTCCGGCAGCGGTGAACTGGTGGCAGGCGCGGATGATCGCGCCTCGCGACTTCGGTCGTCCGAGGGCGTTGGAGAGCTCGGCGGGGCTGAAGTCGAGGTCGGGGTGTGCCCGCAGGTGCGCCAGGGCCATTGCCTGCAGCGCGCCCGCCGGTAGCGGCTGGCGGCGGGCGGTGACCGCCGGCGGCATGGGGGTGGCCGACGCCCGGCGGCGCCGGGCGGGTCGGGCACTCATCGCGTGGGGCCGCGGTCCGAAGCGACCGTGGTGGTGATGCCGCTGTGCGGGGCGTCCGGGTCGGCGGCGATCTGGTGCAGCAGCGTGGGGTCGACCCGTCCCGGGAGCAGCCGGTCGCAGACTTGCGCCACCGCGGCTGGGGTGCCGCCGAACAACACCAGGAGGGTGAGTTTGACGCGGACGAGTTGGCTTGCGACCCGCCCTGCTCGATCGAACGCCGGTCGGGGCATCGTGTCCTGGACCATGCGGGTGTGGCCCAGGAACCGCATCGTCAGCATCATCGCGTTGACGGGCCAGTACAGCCCGTCCGGCGTGGTCTGGCTGGCCGGAATGTACGTCGGCTCTGCGGCGGACAGGTCGCGGACCAGGTCGGCCTCTTCGTCGAGGGTGCTCATGAGGGTTGCGGTGCGTCGGTGCCCGTCCAGCAGGTACCACGGTTCGTAGCTCAGCCCGCTGGGGCTCCAGGCCAGCATGGGCCCGGTCGGCCAGCCGTACTCCAGGTGGGCGAAAAGCTCCGCCCGCTGGCCGGTGTCCCACGCCGGGCCGCCCGCGGGCCCGGCGATCCGCAGCAGGTCCTTGCGGACCCGCTGCACAAGGTCCGAGGTCGGCAGGTGGATGGTCTCGTGCCGCAGGTTCATCGTGTCCTCCTTCTCCGGGTGGCCGCTGCGGGTGTTTCGCCGGCGGGCCAGGCGAAGTCAGGCAGGGGGAACGCCGCGCCGGGCAGGTCGGCCAGGTGCGGGTGCAGCTGGGCGTACTCGGCGCGGCTGACCTTGCCCAACAGCAGTGCGTCGCCGACCGCGACGCGGGGCGTGATGGTGGGTGGGATGGCGGACAGTCGCAACGGGCTGGGGATGAGACCGGCCCGCTCCATCAGATGTCCGATGTATACGGTCATGCGGAAGCGGGCGACGGCGGCGGTCATCGGGTCGATTTCGACGCCGTCGACGCTGGCCAGGATTCGGCGGATCGCCTCGGCCGGTGGATGCATGATGCCGCCGGTGATCGGAGGGCGGCCTTTGACCGCGTGGGCGGTGATGGTGCCGGTGGTCCACCACTGCCACAGGTAGTCGACCGCGAGGATCAGGAAGTGGCCCGTTCCACACGCCGGGTCAATGGTGCGCAGCAGTTCCTCGTCGCGGAACTCGTCGGCCGCCCGCATCACCGTCTGGTCCAGGATGAGTTCGGCGACCCAGTGCGGTGTCTGGACCAGCGCGTCGCGGGTGCGCCGCTGCGGGCTGAGTACTTGCAGCAGGTCCCCGATCGGCCAGCCGCCGATGGAAGCCGGGTAGCTGCCGGTCGCCGGGTAGGCAAGGTAGGGCGCCTTGCTGGCCCACCAGTCGATCAGTGTGGTGCTCGCGGTGCTGCTCGGCGCCCCGGCCCACAGCATCGGCTGGTACGCCGGGTGCATCAGCCACTGGGTGGACGGATGCACGGCGAGTTGCTCGAACGCGCGGGCCAGCCACAGCACGCCGCTGGCTGGGGTGCGGGTCAGCCCGTCCGGGCTGCTGCGCAGCAGCGGCCGGACCAGGCCGTGGTCTTCGGCCCACGCGACGACGCAGGACATGTACACCCAGGCGGCCGCGATCTGCTGGCGCTGCTGCTCGGCCTGGTGCCGGTCGGCCGGCGGCTGGTGGGGTGGCCGCAACCGCACAGTGTTGGCCAGGGCGTCGACGTGCTGGTGTAGTTGCCGGCGAAAGGTGCTGTCGTCGGCCGGATTCGGCGAGCCAGCGCCGGTACCGGCTGGCCGGTTTCGATGCGCCGCGGCCATGTCACGGCACCGTTTCGTCGACGATGCGCCAGGGCCACAGGTAGGCACCCACCGCCAATCGTCCACTGTGGTCCGGATAGGCGCGGTCGATTTCGACGAGGCGGGTTTGGTTACTGTCGTCGTGCTCGAAGATGACGGCGACGTCGCCGCGCATCCTGACGATCGGGTGTTCGCCGGGCATCGCGCCGGCTTGCAGGTTGGCCAGGTCGTCGGCGATCTGCTCGACCGTGTCGCGGGTGAAGCGGACGATGGCGCCGCCGAGCGCGGTGTAGGCGTCGGCGACCAGCCCCGCGTATTCCACGCCGGCGACAGCGTCCGCGGTGACGGTAGCCGGCACCCAGCGTGCGTGCGGGGGCACGATGTCGCCCCGGTGGCCGAGCAACCGGACACGCACGCCGGTGCCGGGTGCGGTGTCGAGGACGAACCAGTGCGCGCGGCGGCTCGCGCCGTGTCGAAGGCAGTCGATGAGGGTCCGGCCACGCCGTCGGGAGCGAGCCGACAGCGGCAGCCAGCCGACGACGTCGCGGTGCCGCCTGGTGGTGTCGGCCCGGCCGGTGGCCCGATGCCGCCACGTGTCGGCCGCCACGCGGTACTGGTGCCCGAATTCGTCGAACCAGGCGGGCAGGCCGTTGGAGGTCAGATAGTCCCCCTCGGGAGTGCTGGTCCAGATCAGGGCCGGGCCGTCACTGCCGTAGGCGGCGGCCTGCGCAGCGGTGAAGCGGTGCTGGGGTGCGGCGGCGCCGTGCTCCGCGAGGTGCTGAACGTCTTCGATGCGCCACCACAAGCGTGTGGTCACTGTGGAACTCCTGGTGTAGAAAGGCGAAACGCCACCCCGGAGGGTGGCGTGGTGAACGCTGCCGCCCACGGGCTCGGCAAATGCCGCGGGCAGGGGCGGTCGCGTTGTTGTGGCAGATGTGGCCGGTCGCGCCGGCGTCGACACGCGGTATGCGACGTCTGTTCTCTCGACGGCGGAGCCGAGCCGCGCGGGCCCCGGTGCGCGCCTGCCTGGCTGCCGCACCGGGCCCGATCGGCGTAGCTCAGTCCGCCGTGCCTGGCTTGATGACGTCGACCCGTATGAGCGCGGTGTGGCCGGTGGTGAACCTCAGCCGCATCGTGCCGTCGTCGACACCGGTGGTGGCCAGCCCGTACCGGTCGCGGAGCCAGGTGCTGGAGCGCAGTTTGTCAGCGATCTCCTCGATCATGGCCGCGACGGTGACCGGGATCGGGGGCAGCGGGTCCAGGCCGAGCCGCTGGCGGGTCTCGGCCGAGACGATATCGTCGGTGGTCTTCCACCCACCGTCGCGGTCGCGGTGGATCGCGTTGGTCGGGGCGCCCTCGGCCCGGGCCAACTCGACCTGCCCATCGATGTAGTCGGTGTACGAGCCGACCATCCGTCCGTAGGCACGGATGCAGGGATAGTCGTCGGCGCGGTTGGCGCTCACGATGCACCTCCTTCGACTGGGGGCCTGTGGAAACCAGGTCACGGCCAGCCGGTCGTGGTCCACAGGCAAATGCGAGGCGCGGGGTCGGCCGGGTACGGCCTGCGCGCGCTGCATGAGACAGCGGCGCGTGGTGGTGGACCTTCGCCGCCCTCCGATGTGCCCGAGCGGGACAGTTCCTGTTTCGGCGGCCGGCTTTGTATCTGTTGAGCGGCGTGAGCTGGCGCGCCGCTGTCCGGCTGGACGTCCGGCGTGCGGCCGTCTCAGTCCGCCAGTGGGGCGGCAGGAATGGTGCCGGCGATCTGGTCGCAGTCGGAAGGGTCGACGATCTGCCAGGTCCACCGCCAGCCGTTGACGACGTAGCGGCCGTGCTCGTCCGGCGCTATGCGGGAGATCCCGTCTTCTTCGCCGTACGCGGCGCGCTCGTCAAGGACGATGGCGTCTGCCTCGAACGTCATCGGCGCGAACGCCTCGTCCAGTTGCGCGGCCAGGTCAGATCCGGTCACTCCTTCGGCCTCCAGGTAGCGGCGGTGCTCCTCGCGCAGCCGTCGCTGGTCGGCGACGATGGCTTCCGCGACGTCGCGGTCGCAGGAGAACACGGCGAATCCGTTCCACCAGTCGAGCAGGATGCCGATGAACCCGACCGGAATCCGCACCTCGCCGTCGCGGTCCTGCCAGGCCCAGTCCCCGGCGAAGACGCCCGCCTTTCCGATGTCCACCCGGCCGGGATGAAGGTGACTGAGGTCTTGGCCGGACACGCCGGTGGACGCTGCCGGTCTCGGCTGCGAGTCCGATCGCTGCCGATCTACTTCAGGGTCCATAGTGGATTCCCTTCGTTGTCAGCGCATGGGGTGGATCAACGGTGATGGACCGCTTCATGGCGGACACGAACCTTTGGTTCGGCGACGGGGCGGTCCGCCGTTCACGCAGGGCCTTGGTCTGCCAGGCCGACGTTCACGTCAGCGTGTTGCAGGTAGCCGTGCGTGGCGGGACCGGTGTGGGTAGTGGAGCCTTCGACGCCGGTCGGGCGCCGCCAAGCGCGGATCTACAGCACGGGGTACGCCTTGTCGTGCTCAACCGCACCGGTCAGCAGGTCCACGGTCAGCACGCTGTTCGCGTCGAGCCCGTGAACGGTACGAGCGGTGTAGGACAGTTCGTTCAAGGTGTCTTCGACCTCGGTGCGGTCGAAGTCGTACTCCTCCTGCGAGCCGTCATCGAGGATCACCCGCGCGCTGGTCTGGCTGTAGAACCAGCCGTCGTCCCAGGAGTCGGAGGTGAACCGCACCTTGACCGCGTGGGCGGCCCAGGAAGCGTCTTCATCGTCTTCCCACACGCCGCGGATCGCGCGGCCGATGTGCTGTGTGGCCCGCTGGTCGATCTCGCTGGTCACCCAGCGGTTGAGCTCGTAGAGCGTCGAGTCGTCGAGCGCGCGGACGGCGTCCTGGTCCGCTGGCGTGGTACCGCTCGCTTTGCCGGCTGCCGCTTGCTGTGCCTCGCGCAGCGCCCGTCGGGTGCGCGCCAGGTCCCATGCCAGGGCCGACACGAGCGCGCGCACCGTCTGCGGGTCCTGCGCGTGTCGCCGGTCGTACATGGACAGCACACCCACCGGGTCAACGCCCTCGATCAGGTGCGGGTCGTCATCGATGTGCCCGGCCGCGACGGTGATCGGCTCGACGTGGCCCACACCGGGCATCCGCACGCCGAGCGACCACGTGCCGTCCGGGTCGACAACCAGTCGCAGCCCGCGGCAGGTGGTCCCCAGGTCGGCGCGGTGGCCGGGCTTGGGGGCGACATACACGCTCACCTGGGCGTCGTGCGTGGTCGCGGTGCGGCGGACCGGCTCGGCGTCGCCGTGCATGTACGTAATCCGGTGGCGGCTGACCGGCTCGGGTGTCGTGGTCGTGGACGCCTCGGTCATGATCGCTCCTTGGGTTGGGACGCGCGGTGGTCTGGGTTTCTGTTCGGGCACGCGATGCGGCTTGCGCTCATCGCGCATTGGGGAGGCATCGCCGCCAGCGGCCAGCCGTGAGGCTGGTCCGGTGGTGGGCCGGAACTGGGGCCTTTGGCGCCGGTGCTCACCGGGTCGTTCGCTGGTTGGTGAGGTGTTGGTAGATCTTGGCCGCGGTGAGCGGTTCGCCGGACACGTTGGATGGCTCGGGGATTGGTCGCCATCCGAAGGAGTCGCAGGCCAGCCACCGGCTGTGCTGCCCGGTCTCGATCAAGACGACGTCGCCGACCGACAGCGATCGGTACCCCAGGAGCCGGTAGACGCAGGCAGCCAGGAAGGTGGTTTCACCGCCGCCAGCGGCGCGGCCGGGCTCCAGAAAGTCGAGGTCGGCGTTGAAGGCGTGGTAGGCCCACTCGGCGATCGCCGCCGGATCGTTGCCGGCTGGAGCTTCGAGCCAGTGGCAGGTCACGGCGACGAGCAGCTGCCCGTCCTCGTAGGGCATGAACCGGGCCTCGTCGTTGTGGTAGACCGTGACCTTCACCAGCTCGGGTGTGCGTCGCTGGCCGCCGGGCACCATCGGGGTCGAATCCACTGAGGACATGCTGATTCTCCTTCCAGTGAACCGTTGGGAATCCGGGGCACAGCCGAGTGGCCGTGCCCGGTGCGCGTACTGGTGGGCCGCGGGGACGGTCGTGTGTTGCGGTGGATGGCATGCAGGGACGCCCGCGGTGGCCGAGTGGCACGGTGACGGCGCCGGCGCTCGTGCTACGGGCTAGCGTCGACCTGCTTGGGGTACGGCATGCCGACGATTCCGCGGTCAGCGAGCTGGTTGATGGTGCCCACCGCAACGGCCGGGTGGCCATGGTCGCGACCGGGCAGCCGGATCCGCACCCGTCGACGCGCGGCGGACGAGGTCAGCATCGCGTAGCACAGGCAACCGCAGTGGCGTAGCCCGACGGCGTGCACGTCATCGAGGGCGTCCAGCAGCCACCGAGCCGGGTTCATACCGGCACGCAAGGGCCTGGCCCCCAAGGCGAGCAGCCGCCGTTCGACGTACTCGCGCCCCACCTCCTGGCCGCGTACCTTCTGCATTAGTTGCGGTGCGCCGACCGGCCGGGCAGCACCGCGTTGCTGGCCTGATAGATGGTCCCGACGTGGCCGGCGAACAAGGTTCTGCCCGAGACGATTCTCGGGACAGGATCGGCGAAGTGTGACGGACAGCCTTACTTGCCACTTCTCAGCGGTAGTTGTCACCAAGAAGGTCCGGTGGCACGTTGATGCGATCCACAACCGCGCACCCTGGTTCACGGGGCCGCTCCGATGGGAGATCCGTCCCGCGTCTGGGGATCCATCGGCCCATGTAAGCGCAGGATCATCGCTTGAGCCGATAGACTCGCCGCGCCGTTCGCCCATGTCCGCGACGAAGTACGAGTGAATCGTCCCAGGCTTGGTCCGGCGGCGCGGGCACAAGGCAGTGGCTGACAGAAGGGCGTTGCAGTGTGGCGAGGGCCCCGGCGGTTCCGCGGCTGGCTGATCGGCATCACCTTAATCTTGGGCGCTGCCGGTTTGCTGTGGTTCGCGCGCTGGTTGCTGACGCTTCCCGAGGGCGATCTGAGCCGGGCCGACCAGCGGTCAAGCGTCATCAATGCCGTCACTGGTGTAATCGGGCTGGTACTCACCGCCCTCTCTGTGGTTCTCGCGCTTCGGCCGTTCCGCCAGGGCGACCCAAGCACAGTGCTGGACTCGGCCGCCGCGCGGCTTGCCCAGCGCCTTCGAATTGGATACGAGCGCGCGGCAGGCGACCGGCAGCTACAGCTCCTCGGACCCCTGAAGATCATGTGGGAACCTGTCGGCGGAGGAGTGATCTCCCAGGCGTCCCAGCGGATCGAGGGAACCGGCGGCAATCTTGACGCTCTCGTGGCAGCATTGGCTCGCCTCAGCCCGGAGCAGCTCGTGATCACCGGTGACCCGGCCAGCGGCAAGAGCTCGATGGCCCTGCAACTGGCGCTGACCCTATTGAAAAGCCAGGACGAGGGCATGCGGCGCAGGGTGCCTGTGTTCCTGTCCGTATCGTCGTGGCGCCCGCGAGAACAGCCCTTGTCGGACTGGTTGATCTCACAGTTGGCCGAGGAGCATCCAGAACTCACCCGCCCGGAATACGGCAAACAGGCGCCGCGTGACCTCGTTGAGCAGGACCGCGTGCTACCGATCCTGGACGGGTTCGATGAACTGTCACAGGATCTTCACGACACGGCACGCGGCCGCCTGGTCGAGGCGGCAGCCAGCGGAAGGCCGTTCATCCTCACCATCCGCACCGAGGCATACCTGAAAGCCGTGCGCGCTCAGGGCAAAGCGTTCGGCCAAGCGGCGGTCGTGCGGCTGCGCCCCCTGACCACCGCGCAAGCGATCGCGGCACTGACCGCCGACGACATTGGGGAAGTCCGACAACGCTGGGAACCTGTCGAGCGCCGGATGAAGAACGCCAACAGCCCACTCGCGCGGGTGTTGTCCAGTCCCCTGATGGTCTACCTGGCGCGCGTTGCATACAGCTCACCCGACATGGACCCGGTGCAGTTGACACGCTTCAAACGCGACAAAGAGATCATCAATCATCTCTTCGACAGCTACCTACCAGCACTGTATCGAAGCCGATACGACCCACTACGGGTCCGCACATGGCTGGGCATGCTCGCCCACCACCTGAAGACATCCGAGCGTTCGACAGACCTCGCCTGGTGGCGACTGCTTCCCCTCGTTCCCCGATCACGCACAGTCTTCATCCTGACCATCGGGGCAATCGTGAACTACGTGTTCTTCCTCCAGTACGGCCCGCGCGGCGTCATCGTCGGCTTCGTAGCCATCCCGCTATGCCTAGCGGTGACGGACGGGCGACGCCCAAGGCAGCTGAGACTGCGCGAGATAGGGCCGAAGAGGTTCCTTGCCGCAACAGCCCTCGGAGTTGCCACCGGATGCGCGTTCATCCCCATCATCGAGCCGGGACACGACTGGCGGTTCGCGGTACTGGCGGTTGCAACGCTCGGGACCACAGTGACCCTCCTCGCCAGCCTGGCGTTCAGTCTCCGCCTGCCGGACGATTCCGACACCACGCAACCACGGGCGATGCTCGCCAACGACCGCACCGCGCTACTGGGCATCATCACCCTCGTCGGCGGCGCGGCGGGGATCCGCGCAGGTGTGCAGTACAACCCGGCACGTGGGCTGCTCGATGGACTCCAATCGATGCTTCTCGTTGGCCTGCTTGTGTCTGCCGGCATGCGTCTCGGGTCGGGATGGCTGACGTTCGGCATCGTCCGGCTTTCCCTGTCCTTACGCCGCGGGTTCCCGCTGCGGTTACTGGCCTTCCTGGAAGACGCCCACCGCCGCGGTGTACTGCGCCGATCCGGGCCGTTCTACCAGTTCCGGCACGCGGACCTCCAGCGCTACCTGACCGTCGACCGTCCCACCCTGACCCCGCAACCATCGAGGCCAGCCCGATAACGCGTTTGTCGATGACGACCGGTTCCCGGTCTTGACCTTGTGGGAGCGACACGGACGGGGCCGTCCGTCTAGACACTGACCAACTCATTCTGGCGGTGGTGCTCTGCCTGCGTCATCCCGCCCCACACCAGACCTTGTGGCCCAGCCATCCGCTGTGCCGCTGGGCGGGTGTTCCGCGAGCCAGCCTCCGGTGGTGGCGTAGGTCGCCGGTGTGTCCCCACCAGCGCGGGACCCGCCTCCGGCCTCGACCGGCGCCGCACGGCGCTGCCGTTGCGGGACCGGGTTGACCGCGACATGGCCCACACGCACCTGCCAGCCGTAGAACCGGTTGACCGCAGCAACCTCCCGATCCCACGCCCGCGCGGTGATCCGCGGCCCGGCCGGGTCGAACCCGCCGCCGGTACAAGTACGCTGCATGGTCAGCCTCGGTCGCGTCCCTCCACGACCTGCCGTCACGCGCCGACCACAAGAACGTGAGGAACTTCTTCAGATCGTGCGCGTATCCGGTCAGGGTGTTGCGAGCCGCACTCACCATGGACGGGCAGCTGAAGAACGCGTTGAGCGCCACGTCGTACTCGACGTCGGAGAGATCAGCAACGGCATACCCGCTGGGATGCCGGCCCGCTCCAGCTATTGCGCCCAGCCGTCGCCGAACTCGACCTGGAACGGCAGCGCGCCGCGCGGTCTTGGCAGCTCAGCGGGCACATGCCGCACCAACCACCCCGATTTGTACATCTAACGTAGGATATGGCGTTGATCGCCCGTCGCTGGCAGGCGCGCCGCGCGCTTCGCTCAGCATCCCAACGTCGACTCAGAGACCCAGCAAGCGAGACGGGCAGGCAAGAGTTGCTGTCTAATGCCAGAATGTTCCGGTGCGTCGCGACCCTGCAGAACTAGTTCCTAGTTGCGCGCTGCGCCCTGCGTGGCCACAGCCTCAATACCCGTGAACCATGCGAACCTAGGTTTAAGATCAACAGGGTGGCAGTCCTGTCGTCGAACTGAGTTGGATCGAATTAGTCCATGCCTGATCGGTCCCGCCTCCGTCGGCTCTCGGCGATCGCGGCACTCACGCTGGTGCTGTCCAGTGGCGGCACGGCCGCTCTTGCAAACTTCGTCCCGTGGCCGGTCGCCCTAGGGCTTGGCGTGATATCGAGCGGTGCGGGCATGGTTGGAGCGTTGTATCTCGATCGCTGGGCAGTTCACCGAGCGCTATTCCACGACTGGGGTAAGACGACCGATCGCGGTCCGGGCACCGACGCGGCTGCGACCGGCAGCAGTCTGCTCATCGCCTTGAACGCCGACCAGCAGATTGTTCCCTTCAGCCAGCTTCGAGAACAGGATGTGCGTTCGCTCCTGCGTTGGTGCACCGAACCCACGCCGCAGCGGGTATGGCTAATCGTTGGCGAAGCGGGTTGCGGCAAGACTCGAATGCTGATCGAAGCTACCTCTCGGCTCGGCGATGACTGTACGTGCGGGTGGGCTCGTCCCGGTCTGGGGCCGGCCGCCGTTGACGCCGGTGCGCGGTGGAGCCATCCGGTCTTACTCGTTGTCGATGACGCCGATACATCGCCTGACCTCGTTGACACCATTACCGCCGTTGTTCGCAACAGTGAGAACGTCCGGCTACTCTTGGCTGCTCGGCGAGCCGGTGAATGGTGGGATCGCGTACGGGAACGCCTCGACCGAGACGTTGAGAAGGCAGTTCCCACACAGGGGCAAGCGCTTCGAGCGCTCGACGATGGTCCACATAGCCAGCAGCAGCGTTTCACTCAGGCCGCCCGCCGCTTCGCCCAAGCGTGGAACGTTCCCCAGCCAACGGCCTCGCTGGTCGTGTCGAGCCCGCCCGCGCAACTTCTGCTCATCCATGCCGCAGCGGCTGTCGCTGTCCACGATCGTCTGTCCGGACCCGTCGACCTTGATACCGCGCTCCGACGGCTGTTCGCGATTGAGGAAGAGTGGTGGCAACTGGCCGCCGCCGACGCCGGACTTCCTCCCCTGGGCCTGGAGGTGCTGCAGCACGCCGTCGTAGCTGCGGCGCTCGTCGGCGCCGACGGACTGGACGACGCCGTTCAACTTCTGCGCCATCTCCCTGGCCTTACCTCTGCGGGAAACGAGCTACTTCGACAACTCGCCCTATGGTTACGCAGGCTGTATCCGAACAAGGCTGACGGGTGGCTCAGCCCGCTCCTGCCGGGACGGCTCGCGGAGCACTACATTGCCAGCCATCTAGCAGCCCATCCGACCCTGCTCGCAGCGATCGCTGCCGCGACCCTTCCAGCAGGGGGTAACCCATGACCAAGACCGAAGCGAATCCGCGCGCTGCACGGGTCCTCAGCGTGCTAGCTGGCGCTGCCAATCACACCGCGGCCGCGCATGACGTGGTCCAGGACCTACTGCGGGCCAACCCAGACCTGCTTACACTCGCGATCCGTGTTGCCCGTGACGGCGTTGGGCCAATCGACCACGCCATCTCTGGGGCGATCGAAAGCGTCGACCTCGACGCTGACCGCATCGCGGCACTCGAACGGGCTCTTCCACCGCAACCAACCCAGACGCTGCTCCACACCGCCGTGGCCGTTACCCAAGCGTGGCTCGTCATCGTCGCTACGGATGCGGAGCGCGCCTACCACCTGCGCGAAATTGGCGTCCGTCTGGCAGCTGTAGGTCGCGAAGAGGACGCTCTGGCGTCAGCACAGGAGGCAGTCACGATCTATCGCCGGCTTGCGTCGGCCGACGCTGAGTCCTACCAGCCTGAGCTTGCTCGATCGTTGAGTGGCTACGCAACGCGACTGGCAGTAGCTGGGCGCCATGTGGATGCTTTAGCGTCAGCGCAGGAGGCGGCGACGATCTATCGCCAGCTTGCGTCCGCCGCCCCGGAGTCCTACGAGCCTGAACTTGCTCGGTCCCTGACCGCGTACGCCACCCGACTGACGACGGTAGGGCGTCCGCTGGAGGCGCTCGACCCCGCGGAGGAGGCTGTTGGCGTGCTGCGCCGGTTGGCCGCCACCAAGCCAACTACGCACGAACCTGAGCTTGCCTCGGCACTGTCTGCGCTAGGGAGCCGGCGAGCGGACATACGTCCAGAAGATGGTCTCGCTCCTAGTCAAGAGGCCGTAGCGATCTATCGGCGCTTGGCGGCAGTAGATCCTGATACATATCGATCTGAGCTAGCCGAATCATTGGGCAGCCTCAGCATCCGTCTCGTGCAACTAGCGCGCTCCCACGAGGCACTGGCGCTGGCTGAGGAGGCCATCGCGATCATCCGAGAGCTGGTGGAAAAGAACCCGGCGGCGCACCAATCGAACCTCGCCACATCCCTGGTAAACCTCGCCTACCTGCTGCCAGTCGCTAACCGCCAAGAAGAGGCGCTAGATGCGGCAAGAGAGGCCGTGGCAGTCTATCGGCGAATGGCTGCCGCCAACCCCGCGGCAATTGAACCAATGCTGGCTCGCTCGCTAAGTGGTCTTGGCATCCGGCTAGCAGCGGTTGGACGCCTCCAAGAAGCGATCGGCCCTTCAGAGGAGGCTGTCACGATCGACCGGCGGCTGGCTGAGGCCAATCCGACCGCATTCCTGCCGCACCTTGCGACGTCTCTGAGTAGCCTCGCGGTCCGCCTAGCCGCACTTCGACGCTACGAGGAGGCGCTAGACCTAACCGAGCAGGCCCTAATAATCGACCGACAGCTATCGGCGACTAGTCCAATCGAATATGAGCCAGCCTTGGCCCGGTCCCTCACCAACTTGGGCATTCGCCTGGCAGAAGTTGGGCGACACGAAGAGGCCCTTTCCACGACGAGGGAGGCAGTCGCCCTCTACCGGCGGCTTGTCAAGCGCCTTCCCCACGCCATCAACGACCTCGCAAGCGCGGAGCGGAACCTACGTCGTTTGCGAGAACAGCTCGGACGATAGAGCAGGCACGACCCTGGTCAACTACGCGACTGCCGGCCGACTGCGCGTCTCGGAGGCAGTGATGACCGGTCATTCACCAGACGTGCACAATCCTCCACATAGGACTTCGAGGTCGGATCGCTGATCGAGTGGACCTCGTAGTTGCGCAGGTCGAAGCCGCCTTGGGAACGGTGCGTCCAGGAGTGCCAACCGCGCCACCAGCGCTGGCCGATGTCGGAGGCCGGGTTGATCTCGGCGAGGTGTCCGTGCTCCGCCGACGGCGTGGGGGTGCGAGCAGGTTCGGTCATCGGTTGGACACCTCCCCCGCTGCGGACGGTGGGAAGCCGGCCCGGATGGCCGCCTGCCGCCCGGGGTTGGGCCGGCGCAGCCGCGCCTCAGTGGCTGGGCGGTTGACCGTGTGTGCGTTCATAGGCTGCTCCGCGGTGGTGACCGCGGGACCGTGACAGTGGCGCGGCCCGCCCCGGGCGCCCCGGGCGCCCCGGGCGCCCCGGGGAACGGCCACGCGGGCGTCAGATCCCGGGAACGGTGATCGGGGCGGTACTACGGGATGCACGGGGTCGAGCCATCGTCACCCCCGTCGCTGTCGCTGATCAGAAAGCAAGGCGGCGCTTCGGGGTCGTCATGCCGGTACCGCTCACTGCCGTAGTCGTAGTGCGCGGGCTGGTGGCAGTCGGCGCACACCATCGGCGCCGGGACCGCCAGCTCGGCGCCCGTTGCCGGGTCGGCAGTCGTGATGTGGTCGTGCATCGGGTTGACACAGCGAACATGCATCGATGTCCCTCCCTTGTGGACACCGCAGATCGGGCTCACGCAGACACCGACCCGAGCCAGCAGCTGAGGCTGATGACGATGGGTAGCGCCGGCACCGGGGCACGCGCGTCGGCCCGCGTGGTGTCGGCCCAGCGGTTGCGCGAGATCGAGCGGCCGGAGGACGCCGGCCCGAGGCGGTTACTCCGCCCGGCGGGCCGAGCGGGGTGGGCCGCCAGATGGCGCCGCCCAAGATCCCGAGAGTAGGTCGAACGCATGTTCGACTACCGTTTGGGGTTGTGGCAGGTTGGCGGCGTTGGTGGCGGATCACGGTGCGGTGGGAGTCCGCCCGGGACTCCCCGACCGGCGAGTCCGTTCAGGTGGTGGACGTGGCGAGCGTGGCGCGGCTGCGGGAACTGGTGCTCGCCGCCTGCGCGAACCCGCTGATCGTGACGTACACGTACGGCGGTCACCGGGAGTGGTGGGGCCGGCCGCGGACCTGCGGCAACGGGCACGAGCTGCTGCCGGCCCGCTGCCGGATAGAGGACTGCTTGTGCGGCGGTGGTCATTTTTCGGCGACCTGCGGCCGGTGCCCCGAGGTGGTGTGCGTGCCCGAGCGGGGTCCACGCTGTGGGCCGGTTCCGTTTGACGAGCTGGCCGGCAAGCACTGGTGGTGAGCCCGCGCGGCGCAAAGCCGCGGGCACGGGGATTCGCGGTCCGGTTAGGCGTCGACCTGCATGAGGATCGCGTGGCGGGTGCCGGATTCCAGGTAGACACCGAGCCGGCCAGCAGTCGCCGAAACGTGGACTGTGTCGCAGTCGAGGAACGCGACGACCTGGCGGACGAACCGGGGATTGAACGTGAGGGCCTGGGCGGGTCCGACCGCCTCGGTGACCGGCACGGGGTGGCGGTGCAGCAGCCCGCCGGAGTCGGCGTACACGGTCACGTCGACCGCGGCGGCACCGGCGCCGGTGGACTCGATGCTGACCTTGCCGCGGCGGGTGGTCGCCGCGAGGGCGGCGGCGGTGTCCAGGGCGGCGAGCAGCTCGGCCCGACCGGCGGTGAACCGGACGTTGACGGTTTCGCACACCTCTTCGCGGATCTGCTCCAGGTTGAGGTACGGCTCGGCGCCGGTGCGTGCCTGCAGCCGCACCCGGTCGGTGCGCCACCAGATGTGTTCGTCGTCGACGTCGACGCAGATCCGGCCGGCCGGTTCGCAGGCGGTGAACAGCTTGACCGCCCGCTCGACCGCGGCGATCGGGATCCGGGCGTCGACCGGTTCCCCCTCGGGCTGGGCCCAGCAGCCGCGGTGGATCCGGTACCGGTCACCGGCCTCGACGATCAGCGTGGTGCCCGCGCCGTCGCGCAGCAGCCGCACCACCTTCAGGTCCGGGTAGGCCCGGTCGCGGCTGGCGGCCCAGCCGACCTTGCCGACCAGGTCGCACCAGTCGGCGACCGCGCCGGCGGTGACCGGCCAGGCCGCGTCGGTGGGCTGCACGATGGCCGGACCCTTCGGCGCGTCGTCGCCGTCGGCGTCGGTGTCCAGGACGATCGCCGACCCGCCGGACACGGCCAGATACAGCCGGTCCTGTTCGCTGGCCAGGGTGATCGTTGCGGTCTTGGCCGCCTTCGGTGTGGGTTTGATCGCTGTCAAGGCGGTGATCAAGGTGTCCGCGGCGATGGCGCAGCCGCCGTCGGTGGTGCCGCCGGGCAGGTCGATCTGGGCGGTCTCCACGCCGTTGAAGGCGGTCAGGGTGAGGGTGTCACCGCTGGTGTGCAGGCGCAGCCCTCGCTGGTGCGGGGTGTACCAGCTGATCGGGGTGGTGTAGGGCTTGAGGGCCCGCGCCGCGGCAAGCAGCGCCGGGAAGGCCACGTCAGCCTTCATCGTCGTCTCCACTTCTCGATGGGCAGCCAGCGGCGCGCGCGGTCGCGCGCCGCCGACGTGGTGTCCGGGGTTGCGCCCGGCACCCCGGGGCCGTCGCGGCGCCGGGTGACCGAGCGCGGTTTAGCTGTCAGTTGGGGGCGGCGTGGGCGTCGAGTTCGGCCAGGACGTCTTCGACGCCGGTGACCAGCAGGACCCGAGAGTCCTCGCGCAGAGCGGTGTGGCATCCGGCGGACTGGGCGGAGGTGACCGGGCCGGGGACCACCATGCCGGCGCGGCCCAACGCGATCGCCTCCTGCAGGACGATGAGTGGACCGGTGCAGTGGGCGGCCTCGACCACGACGGT
Source organism: Actinomycetes bacterium KLBMP 9797 (assembly GCA_037414955.1). GTDB lineage: Bacteria > Actinomycetota > Actinomycetes > Mycobacteriales > Micromonosporaceae > Phytohabitans. The sequence goes on from JBBEWH010000002.1 coordinate 80,724, forward strand.
GCCGCCGGTCAGCGCGGCCAACAGCCACCCGTTGGCGGTGAACCGGGGCCGCAGCGGTGGTGTGCCCGGCGGCCAGAGGCTGACCAGCAGGCCGGTGTCGGCGATCGTGGTCAGCATGGCCGCGTGCTGGATCGGGTAGGGGCGGTCCAGGCCGCACGGCAGCACGGCCACGGTCACGCCGCCGACCATCGCGGCTTTGTGCGCGGCGGCGTCGACCCCGAAACCGCCGCCGGAGACCACGGTCCAGCCCTGTTCGGCCAGCCCGTACCCGAGGTGCTGCGCCACGTGCCCGCCGTACGCGGTGCAGGCGCGGGCGCCAACCACGGTGACCGACAGCGCGAGGGTGTCGGCGACCGCCGCGTCGCCGCGCACCCACAGGCACAGCGCCCCCACCGGCGCGCCGTCTCCACCAGACCGGGCGGGTACCGCGGCGAGGTCGGGCAACCCGCGGGGCCAGTCGTCGTCTTCCGGCGTCACGACCCGGCCGCCGCCGCAGTCGGCGGTGTCGGCCGCGCGGGCGGCCACCTCCCACAGCCGCTTGACGGGCACGCGCCGCAGGTCGCCGCGCACACCGGGCAGCGGCAGGCTGCCGTCGGCGAGCCCGTGCCAGGTGGCAACCGGCCCGTGGACGGCGACCAGGTCGTGCAGCTGCCGGTTGCCTGGTTCGAACAGCACCGCCAGGCTCGCCCGAGCGTGGCGCACCAGGTCGTGGTCGGTCACCGGGTCACCTCCTGCCCGGTGCGTAGCCAGATCGCCTCGGTCAGGTCCTCGGCGGTCGGGTTGGGGTGGCCGGACAGGTCGGCAACGGTGAACGCCAGCCGCAGCACCCGGATCGTGTCGCGCGGCGACAGCGACCCGCTATCGATCCGGTGCTGCAGTGGCGCGAACCAGTCGGTCGGCACGCGGCCGAGCGCGTGTCGTAGCGCGTCGCGGCTGGCCTGGGCGTTGGTGCGCCAGCCGTGTGCCGACCAGCGGGCGGCGGCCCTGGTTCGGGCCTGCGTGACCCGCTGCGCGACCGCACGAGAGGGTTCAACAGGCATGGCCGGATCGCCGGGCGGTGTTGGGGACGGGTGGGGCCGGGTGACCTCGATGTCGACCAGGTCCAGGAGCCGGGCCAGCCGCCTGCGGTACCGGCTGCGTACCGTCGGCGGGCAGTCACAGTTGGTGGGGTCAGAGCAGGGGCACTGCGCCGCGGTGAGGATCAGTTGCGCTCTGGTGGGGAACTCGACCCGCCGGCCGGCTCGGGTCACGCTGATCGTCCCGTGGTGCAGTGCGTCTGCCACCGCGCGGATGGTGGAGGCCGGGAACCGGTCGGCCGCGTTCAGCAGGAGCGTCCCCCGGTGGGCCAGGGGCAGCGCGCCGGGCCGTACCGGGCCGGATCCGCTGCCGAGCAGGGCGGCAAGGGTGACGGTGTGGTGCGGGGCCTGCCACGGCGGGCGGCGCAACAGCTGTCCGCCCGGCGGCAGCATGCCGACGGCGGAATATAGTGCGCTCACCTCCAGGGCGGCATCGTCGTCGAGGTCGGGCAGGATCGAGGGCAGCCGTTCGGCCAGCATCGTGCCGCCGGATCCGGGCGGGCCGAGCAGCGCCAGGTGGTGCCCGCCTGCGGCGGCCAGTTCAAGCGCCCGACGGCCGAGAGGCTGCCCGGCGATGTCGGCCAGGTCTCGGCCCGGGCGCGGGGCTGAGACGGGCTCCACGGCGGGTGCCTGAGTGGGCGGCGTGTGCAGGGCCGTGTCGCCGCGCAACCCGTCCACGAGCTCGGCGAGGGTGCGTGCGGCGTGGACGGTGATCCCGGGGGTGAGGGCTGCTTCGGGGAGGTTGGCTGCGGGGACGAGCAGTCGGCGGATGCCGGCGCGGCTGGCCGCTACCGCCAGGGCCAGCATGCCGCGGACCGGGCGTAGCGCTCCGTCGAGGCCGACTTCGCCGATGATGCCCGTGTTCGCGATGGCGTCTGGGGACAGTTGTTCGCTGGCGACCAGCAGGGCGACGGCGATCGCGAGGTCCAGGCTGCTGCCGGGTTTGGGGACGCTGGCCGGAAGGATGTTCACGGTGGCTCGCCGGTCTGGCCAGGTGAGGCCGGAATTGATGATCGCGGCGCGGATCCGGTCACGGACCTCGTGGATGGTGCCGTCGGGTAGTCCGTTCAGGACGATCGCGGTCCGCCCGGGGGACGTGTACGCCTCAATCTCGATGTGGTATCCAATGGCTCCGTAGAGCACCGCCGAGTGCACCAGCGCCCGTGGGCGCGTGCGTGCGCGCGGCTCGGGGATGTCTTGCATCAGTTTGTCCTCCAATGTGGATTGGGTGACGGGCCGTGTGCTCGATCGGGTGGTGGAGCATGACAGCGATGAAAGTGGGCGCCCCGCACCCATCGGCGTCGCGCTCGGTGTGGTGATGACAGCGGTGCCAGCCGTCGGGGCTCCCTGCTGACTCGCTCGCAGGTTGGACGAGGGTGTCGCCCGCAACCCCGCACGCCGCCACCCCAGGCGTCCGCTGTCGTCCGCAGGGTGTTGGCGCCGTTGGTACGGCGCATGTGGGAAATCAGGCGAGCGCTCGCGGCCCGCCGTCGCCGGCAGGCGGAACATAGCGGCCAACTCGACGCGATCCGGTGCTGAGCCGGCGGAAACGTAGCTCGTCGAACGTCCATAGTGGTCGGACGAGCTGACGGCCGGACTAGATGGTGTAGAGGGCGTCGCCACCGTTGCACACCTCGACGGCCAGTTCGGTTCGATCGCGGGTCTCGTTGTCGATGTGCACGAACATCTGCGGTTGGTCGGCGGGATGCGTCCCGGTGGCGCGTAGCCTTACCAGCACGGAGATGCCGAAGACTTCCAGCACGTACATGTCACTGGCGTCGTCGCTGTCGGGATTCCGGTCGAACACCCGCACCACCGCGTCCGCGACCGGAAACTTGCGGAAGCTCACGGCTGTCCCTTCTGGATCGTGTCGGTGTGCTCGGTCGTGTCGGTGAGCGGCTCGGTCGCGGGCACGGCCGCGCTGTGGCAGTGGTGCGCGCAGGTGCCGACGTCCGGCGGGTCGGGGATGCCTCTGGTGCCGGTGCACAGGTCGCACCAGCCCATCTGGCACTCGACGCTCGCGTCGGTGGGGATCGGGTCGTTGCGGATGTCGTCCTCGGCGATGACCACCGCGCCGGTGCCGATGTCCAGCAGCCACAGGTCGAGCCAGCCCCGGGGGCGGCGCAGCCGCAGAACGAACAACCCGCAGCTGGCCCACCGATCGGGATGCGCCTGGGCGTGGGGGTGGCCGTCGACGTCGCACCGGCACCGCAAGTGGTCAGTGCAGCCGCAGTCGGGCACCTCGATGACGGCGGCCGGGTGGTAGCCGAAACTGGCCAACCATTGACCGATGCCCATCTTCGGGACGATTTCCTTGATCAGCAGGCCGAAGGAGAATGGCAGGCTGACTTTGCGGCCGGCCTGGTACCGGGTCATGGTGGGCATTTGGGCGGTGATCGCCGCTCGGCGTGCGGGGGTGGCGGTGTAGCGGACGCCGGCCATGGTCCAGGAGCGGGTGGTGGCCGGCGGTAGTTCCTCGACGAGGAAGGCGACCGCGTTCGGGTCGCCGCCGGCGCAGCCGGCGTGGTGGCCGATCTGTGGTGGCGCGCCGCACAGCAGGCAACTGGTATCGGCCCACGGCCGGGCGGTGGGCATGCTCATGGCGTTCTTACTCCATTCCGTTAGGTTGCGCGCGGGGCGAGGGCTGCTGGTTCATTCGACGGGCCGCGAGAGCGTGGTACGGCTGTGTGCGCCTGATGGCGCGGACCCTGTCCGGCTGGACGGGCAGGTCTGCGCGCAGTGCGCAGGTGGGTCGGCACGCTGCCGATGTGGACGTTCGCGGCGGTCGACCGCGATCGCCTGGGCGGGCAGCCGCGAACTCGACGTTCACGCCTGCGCTCGCCGCGTGTGTGGACACAGCCGCACGTGTTGGATGTCGGTCGGCAGCGTGCGCCAGTCCTGGCGCATCCTGTGGCGCAGCCACAGCTCGTGGCCGTCGATCTGGGAGCCGACGAGAGCTTCGTAGTGCTGGCGTGTTTCGCCGAGCCCGAGGTCGGAAAAGTTGGCGTCGGCCCATAGCCGCAGGTAGAGACCGAACGCGGCGGTCTTCAGCGGAGCGGTCAGGCTCACCCGGATGAGCGCGACGCAGCACTCCGCGGATGTCGCCGGTCGGGTGTCATGGTTGTGCGCCACCCGGTCGAGCAGTTCCGCGCAGTGCGCGCGATAGACAACCTCATGGTCGAGCCGTTCGAGGGTGGGCTTGAGCAGATCGAAGCTGTGCCAGATTCGGTCCGCGTGTACCGGGTGCCGCGCCATCGCCTGCGCGATCTCGTCCTCCGCGAAGTCCGTCAGAGCAATGGCGGCCTTGATGTCGGCGTAGAAGGATTGCAGCGAGTCGGCCACCAGGTCACGACCGTCCATTGGCCCGTGCGTGAGCCGGACGGACGCTGTTGCAGTCATAGCGAAGTCGCTTCCTTGCACGGTCCCGGCGGCGGCCCATCAGTCGTCGCCCGGACCAATGTCCACAGTGGTGACGGTGCCGGCGTGGCGGTCGATGACCTTCGGGACGGCGGGCGAAGCCGTGCCCGTGCCGGCGCCGGCATGGCTGGGGCGGGCGGTGGACTTGCCGCGGGGGGCCGGGGGGGCCCCCCCCCCCGGGGGGGGGGGGGGGGGCCGGCGGCGGGGGGGGGGGGGGGGCCCCGGCGGGGGCGCGGCTG
>JBBEWH010000003.1:0-32531 GCA_037414955.1 Actinomycetes bacterium KLBMP 9797
CCCGGTGCCGGCGCGGGCTGGGCTGGGGGGGGGGGTGGACGTGCCGCGGGCGCCGGTCGGCGCCCGCGGCAAGGCGTGTGCTGCGCAGTGCAGCAGTTTCGGGGTTACCGGCGGACCAGGGTCAGCAGCTTCTTGTGCGCCTTGTTCTTCAGCTCGTCCTGGGCGCCTTCCATGACGGCCGTGGCCCGCGCCGCCAGGTTCTTGCCGCGCAGGTTGCCGGTCGGGCGGATCGCCGAGCGCCAATCGGCGTACTCGGTGATAGCCCGCTCGCCGGCGTAGGCGGTGCGGCCCAGCCGTGCGGTGTTGGTCTGGTACAGCTCGGTCAGGGTGTTGAGCCGGTTGGTGTGGTGGGTGACCGTCCGCTTCGCCGCGCCGTCTTCGGGTGCTGGCCACAGGTCGTCGACGACCTGGCGGAACTGGTCGATCGCCAGCTCGGTTTGTGCCAGGGCCTGCTCCTCGGCCGCCCAGTTCTCGAAGTATTTGACCGACAGGCCCAGCGTGCGGCGGGCCTCCGCGATGCGGTCGCGGGCGTTGCGGGTGTGCCGCACCCCCCATCGGGTGTGGGCGTCCCGCAGGGCGAACCGTTCGGTGTTGCCGCACACCGGCCGCCACGGGGTGGCGACCACGTGGGCCTGGCTGGAGCCGTCGTGGCTGTTGATACCGGCGATGAACGGGATGATCTGGTCGTTGATCCCGGCCGCGTCGACGGTCACGGTGTTGGGCAGCCGCATTGACACGAAGACCCGGCGGCCGTCCCGCAACGCCCCGGCGGACTCCCACACCACGTCGTAGCGGTCGACCAGGTCCTGCAGGAACTCGAACATCTGTCGGTTCTGCAGCACCTCGTAGCGGGCGCCCACCACACCGAGACCGGCGCCGGTGTCGGTGCGGACCGTCACGAACTGGTCGGCCAGAACGCGTGCAGGCGCGTCGAGAGTGGACTGATACAGGACCGGGCGGCGCACGACGTCGTAGTCGATGCCGCCGGCCTTGAGGACGGTGTCGATGTCGCTGGTACCGCCGGGGATGACGGTGCCCAGTTCGTGCCACATCGGCACGGCCGAATACACCGCCACCTGGCCGGTGCTGGTGTCCAGGCCGTGCTGGGGCAGCACCTGCCCGTCCTGCAGCGTCCAGACCTCGCCGTTGTCCCAGCTGTCCGGGTCGGTGACCCGGTAGCGGCCGTCGCCGAGCGGGGTGAGCTTGCCCTCGGCGATCCGCCGCTCGATGTCGGCCCGCCGGTCGGCCGCGGCCTGGAGCTGGTCGGCGCGTTCGGCGGCGAACCGTTCGTTGACGTCGACCGCGGGTAGGGTGGATGTCATCGGGTCGTCTCCTTCCACGTAGGGGACCCGTGTGATAGGCCCCGGGCGTGCCTGCGCCCGGGGCCTTCCTTGTCCGGCCGCCGCCGTGCGGCGGCGGTCCGGCGGATATTGGTCAGCCGGCCTCGACCCGGCATGCGGGTGCGCGGTACCGGCGGTGGTGCCTCAACTCGTTGCCAGCCCGGGTGAGGGCACGGGCGGGGCGGTGGACTGGTTGGCCGCCAGGAAGTGCAGCAGCGCGCGTACCCGCTGGACGAGCGCGCCCTGGCGGCTGGTCAGCGTATGCGCGTTGCTCGACGGTGTCGCATGCGCGGCGACGACCAGCAGCTCCTCCACCTCGCGCGGGGTGAACATGCTGGCGAGCGGGGCCAGCTGGCGGCGCTGGTCGGCGACGGTGCGCAGCAGGTGTTCGATGGCCCGGCACTGCCATTCCGCCTCGGGGTCGAGGTTGCCGTACTCGGGCGGCTCGGCCGGGTTCAGCGGGTCGAACCGCTCGCGGTCGTCGGCGGCGCGCACGAGCAGGTCACCGTGTGCGTCCAGCCACGTCAGGGCACCGGGCACCCAGTAGACGTCCTGCCCAGCCGCCGGCAGGTCCTCGCCGTCCCCCTGGGACGTGTCGGGCGGCGTGAACGGGACCAGGTGACCGTGGGGGGCCAGGTCCGGGCTGGCCCAGCGCCAGCCGACCCCGACCCGCCAGAAGCCGTCGACGTCGACACCGACCGTGGCCTCATCGTCTGGATCGTCTGGGCCGTCGACGATCTGGATCCGGTTGACGCCCGCGGGCAGCTCAGGTAGGCCGTTGACGATGGCGGCGATCCGCTCGGCGATCTGGCGGGTGAACCGCGCGGTCAGCCACCCTTGCCACGTGTGGTTGATCGCGAACTCGCCGGGGAAGCCGCCGCCGGGCAGTCCGTAAACGTGCAGCCGCGCGGGGCGCCACTGCACCACGGGGGTGGGATGCGGCATCGGGCTGGTCTGCCAGCGCACGCTGCCGTCGTCGGCGAGCGTGACGACCAGCCATTCGCTGCCCCGGCTGGCCGCGGTGTGCAGTGCGCTGGCCAGCGGCGGGTTCTCGGTGCCGTGCAAGGCGATCGCGGCCACTTGGACGGCGGGGCCATGGCGGTCGGGGTCGGCGGGCCAGCTTTCGCCGAGGCTGTGGTTGCTGTGCCCGACCGCATACACCCGTTGGACGCTGCCCGGATCGAGGGGGTCGACCAGCAGCGGCGGGACCGCGTCGGTGACCAGGAACCGCAGCCGGTCACCTTGGCCCGTCAGCAGTAGCCGCTGCGGCGGCTGCGGGAGCGGCCGGCCGTCCACAGCGGGCGGCCGGTGGTCGACCAGCGGCAGCAGGTCGGGAATGAAGAACCAAAGTTCCGTCGTCTTCTCGCGCATGCGTACCTCCCTTGGTGGCGGATGCGCGCACGCCGCCCCACTTTGGGGGCGGCGTACAGGTTGGGTGGAGGTTCAGCGGCAGGCGGTGCCGGCACCTGGGGCCGGTGTCAGCGCTGCCGCCAGATGGATTTGCACCGGCGGCAGGTCACGTCACGGATGGAGCCTTCAGCCGGCTGGCCGTGGATGCCGACACCGCATTCGGCGATGGAGGCCCAGCCCGCGGGCACGATGTGTGCCAGGGAGTTTCTCCGGCCGGTACGGCCGATGGTGACAACGGGCTGCTTCGGCAGTCCGAGTGTTCGCCGTACGCCGGCCATGCTGCGGATCACCGGCGTGTCGTTCTGGGCTGAGTCCGAACGCCAGGCGCTGTCGAACTCGTTGACGTCGGGGTGGAAGTGGGCGGTCACCTCGACGCCGCGGTAGCGAGCGACGACGTCACATCCGTTCCGGACTTCCACCGTGGCGCCGAGCCTGCGCAGTTGGCGTGCGAATTGCTGCGCGGTTGTCTTGGCCATCACGTCGCGCTTTCTGCTGGTCTGCTGTCGGCTGGTCTGGTGAATGGCTTGCGGCGGCGGGTGAACCGCGCGGCCAAGGCCGTGCGCAGCGCGTCGGCCATCTGGCGAAGCTCGCGCCCTTCCGTCGGCGTAGGCCATAACGCGTCATTGGCGTCGTGGTAGACCGCCCACGCCACGCAGGTGCGGCGGTCGGGGTCTACCCACAGCGCGAAAGCCAGCACCGCGGCGAGCGCGAGCAGCATGTCGTCGCGTTCGGTGGCCCGCCATGCCGGACGGCGGTATCCGACCGTGTCTTCTGGCACCTTGCCGGCGAGGCGGCGAGGTTTCGCCCAGCTCAGGAACTGCGCGACCAGGCGCGGGTCGGGCGGGGTCTGGTCGGTGTCGGCGAGCCGGGACGCCACCGCGACGAGGTCGTCGACCAGGTCGCGCAGGGAGGCGACCGGCGCGCCGCCCTTGTGCCAGGTGTCGTCCGGGTCCTGGATCAACTCGACCGCCACGCTGAGTACGCCGGCGACGTAGTCGCGCCACGGCGGGTCGCCGAACACCGCCCCGTAGTCGGCCATCAGACCTCCTGTTCGCAGGCGTCCGCGAACCGCTGGGCGAATGCCTTGAATTCGGTGATCCTGCGGGGCGGCGCCCAGCCGAAGCGCTGCGGATTGGCCACGGCGATCGGCGGGGACATGCGGCCCCGGCCCTGGCTGAAGAAGGAGAACAGCGGTGCGTCCAGGCCGTCGTGCCAGCACAGTTCACAACGGCTTCCGGTGGCGCTGGTCCAGGCGAAGACGTAGATTCCCAGCGCGGATTCATTGCGAAGGTGGACAGGCATGTGTTCACCAACTCGGGTTCGCTTTGGGCGCTTTCGCGACAGTGACCGGTTCGGTGTTCGCTGGCGTGAACGGGTGGGCCGTTCACGCCGGCTGGTAGGCGGGATTGCCGCGTTGGAAGTGCGCGACCAGGGCTGACGCCTGCGCCGCGATATGAGCCAGCGCGGACACCGCCGCCTCGACCCCATTCGCGTCGCGGTCGGCGAACTCTTTGACGCCCTGATAGTGGGTGGCCAGCCGGATCCCATTGGCCAGGTCCACGGTGATCACCGCACCCTGGTCTGGCACCTCACCATCCGGGATGAGCCACAGCAGCACGTCGCGGACGTCCGCGCGGTAGATCAATCCGGCTGGGTGCGCGGCCAGGACATCGTCAACGGTGCTCAGGAAGCCGTCCCGCCCGCGGCCGAAGACCTCTTCGTCGACGCCCAACGCGTCGGCGTTGCTACCGGCGGGGTGCTCTGCGTTGGGCGAGCGCAGCCATCGCGTCGCCGTGACCGGGTCGAAGGTGACCGCCGCCCCGGTGCTGCGCGCTGTCCGGATCGAGTCGCCGCGCGGCGACGGGTGGGTGCAGTCGGGGTGGGGTTGGCGCGGGTCGGTGCGGCACCGCCAGCACACCTCGCTGGCGTCGTTGGCCGCGACTTCCCGGTCCACGCGGACGACGTCGAGGTGGCCGCTGACCGAGTCTCGCAGACCCTGGGCAAGCAGCCGGCGGGCTTCGTCGTCGGCGTCGTCGGGATCGGTGGCCAGCACCCAGCCGGCGTATTCGATCTGCTCGGAAACGGACACCGCGTATGGGCGACGCTGCGGGTAGGTGGCTACCGCTGCCAGTTCCAGGTCGCAGCGCTGCCCACAGTGCGGGCAGATGATCGGGTCGGTTCCTGGGGTGGGGCACGGTGTGTCGGTCTCGTCGTTGTCGTAGGCGACACAGTGCGGGCAGGGCGTGAACGGGCTGTGCGGCCGGTCGCCGAACACGGCTTTCACGGTGGTGGCCTCGCCGTCGGAGTCGATGAGCTCGGTGTCGCTCCAACTCCAGCGGCGCCCGCACGGGCACACGATGTCGACGATGTCGACCTGGTGCCAGTAGCCGTCGTCGGTGGTGATATCGGCGTACACGGTCGGGGCGTTGCCGTCGATGCAGACGATGGCGACCGGTCCGAGGTCGCCGGCGACGGCGAGCAGGAACGACACCTCGCTGGACAGCCAGTAGTGCTCGTGCAGGGTAGGGCCGCCCTCGGCGATCTGGTATTCGCGGGCCAGGCACCACAGCTCGGCGAGGCTCATCCAGTCCCAACCGCTGTGGTTGAGGTGTTCCAGCCGGCCCCAGTCGCGCAGCGACGCGGTCAGCTCGGCGTGTTCGTCGCCGACGCGTTGGGCGACCCAGCCGGCAACGTCGATGCGGATGTGGTGGTTGTTCTCGACGGTGACGTGCTCACCCACGAACCTTCACCTCCCGGCCGAAATTCTCGGGCCGGTCCTGCGCTGCACAGTGCCTCGCACTCGTGGCCATTGTCGACGGGTGAGGGGCACTGTGTGGTGGGTGGACAGGTTGCATGGCGCGGATTCCCTTCAACGTGTACGGGTGCCCGTCATGGGGCACGTGGCTCGGGAGCCGGCGCCGGTGGGCAGTCCCACCCCGGCGGCCCGGGGTGAGACCACCAGGCGGATGGTGTTGCCCGAGGCCGGAAACAGGGATGGCGGGTGGGTTAGCCGCGTGGGGCGGGCTGGGGCCGCAGACCGAGCAGGTGCGCGGCTTCAAGGAGCTGGTGGTCGGTGAAGCCGTGGGCGTGGCCGGCGGCGGTCAGGAATCGTTGACCTTTGCGGCCGATGCGTTGGCGTATGAACGCCAACGCGTTGCCCACAGCAGGGTTGTCCGGCGCGGGATGCGCGACGCGGTCGGTGAGCCGGCCCGGGTGGACCGCCTCGACGGCCCCGTAGAAGGTCCGGGCATCGTCGTAGGATTCAACCGCGGCCAGCCGGGCCAGCAGCTGGTCGGCCAGCCACCGGGCGGGGCCACGCGGCTCGTCGTCCGGGTAGACGTCCGGTGCGACATTCTCGCGGTCGTGGTGCACCTGCCAGTAGGCGCGGTCCGGGCTCCACCAACCGGACTGCTCGACGTAGCCCTGCCCCGCCTGGCAGGGTTCGCCGTACGCGTTGGTGTCGGAGCCGTCGAGGGTGATGATGGTGGCGCTGAAGTACAGCACCGGCGTTGCGTGCTCGGTTGCCATTGCGGTGCCTGCCTTTTCTGCCCCTTCTGGCCGCTGCGACACGCTGCCGGGCACCGCCTGGGCGGCGCCGGCGGATGGGCGTAAGGCGATGCGCCCGCGGGCGGCGCCCATGCACGGACTGCGAGGCCGCCACTGGATGGGCGGTCGGGAGGCCGGCCGCGGTGAATATGAACGACACGCCACGGCTCGGGGTCCCCGTCGTGCCCAGGGGGCGGCCGGGCGGGGTTAGTCGGTGATCGGGTGCATTTCGGTGCGGTCGGTGACGTGGGCGCGAATGGTGGGATCACCATCGGTGTGGATCTCCACGCCGCCGACGGTGCCCCAGTCCGCGACCACGACGCAAGGCCAGTCGATGCCGGTGTAGCGCACCCGGTCGCCGGGCTGGTACTGAACACCCTCGATCGGTGCCATGCCGTCGCCGCCCTCGTCGTGCCAGCGGCGGATGCTGTCGTTGATGGTGTGGTAGTTGCCGCGCTCGTTGATGAACCACGCGTTGGGGAACACCCCGCCGTCGACCATGGCCCGGGCCAGCTCGATCTCGGCGACGTCCTGGCTGGGATAGTCACCCACGGGTGTGCCCTCCAGGCTGACGTGGTACCGGCCGCGGTCGACGCTGATGTAGGCGTCGTACTCGTCGGGGGTGTCCTCCCACCCGTCCAGGACGTCCTTGTCGACGTCCTCGGCCAGGTGCTGCAGGCTCTGGCCCAGCAGCGATGCGCTGTCATAGCAGCGGCCGACGCTGATGCGGATGCTGGTGTGGTCGGCCCGGATGGTGAGGGTGACGTCACCGTCCTCGTCGCGGGCGACCGCGAACTCCGGTTCGGGGTCGTGCAAGGTGATGTCGGCCATCACGGCACGTCCACATCGTTGTCGTCGGCGTACATGGCGATGACGTCGCGGGCATAGCCGGCCGCGGCCGGCGACAACGTCCCAGCCCGGTGCAGTTGGCTCGCGACCCAGTCGGAGGTGATCTCGCTTGCACCCAGGTCGCTGTCATGGACGCTCACCCGCACCAGGAGGCTGGTGCCGTCCGGGCGGGCTTTGCCGTCAATGAAGATGCTGTGCTCGTTGCTGCGGTCCGGGTCGCGGACCGTGACGACCTCGACGGTACTTGTGGGCAGCAGCCCGGCCTGTTCGATGAGGCTGAGCTGAGCCCGGGCGAACGACGGGTCGTAGCGGCCGTACCGTTCCTTGACGTGGCCGGGCCAGACGGTTACGTGCACCGTCGCGTAGCGTCCGCGCGGCGAGTGATCGCCGCTGTCGGCGATGACGACGAACTGGGCCGGCACGTCACGGGTGTCCAGCCGCAGGTACGACATCACCGGCCAGGCCAGATCACCCACGTGTGAGGGCGGCTGGACGGGTATCACGATTCCTCCTTGTCCTTGCTGGCGGTCCACCGGTCGTGGGCGGTGACCGGGCGGTTGGCGCCGCGGCGACGTTCGCGGCGGCAGGCCAGCAGCAGGTCCAGGACCCGCTGCGCTTTCGCGTCGGCCTGGCCGCGAAGGTGCGCCGGGCAGCCGGGGTCCACGGTGGCGGTGCGCTCGCGCAGGTCCACCACGACGTGGACCACCACCGGCGTGTCGCCGTCGGTGTTCGGTGTGCCGTGCAGCACGAGCCGGGCGCGGGCGCCGGCGTCGCCGCTGGCCCACACCAGGACGTACTCGGTGCCCCAGGCGCGGTAGTCCGTGTTCGGGCCAGCCGGACCATGCAGGGCTCGCCGTCGTTGTAGAACGGCCACCAGCCGGGCCCGTAGCTGATGCCGTAGTCGTCAACCTCGTATGCCCAGGTGTCGTCCGGCGTTGACGGGCCGGGCGGATCGGATGGGGTTGGTCGCACAAGGGCCTCCCGTCACGTGTTGATGGGCTGATACTGATCGGCCTTGTGGTGTGCAGGGCTGGGCTGTGCGCCGCTTTGGCTTGCCGCAGCGGCCGGCGCGGGCGGCCAGCCGGTGCTGCCGGCTTGACAAGACGTCTGGGTATTCGCCGCCTGCTTCGGCGGCACGGCGGACCACCCTCGATCTCGATTCGGGGTGGACCAGGTGCTGATGCCAACTGGCACCGTGCTGGTCGCCGCCCGGTCAGGCAGGTGCGGCGCCACCACCGGGCAGATCTTCGACGGCGTCGAGCAGCCGCTGCAGTTGCTCGGCCAGCTGCGCGTACTTGGCGTGCTCCTGCGCTGCCACGCGGGAAATGTGGCGGTAGCCGCGCGGCGTGGGTTCGATACTGATGCGGTCTGGCGTGGACGGCTGCGGCGTGTCGGGCTGCGCGGCGCCGGCCTGGGCTTCGGTTTCGGCCTGCTCCCACCGGTCCCGCGCCATGCGGAGGGCATTGTGGATGGTTTGGGCCTGCCGGATGGTCCACAGCACCGCGACCAGCTCATCGCCGGGTTCCGGCAGCCACGCCAGGTCAGTGAAGCTGCGCGGCGGCAGGTCGCGGCGGCGCACCAGTGGGCGGGTGCCGTCCGGGTTGGGTCGGCCATCGCGGTCGGCCTGGTAGAGAAGGGCGCGGGCGCCGCCAGCGGCCTTGGCGGTCGCCATGGCCGCGTCCGCGCAGGCACGGGCGTAGGTGGCGTCGCCGCCGCTGCTGGCGGCGATGCCGACGCTCGCGCGGGGCTTGAAGCTTTTTCCGGCGATGACGACCGGCCGGGTCATCGCCGCGCTGATGGCCACGGCCAGCTTGCCCGGGTCGGTGTCTGGCGCCACGACGGCGAACTCGTCACCGCCGTGGCGGACGACGTATCCGTTCGCGGGTGTGGCCTCCGCGAGCCGGTGCGCGACGGCGAGCAGGTACTGGTCACCGGCCGCGTGGCCCAGGTTGTTGTTGATGGCTTTCAGCCAGTCCACGTCGGCCAGGGCGATGGTCACGTCGGTGGCGGTGCGGGTGGCCGTCTGCAGCAGTTCGTCGGCGGCGGCACGGGTGGGTAGGCCAGTCAGCGCGTCACGGCCGGCGGCAGCCAGCCGGCGTCCGTACCGCCAGGCGGCGGCGTGGTAGCCGGCGGGGTAGAGAAGGATGCCGGCGAACACGCACACAAGGGCGACGGTGGTGTTGCCGGCGATGATGCTCAGCACGGTGATTGCGGGTATGGCGCACGCTGCCAGGTTGGCGGCGGCGATCACCCTGCGTGCGGCGTTGGGCCGACGCTGGGCGAAGGTGTCGAACACAGTGGACACAGCGGTGCTCCTCACAAGGTGAAAGGCGGGCCGCAGCGAACCGTCAACGGTGAGGGTTCGGGTGCGGCCCGCGTTCACGGCTCGTCCCGGCGCGGCGGGCGGCTGCCGGGGAAGGTTGGTGTGGCCGGCGGTGGTCGGGTGGCGGCCCTGCCGCCCGCCCGTGAAGGCGCGGGACGAACAGCCGTCAGCGGCCGGTGTGCCGCGGCCCGGGCGGCGTGTCGCCGGCGTCTGGGTGGTTGCGCCGATCGTCAGCAGGCGGCGGCGCGGCGGCGTCCGGCAATCGGATGCCAGCGACACTGGGGTGAAGCGGGCTGCCGGTTGGGTGTGCGTCGAACAGTTCGGCGACAAGGGATCGGGCGCCCAGGCGCGGTGCCGCGGCGCCGCGGGTCGCCCCGTGTACCCATTCGCGGTCCCATGCGCCGTCGCTGGCGATCGCGAACGCGTGCGGCAGCAGCAGGGTGCAGCGCAGCAGGACCGCGGTGACGGCCAGGTCGTAGGGTTTGCGGCCGGTGCTGCACGCCGCGGTGGCGGTTGGTGTGCCCCGCGGATGGGCCGGCAGCGGCGCGAGCAGCCGGAACGCCTCACCGTCCAAGTCGGTGGTGGCGTCCCCGTTGAGCTCGATGCCGTCGGCGTTGTCGAGGGTGGGACGGCCGTAGCCGTCCGGGCCGGCGATCACGATCCCGACCTGGCGGACCCGGCCGATGATGCGGCGGGTGTCGTCCAGGATCGTCGGCCACGCCGCGACATAGTCGGGGTGGCTGGGCTGGTACGCCCACTGGTGGCGATACATCGGTGGACCTCCTGTCAAGACGGAGGTGGTCAACGCCCGCCCACGCGGTGAGGGCCGGCACGGCCGCACCCAGATGGCAGCAGTCGCGAGGCGGGCGTCGACCGCACAGGACAGCAAAGCAGGATGGAAGCGATAGCCAGGCTGCTCACCACTGCCAGGTGGGCAGCTCGTCGACTTGTTCGGCGTCCCGGTCAAACAGCACGTACTGGCAGCCCAAGCGGCGCGCGTAGCGCTGGATGGCCAGCACCTCCTCAGGCATCGGGTCGATCGTTTCCGCGGCGAACGCGTCCGGGTCGGCCGGCACCCACATCAGCCAGCCGTAGGTGACCCGGTGGGCGATCACGCCGGGCTCTCCGCTCAAGTCGTCGCAGACCTCTTCCGGCAGATGCGCGGTGGAGAGGTCCAAGACGGACAAGATGGTCGGCATCGACATCACCTTCCGCAGGCGGGTTCCGCCTCGCCGACCGAACGCGTTGTCAGCAGCCGCCGCGCATGCTGGTACAGCGGGTCGATGACGTCGGCGGCGTGGCTGGGGAGGAACCGCAGCCGGGTCCCGCGGCCGTAGTGGCGCAGCACGCCGGCCAGCACGGCGGCGTGGGCGCGGATGTCGTAACGCCACCACGGTCCAGGCTCGATCCAAATCGGCACCGCCACCTGCACGCCGCCGCGGGGTGTCGCCGACAGGCGCGGCTGCTCCGGCATGAGGCGCCGGGGTCGGCCGAGCCGGTGCAGCAGCTCGTCCAGGTGCTCCGCGAGCCGCCGGTAGCAGTCCTGGTAGACGGCGGCGGGATGATCGGTCGCCAGCGGCGTGCTGACCGGTGTCTGCTCGGCCTGCCAGCGGATGCGGTGCGGCTTGTCGCACAGCCCGCCGAAGCCCAGCACGTCCTCCACCGCCACCGCGCCGGTGATCATCACCGGGCCGTCGTCCAGGTCGGGAAGCACGACCACCGCCTCGGTGCGGCCGGCGTGAAGAGGTTGGGCCCACACGGTCGCGGTCAACGCCTCGATGTAGCCGGGACCGGGTGACCAGCGCGGCACGGTGCTGCTCACCCGGTGCGGCAGAGTGATGACCGCGGTGGTCTGCGCGTAGCCGCTGCGATGGTCGCGCCGCAGCGCGGCGGTCAGCCGTCTGCGGATCGACCGGGTCACGGCCGGATCCTGGAGTCGACGGTGATCGTGACCGTGGCCGCGTTGCGCTGCCACGGCGCGCCGGCGCGTACGCCGACGGCTCGGGTGCACGGGTTCGCGTCCATGAGGACTTCTCCTCTCGGTTCAGGCAGGTCGGTGCAGCCGGCGGGGCACCGACCCACATGGCAGGGATGAGGTGGTGCGGCGCCGCTGTGCGTCGAGCCGGCTCGCCGTCCGGCCCGGTCAGACCGGGCCGGCCGGGTTGGCTCGGCCTGCGGCCCGCACCCGAGGCGTGGCCGGCGTGGCGGTCACGGCCGCGACGGGCGGGTTACCAGCGCGGTGACTGCGGCCAGGGCCGCCATCGGCACAGCGTTGATGCCACGCGCGACCCAGGTGTCCGATCCGGCTGCCGCGGCCGTGGCGGCCAAGCCCACGCCGACCGCGGCCCACCACAGCAGCCAGGACAGCCGCGACAGCCGTCCGCCGCGCAACCGGGCGCGCCACGCGGACGCGGTGACGGCGGTGTAGAGGCCGAGCACGGCGGCGGTGAGCATGACCGCGCTGTGCCAGCTCGACCCGTGCCGCGCGGCGAAGGTGTAGAGGCTGGTCGCCGCGTTGACCATCGCGAGCACGGCGACCGCGGCGGCGACCGTCACCGCCGCGATCTGCAGCAGCCGGACACCGTCGAGCCGGCTGGTCCGGCTGACCATCGACCTCAGCCGGGCGACCAGAGCGGACAGGGCCGGTGATGACGTGGGGGCAGGGGTAGCTGTCACTGTGGGACTCCTTCGAAGAGATGTACAGGCCCATAGGGGGCGTGGTTGAGCGCGCCGTCGTGGTGGTTCTGCGCGGCGTGCTGATGCACGGCTGGCCTCCGGGCGGCCTGCTGGCGCCGGTTGCCACGACCCGGTGGCCGAGCTGGTGCTGGGCCGGACATGGCCGGACATGGCGGCGACCGTGAGGCCGGTGCGCGTCGGGATGCCGCCGGCCTTGCCGGGAATTGGTGCTGTGACCGCTGTCGGTGTGGTGGACGGCGGTCACCCCCGCAGCTACGCTGCGGCCGACGGGTGCGCGAGGTGCTCGGAGGGTGCGGCTCACCGGTGCGCGCCACGCATGCCGGTGGCGATGATGGGCGGGCGTACCCGAGCGGTGTGGCGTCACGACGGGTCCACGTCGGGCACGCCGGAAGGGCGTTGCTACCGAAGCCGTTCGTCCCAGCAGCTGTCGCACACCACCGGGTTCTCGCCACGGCTCACACCACCGGCGAGGTGGTAGTCCGGTCCCGCCTCCAGGCCGCAGAACCGGCAGAACCCGTATTGCCCGTTCCAGGTGCGCAGGATGGCGCGTAGCTCTGCTTCGTCGCCGACGAAGAGCGGATCGGCAGTGCTGGCCTCCAGTTCTTCGGCGAGCTGGTCGAGCAGGTTCTCGATCTCAGCTGGTACTGGTTCGTCGTCCAACGGCTGCTGCGTCAGCAGCCTGCCGGTCGCGACGTCGTGAACGTCGAACGACAAGCCGCTGGTGTTCTTCCATTCGATGCGTTCGACCTTCGAGGGTCCGGTTTCGCACGGTGTGGCTGGCCACGATGGTGCGGCCCTTGACGTTGGCCATGGCGCTTGGCTTCCTGTGCAGGTTGGATGGGCGCCGGTCAGGCATCGACGAGGCTGCGGCGAAGCTCAGTCCACGGCAGCGGCCGGGACACCCCGCCGCGGCACTCCCGCAGGATGGCCACGTGGGCCCGGTTCGGCGCGCAGCCGCTGCTCGTCGGCCTCGGCCTGGGCGTAGCGGTCGGGAAACACCGCGAGGTCGACGACGGAGTCCCGTGGGAGTTGTTCGACGACACAGGCTGCCTGTCACGAGGTCCTCCCCGCGGGGGCTTATGCCGCTGCAACCTCCTACTGCTTTCCCCTGGACGTCCTCCTGGACCCCATGCTGGCCAACCAGACTGGCGGGATTTCTGAAACCCAGGCGCATACAGCCAGGCTCGACTACGATCAGTATTCGCACCGCAGCGTGCTGGAGTTGGAGGCGCTGATGTCCGCCTTGAGGGCTCTGTGGAAAATTGCAGGCTTCCGGGAGGCGCTTCGAGTGCTTCTCAAGCTTGATGAATCAATGATGGAAAAGGTCGTGGCGGCAAGCGAAGCGCGGCTCGGCCCGATCAGCGCCGTTGGCACGGCGGACGAACGTGCTGGAACCTTAGCAACTGCGGCGGCTGCTTTGGAGACCTTGACCCGCATTCGCGATGAAGACGGCATGGATGACCTCATGGCCGATGCGGATTATCTCCTGAGCGACATCCCTAACGCCCATAAGAGACTAAGCGGCCTATTGCGCGAGAGTCCTGACGAAGCCGAGCAGCGCGTGATCAGCCGGGCACAACATGCCGCACTGCCCGTTTTAGTAAGACTGTCGCTGGAGGTAGACTTTCGGGCTGTCGCACTGCCAGACTCCACCACCAGATTCGTGCCAGTCACGATTGCCCGCCTAGAGTTCGATGAGCCAATTGGCGGTTTTGAGGCAATCACATTCCAGTTGACGGATGATCGACTTGAGGACGTCGATCGCGTTGCACAGAAGGCCGTTGACCTCCGCCGCCAAATTATGGATGCTTTACCAAAGGAAATGCTTGCGACTGAACTAGACAACCCCTCGCGCCCTCATGAGGAATTGCAATGACTTTCGATGCGAGCACGATGAATTTGGGCGCGGCAATCGGCGGCCTTTTCGCACTGCTTGCGGCGCTCGTCAATGCATACATTAGCAAGATGGTCAGAGACGATTTTTCAAAGAATCGGAACCAGATGGACAAGATGGTGGGCGAATATCGGTCACAGTGGGAGTTGACGGCCAAGCAGACAGATGCTACGCAGCAGAGGCTTCTCGGCATTATCGAGGGATATTCAGGTATGAACCGCCAAAGTTAGGTGACCAACGTCACGCGAATTTGTCCGCATGGTCACCTAAACCTAGCCATTCGGCGACGAGGCGTCCCTTACTCTGGCCAACACTTAAGTTGCAAGGAAGTAGGATTGATGCATGAACTCTGATGTCATCCTGGTCGCGATCTTCGGACTGCTGGGAACCGCAGCCCTAGTGGCGACAGTGAGGTCTGCTCGTCAGATTCGGAGTCAGCAGCGCGCTGCGAACGCGACCCTTGCGGCCGAGATAGAAGAGTTTGCTGAAGAGCGGCGACGTTGGCAGGAAGCCCAGGAGGAACTCGCAGCCAGAGTCGACGCACTCGATTCTTCTAGCTCATCGGATCGTTCCACGAACGGAGGCGACGCGTCGAGGGCTCGTGGCAATGAGCGCCGGTCTATCCAGCCTGAGGTTGGAACCGCCGAAAGCGGGGCTCACACAGCAGGCGCGTATGCTGACTTGCTAACTGGAACATCCTGGGCTCTTCAGTGGTCCTTGGCCTCCTTGTGTTCAGGACGGACAGTGTTCGGAGCCACCCGCCGTCTCTTTCCATCGTCAACAAAGGTGGCTAACGCCACGTCGCTGAGTACGCCGGCTGTATGGCGGACGGAAGAGGTCAGGGCGGTCGAGCGTTGCTGGCGTGGAGCGGCAGTCGCGCCGTAGAGGCGTTACGACGCCCTCCGGTCCACGCGAAGTGGCTCCTTCGTGGCACGTACCAGAGGGCTATCCACGGACGGATATGACGGTCGAGCCACAACGGATGACACTGGAGCGCCGGTAGAGAGGTCCGGGTCCTGCTCGCAGGCGCCCGAAGCCGATGGCGCCGAAGGGCCTTCGAACCACCTGCTCAGCGCGAGACAACCACGCCTACCGGCCAGCCGGGGGCCCCGGTCGGGCTCGGAGCCGTCACTACCACGCACGCGACGTTACGCCTTCGGTCGTGGCAGCATGCAAGGTGAGTTCAACCGGAGCGGTTGCGCGTGCCGGAGTCCAGAAAAAGTTGTTGTGGGCGAACCCCAGCTCGTACAACCGCGGCGGTCGCACACCAAGGCTGGTGCACCAGTCAAGCATGTCCTGTTTGGACAGGTAGGGTGGTTCGCGCATCGGGTACCGGACGGTCCACGGCGCCCAGCCGCGGGTGATGGCCGGCTCCCGCCGCGGTTCGGACCAGTCGAGCCCGATGTAGAGGATCGTGTCGGCCGGATCGGCGTGCTGGTCCAGCCACGTCCGGCAGGGTCGTACCTTGAGATGAATCGAGTACGGCGCCAGCCGGGAGTTACCGAGGATTTGATCCCGGAACAGTTGGAAGGGTGTGCGCCCGTCGGCGACGACCGTCACCGGGACGCCGATCTGCGCGGCCGAATCACGCAGTAATCGATAGAGGTCATTGTCCTCGACGCGGGTGTCGGCAACAGCAGGACTAGGTCGGCGGTTCCGTGTTCGGCGATGACCCGCTGTGTGGCCGCCCAGCTGCCGATCCCGCCGGAGTATTGCACCACATGTGTGGTCATTGCTCGCCGCCGAGCAGCAGGGCGCCCATGTCATCGGCTTCAAGCGCGTCGCGTAGTGCGGTGGCCGGCGGCTGGTCGTCGTCGTAGGCGTCCCGCCACGCCCAATCGGCGATGTCGAAGATGGACATTCCGAATCTGCGCAGGCACGTGACGTCGGCGACCAGGAGCCAGGCGGCGAAGCCCTGGTCACCGTCTGCGGTGCGCAGGTACTGCTGGCCCCGTTCGGTGTCCAGCGCCGCACTGATCTTGGCGCGGCGCTGATCGTCCTGCTCGTTCCACCAGCTCATCGGTTCGCCTCCTTGATCCAGCTCAGGACGGTCGGATAGTCGGCCTCGTAGCCTTGTTCCACGACGTGGCGCAGGTTCTGGGCCCGGCCGGTCAGGTAGGCCACGGCCGCGTTGGTGATGAGGTTCATCGCGTCGCGGAGCCCTTGGTCGCCGGCGCCGACGGCGTCGAGGATGTCGTCGGCGGCGCGGTTGAGGGCGTCGCCGACCTGCTGCTCGTTGAACAGGTTCAGCTCGCTCGTGGCCAGCGGGGCGTGGTCGGGCACCTGGACCTCCACCAGTTCGCAGGTGCGGAACCGATGCACGGCGTCGGCGACCTCGAAAGGTGTGGATTTCTCCTCCACCACGTGCCGCACGAGCACCCAGCACGCGCTCGCGTAGTCGAGCGCATCGGTGATTACCTTCGTGTATTCGGCGTCTTCGCCGAACAGGCTGGCCGGGTTCTCGCCGTCCGCCCAGACCTCGAACACCTCTCGCCAGATCCCGCCGATCAGCACGGTGATCGCCTCGCCGTACGCGCGGCGGTGCTCGGTCTCGAACTGCTTGAGGTGGCGGGCCTGAACGTGTCGGGTGTGTTGGTAGATAGCCATCGTCATCCCTGCCTTAAACGTCATGTCAGGACGGGTCCGGCACGCTGGCGGGGCCGGGTGGGGTGGGGCCTGGGCAGCAGTCGTTGCCGATGTAGCCGGCGCCGTGGCGGTGGGCGTGCCCGCGCGGCGTCTCCGCCAGGCAGCGGATACAGATCACCGTGAGGCCGTCCCG
Source organism: Actinomycetes bacterium KLBMP 9797 (assembly GCA_037414955.1). Lineage (GTDB taxonomy): Bacteria > Actinomycetota > Actinomycetes > Mycobacteriales > Micromonosporaceae > Phytohabitans. Next base: position 16,839 of record JBBEWH010000003.1, read on the forward strand.
GCTCAGCCCGCCGCGGGCGAAGGTGAACACCGCGCTGGTGGGCAGGTAGCGGCCGTGTTGGTCGGTGTGCAGCCAGCCGAAGTCGGCCAGCCGGCTCAGGCAGCGGGCCAGGACCGGCGCGGTGAGCCCGGTGAAGGCGACCAGGTCGTCGGCGTGGCTGCCGCGGTAGCCGTCGCTGGCGACGGTCGTGTGGTCGGCGTGGTGCAGCACGGCCAGATAGGTCAACTCGTCGAAGGTGGAGAACGCGTTGGTCGGCTCGGTGGCCAGCTGGAACCAGCCGTAGGCGGTGAAAGTCCCCAGTAGGCGGGTGGGGCCGGCCAGGCGGATCCGCTTGGCGCGGTCGATTGGTTCGATCACGGCTGCTTGTCGTTTCCTTTCGCGCGTGTGGCGCGGCGGCCCGCCGCCCCGCGGGCGGCAGACCCCGCAAGGGAAGAGGGCGTGGCTCGTCGGTCCTGGACGAGCAGGGCCGGTGCCGTAGCAGACCCCGGGACACAGTCGATTCGGTCCGGTGTCAGGCGGCGCCCGCGCTGGTCCTACAGGCGGTGACCACCGGACCGGCCAGGGGCGCACAGGGGCGCCAGCAGGGACAGCGCCCCTTGTAGACATTTCTGCGTGCGCGGCAACGCGTCGCGTCCGCGGAACAAGGCGATCGTTGGCGCGAGGTCAGATCAGGTGAGTCCGGTAGTCAGCCACCGCCGTCGTGCGGCGGGTACCAGGAGGAGATCAACCGCCGCATCACGTACGCGGTCAGTGCGTCCCGGTCCGCGCTCGTTCTCACCGCGCGAGCCATCGTGATCAGCGGCTCCAGTGCCTCGTCGATGGCGTTGCGCCGCGCCTGGTTGCGTTCCTGGGCCAGCAGGGCCAGCCGGGTTCGGGCGGCCGTGTCTTTGGCCCACAACTGGCGGCGCACCTCGTCCGGGGCGTGGCCGCCGCCGGCGTACGTTGGTGCGCCGTACAGCCGTGTGGCCTCGCCGGTGCGCACCACCTGCGCGGTGTAGTAGCAGCCGATGGCCCAGTTTCCGGCGCGTTTGAGTTGATACAGGCCCTCGTGCCCGTGCGGGTCGATCCAGGCGTGGATCCGCCGGCCGTTGAGCACCCGGATGCCGCCGTAGATCCACCTTTCCTCGGTGGTGGCGACCGGGCCGGCTTCGTCGTCGGGCGCTGCAATGCCGCTCACCGGTGGGTGATCCCTTCCCGGCGCAGCCCCACCAGCAGCGCGGCCAAGGCCCGTCCAGCGCCGGTGCGTTGGACGGCTTCGGCGTGCACGTGCCGCCAGCCGGCGCGGATCAGGTCGCCGAGGGTGGGCTGGTCGGTCAGGTACGCGTCGGTGATCTCCACCTCCGGCTCGTCGACGTTGACGGCCTCATCCTGGTGGCCGGCCAGCAGGTCGGCCAGGTGCTGCGGCACCGCGCCGGACAGCACCGACGCCGGGTCCGCCCGCAGCTCTTCTACGCTGCGGCCGGCCGCGGTCGCGACCGCGGCCAGATCGAGCGGGTGGGTGTAGGTCTCGGTCACCGCCCAGGTCAGCGTCACCTCGCGGGCCTGGTGTGGCTCGGCGGGGCGGCTGGGTGTGGCGGACGATTCGGGGTGTGCCATGTGGCATCCTCCTCGTGCGACGGCCACGCCGGCAGCGCCGACGTGGCACAGTGACGACCGGTCTGACGCGGAGTGGGTGCGCGGCGACGGTTAGCTGTGCGGACGGATGATCATCCGTGCGGGGCTGTCCGGGCCGACCGCGACGTCGAGCAGGAACATCCAGCGACGCGCGCCGCGTTGGACGCCGATGCGGACCTCGTCGCGGTGCAGACCGGCATCGGCGATGCACTGCGTGTTGTTGTCGGTTCGCCAGTGGAGGGTGACGATGTCGCCGACCCGCAGCCACGCGGCGATGGAGCACCAGACGTCGTCGAGCCTGGCAGCGTGGATCGTGGCGGTCGCGGTGGCCTCGGGCAGGTCCTGTTCGTGCCAGCGCCGGTGCTGGTCGAACCCGGCGACGGCGGTGTCGACGGTGATGTGCCGGTACCGGTCCGGGCCGTCGGGGTCGGGGAACAGGCGTTGCTCGGTGGCGGTGAAGATGCGCCGCTCGGTGGCCGGCCAGGTGGTGAGGCCAGCGCTGATGTGTCCGTGCCCGTCGCGGTGGTGCAGCGACACGACGTCGGCGCGGCGCATCGCCTGAACGTCGCTGATGAACAGCAGGCCGCAGGGGTTGTCATCGTCGGTTGTGGACTGTTTGGTGTGTTCGGGTCGAGCCGGGTGGGGATCTGTCATGGCTGGCCCCGCTTTCGGGTTGTGCCGCGGGGGCGGCGCCGCCGGTAGGATCTTGCGGCGCCGCCCGTGCTGGTTCGAAGGTCCGTGTGTCGTCGGCGACACGTCCTGCCGGCCATCTCGGGCACGGGCGCCTCGGGTGGAGGCGCCGGGGTGCCGGTGGCTGTTACCGGTGCCAGTCCAGGGCATCGGTGTGTTCGTTGGCGTGCGCGTGTTCGTCGACGATCCGCGCCAACTGTTCGTCGGACAGCCCGGCCGGGACGCCGGTGGCGCTGGCACCGGTGAAGATCACCTGACCGAACGCGAACCTCCGATTCCACCAGGCGGGCAGCTCTTCGATGGATAGCGCCTCGCAGATTCGGGTGGCGATCGGGTTGACGGTGCGGCCGATGTGGTCCCCGTCGAGCCAGCAGACGATGTCGCCACCCAGGTCGACGCGGTAGACCCGGCCGGTGGTGTTACGCCGGCCGAGGGGGAACAGCCCGGCGCCGCCGTCCGGGGCGTCGATGACGGACAGCCGGCCGGACAGGCTCACGGTCACGTAGCAGAAATCGGCGGGGTGGCCGTCGCGGCGCGGCGGGGTGACGGTGGGCGTCGGCTGGCCGCTGGTGCTGATGGCGATGGTTGTCATGGTGCGATGTCCCCTCTCGGGTGCTTCATGGACGTTGGGCTTGCCGGCCCAGCAGGGCCGGCGGTGGACATGCGAAAGGCCGGAGCAGGCGGCGGACGCGCCTGTCCGGCCGCTAGGTGCGCGCGGGTGGTGCCTGCGAAAGCCGAATGGCTGCCGGGGTACGCGGCGGGGCACCAGTCGGGGGCCGTCTCCCGCGTGTGCGCAGGCGGGCCGCTACCGGTGTGGGCTCCGGTGCCGGCCGGCGTTCCGGCAACTGTGGGACCGGAGCCGTGGCGCGGCCCTGCAGGCCGTGGATTCGACGCCCACAGGCGGGCGGGGGGCAGGTTGCCGGAACCCGATTAGACGGCGGCGGTGACGAGTACGTCGTCGGGGGCCGCGTCGGCCAGCCGCATGGTGGCCTGGTGCACGTAATCGACCAGCGCCTGCGTCGTGCGCTCGGTCGGGCACAGGGGGGTGCGGGTGCCCATGATGATCAGGGCGTCGCCCACCACCCGGCGCAGGCTGTGGTAGGTGACGTAGGTTTGCCGGCCGGCGCGCAGCAGTGCCTCCTCGACTCGCCCGGGCCGCCGCCCACGGATCCTGCCGGTCTGCGACCACGTGTCGCGACGTGCCCGCGCCCGCTGGGCGGCTTCGGCGCCGGTCCCGGCCAAATCGAGCAGCCCCAGCAGTCCACCGGCGCACCGGATCGGGCTGCCGTCAACCGGAGCGGCAAGCAGCGCCCGCGCCCTCCCGGAATGCGGTGGCAGCGCCAGCAGCCGGGGGTCCGGCTCCAACTCTCCACCAAGCATTGTGGACAGCGGGATGGTCCAGTCGTCGATGCCCCAGTGGTTAGCGGGGAACCAGAACGTCGCGGTTCGCACGTGGACACCGGCGGGGGTGGTGATGGGCATGAGGATGCTCCTTTCTACGTTCAGGGATCTGGTTGGTTTGGCCGGGCGGGAGTTGCCGGGCCGCGGACACACGAATGGCCGGGCCAGGCACCAGAGGTGCCGGTCCGGCCGCAGGGTGGAGGGACTCGGGCAGTAGTGGGGTGGGCGGTCAGGCCGGGTGTAGGGCGGGCGCCGGCCGCGGGCCGCGGCGCGGGCGCCGGGTGTGGGCCGCTTCCAGCCGCCGCTGGTGTTCGTAGCGGTGTTGCAGGTAGCGGCGGACCGGCGCCGGGGTGGCTACCCAGACGCCGCTGATGTTCGACGCCCACGGGTAGACGTCGATCTGGTGGCGGGGCGGCCGGTCGCGCCACAGCAGCCGCAGCACCAGGTAGTCCTCGACCAACAGGTCGGCGTACTCGTAGCCGTAGAGCTGCCAGTGGCGGGTCAGCGTGGCCTCGACCTCGTCGGCGGTGTCGCCGAGGGCATGCAGCAGCATGCTGGCGTGCCGGCGCCGCAGGTCCGCCAGTCCGCGCCGCTGCCGGCGGCCGGCCCGATCGAGGTCTCGGCGGCGGTGGCCTTTGACGCCAGCATCGATCGGGAAGAACATGCGCGGGTCGACCGCGCCGCCAAGGTCGTAGCGGCAGATCTTGACCAGTCGGCGCAGCAGCTGCGGCAACGGAATGCGGGAGCGTTCGGTGCGCCAGAGGTGCCAGGCGCTGTGAACGATGTCCGACGCGGTTTGCATGGCTAGGTACCAGGCGGTGACGGTGGCGCGGAGGAGCGCCGCGAATGGTGGGACGCGCATGAGTTTTCCTCCTTCGGTTTCGTCCCAGGCGGGTATGTGCAGGAGCGGACATGCAAAGACCGGCCCGGCGACCCCGCGTGCGGGGCGCCCGGCCGGTGCGCGGGGCGGGACTGTCCTCTGTTAGGGGCCGACCGGTGTGCGGGGGCGGCGCCGGCAGCGTGCGACCGCGACGCTCAGGTCGGCCGGATCGACCGTGATGTGGGTGTAGCCGGCGCGGGCGGCGGCGCGCATCAGGTCGATGACCGGGTGGCCGGCAGGACGGTGCAGCGGCAGGAACCGCAGGGCGACGAGCGGAAGTTGGTGCCCGTCGCGGAGGGCAGCCGAGTAGACCTCGTTCGGGTCGACCAGCTGCCACGGCTCGGTGTGCCAGCCGTCGAGCTCGACGCTGTCGGGCTCGGCGAAGACGGACTGCGGCACGCCCGCCGCCTTGTCCAGCCCTGGCACGCCCGCGCTGAGTAGGTACACGGTGTCCGAGACAGCCAGTGTCAGCGCGGCCTCACCACGCGCGCGGGTCCGGTCGGGGTGGTAGAGGTGGCTCGGCGCGGTGACCGCGTGCTCAGCCAATTCGAGCACGGCGTGCAGGTCGAACCGGACAGTCATCAGTGGTGCCTCCTTCACAGACGGTTTGGCGGGTTGGCCGTTGGTGGGTGTGCTGCCGGACGCCTGGACGGCGGCGGGCAGGAAGTGCCGACGGCGAGGGCTGTGCCGGCTCACCGGTCGGGGTCTTGCGCGGCGAGAACGCCGACGGCGCGGCGCCGCAGCTCGTTGGCGGCGGCGGTGGGCGAACCGCAGGTGAGGCTGATCGGGCCGACCGTGACGGTCCAGCCATCGACGCCCTGGTAGGCGGTGCCCAGGCAGGTGGCTGCGTCGTGCGGGCCGGTCTCGGCCACCACGTGATCGCCGTAGTTCAGGATCCGCACGGCCCGGACCGCGCGGCCGGTCGCGGTGAGCTGGACGGTCCCGCCGCCGGCGGGTTTGGTGGCCCAGCCGGCCTGGACCATCTCGTCCACGGCCGCGGTGACGCGGCGTCCGGTGTCGGTGAGGGTGATGCGCCCGTCGGCCGCGACGAGGACGTGCTGCCCGGCGATCGCGTCGAGTAGGTCCCGGCGGGTCGGCGTCGGGTACAGGTCTCCGGCCGTGTGCTCGCTTGGTTCGGTCGGTTCAGGGTGGTCTGCGCGCGGGTGCTTCGAACGCATGGCTTGGTCCGTTCGTGGTCGCGTTCGGCCACGCCGCTGCTGGCCCGGCGGCCAATCAGCGGGCCGGTTGGTGGATGTCGAGGGGCACGGCCTGCGGGACATGGCCGCGCGAGGCCCGGCCGTGGGTGCGCCCTGCAGGGCCGCGGCAGCGGGGGTGCTTCAGCGGTTGACCGCCATGGCGACCAGTTGCACATTCGGGTTGAGGCCGTTGATGTGGGCGTTGGCGGCGGCCAGGTAGCTGAGCTGATCAGCGAGGCGTTCGCTGGTGCAGGTCAGCCAACCGCCGTGCTCGCCGTACGCGGTGGCCACGCCGTCGGCCGGGACGACGGCCAGCAGGGCCAGATTGACGAACGTGTTGTAGCCGGCCTGGAACGCCTCCAGCATGGCGGTGGGCAGCTCGACCCACCGGTCCGGGCGGGCGTTGTAGGCGGCCATCGCCAGGACGCGGGGTTGTGCGGCGTACTCGGCCTGGGCCCGGGCCAGGGGGTAGCGGCGCGGCTCGGCGCGGTGCCGGTCGACGAGGCACCAGAACGGGTTGGCCGGGCGGGTGCCGGCGACGACCTGGTGCCACAACATCCATTGCGCTGCGGCGGCGGACTGGGCGTTGCGGCGCATCGCGGCCAGGTCGAGCAGCCGGATAGGGCCGCCGGAGGTCAGCCCGTGCCAGCGGTCGACGAGCTTGCTCGCTCGGCGGGTGCGGGCCGGGAAGTGCGGTACGACGCCGTTGGCGTTCAGTCCGCGCATACCGAGCTTGGCGGTGGCCAACTCGGGCAGCAGCCGCGGATCGGTGTCCGGCGGCAGGCACACGATGGTGCGGGAAACGCTCACACGGGGCCGGTTGGCCTGTGGGTGGGCACCGTTCATGGTTCCTCCTTGCAGGGTTGGGGTGTGGGTTGCTCGCGCTGGTGGGCGCGCGGGACGGGACCCCGGCGGCGGGGTCGGCGGCGCGCAGGCGCGAAAGGGTATGACCCGGGATCGGGTCAGGAAGACGGTCGGCGAAGCCGACCTGGGGCGACCGCAGGGTGGGTCGCGGTGTTGCGGCGAGTTGGCCGCGGGTGATGCTGGTCGGTCGAAGACCGACGGCGGTGGTGCGGTGTCGGCGGGGCCGACGTTGGGTGGTGCGTTGGGTGCAGGTGCCGTGGACAGGCGCCGCGGCCGACCGGCCATCAGGCGGGTGGGCGGGTGCGGTTTCTGCCGCGGTGGGCTGCGCCCGGGTGGTGCTGTGCTGCTGGGGTTCTTTAAGAAGAAGTCTTGACCGTAGCCGGTCAACCCAACTGGGGGCCGATCACGCCTGGAGCCTGGCGGATGCCCGTTGAGCTGCGCAGTTGGGTGCCGTCGGGCGCCAGTTGGGTAGCTGCTCGCCGCTGGGCTGGTTTGGTCAGTTTGGTCAGTTGGGTGCCCGGCCCGGGTGTGCGCCCCGGCCGGGGGCACCGCGTCGGCGGGTGGGCGCCCACCGCGGGCTCATCGCGGGCGGCGGGTCGGGACCCGGCGCACGATGTGCAGCCCGTCGGCTGCAGTCTCGTGCAGTTGCGGGTCGCCGGTGGCCGGGACGACGTCGACGGCGAAGTACCGGTCGGGCCAGGCGGCGTCGGTGACATCGACGGTGAACGCGGTCAGCATCCGCGCGACGCATCGCCACGCGCCGCGGCCCATGGTGACCGCGATGATGCCGGTGTAGACCTCGGCGCGGGTGGCGGTGCCCAACGGACGCCACGGTGGGACCTGTTCGACCTCGGCGCGGGACAGGGCGATGACGGTGTCTTCGTGGTGCAGCACGGCCTGGACCGCGGACCTCGCCGTCTGCTCGTCGGGTGCGTGCACCACGGTCTGCAGCCGGACGTCCACGTGCAGGCGCCACCGCAGCCGAAACAGCCGCGACAGCAGGCGGCGGGCCAGGTCCGCGAGAATTCCGGCGGAGTCCCGGTGGACGGCCGGCAGCCACATCTGCCAGCGCCAGTACGGCTCCGGCGCCGACGGCGACGGGTCGTCGGGCTCCGGCGGCGGTGTTTGCAGGGTGTCAGGCATCATGTCTGCCTTTCGGATGTGGTTGTGCGGATATGCCGATGCCGGCCGTGCCAGCGGCCACTTTGGGGCCGCCGGCACGGCCGGCTGCATGGATAGAACGATGGATGGTTCAGGCGTACCGGCGGACCGGCACGGCCAGCGGGCGGACCGGTGTCTGCCCCGACGGCGTGGACACGTCGAGACGATCCCGGGGCGGCTCTACGCTGCCGGCGGTTGGTGGACGTCGCGTTGGTGGTGGCGCCGGGATGCGCCTCGGCGGGCAGCCCGCTCGGCGTCCACTTCGGCCTGCCACTGGCTGAAACGGCGACCGCCCAGCCGGCGCAGGAAGTGCGGTATGCGGTTGGCGGGGATGCCAACCAGCTTGGGGCCGAGCACCGCGAGCAGGTCGGAGGCTTCCTGCGAGGACCAGCCGGCGGCGGTGATCGCGGCCTCGTCCGGGAACACGTCGGCGACCCGGTCGGCATCGGCGTTCAGCGCCCGATCCTGGGTGCCGCCGTAGGAGTAAACCCAGAGAAAATTGGTCGGTGGATTCGGCTCGACCAGGCGTCGGAAGCGTGAGACTTCCTTGGTGTAGGCGTAGAAGTTGACGTCGGGGCGGGCCGCGCAGATGCGCAGCCACGCGTTGAGGTAGTCGTCGTTGAAGAAGTCGCCGCTGTCGTGGATGCGGATCCACGCGCCGCGGAATTTCGCGGCACCGAGTTCGGCGAGCATGGCGGTTTCCCAGCCGGGCAGGTCGTCCAAGACGAATGCCAGGTTCGCCTGGTGGCGGCGAAGGACCACCGGCCACAGGTAGGTGCCCTGGCGCGCGTAGCAGACGCGGGCGCAGATCCCGGCGGACGGGCAGGTGTTGTAGGTTCGGCCATCGGCCAGACGACCGGCCCACGCCGGCAGCGTCCAGTTCCACACGCCGATCGCCTTCATTTCACGGTTCTGGGTGAGCAGCTTCTTGGGGCGCTGCACATCGGCAGCAGGTGTCGCAGGTTTTGACATAGGCATCCCTCGGGGTGAAAGGAAACGAAGAACGGGAGAAACCCCGCGCGGCCGTCCGATACGCGCGGGGTTGATTGGCGATATCGGCGCGATACCCGACGGCGGCGCGGGGTTGTGGATGTGCGTGATGCGCGAACTGCGGCGGAGCCGCACGCGGATGAAGGGGTTGGTCGGTTTGGGTGTGCGCCGGCGCGCGATCGGTTCGGCCGGTGCCCGTTCAGGTGTCCAGGCGGCCGGCCCTGGCGGCAGGTCTGGGCAGCGGCTTGGGAAAACGGCGGGCTCAGCAGTCGGGCGTCTGCCCTGCGGTGCCCGGCTGCCGGCGGGGGTCAGTCGGTGTGCAGCAGGTACAGCGGGTCGTCGGCCGGTTCCGGTGGTCCGGGGTGGTAGGCGACCCCGTCGCCGGCCCCGACGGGGCCGGGCAGCTCGGACAGGCGCAGCCGGCGGCGGCCGTTGCCGACCAGCCGCCACACGGGTCCGGCCGGGCCGTGCTCGGCGGCGGCGTCGCGGGCGGCGGTGGCGAGGACCATCCCGCGCGCGGAGCCGTTGAGTCGCTTGTGGAGGTTCGTCTCCCGCGTGGTGGTCGGTAGCCAGAACAGCACCGGCCACGCCGGCCCGCCTTCGGCGCGCACCTTGCGGTAGGCGGTGATCTTTCGGGCCAGGACGCCGAGGGGTTCGGTGCCGGTGTCGTGTTCGAGGAAGTAGGCGACGGTGCGGTCGCCTTCGGTCCAGACGCCGTGTCCGTCCGGCCGCGCACCGTGGTTGATCTTGGAGGAGATTCTGGTGCTGGACCACCAGCGGGCCAGCCTGGCCTGCGGGTGGGTGCGGGTGTACACGAGCAGGTCGATGCCGAACTGGTTGGCGCCGTCGTTGTGTCGCACGTGGCCTGCGGACAGCCGGCTGTCCTGGTTCTCTTTGACGGCCTTCAGGCTGGGTGCCCGTTCACCGCGGGACAGGGCGACGTAGCGGGCCGACAGCGGCCCGGGCACCCAGTGCACCGGCAGCCGCGACAGGTCCGGCAGCACCGGGATGAACCAGTCGATGAAGCCGATTCGGCGCAGGGTGTCCAGGCGGTTGCGGCAGGTTCGGGTCGAGCTGAACAGGATGCTGGCGATCTGGGTGGTGGTGAGGTATCGGTGCTCGGACAACAGGTGGGCGATGGTGTAGTCACGAGGTTGTAGCCGTCCTGCGATGCGTAGCAGGGAGTCGGTGGTGGGTCGGGCCGGTCGCGGCGAGCCGGCCGCAGTGCGTGATACCCCCGGTCGGGAGATATCCCCCCCAGGGATATTTAGGGATGTGCTTGGCTGGTGGGGCATGGGCTCCTACCTGCGTAGTTGGGTGCCGTGGGCACGCTGGAGCGCCCGGTGGGCGACATGCCGGTCTGCCCGGGGGTTCACCTGGGGGCCTGCTTGCCTTGTCGCCCACCGAGCTGCGTTCGGTGTGGCGTTGAGTTGGGGTTATTCGTCGGTGGGTTGGTCGTTGCTGGACCGTTGGGCGAGTTGCTCGATGCCGGTCAGCTCGTCGGGTTCGGGGCGGGCGACGGCTTGGCGGATCGCGGTGGTCTCACCGACGATCGGCAGCGGCGCCCTAGTGCGCATGGTGAACGCCGCCGTTTCTCTGGAGCCGACGACGAGCCGCGCCGCGGCGGTGTAGGCGTCCAGGTGGTTGAGGTCGTGCTCGTCCAACTCCGGTTGGGTGTGTCGGGCGAGTTGGTGGGCGTCCTCGGGCGAGCACGAGAAATAGATCTTGTTCCGGGCGTTCGCGCTCAGCGCGAGTTGGGTTTCCCGGGGCAACTGGGCGAGGTTCTGGTGCGCGAGGGTGAGGCTGACGTGGTAGCCGCGCGCCTCGGCGAGCATGTCGCCCACGCTGCCGGCCAAATTCAACACGTTGTGGGCCTCGTCGACGAACACGCTGCAGTCCCGGCGCCGGTCTTCGGGCAGCCGTGCCCGCGCGGTCGCCGCTTGCCAGACGGAGGCGAACACGAAGCTGCCCATCAGCTTGGCGGTTTCCTCACCGAGTTGGCCTTTGGGGAGCCGGGCGATGAGGATGCCGCCGTCGAGCACCTTGCTCATGTCGAAGCTGGACTTGGGCACGCCGAGGGTGCGGCGCACGAAATCGCGCAACAAAAAAGCCCGGAGCCTTGCGAGCACCGGGCCGATGATTTGCGCACGTAACGGTGGTGGTGTTGCCTCGTACCATTCCCAGAACCCCTTGAGGCCGGCGGGATCATCGAGGTCGACGGTGAACGCGGCCCGGAACTGCTTGTCGTTGAGCAGTGGGCTGACCAGTCCGAGGTGAGCGTTCGCCTTACGCATCAACGTCAAACACGCCACCCGCAACACGTCATCGATGCGTGGACCCCAATGCCGGGAGAAAATCTTGGAAAAGATCGAGACGACGTTGTCGACGAGCAGGTCGTCGTCGACCCCTTCGAGGGGGTTGAGCGTGGCACCGCCGGGCTGGTCCGGGTCAATGAGCACGATCTTGTGCGCCAGCGTGGCGGGCAGCCGGTCCAGGATGTCCGAGGCGGTGTCGCCTTTGGGATCGATGACGACGACGCCGCGGCCGGCGCGGATGTCGTCGATGGCCATGTGGCACATCTGCGTGCTCTTGCCAGATCCGGTGGAGCCCATGAGGTGGATGTGCTGGCGGGCGTCGGCGATCGGCACGGCGACGGCGTGGCCGCCGACCTCGGCCCGGCCCAGTACCTTCGTGTTGCGTCCGCCGGTCGGCACGGCGACAGGTGCCGGGACGGCCTTGGCGCGTGCCCGATCGAGGCCGGCCACCGCGAGGTCGGTGGGCAGCGCGGCGATCGCGGACAGCTCGTCGGCGGACAGCAGGAACCCGCGGCGCAGCGGCCGGCCGGTCAGCACCGGCAGCGGCTGCGGCAGCCGCAGGCGACGCAGCCGGTTGCGGCCGGTGAACGCGCCGTAGGAGCTGGCCAGGCCGTGGGCGAGGGTGACCAGCCGCCGGGTGATGGCGTCCCGGTCGGCGCCGGCTCGCGTGGCCACGTGGGCGACCGCGTAGCGGATCGCGACCTCCCACTGCGCGCCGATCGTCTTGTCCATGGCGGGGCGGGCGTCGCGCTCGCGCAGCGGATCCGGGGAGACCGGCCGGGATGTCGACGTACTGCGGCCGGTAGTGCGGGTCGGGGTGAACAGCTCCACCACGACGTCGAGGAAGCCGCGCAGCCACGTGGCGGGGTCCAGCGGACCGCCGCCGGGTGGGCGTCCGGTGCGCAGCGCGGCCGCACCTTGACGCAGCTTGGCCACCTGCCGCGCCGTCGCCGGCCGGGCCAGGACCTGCACGCACGCGTGCTCGGTGGCGTGCAGGCCGGTGCCGGCCTGGACCAGGGCCCGCATCGGGTCGGTGTCCTGCTCGGTCTCAAGCGGATACCAGGCGGGCAGGGTCGGGGCGAGCGCCCCGCCTTCGGCGGTCGCGTCCTTCGTGGGCAGGGGTTTGGTGGCCGGGGTGATGGTGCAGGCGGCGCCGGGCCACGCCGCGCGGGCCGCCGCCGCGACCGGCCCGGCGGGGACGGTGCCCGGCACCCACACCTGGATGGTGAGCTCCCGGCCGGTCCACCGGTACTCCATGGCCACGTGGGGTGTGCCGTAGAGCAGGCGGCGCCGCCAGGACGGGGCGAGTACCTCGTACAGGGTGGCCCACCAGGCGTGCACCCCGTCCGGGTCGACTTCGGGTGGCGGCAGGATGTGCACCTGCTGGGCGTGCTCGACCAGGCGGGCGTGTCGCCACCGCCACACCGCGGTACGAGCCGCGGTGATGGCGACGATGATCAGGACGACGGCCGCAGCGGCGACGGCGGCCAGCCAGGGCCGTGGTCCGGCCCAGGCGGTGACGCGTTCGATGAGGTCGAGAAGCGGCGAGTGCGGGGCGGTGGGCACCATGTTGGGGTCCACCGACCCGGACGGCCGTGGGGACGGCGCAGGGGTTGGCGACATGGGATACTCCAATGTGGGTTACAGATCCGGGTCGTCGATGAGGTCGGCCAGCCCGGCGGCGAGCTGGTGCTCCCGCGCGGACGCGACGGTCTGGAAACTCACCCGGTGGGAGCCGGCCAGGAGTAGGGCTTCGCCTCGGCCTGCGGCCAGGAGCAGGCGGGCCTCGCCGCCGGTCAGGGCGAAGGTGTCGGCGATCAGATCGATGGCCTGTGGGGCTTGACGCATCAAGATCTGCGTCGCGGCGTTGGAGATGACGGCCTGGCCCAGTTCGGAACCGAGAAGGTCGGCCGCGTCCTGGGTGATGACCGCTACGCCCGCGCGCCGCTTGCGTGCCGCCTTACTGAGGCGGTAGAGGAATCTGGCGCCTTCGCCGTCCTGAAGCAGCGTCCAGGCTTCGTCAACGACCACCAGACGTCGACTGCCCAGGCCGCTGGCGCGGGTGTTGGTGGGGACGTCGACGTCCCGCCAGATCGCATCGAGCGCGAGGAGCATGCCCGGTGCGCGTAGCTCGTCAGCGAGTTGGCGGGTGGACCACACCACGAGGTGGCCGCGCGGGTGGAAGGTGGTGGGCCCGGCGAACAGGTCTTTGAACGAGCCTTCGGTCCACGGTGAAAGCCGGGCGGCGAGGGTGTGCGCGGCCGGGTTGTCGTCGGCGGCCAGGGTGGCGGCCAGGTCGCGCAGCAGCGGCGCCGGACGCAACCAGGTGGCGGGGTCGTTGCTGATGCCGGCTGCCGCGTAGGTGGCGGCGATCGCCCGGTCGAGGGCGGCCCGTTCCACCGGCGGCGGCTGCTGTCCAAGAAGGACAGCGGTCAAGGTGTGCAGGAACAACGCTCGGCGGGTGAGCGCGTCGGGACGGCGGTCCCCGGCCGGGATGTCCAACGGGTTGACTCTTATGCCGGGTGCGCCGAGTTGGATGGCGGTGCCGCCGACGGCGTCGCACAACCGCAGGTATTCGTCTTCGGGGTCGATGACGGCGGTGAGTACGCCCTCGTACAGCGAGCGGAGGATCTCCAGCTTGACCAGGTAGCTTTTGCCCGCGCCCGAGCGTGCCAGAACTACGCTGTTGTGATTCTCCTGGCTCCACCTATCCCACCAAACAACCCCGTTGCTGGCGCTATTGAGTCCATACAGGACACCGCCGACCGGCACACCTTCACCGGGCAGCGGCGCCGGCAGATCGGCGGAGGCCAAGGGAAAAGCTGCGGCCAAGGAGTCGCTGTCGCAGACTCTGCGCATGCGCAGGCTGTCCACACCCAGCGGCAGGGTGGAGGTCCAGCCCTGCAGCTGCCGCCACGTCGCCGGCTGCGTGTCCAGCAGCATGGAGGAGGCGGCGGCCCGTACCTCGGCGACCGCCTCGACCAGATCGTCCTCGTTCGGGGAATGGACGCACAGGTAGTTGCCGGCGCGGAACAGCCGGGACGCGCCGCGGGCCAGGCGGTCGGCCAGGTCCGCGGCGTCCTCGGCGGCGGCGTCGGTGTGCGGGTCGCCGAGCCGGCCTTTGTCGAAGTCGAGCCGGCGGTTGGATTCCAGGCGGGCGCGTTGGGTGCGCAGCCGGCCTGCGGCGGTCGCGGTCGGGATCGGCTCGATGTGCTGCACCACATCCAGGCGGCCGGGCCAGGCCAGCACCGGGCCGAGCCAGGCCAGGCCGACCTCGGGCGGGTAGCCGGTGATCGCCGCGGCGGTGGCGTAGCCGTCGCCGACCTGCAGATGCCGCGGGGTGTTGTGCACGCTGGCGGGTCCGACCGCGGCGGTCAACAGCGCCGCACCGTCGACGTCGGCGTGCCGGTCGCGGCGGCGCTTCGCGGCCTTGGTTTTGGTTTTCGTCATGAGGTTGCCTCCTGCGACAGGTCGAGTGGTGTGGTGACCGGGCGATGAGGGGTGGCGCGGGCCCAGCTGGCTTCGCCGGGCGCGTAGGGGTCGACCGCGGCGGTGAGCACCGCGGCGGCGGTCGGGCCGTCCAGGACCCGGGTCTGCGCGCCCAAAGCGGCCAGGGCTGTCGCGGTGTGCTCGGCGCGGCGCATCGCCTCCGCCGGGGCGCCGCGCCCGCCGGTGGCGGTGCAGGCGATGGTGACCGTGCGCCACAGCGGGTCGCGCTGCTCGGAGATGTCGCAAAGGAAGTTGGCGTAGTCGATCGCGGCGTCGGCGAGGGCGTCGTTGGGCAGCGTTTGTGCCGCGTCGGCGACGCGTTGGGCGTGCGAGGTGAGGTCCACCCGCTGCGCGGACACGACAATCTGCACCGGCCCGGTCAAAGAGTTCAGCCAGCGGGCGTAGCCGGCGATCAGGGCGGCCTGCTCGCCGGGCGTGCGTAGCCCGACGTTGATGGTGGTGACGGCGACCAGCACAGTCGCGGATCCGTCGCCGAGATGGATGACGCCGTCATCGCCAATCGCCTGGGCGGGCAGCCGTAGCACCTGCGGGCGCGGCCCGTCCTCATCGACGGTGGCGGGCGCCCACGCGGGGGCGGTGGTGATGCCTTCCGGGGCCGGTGTGGCCCGCCGAGGCTGGCGCCGGAAGCGGATCGCCGCCCACAGCCAGGCGTCCAAGGGCAGGCCATCGCGGCGGCCGAGGGCCAGCGCGGCGGCTAGCCCGACCAGGGGGATCACGGAGATGGCGAAGATCGGCAGCGGCAGCCGGACGCCGATGGACTGCCACAGCAGGTAGCAGGCGACCGCGGCGACGGCCAGGATGGCCACCTGCCGTGCGGTCAGACCCCACAGGATCCGGTCCGGCGCCTCGACGTCGGCGGGGATCCGGGCATGAACGTCAACAGAGTCGTCCACTGTGTACTCCTCGAAGTGTGGTGGTGAGCAGGAATCGGGGAAGGAAAAGGGAAGGGGAAGGTGACGCGCGCGTCGATCCGCGGTGGCTACGCGCCGTCGGCGGGCCCCCCCCCCCCCCGGGGGGGGGGGGGGGGGGGGCCCCCCCGGGGCCCCGGGGGGGGTGGGGGCCGGCCCCCCCG
>JBBEWH010000004.1:0-41166 GCA_037414955.1 Actinomycetes bacterium KLBMP 9797
TGGGACGGGGACGGTGCCGCGCGCGTCGTCCGGCGGTGGCTACGCGCCGTCGGCGGCCCACCCGCACGCGCGTGGCGTGACGGGTGGGCCGACCGGGCGGGCCAGAGGTTGGGTGTGCGCCGTCACGGCCGGCGCCAGGCGGGCCTCGTGCGCGGCATCGCGGTGGCCGGGTTGACACCGCCCGGCACACGGCGACCCGGCTGGGTACCGCCACCGGACCTCGCAGCCGTACCGGAGGTGGCCTGCCAGGTGGGCCATACCCACGACGGGCGCTGCTTGGGCATCGCGGTAGCCGGCGTTACCCCGGGCGGCACCGCGGGGCCGGCCGGCGTGGCGGGCTGGCCGCCCTGCCAGGCCGGTCGCCGTGGCGGCATCGC
This sequence comes from Actinomycetes bacterium KLBMP 9797, assembly GCA_037414955.1. GTDB lineage: Bacteria > Actinomycetota > Actinomycetes > Mycobacteriales > Micromonosporaceae > Phytohabitans. Next base: position 378 of record JBBEWH010000004.1, read on the forward strand.
GGTGGCCGGTGTGACGCCGGCGGGAACCGTCTGCCGGGCGGGTGCGGTGGGGCGCCCTCCGGCCTTCCACGCCGGCCGGGTCTTGGGCATAGCGGTCGCTGGGGTGACCCCAGCCGGGATGCGGGGCCGTGGCCGCGCGGCCGGTTGCCCACCCGACGCCCCGGCCGAGGTGCCCGCCGGCGTCGCGGTGCCGGCGGTGGCCGGGGTGGGGCGGGGCAGCCGTGGACGCCAGTACGGGATGACGGTGCTGGCCACCGACGGACCACCCCCGGAGCCGCCAGCGCCGCGGGCGGTGCCGGCCGCGGCTGCCGCCCGGCTGCCACGGCCGAACCGGGGAATCCGGAACACACGGGACAGCTGCTGGACCAGCACCATCCGCACCAGCAACCCAGCAATGTTGTGCTGGCCGCCGCCGCCCATCACGTAACGGCGCATCAACCCGGGGATCTTCACCACTGTCCACAGCAGACAGATAATGATGAACAGGTTGAGGATGCCGGTGTCCTGCGGCAGTCCCAACGCGGGCAGGTTCGCGTCCGAGCTGAGGAAGATGTCCAGCGTGGTGTGCAGGGCCAGCGCCTGCAGCAGCACCGTGGCCAGAAGCCCGAGAATGGACCGCCACCACAGTCGTGCCGCACCGTCGGTGTACGGGGTGGCGTGACACGCCAGGGCGACCGGGGCGATGCCGACCAGCACGATCAGCACCCCGATGCGGACCAGCCAGGTGACCAGCAGCATCGCGGTCAGCCCCGCGAGGATCAACCCGATGACCGCCAGCAGGAAGGCGTTCGCGGGGTCTTCCATCGCGTCGGTGATCACCCGCAGCAGGTGCGCGAAACTGTCCTGCGAGCCGACACCCTCACCGGTCAACGCTCTGGTGAGGGCATTGGCCGTCACGATGAGCTGTTTGCACAGCGGCGTGGAGAAGTTGCTGGCGATGAACCCGACCACCAGCCGCGGCAACAGCTCACCGATGCCGTAGCGAACCTGGACTGTCTCGTGGGTCATCACGGTGATCCCGGCGGTGATGACCGCCAAGACAAAGCTGACGTTCACCACCGTCTGGGCTTTGCTCGTGATCGCGGCGACCTGCGGTAGTACGGTCACGTCCGGGCTGGTGAACGCCGTTGTGGCCAGCAGTCCCCACAGTGCGTTGAGGCTCGCCAGCACGGCCTTGGCCAACAACCATTTGATGACGTCGTCGAGCAGCCAGTTGACCATGTCAGGCGCCCAGGATCTGCTGGAGGATGGTCAGGATGACCGGCGCGAGCAGGGCCAGGCCGTAGCCGATGCCGGCGCTCTTGAGGGATCCCTTGGCCTTCTCGACCTCCGCCGGGTCACCACCGGCCATCAGGTAGCGGGTGCCGCCAATCGTCAAGAACAGGGTGGCAACCGCGGCGATGATGCCGGTGATCCAGGTGGTCATGTTGCCGATGACCGTGGGCAGGTCAGCCACGGCCAGGGGTGTCGGTGCGGCGGCTAGCGCTGGAGCGCCAAACGCCAGGACCGCGACGACGACCGTGACAGTGGGCACGGCCAGGCGGATGAGGTTGCGGTACATGGGTGGCCTACACCTCCCGCCCCAAGCGGGGCGTGTCCGAAGTGGATGGGAGGCGTCACCGAGAAGTCAGGGGCAAGACGGGGCCGGCAGGCGCTTGTGCTTCAGCGGGCCGGCGGGCATGTGGGTGAACGTGGCCGCCCTGCCGGCGGGCCTCGCCCCCTGTCCCTTGGTGGCGCGGGGAACCGCGCACAGACCGGCTATCTGACAGCCCGCCTCTTGCGATTCCTTGCCCACCAAGGGCCCCGGTTGGCTACCAAACTCAGCACCCCGCGCAGCTCGCGCACCCAACTGGCACCCAACTGACCCAACTGAAATTCCGGCGCGGGGCCCGTTCCGGCCCACGGGGGAACGTCACGCCGCGCGGGCGCTGCCCGCAGGCTCCACTTCGGGCCCGCGGGCGATCACCGCGCGAGGCTGGCCGGGCTGCACCAGCCAGCGGCGCCGCATGCGGGGCCTCGCCGGTCAGCCGACAACCCGCTGCCGGCAACTGACGCACGGCGCAAAGGTCGCCAACACGCTGGTCGGCAAGCCTGGAAACACGAAAGCGGGGCGACGACCCGGTGTGGGTCGTCGCCCCGCTTGGACGTGATGGCCGATGTGTTACCCGGTGGTGCCCGCGACCACCAGTTCCCGGCCGCGACCGGAACGCTCGCGCGAAGCCGGTACCGCGGCGGCGGCCGGCTCGCCGGCGCTGTTCGATGGGGTGTCCGCGGTGGCCGAGACGGATGCGGCCAAACGGCGCCGGCGGGCAGCCGCCGCGGCAGCGACGAGGGAGACCCGGTCGAGCTCTCCGTCGGCGACCGCCTCCACCAGACGCAGCTCCGCCTTGCGGCGCCACGCGGCGGCGACCTCCACGCTGATGCCGAGTTCGTCGGCGATCAGCTGCAGCGGGATCTCGTCCAGCCGGGTGGCGCCGATCAGCCGATTGTCCTCGGGGCCGATGACCGCCGCGGCCTGAGCCCGAGCCAGAACCCAGTCCGGGTGGTCGAACGGCCGCTGCGGTGGCAGCGACCGTGCCCCGTCGACGGTGACCGTGTCGGTCTCCTCCTCGCGTTCCCGGGCGCGCTTGACCGCGCGGGCGCCCGCGTCGATGAGCCGGCCACAGATCCTCGGCTCGTTCAGGTCGACCGTCCGCAGCCGGTCGAGAAAGCCGGCGAGTAGCTCGGCGTCGCGGTCCCGGGTGTCGCCGTGCCAGCCCCGGGCCAGCATCCCGGCCATCCGCCGCAGTCCCGGCATGGCGAGGCCGACGACGGCGATCACCCAGGGCGGACCGTCGCGGCGGGCGCGGATCACCAGCTCGCGCCACACCTGATCCCGGACCAGGCGGGGCGTCGCGTCGTCGGTGATAACCCGCTTCAGTTCGTCCAACGGCACGATCCGCTGCGGGAGGCTGGGTAAGCCGCGGCAGTCGAACGCCAACGGTGCGGGCGGTGTGACAAGCAGGTCGAAGGCGCGCTGCGCGGCGGCCAGCGGCGATGTCGGCCACGTCTTGGGCATGGGTGCTCCCCGTGTGCTCGGGTGGATGCCTGATGCGGGTCTGCCGGCCCGCATTGGCCTGTCGCCACCTATCGGCGCACACGAACCCAACGGGTTGCCCCACCAGTTGGGTGTCTACCGGAGCACTGTCCACAGTGTTGTGATCACAGGCGTGGTTGGGTTGGTTGGCGCAGCTCACCAACGTGCGAGCGCGGCCAACCGAACCCAACGGTGGTACCGACACGCGCTGGCGCGGCCATCACCCAACTGTCCGTGTTTGCGCAGCTCAGCCGCGCCGCGCCGGCCAGTTGGGTCAGCCGCACCCAACTGGCAGCGTTCACCTGAGCGAATCGTCCTGACACGGCGGCGTTCCTGCCGTTCTTCACCCCGGCCGCCGGATCGGCGGCGCAATGTCGCACCAGGGGCGCGCCCCGCGCGGGCGGCACCAAGGGCTTAGCCGAGCCGCACCTGTTCCGCCCAGCGCACCGCCTCGACCGCGGTGGCGGCCGGTCGGGTGTGTTCGGCCCGACCGTTGCGGATGATGGTGGCGGCGAATCGCACGGTTCGGCTGGGTGTGGCCATCGCCTGCACCCGCACCTGCGCCGTCGCCGCCGGCGGTGCGTAGATCGCCGCAGCGCCCTCCATCTGCCAGTCGGCCCGCCCATCGATCGCCGCGGCCAGTTCCTCCTCCGCCGTCATGATCGAACGGTACGCCAAACGGAACCAGTGTTTTGGCTGCTCAGCAGGGATGTACACGGATCCGGGGCGTCCTCGGCCCCTCCGGCGCGTAAACCTGGTGTGTTAGTCGGGCCGCTGGTTCAGCCGCAGGGCCGCCATGGCCGCGGCCAGGAGCAACTGCTCCGCGACGGTGTCGACGTCGCCGGTGGCGTCGATGGTGGTCGCACCGTACTGGCGCCAGCCGGCGACGAAGTCGGTGTACGACGCGAGCGCCGCGGGCAGGCTGTCCCCGACCCGGCCGAAGTCGTTGCCCCGCTCGGGGCTACCCATCCGGGCGATCATCGTCCGCTGGTCGGTCTCCAACAGGAACGTGGCGTCGAACCGGTCCGCCAGCTGCAACGCGTTCGCGGCTTGCCCGAACACCCACAGCGCGTCGTCGCCGTCGCGGGCGGCGTCGGCGATGATCTGGTCCAGGCGGTCGGCATCCCATCGCCACTGGTGCGCCGCCAGCCAGGCCGTGTCCGGCTGGGCCGGCCGCTCGACGCGGTGCCCATGCCGGTCCGTCCACGCACACAGCAGGCTGTCCGCGTCGGCGCTGACCGTCCGATGATCCCAGGACGCCAGTCGGCGGGCGAGGGTGGACTTACCGGTGCCGGACACGCCGGTCACGAGGAACACCAGCACAGTCCGACAGCCTGCCACACGCCGGCCCACGCCACGACCCGTCGCGCGCCGGGCGCTCTCGGGTCATCGGGCAGGGCGCCGGTACCGCGCAGTCGTTGGACCGGTACCGGGTGCCGGGCGACCCCTGCCGGTACCGGTACGGCGCCGAGGCCCGGTGCGGTACCGCTGCGGTACGCCGGTACCGGTACCGCACCGCTCACCGGTACAACCCCTCCGGTCCCGCGAACCGCATCATGCGTACCGGTACCGCCGTGTACCGGTACCGGTACCGCAGGGGCCGACGCGGTACACCGACCGGCGTCCCCGTCACCGACCGCCCCTCTGGACACGGTGAGTAGCCTTCGGACGGCTCCAGCCGGTAGTGCACGAAACCAAGCCGCACAGCGACGGCCGGTGGATGCCGAACCGGGCGAACTGCGCCTTCCCGTACATCGGGTGCCTGCCCGCCTGGTCGGGCGGTCGTAGTCTCGTCGGCAAGCGTCGGACGGTTGGAGAGGGGACGACGGCGATGTCCGAGGGCGCGCGGTCAGCGGGTCCGTGGTGGCCGGTGGTGGTCGGATTGGCCGCGTTCGGGCTGCTCAGGTTCGCTTTGATCGGGTGGGGACTGGCGATCGGGGCCCGCGCCACCGGCACGACCGCCGGCCAGGTCGCGCTCGTGGTGGACACGATCATGGCGGTGGAGGTGCTCGTGGCTGCACTGCTGGCTGGGTGGCCGAAGCTGCGAAACGTTGCCGTGGCCTGGATCGTGGCCGTGTTCGCCACGCTCACCGCCGTCGTCGGCACGGTTGTGTGGGCCGTTCTGGGACCAAGCACTGCCCACGCTGACCCGTCTGCGTGGGCCAGCCAGGTGGGCCGGATCATCATCGCGGCGGGCATCGGCCTGCTGATCGCGGCTATATGCGGCTGGCGCCCTCAACGGCGCGCCGGCGCCGCCGCGCCGCGCGGCTAGGCCCCAGCATCGCCCGAGCCGGACCGCCGGTACGCGACTCGAATCCGCCGCACACCCGACCGCCGCCCCTCGCCCGCCGTAACACACAGTTACCGGTACGGGCGGGTTCCGCCCGCCCGACGGGCTACCCCGCAGCGGTACGGACCGGGGCCGAGGCGGTACCGAGACCGGTTCGTACCGGTACCGCGGCCGGCGCTGCGGTACCGGTGACCGGTCGTACCGGTACCGGTACGCGACCGCTCACGGTACCGCCCGCCGTCCCGCCGGTACCGGTGTGCGGCCGGCAGTGCCCGGACCGGTACCGGTAGCGGTACCGGCGCTGACCGCGACGTGGTCCATCCCGGTGCGGCATGCGTTCGCACGGGGTCACCCGAACGCCACGAGACACAAAGCCAGGTGCCGGGGTGAAACGGGCACGCCGCCCGCGCCGGTGCTCGGCATGGGCGGCGGGCAGGAGCCGTTTCGGCGCGGCGACCACCAAACGAGGGCGGACGCCGTCCACGGCACCGGCCCGCCTCAAGATCGCCATCCGTCGGAGCCGGCCATCAAGCGGCCAGCTCGTGCTCCGGCCCGCCAAGTCCCACCGAAGGCACCCGCTGGCGCGCTACCCAACTGGTTGGGTTCCCAACGGGCCGCCAGTTGGGTACCCAACCAGCCAGTTGGTTACCGCGACCAAACCAGTTAAACCAGTTGGGTAACGCCGGAACCCGGTTGGGTAGACCCGCCGCGCTCGGTTTGGTGCCAGTTGGGTGGCTGTGCCGGCGCGGTCGCCACGACGGGGGGTCCAGTTGGGCCATGGGTTGGCGTGACCAACACCGACCCCGAGCGGGAACCCCGCCCGCCCACCACCTCCTCATCACCCCAGCGTGACCGCACCGTGGACCCCCCGGCCGGGGCACAGCCGGACGCGGTGCCCGATCCGCTCGCCTTGTCGAAGCTGATCGCCACCGGCGACATCGACGTCGTCGACGGCGACCCGCCGGTGCCGATCAGCGTCTGGCGGGTCGCCGGCGTCGATCACCCGTTCCGCCACGACCCGTCCGGCGGCCTCACCCCGCGCACGGCCGGGCTGCTCCTTGGCTGCTACACCCGCACCGGCGACACTGTCGTGTCCGTCGGTGGGGATCCCGCCCTGGCCGGCGCCGCGGGCAGCGGCGGCCGTAGGTACCTGGCCGTCGACGATCCGGCCGACCTGGTCGGGCTCGACCACGTCGCCGGGGCGGTGCAGCTGATCGTGCTGCGCTGGCCTCCGCCTTACCAGCCCGGTCAGCTGTGGACCAGCCCGGAGCGGATGCGGCACCTGTTCGCGGCGTGCCGACGGCTGTTGACCCGCAATGGCTGCACCGTCGTGGCGCTGGCCGTCATCCCCGGCGAGTCCGAAACCGCCTACCACGGACATAGCCAACGGGTCATCCCCGCCGCCCACCACGGCGGTCTGGGCTGGCTGCAGCACATCATCGCGATCACCGCCCCGATCGTCGGCGACCGCATCACGTGGAAGACCACGCCCGCCGACCCGGCGACAATCCGCGCGGCCACCCACGTCAAGATCCACCTGGACCTGCTGGTGTTCGTTCCCCGCGGCGGCCGGCATGGCTGACCTGCGCGACACACGTATCGCCCACCCCGAGCGGCCCGAGCCCGCTGGCGTGTCGCCGGACGCCGCGCTCGAGTCGCCGTCCCCGCCGCTGCTGTCGGTCATCCTCGTCGGGCAGCGCAGCCTCGCCGCCCAACGCCGCGGCCGGTACGTCGCTGGCTCCGGGCACCACCCCGCCCGGATGGCACCCGACCTGGCCACCGCACTCATCCACGACTACACCCGCCCCGGCGACGTGGTGTTCGACCCCCTCGCCGGGATCGGCACCACCCTGGTCGAGGCCGTCCACGCCGGCCGCAACGGCTTCGGCATCGAGTACGAGCCCGGCTGGGTCGCGCTCGCCCGTGCCAACATCGCCCTGGCCCGCGCCCAGGGCGGCCACGGCCGCGCCCGCATCGTCCGCGGCGACGCCACGCAGTTGCCGCGCGGCGTGCCGGCCGAACTCCGCGGCCAGATCAGCCTCGTGCTCACTTCACCGCCGTACGGCCGCACCATGCACGGCAGAGTCGAGCACCGCTACGGGCCCTTGTCGCGGTTCCACAACAGCTACAGCGGCCAACGCCAGACGGCCGATCCCGAAGCAAGCAACCTCGCCCACCGCGGACGGGCCGGCCTCATCGACGGAATCACCGCCGTCCTTTCCGGGTGCGTCCCGCTACTCAAACCAGGCGGAGTCATCGCCGTGGTCGCCCGCCCATGGCGGCGCGACCACCACCTGGTCGACCTGCCCGGCCAGATCATCGGCGCCGCCCCTGCGCAAGGGCTTGACCTGGCCGCCCGCCGGGTGGCCCTGCACGCCGCCGTCCGCGACGGCAAGCTCGTCCCACGCCACACGTTCTGGCAACTGCTCGTCGCCAAGGCCAGCCGCGCCAAAGGCATCCCGGTGGCGCTGATCCAGCACGACGACGTGGCCATCTTCCACCGCCCACCCGATGTCCACAGTGGATGGCAGCCGTGACGCGCCGCACGCGTGGCCCCGAGCCAGACGGGACGGAACAGCACCAGGCCGTCGAAGCCGCCGGACAGGTCTCGCCGCCAGGCGGCGAGTCGCGCTACCGTCCCCGCCGCTCGGCCCGGCCGGCAGCCGCCAGCCCGCGCCCTAGGCGGGTGCTGCGGCTCACCCTCACCGAGCCGGACACCGTCCCCATGACCGAACAGCAGCACCAGCAGGCCGTCGCCGCGCTCGCCGCGATGATCGTCGCCTGGCTGCAGCGGCGCGCACTCGACGAGCCCACCCAAGCCGCGATCCCGGGCCCGCCGACGAAGCCGCGAAACCGTGACGGGAGAACCTCATGACCCACCACCGCTCAGCCCGAACAACCGTCCCCGGGCGGGAGCGCTCGATCCGCGTGGCGACCTACACGTGTGCACGGGCGTACAGCGACGTCGCCTGGCAGGAAGCCCGCCTGCGCGCCTTCCTGGACACCCGCCCCGAGTGGCGGCTGACCGCCAGCTACCTCGATGTGCGCCCGCGATCCCGCGGCCGGGGAATCCAGCTACGCCGCGCCCTCCGCGATGCCAGCCAGGGGCGCTTCGACGTCCTGCTCATCGACAGCACGTCACGGCTGACCCGCGACTCAAGTGAACTGTTGGCCATCATCGGCGAGCTAGACGCCGTCGGCGTCGCGATGTGTTCGGCCACCGAGAACTTCGACACCGGCACGCCGATCGGGCGGTTCACCACCCAGCTCCTCGCGGCTGTCACCGCCTACGAAGCGGTCATGCGTGACCGTAAGGCCGGCCTGCGCGTCCACCGCACCCGAGCAGACCGCGGCCGGCGGCGCCGACCGCGGACCCGCCGCGTCCACACCGACCACACAGACGGCGGCGCCCCCGACCGCTAGCCACCCGAGGCGTGGGCCGGCCCAGCTGTCGCCCGGCCCACGCCACCTCACCCTTTCAGGAGTTTCATGGCCCGACGAGCCACCACCCGCGCGGTCGCCCGAGCCGCCCAAACCGGCCTGCGGATCGCCATCTACACCCGACGCTCCACCGACGAGGAACACCAGCCGTTCTCCCTCGAAGCCCAGACCACCCGGCTGCACGCCTACATCACCTCACAACCCGACTGGACCTCGGTCGCCACCTTCACCGACGACGCCTCCGGCGCCACCCTCGACCGGCCCGGGCTCGCCGACGCGCTCGCCGCGGCCCGCGCCGGACAGTACGACATCCTGCTCGTCTACCGCGTCGACCGGTTCACCCGCCGCATTCGCGACCTGTCCTACCTCATCGAAGAACTCGACAAAGCCGGCGTCGCGTTCAGGTCCGCGACCGAGCCGTTCGACACCGCCACCCCCGCCGGCCGCATGATGGTCCAGATGCTCGCCGTGTTCGCCGAGTTCGAACGCGCCCTCATCATCGACCGGGTCATCAACGGCATGGAACGCAAAGCCGCCAAGGGCCGCTGGACCCTTGGCACCGCCCCCTACGGCTACCGCATCGACCCCGACGAACACGTACTGCTCCCTGTCGAGGACGAGGCGGTAATCGTGAAGGAGATCTTCCACCTCTACACCTACCGGCGCCTCGGCACCCGCGCGATCGCCAACCGGCTCAACGCCCGTGGGCTACGCCGCCGAAGCGGCCGACCCTGGAGCCACAAGACCGTCGCTGATGTGCTCGTCAACCGCGTCTACCTCGGGGAAGTATGGTTCCGAGACATCGTGGCCACCGAGGCCCACGAGGCGCTCGTGCAGCCGAACACGTTCGCCCTGGCCGACCGGATCCTCATCGAGCGCGGCGAAAACCCGGCCAAGAAGGCCGCTGCCACCACCGACTACCACGTCAGCGGCAAGATCACCTGCCCTCGCTGTGAGCACACCTACCTGGGCACCAACGCGACTGGACGGCACCGGGTCTACCGCTACTACACCTGCGCCACCCGAAGCCGCTACGGCGTCGACCACTGCCCCGCCCCACGCATCGACGCAGACGGCCTCGACCACGACATCCTCGACGCGCTGTGCACCTTCTACACCAGCAACCTCGACCTACTCGGCGAGGCCCTCGCCGCCGCGCTCGCCGACTACCGCTCCACCAAAGACAGCTACCAACAGGAACTGGCCGCCCTCTCCGCCCAACTCGCCGTCAAGGACACCGCCATAGACCGGTACCTCGCCGACTTCGAAACCACCAAGATCAGCGAGGCTGTGGTAGCCCGACGCGTCGACCAGCTCTCCGCCGAAATCCGGCAGCTGCGCAACCGCCACGACGAGCTGACCTTCCTGCTCGACGCCGACTCCGGTGAACCCAACCCCAACCATCTCGCCGAAGTCCCTGACCGGCTCACCGAGATCGTCACCGGCGCGGACGCCCCGCTGCGCCGCGCCCTGTGCGAAGCACTCATCGCCGAACTACGTCTCGGCGTTGACGAGACTGCGACACCCGTGTTCGCGGCGCCCGACGGCGGAGCAGCTCTGAAGATCCGACCCTAGCAACTCCTCGCTCGGCCAACTGCGGAAATGGAAATGTAGCCGCCTGGATGAGGACGTACCCGCTCTGGGATGCGTAGGACCTCGTCCCAGTCCCCCGCGACGCGATGAGCAGATACCAGCGCATGGTCTGCGCCTTGTCGTGATCAAGCCCACCGATCTGGTGTGCGGCGGGCGAGGTCGGCTGCGGCGAGCCCATGACGACGACATCGTATTCATCCAAGCGATGCTCGACCGATCGAGATGATCAGGTGTCGGCGCCCGGTGATCGGCACCCGGCTACCACGGCCGGGTCGAGTGGGTCGGACGGGTCAGGCCCCAGCAGCAGCTCCAGGTAGGGTGCACTTTCCTGGTAGACGGGGGCGTCGGACCGCTCACCATCAAGTTGCCCGCACGCTGGCGTGATGATGTGTGCACCGAATCGGGTTCGCACGAGCTCGGCGATATACACGCCGGCGGGGTCATGGTCTCCGCTGTAGTGGATGGGTACGCCGTCGTCGGCCATTTGTTGAAGGAACTCGTGGTCCACGGCGGACAGGGCTCCGGACGTGCAGGCGAGGGGTCCTGGGTATCCGCGGATGAGGGCTTCCTCGATGACCGATGGGTTTTCGACGACGAGGACAGGTGCGGCTGGCGATATGTGGGGTCGGTGGACGGTGAGGTCGTAGAGGCTGATGTGCAGCGGACGTCTGCATGCCGTGGCGGCCCGGATGGCCTCGTCGACGGGGCTGTCCCCAGTGGCGGCCAGGTTAAGGCCGATGACCGTGGCGCTGACTCGGTCCGGGTAGATCCCGGCGCGTGCGAGGAGTGTGAATCGGTTGTTCGGCGCGGCGGCCGCGGTGGGCGGCTGGCCGATGAGTTCGGCGACGAGCATGACGAGTTTGCTGCCCTGGCCGGGTGGGTTGAGGTCGAAGAAGTGGGGATCGCCGGCGCAGTAGAGGGACAGCCGCGGAAGGGGCACCGGCCGCTGCAATGGAATGAGCGGGTGGGCGCGGGCAAGGGCGTTGATGAGGCGCCGGCGATCCTCGACGGAGGTCTCGGACAGACCGCCCGATCGCAGATGCTGCAGAAGTTGGGGTGCGTCGGGTAGTACCGATTGAGCGTAGGACCACACGTCGGTCTTCATCGCGGCGAGCCGGCGGTTGGGCTGTAGTACGTCCGGTATGCCGACCGTATCGCGCAGGATGTCCGCAAGGTCGATGGTCGGGCCAAGGGCTTCCAGAATCCGGTCGATGGGTACCGAGACCCAGCCGTCTCGGGAAACCAGCCGGTGCCGCCGAGTCCTGCGGTTCGCGCTCGGGGCGTGCGCGAGCCAGCCGTTGATGCGGGCGAGACCGGCGGTGCTCAGCGCAACGCGCACACTCTTGATGGCTGCGAGGTCTCCGGTGGTCACGAATCGGTCTCTGACAGCCTGCCAGAGCGGTCGTACCTCGGGGTCGTGGAGGTCACTCACGGCGCATCACCCGAATGGCCTATGGCGCCCGGAGCCGTCTGTCCTGGGATGGAGATCCGGACAGGTTCGGGAAGCCCGGAGCCGCGCCAGATGTAGGGAACGCTGAACCTGGCACCGCTGGCGCTCCTGATGATCTTGTGGATGGCGGTCGTCTGCAGCTGGGGTACAAGCAGCTTTCCCATGGTGGGCAGGGTGGCGAGCACGTCAAAGTCCCAGTTGCGGAGCAGCGCGAGCAGGGTGCGCATGTTGGTCTGGTCCAGGGCTGCGTCGAGTTCGTCGATGAAGGCCATCCGGGGGCCGATGAAGCCGGGTGTGGAGTAGAAGGACTTCACCGCGGCGAGCAGTGGCAGCATGCTGGCCAGGCGTTTCTCGCCGGTCGACAGGGTATCCAAGGGGTTCTTGCGTTTGGTGATTTCCCGGAACACCTCGTCGGGATGTGCTTCGTCGGAGAACGCCTTGTGGGTGACCGCGACGCGCCAGGTGAACCAGGTGCGGTAGTCGAAGACCCGCGCGATGCGTTCGGATGTCGATTCGGTTTTGTCCTCGTCTGCCAAGCGCGCGATGAAGAACTCGTACATGTCGTCGAAGTCGCCGTCGACGTTGGCTGCTTGGATGTAGCGCAATGCTTCCAGGGCGATCGGGTCGTCGTCGCGCTCCTCCCAGGCCAGGCGGACCCCGACCCGCTCGACACCGGTGCGTACACCCTTGAGCGTGGCGTCGATGGCCTCGACGATATGCTTGGCCAGGTCGATGCGGGCGACGATTTGCGTGCGAAGCTGGGTGAACATGGAGCCCTTGATCTCCGTGCGGAGTTGATCGTCGTAGTCTCGTTGAAGGCCGTCCAGTCGGCGGCTGATGTCCGCGACTGCCTGCCGGAGTGGCCGAGCCGGGGCCGCAGCGTCGAGCGAGGTGTCGCTGTCGGTGAGCACGATGCGGCGTAACCGGCCCGTGCCGAACTCCTCTTCGCTGACATGGCGGCCCATGCGGATGAAGACCTCCGCCACGGGGCGAAGCTCGTTCACCAGCCTGGCCGATTCCCGCTGCAGATGTTCGCGGACGCTCTGCGCCGTGACCCTCTGGGCGAGCCGTTTCGCCACGGCGGTGGCCGCAGCTAGGTCAGTGGGGCGTTCGTAGGTCGGCCCGTCGGTGACGTCTGCGATCAAGCCGTGGTCGAACAGTTCGAGGAAGCGGTCGTACGTCTCGACGTAGGTTTCGCGTGCCTTTTCGAGATCGGCGGCCAACGTGGTCGCTCGCTCCTCCAGCCTGGCGAGCTGTTTTTCGCTGGCGCGGGCGTCCGCGTCGTGCTCGGCGACCTGGGCTTTGGCCTCCTGTTGCTCCGCGCCGTTGCGCTCGTAGTCGTCGAGCAGCTGCTGGAAGGTGTGCTCGTGCAGCCGGCGTTCTTCGTTGAGCTTGTGCTGCTCCGCCTTGGCGTGTGCGGTCGTTTCCCTTTCCTTGTCGGCGGCTGTGGCCGCTCGCTGGGATGCGGCGGTGGCCGCCGCCCGCGCGGTCTGGGCTTGGCCGCGGACGAGGATCAGACGTGCAGCCGCACTGACCCATGACTCGATGCATTTGGCGAAGCGGCCGACCGCGGCGTTGAACTCGTCCAGGTCGGCTTCTTCCAGCGGGAGCCGGCGCCCGTCCTTGGTCGTTGCGGCGGCCGTGCGCCGCCGTCGCGCCTCGTCGGTGTCGGCTCGGCATCGCTCCAGGTCGCTGCGGGCCGCGGCTTCGGCCGCGGACGCTTGCTCGAACAGGGTTTCTGCTTCCTGAAGTAGCGCGATGGCCTCACGCAGATCGTGCAAGGGCGGCACGGCTTGCCAGCTCCGGCGCGCCTGCTCGTCTTGGCGGCGTGCCTGCTCTGCGGCCTCCCGCGCCGTGGCGGCGGCCTTGTCCGCCAGCGTCTTCTTCTCCACCCGGCCTGCGCGGTCCGCCAGGGTTTGGGCGAGGTTTTCCGCCTGGCTGCGACTGGCCTGTAGTTGCTGGACCAGCTTGGCGCAGGCTGTGACGGCCGCGGCGACGATCCCGGAGTCGGTGGGAGCACCCGCCCGCTGGCAGGCTTCCGCGGCGCGGCTGTCCGCGGCCTGCGCCTCATCGTGGCTCTCGCGTGCGCGGCCGGCCGCTGACTCGTGGGCGGCCGTCGCGACCGTGAGCGCGGTCTGGGTCTCGGTGAGGGCTGCCCGTTGGTTGAGCAGGTCGGCGAAGTCGGGCAGGACCGCCTCGCGGAACAGAGTTGCGATGTGGTCGTTGGCTGCGGTCACCGCCGCTTGGGCGGTCTGGACGTCCAGGGCAAGCTGTGTGCGCTGGCGGCGGAGCCGCTCAAGCAAGCGTTGCCGCTGTTCGGCGCGCGTGGTCGCGCCGATGTACTGCGGCTGCCACGTGGCGGGCGCCGTGGCGGTCGCCCATTCCGTGCGCAGTTGCTCGCCGACGAGGGCTACACCACCCGGGCTGTCGTCCGCGTCGTAGCCGAACTGGCGCAGGATGCTGGTGATTTGCTCGGCGCTGATCGTGTCGGTGGGTTGGGCGATCAGGACATCCGCGAGGCTGCGACCGCGTGCCGGCCGGCCGGGCTGTAGCAGCACGTCACCGGCGATCGCGTCGGCTTCGGGATCCACCCAGGCATCGAGGATGCCAGCGGTGAGCAGAGCGCCTTCGACGGTGGCCCGTTCACGATCGGGCAGGTGCGGCGCGAAATCCACGAGGGCCCACAGGGGCGCACCAGTGCGCCCGGCACGGTCGCCGCGCCAGGGCGGGGCTTCGGGCGGCATCTCCTCGGTTTCCGCGTGTGTGATCTTCTCGTCGAGCGCCCGCAACTGCTCCTCAAGGTTTCGCGCTTCGCGCCGGGCGGTTTCCAGCTCTTCCCGCAGTGGTGCCTCGGCGCGGGGACGCGCAACGGTGGCGATGGTCGCACGGAAGGAGTGCAGGTCGCCATCTCGGGCATCCGCCTCTCGCGGGAGCTCGTGCGGTTCCAGGATGAGAACCTGCAACGACGCCGCCCATCCGGCAACCTGCTGTAGGAACGTGGCCACTGCGCCGTCACGACGGGCGAGCTGTTGGGCGTGGCGTTCGCCGACCCGCTCCAACTGCGCGGCTGCCTCCTGGGCAACGCTGGCGTCGGTGCCGGCGCGAGCGTTGAACTGGCGAGCTGTGGCCAGCGCGTCGGCCGCGTGGCGCAGTGACTCGCCACGATCGATTGCCTCCCGCAGGGCCGCGTCGCACTGGGGCAGGCCGTCGAAGGACGAATCCCTACCGATGTCGACCACGTCGAGAGCGTCGATCCACCGCGCTGCGGTGTGCGGTGGCGAGGGCAGCCGCGTGATCGTCTCCTTGAGGGCGGTGGTCGCCGACTGAACACCGGTGGCCGCTGTCGCCGTGGCTTGCTGCGCTTCGGCCAGGCGCTCGGCGGCCGAGGTGACGGCCTCCTGCGCTTTGTCGTACCGCGCGGTGGCCCCCGCGAGGTCGATCCGGCGCAGCGCGCCTTCCAACGCCTGGTCCGCCCAGGTGGTGACGGCGTCTGGTTGGATCGGGACCGATGCGATCAGCTGTACCGGTACCGGGCCAAGGACCGGACCGTGGTCCTCGTTGAAGGCGCGCAGCGCCCGCAGCGCCTCCTCGTGGTGGCCGGCGACCTGCTCCTGGCGGACGCCGAGCTCGCGTTCCGCGGCGCTCAGGTCGTCCACAGCGGTGACGTGTCTGGCGCTGGCCTGCGCCTCGACGCCCTCACAGACTGCGAGGTGACCAATGGCGGCGCGTACCTGGCCAATGACCGTGTCACGGTGATGGAGCCAGGTCTTCACCGGTTCGGCCAGACCGGGTAGGTCTGCCTCACCGACGGCATCGGGTTGTGCCAGGTCAGCTGTGACAGCGTCGGTCGTCGTGTGGAACGGCTCGCAGAAGGCTTCTGCGCTCACCTGGGTTGCGTGGTCGCGCAGCGAAGCCATGACACCGGTCAGGTGACGAGCCGCCTTGTCGAAGGCTTCGGCGGCTTTGCGCTCCTCGCCCCGGGCGTCGTCGGCCTCGCCGCGTCGCTCGGCGGCGGTGGCGGTGGCGAGCGCGGCGGTCTTGTGGGCGGCTTCGACCGCGGCGGCAAGTTCGGGCAGGTGGCTGCCGGGGTGGCCTTCGGTACGGCGTCGCAGCAGCTCGCCGGTGATCTTGAGTTCGTCCAGGTGCTGCTCGGCGTCGCGTTTGGCTTGCGTGGCTCGGCTGAGCCGGCCCTGATGGTCCGCCGTATCGCGAGCCAGCTTGCCCGTGGCGTGCTCGACCCGTTCCACGTCGTCGTGCGCGGCGAGCAGCGCGTGAGCGGTGGCGCCGGCGGCGGTGTCGGCGTAGCGGCCGTAGGCTTTTGACAGCTTGTTCAGCAGCTCGTGTTCACGCTTGGCCTTGTTGACCTTGTCCAGCAGGTCGTTGGACTGGGCGAGGTTCTTCGCCAGCAGTTCAACGTACTGAGTCGATAGTGCGGGCAGGGCCGAGGTGAGGGTGGCGTGCATCTCGTCGGGGGTCATGCGGTCGTTGACCCGCACGCTGCGAAGGGCCCGCAGCACCGTGGTCAGCGCAGTCATCTGGTCCCGGTCGGTGCCGGGAAACAATTCTACCCGGACTGCATCGGCGTACGCGGCCTCGTCGTTGACCGCGGCGCCGTGCCGGCTCGCGGCGCGCTGCAAGCGGTCCTGGCTCGTGAAGATTTGTCCTTCACAGGTGGCCAGTTGTTGGCATAGTCCGTCGATGTCGATCGGCGCGCCGTCTGCGTGCAGTTGAAGGTCGGCGCCGACCCGGGCCGGCGTGACGAACCACGCCCGCTCCAGCCCGTCGGCCTTCTGGCCTCGCCAACGGATCCACAGGCCCAGGGTCATCCACCGCAGGTCTCCCTCGGGGGTGCGGAATCCGAACTCAAGCCACCAGGCGCCGGTCTTCTCTCTGCCGGGTGTTCGATTGTGGTGACGATCGGCCAGGTTCCCGGCACCGCGTTGCGCCATGGACAGGGCCGAGGTACGGGTATCCCCGTCGATCATGGTGGGAAACCACTGGCCACTGGTCAGCGACTTGCCGGAGCCGTTTGGGCCAACCAGCGCGCTCCAGCCGTTGCAGAACAGGAACTGCTCGTCCACCCAGGCCCAGGAGTTCACGACGCCGGCGCGCACGGGCTGCCAGCGTCCCACCGCGGTGGGTACGGCGTCGACGGTGAGGGCGTGGGTGGCGCCGGCACCGGTGTCGAAGAGCGTGATGTCGGCACGGTGGTCACCGGGGTTGGTCACGGTTGCCGTCCTGGTGGTCGAAGAGGCTGTCGGCGAGGGGTGGTTCGTCGTGCTGTTCGGCGGCCGTGACCCGCACACGCCAGTACGCGTGCGCGCCGGTTGCGGTCCACGTGGGTGGACGGTGGCTGGTTTGGGTCAGCACGCCGGCGGCGACCAGGATGGCGAGCGCTTCTCTGGTGAGGGTCTTGAGCGTCGCGGTAGATCGGTAGGACTTGGCCCACTCGGGGTTGTTGGCCTTGGTCTCGCCGATGACGGCCTGGCATGCCTCCTCGGTCACGGCTGCGGTTGCCTCACCGCTGTTGAGCCACCGCACGAGAAGGAGGGCCGCCTGGCCGGTGATGGACCGTGGTTGGGGGAATTCGAGATCAGTGCTGCGTCCATCCGGGTCGGCGGTAAGCCAGAGGTCCCGACGGACAACGCAGGTCATCCCGGCGGTCAGGGCGGCGTGCACCGCTTGTCTGCGTCCGCTGGGCGAGGCCAGGTATCGGGCCTCGCTGCGCTCGCCGTCGAGTACGACGACCGCATCGTCGATCACTGCGCGGAGGGCGCGGTGACGTCGCTGGAGGTCTCGTTGGCTTTCCGAGGCGTGCTCGGGAAGATCCGACTGGTCCTCGCACAGCTTCGGGATGTGGGTGTGTGGCTGGCTGATGTCGATCTGCAGTTGGGAGATCGCGGGTGCCGCGAGCAGGTCGTTGAGCCGTTCAGGGTTGCAAGTGATCACCACGTCGTTAGCAACTGTTGTCCCGGCGGAGGCCAGCGGGCCGTCGCTGCTGATGATCCGCCACTCCTGCAGGAGCACGAGTGCATCGACGAAAGCGCGGCGATGCTGTTCGGCCCGCGCGCGCGGCTCGCCCGCCTGGGTGACGACGTTGAACGCCGGCAACTCGCCGCTGCTGGATTCGGCGGCGCAGGTGCGAATGACTTCGCGCTGCAGGTCACCAAATGTGATCTCCGGGCGGCGCCACAGCTGCTCCGCGGCCAGGCAGAGCAGGGTTAGGACCAGCACCGATGGTTTGCCTCCCTGCTCGCTGGGCACCGGGTTCCGATCCGTTGGCGGGCGGTCACGACGTTTGAACAGCCGGACGTACCGGCCGAAGGCCGAGATCTTGAGCCGCCATCCGAGCGTCGTCTGGAACCATTGCCGAAGTTCGTTCTCCTGCAGGCGGGCCCGCCGGTAGAGGTCCGGTTCGGCTTCCTCGGTGAGGAACGGTTTGCGTAGCACCGCCGAGATGACCGGGGTCAGCTCGGCGAGCGTGTCGTCGTTGTCGTCGATGAGGATGTGTTCCAGGTCGGTCATCGGCCCGCCTCTGCCAGCGGTGCGCCAACAGCCGAGATCTCGATCCGCATGTCGGGCGTTGTCAGGGTTCCCTCGGCGGTTGGGATGGTGACCACCTGTCCAGGGTCGCCCGGCATGAACCGCATGCGGCAGCGCAGCGTGAGCGCCTCCCCGTATCCCAGATCGGCGTCGTAGCTGTCCATCGCCTCTTCGAGCAGTTCGACCAGAACCAGCAGATGCGCACCGTCGATGCCGGCGAAGTGCGTCAGGCCTACCACGCCGGGCGTCACCAGGCCAGCCGACAACTCCGCCAGCCGCGTCAGTTCCGCCATCGCCGCTTGCTCCTCCGCCTGGCGCGACAGCGCCAGGTTCTCCATCCGGCGCGGTGCGCGAGGCGCCGGCAAGCTATTGGTACGGCTTCGCAGGCTCACGGCTACCTCGGTGCCGGGTGCGCCGGCGGTCACGGCCGCAGGACGAACGTCGTCATCGTCGACTGCGGCCTGCGGGTGCTGGGCCGCCCAGATACCGGTCGCCGCGGCGAACACGCCGTACGCGTGCGCCGTGGACTCCTGTGCGTGGATCATCCTGGCCAGTTCGTGGAAGTCAGCTGCCAGGTCGCTGGTTCGGTTGGACGCGTAGTAGCGACGCGTAATGGCAGACAGCAGCGCGTCGATCGCATAGAGGGCGGAGTCGATGATTCTGTCGATGTTGCCGCCGGGGGTGAACCAGGCGTCGAGGCTCTCCAGGTGCGCGACGGCATCGTCAATCCAGGCCGCAGTATCGCCAACTGCTACCGCCCCGGCCCCAGGGGCGGCGGCTTCGGCGATGACGGCGTAACCGGTGGTACGGACGTCTTGCAGGCTGCGCCGCAACGGTGCGAGCGCTGTCTGGGTGTGCTGAACGAACTGCCGGAGCACGAGCATGATCCGGGTACGGCTCTCGCCGAACACCTCGTCGTCGGTGACGTCATGCTGGTTCAGCATGCGCATCGCCTCGTAGTAGTCGCCAGCGGCGTTGAGTAGCTGGCCGATGTGGGAGCGCACGGTGGCGATGTCGAGCGCGACCCGCATCGGCTCCTGGTCGAGGTGAACGAGGAGCTGGCGCAGGGTGTCCTGGATGGAATCGATCAGCCGTGGCGGCAGGGCGAGCACCCGGTCGAGATCATTGATCGCGTCCCGGACCGAGCGCACGATGATGCGGCCCTTCTTGCTCAGCGACCACGCCTCTTGACGGCGGTGGCCGTCACGCAGGTCTTCCCTAGCGGCGGTCGGGCTCAGGAACGCAAGGACGAGCCGCATCTGGACCAACTCATCCAATCGGGACCGCAACAGCTCGGTGGGCATCGGGTCGCCGTATCCGTCCCGCGTCATCTGCTCGGCGATGTCCCGCATGGTCGACATCGGCGCGGTGCCGCTGAGCCGCAGCAGGGCGGACAAGACGGCCGCGTAGTCTTCGCGCGCGTTACCCAGCGGCTCGCCCACGAACCGCCACATATCCGGCTCAATGCCTCGCCACCAGTCGGTTCTCATGATCCTCCCAACGGACCCCGCGTCAGCCATAAAGGATTACAGATGGCTACGACAACCTTCCGGACTGTCGAGCGTCCCAGGTACACGATCGTGGCGCGGGCTCCGGGTTCCCAGGCGCGCGGTGATCGCCGAGGGCTGCGTGGGTTCATGGCAGAAGGCCCTCGTCGAGGTCTTCGTCGACCAGCCGGCTTCGCTCCGACTCCGACGCCCAGTGCGCGTGGCTGCCGGTGCTGTCCCGGGTCACGATCAGCACGTTGCCGATGCTCTCGGCCACGGCGCGCATGTGGCTGATGACGGCGACCAGGCGTCCGCCAAGGGTTTGCCGGGACAGTGCGGCTAGCGCCTCGGCCAAGGTGTCGGCGTCGAGGGAGCCGAATCCTTCGTCCAGCAGCAGTGCGTCGGCGCGCCCGCCGGCGCGTCCAGCGAGGTCGACGACCGCGAGGGCAAGGGCCAGGCTGGCCAGGAAGGTCTCCCCGCCGGAGAGGGTCCGCACGTCGCGCGGCTGAGAGGTGTACCGGTCGATGATGCGGAAGTCGTCGGAGAAGGCGAACCGCCCCGTCGTCATGGCCAACATCTGGTCGGTGGCAAGGCCAAGGAAGGCTCGCTGTCGGCGGGCTACGACGGCGGCTTGGAACTGGCCGTTGGCCAGTAGCGCGCCGAGTTCGCGAAGTGCTTCGACGAACGGGGTCGCAGCCTTGATCCGTCGGTCGAGGTCTGCCGCGATCGGTGTTTCGCGCTTCGCGCGATCAAGGTCAGCCTGTGCGACATGGGCCGCCGCAGCCACCTTGACGATGAGATCGTCAAGCTGCTCCGCGTCGTCCACGTCGACGGCCAGCAAGCCTTGCGTGATCTCCTCGGCGATCAGCTCGGCGTCCGACCTGGCGCTGGTCGCCGCGTCGTGTGCCGCTTGCAGCAGGGCGCCGACGGTGTCGTCGAGGGCTGCGGCCCAGGCCGCGAGACGGTGGAGATCGTCTTCCACCGGCCGCGACGGCGGGGGTCCGTGGCCAACGAGGACGGCCGTGTCCGCCGCGTGTTGGGTGAGTCCATCGACCGCGTGGAGCAGTTGGGTGGCGGGTCTTTCCACCTCGGTGAGGTGGCGGCTGGCCAACGCCTCCCGTCGTTCGCGCAGCTGCTGGAGCTGGCCTTGCGCGGTGGTCAGCTGACCGGTGGTGGTCGCCAGCTCCTGCTCCCACCGGCGCGCGGTGTCCATCAGTTGGTCGAGGCCGTCAAGGGTAAGCGGGTCGAGGTGCCAAGCGGCGGGCAGCTTCCCCAGCGCGCCGACCGTCTTGCGGACGCGTCGATCGAGGCGACGTCGGTCTGCGGTCAGCGTGGCCTGCCGGTCGGCGAGCGCCTGACGGGTGTGTTCCAGCGCGGTGGCCGCGGCGGTTGCCCGTTGCCGCACGTCGCGCGCCGTCGCCTGCGCCGCTTGAAGGTTCCTCTCAGCTGCGCCGAGGCGTACCGCCAGCGGCGCCAGGACCAGGTCGTCGGGCTTGTCAAGGTCGACTGTTCCCAGCTGCGACGCGAGGTCAGCGAGGACCCGATCTAGTTCGCCTCGTCCTTGATCGACCCGCGTCTGGACGCGCTCGGCTTCCTCGACGGCGTGCTGGCGGGTGGTGACGGCGGCATGGTGGCGACGGTCGGCCTCGGCGGCGAGACGTTTCGCGACCGTCAGCGTCTTGCGGGCATCCTTCTCCTCCTGCGCCAGAGGTGGTTGGAATGTCGCGGGAAGGTCCCGGCTGCAGATCGGACACGGATCGCCCGGGTGGCATGTCGCCGCGGCATGCGCGGCGGCGTTGGCCCGGATCACCGCGTTCAGCGCTTCTTCGGCGGCGGTCTGCTTCTCGCGGGCCTGACCGGCTTCCTCGGTGGTCGTCTGAATTGCGGAGTCGGCGTCCGTGATGCGTTGACAGGCGTCGGTGAGGTCAGCCTCGGCGCGGTGGAGCGCACCCCGCAAGGTCCGCGCCGTGCCGAGGGCCGAGCGGTGACTGGCGACCAGCTCCCGAGCTTGCTTCACAATGGCCGCGGCGGCGTCGGCGGCCTCCTCGGCTTCGGCAGCCTCTCTGGCCAACTCGGTGACACTGGCCGCGTGCTGATCGGCTCGGGTCGTGTCATCACCCAATTTATGCGCATCGGCCTGGATGCGCTCACGCTCCGCGTCGATGTCCGGCAGTTGGTTGCGGGTCGCATCGACAACAGCGATGGCCTTGGCCAGGCTCGACGGTCCGCGGCCTTCACGTTCGGCCGCGGCGACAGCGTCCTGCAACTGCTGTTCCCGCTCATGCCAGTCCGTGATGGCGGCCTGGCAGGTCTCTTGTTCGGCGCGTATCGCCTCGTCGAGGCTGGCCAGCGCCTGCAGGCTGGCAGCCGCGCCGGGCTCCCGGGCCCGAGTGAGCCGCTGCGCCTGCTGCTCGACGCTGGCGGCACGGGACAGCAGCTGGCCGCGCCTCGTGGAAGCGTCGCGGACGGCGGCGCGGGCCGTGGTCAGCTGGTCTTGGCGTTGCAGCGCGTCACCAAGCCGCTGGGTCGCCTCCGCAGCCGTGGCGGGTGGGTCGTCGAGCAGGCCGCGCCGATCGAGGATGAGCTGGTCGAGCAGGGGGCGTAGGCGATCGTGGTGCGCCCGCGCTTTGACCTGCATGGCGTCGAGCTGGTCGATGCCCAGGATGCCCTTGAGGATCGCGGTCCGGTCCTCTTTGGTGGTGTGCAGCAGGGCCTGGAACCGGCCCTGCGGGAGGATCACGGCCTTGAGGAACGCGGCATGGCTGAGCCCGATCATCTTCTCGATGACGGCGTTGACCTGCTGCTTGGTGTCATAGCGCGTGCCGGCGTCCAGACAGATCAGCTCGTGTCGCGACGGCGGCGACGACGAGCGCGAGATGGCCCGCGTGACCTGCCAGGTCCTGTTGACGCACCGGAAGGTCAGCCGTACCTGCATCGTGTGCACACCGTCGGAGATCAGGTCGGTGGCATTGCGCTTGTCCCACGTGCATCCGCCGTACAAGGCGAAGCACAAGGCTTCCAGCAAAGAGGACTTGCCGGCGCCGGTGTCTCCGTGGATTGCCACCAGGCCGACAGTGGTGAAGTCGATGTGCGCCTCGGTGAGGTAGGAGCGCAGCCCGCGCAGGCTCAATGTCAGCGGTCTCATGCGGGCACCTCCGAGCTGCCGGCCGGCGCGGCGGTGGTGAGCAGCGCCTCTTCCGCGAACACCGGGTCGCGGTCCTCCTCTACGGCGGCGAGCACCCTGGTGAAGGCGTCGAGCACTGCCTGCGGGTCAGCGGCGCGGGTGCCGCGTTCGGCGAGGAACTCGGCGAACATCTCCGTGAGGTCGGGTTCGGCGTCGGCGTCCACCTGGTCCGCGGTGACGATGTCGATCGGTACGTCGGAGCGGGCCGGGTGGACGTCAAGCAGGGTGGCAAGTGGTAGCAGTCGACGGACTTGTTCGGTGAGCGTTGGTACGTGGATGGGCGTCTCGACGGTGACCACGCACAGGTCGTCGGTGATCTCGCTGGCGAGGGCTTCGAGTTGCTCCAGCGTGCCGTGGAACTTGCGCAGCCGTCGGCCGGCGCTCAACCGGACGGTCTCGACGTGCGCGGGCCGGCCGGGTTCCGCCTCAACCAGGACGATGCTCTTCTTGTCGTAGATCTCGCCGAAGTCCAGGGCGATCGGTGAGCCGGCGTAGCGGCCGGTCACCCGCTTGCCGGGCAGCGGCTGGGGCTTGTGGAGGTGGCCGAAGGCGGCGTAGCTGACGGTCGGGATCGCGTCGAGATCCGTGGCGTAGGTGCCGTCGACGTGCATGCCGCGTTCGCTGCCGCAGTAGTCGGCACCGCCGACATACAGGTGGGCGGCGAAGACGGCGATATCGGTGCTCGGGTTGAAGTTGGCCATCAACGCCTCACCGAGAGCCGCCTCGATGCCGCGCACCTGAGCGTTGTAGTCGGTGCCCCACCGGGTCGGATCGCCGAACGCGTCGGTCATCAGGTGAGCGTGCTGGAACGGCAGCGCGGCCAGCCGTACGGTGTGCCCTCGGCGGGTGGGGAACTGCAGGACCCCGTCGCGTGGGGAGCGGACGCGGGCCACGAAGTGGACCCGCTGAGGACCACCCGAGATCCGCATGTAGACGTTCAACGCGTCCAGCAGGCTCGCGGAGTCATGGTTGCCACACACCACGACGACCGGGGCGATCGATGCGAGTTCGCGCAACGCATGGCCGGCCCGGGCTATGTCCTCGGTGGCCGGCCGTGCCCGGTCGAACAGGTCTCCGGTATGGCAGATCAGGTCCGGGCCGAACTGCCGGGCCACCTCGGTGATCTCGGCGATGACCGCGTCGTGGTCCGGCGCGCGGGACTGGCGGTACAGGGTCGCGCCCAGGTGCCAGTCGGAGGTGTGCAGGAGCTTCATGGCCTTCCTTCGCGGGACGAGGCGGTGCACGTGGAGTCGTAGAGGCGGAACGCACGCACCACGCAGATGAGGCGGTACGGACCGCCACCGGGCCAAGTTTGGCAGAACGTGGAAGTAAGTCAAGTCGCATGGTAGTGTCCGGACATGCCAAGCATGGCGGACGTACAAGCGGCGATGGCCGAGGTGACCCAATTGCAGCAGCGGCTGGCTGCGGCCCTGGACGCTGATGACCTGGGCGAGGTGGAGAGGCTGCTGGCCGAGCTCAGTGTTGCCGAGAAGCGCCGCAACCGCCTGCTTCAGCGAGCGTCAACGGGCGGTGGGAGCAGCTTCGATGCGGCCCCGCCGATCAGGGAGCAGGTGGCCGCTGTCCTCGGCATCCTGGGTCGGCCGGCCTCGGTTTCCCTCATCCGGGACGTCGCGACGGCCCGGTTCGGTGAGACGATCCAGCCCAGCCGGCTGGCGTCGTTGCGTCGTGACGAGCAACGGTCCTGGCAGGCCGCTCATCGCGGTACAGCACCGGGCGCCCGTTCCCTCGCCCGTCCGGTGTACGTCGTTCCGGCACTGACGTTTGACCGTTTCGCTCCTGTGAGAGGGATGCTTGCCCTGTCAAGCTGGCCGTTGGAGATCAGGTTGATCGCACCCGCCAGCGCCAGGGTGGACGTCTTGCACATCATCATCCGGTTGATCGGGGAGTTGAGTCATTCTCCAGAATCCCCATCGGCCCCGAACCTTCGCCGTCTGGTCTGGCGCTTCGCACGCACGATTGCGGGCGCCATTGAGATCCGTGACGGCTTCGACTACACCCAGGTCCGTGACGCCGCAGAACGCGAACTACGGCAGATCGCGGACGCCGACATGGCAGAACGCGTCGAAGCCGCGGACCGTGCCCGCAGCCGCGACACCGAGATCCAATTGTTCGGTGCGACCATGCGCTTGGCCAACCGAACCTCCACGGAGGCCGCTGGATGATCTTCCGCGACGCCCGCGAACGTCTCGTCCACTTCCGCGGCGACTTCCCCGCCAAGCCGCTGGACGCTCGGCGCATCGCCGGACTGCTTGACGCACCTGGATGCATGCGCCGCCAGGTGATCGATGCCGCATCGGTACCGATCAGGGATCTCGCACCACTTGTTGGTTGCCGCACGCCGAGCCAGAGTCCGTACGCGCTGGAGCGCGGCGTGCGGTTCGAGCAGACGGTCACGTCCAACGCCATGTCGTTCCTGCTGCCCTTGGTCCGCGAACAGTTGGGGCTCGATGTCCGGGAGGTGCGCCAGCAGGACCTGTCCAAGCCACAGGTACGCACCCAGTTCCCGGTCCTGGACAGGGAAGCCGTCACGGATCTTAGGGTTCGCATGACGCGCGACTACGTCGCGCAGATGCTCGACGGTGATCAGCATGCGATCAACCTGCTGCGGCACCCGTACCTGGTCCTGCCGCTCGGCGACATGCCGGCCTACCTGGAGCCCGACCTGCTGGCGTATGCCGCCACCGGGACGCTGGCGCCCATCGAGATCAAGTCGTTTCCCTGCATCGATGGCATCGCTGATCCGGCCAAGACGGCAGAAGCCGCGCGCCAGACCGCTGTGTACCTCATCGCCCTGCGGCGGCTCATCGCAGGTCTCGGGCAGCCCGGTACCCGTATCGCCACCCGCGGGCTGTTGGTGATGACCCGAAACTTCACCCTGGAGGCGTTCGGCAGCATGCTCGACCTGCGTCCACAGGTGCGGCGGCTGGAGCGGGTCCTGACCAACTTTCCGCATGTCACGCAGCTGGCGGCGACGATTCCCACGGCGGTGTCGCTGCCGGCCATGCCCGACAAGCACGCCGGCCAGGAACAACGGAAAGCGGCCAGCGCCCAAGCGCGTGAGGCCGTCGGTGCCCTTCCCATGCGCTTCGGCGACGGGTGCGCCAGTTGTCCGTTGCTCGACTTCTGCCGCGGCCAGGCACAACGCGAGGACAGTGTGGCGCAGTTGGGCACCGAGGCCGCCAACGCGTGCGGCGATGTCGCCACCGTCTCACACGCCCTCGCCCTCGCAGCCGGCACCCGCACACCCACCAATGCGGCGGAGAGGGCTGTCGCCGAGGAACTGCGCCGAGCAGCCATCGCGGTCCAACTAGCAGGCGCCGCCGCATGAGCGTGGACGTGTACCTCGGCTTGAGCGCGATCGACACCAAGCGGGCCGTTCCCCGCGCAACCAAGTGTCACGTTCACTTGGCTGCCAAGCCTTTCGTCGTCGTCGGCTACCACCTGCCCGGCGATCCCGGAGCCCCCATCGGTCTGCTGTGCGGAACCCGCCGGGAACGGCCGAGCACCATCGTGGTGGGCGAGCCGCGCGAGGCGAAGCTGCGGTTCGCGCAGCTCGCCAACTTCGCGATGGACCTCAACGGCTACGCCGCGCAGTTCATGCAGACCCCCACCACAACCAGCAGGCGCGCTCGGCACACGCACCGCCCGGCGGCCGGACCACAGTTGGTCGTGGCGAACCAGGCAACCGCGCAGTGGCTGTGTGATGTCATGGGTCGGCGGCTGCGGTATTTGCGGCCCGACGGCGACTGGCCGGTGCATCCCGGCCTTCCCGTCGCCGGAGCGCATCTGTCGTTCTTCGCCGGCCAACGGGTGCCGGGCTCGTCGCTCGTCCTCCCGCTGACCGAGGTACTGGCTCAACACTGGGCCACCGGCCAACTCGCATCCCTGGATGCCAACATCGCCAGCCAGCTCGCCTGGATCACCGATCCGAGCGCGTTGGCCGAAGCCGAGCAAGCACTCCCGGCAGGGCCAGTTCCCGACCCGGAGTGGGAGACACGCGAACTCAGCGACGCCATCAAGGCATACCACCAGCTCGTCTCCGCGCACCCGACCCGCGCCGACCAGCCAATGACGGGCACGATCCACGATGCGCTACGCCCGTCGTGGGACGCATGTTGGCGAGCCCTCGACCTGCTGCACAGCCTTCCACCGGCCGACCGGGCCCGCGACCGGTGGGCCCAGGACATCTACCAATGGAGCCGGCACGCAGAGCGGGTACGTTCCGGTCAGGCGTACTTCCGTAAGCGCCCCAAGCAGCTGCAGGTCTTTCGGTACCTGACCCGGCTGGAGCGGCTCACCGCCGATCTCAGCCGCGAGATGGCCCTCGATGATCCCCTCATCATGGCCGGACACGTCGCCGCAGGCGAAGCGCTATCCGGCGAAGTCGTCGCCGTAGAGCTCTCCGGACGCCGACCCTCCCTGCAGGTACGCCCACACCTGCCCTTCCCGCGCCCCATCGGCACCGAACTCTTCTGGCACCTGCCCCGATCCACAGGCCCCAGCGGCCCAGCGTGGCCGATAGTGCGGCTGACCATGACCGGCGTGACGCGCGACGGGCTCATCACCCTCGACGTCACCGCCGGCGCCGTCCGGCGAGATCGCCACGATCGGCTACCCCAGCCCGGACAACAAGTGGTGTTCTCACCATTCGGTCCACGCGACTACCACCCCGACACGCTCCCGGCCGAGCTGCCCTGGACACACGCCGACGACGAGGACGACGACGGATGACCCAACGAGACGGCGGCAACCCGGTCGCCGAACACGACGCGGCGATCGACCGGATATGGCAGCTCATCGACGAACAGGCCCGAGCCATCGTCGTCAATTCACCGCCCGGGGCCGGTAAGTCCACCCTGGTGCAGCGAACCGCGGAACGGCTCGCGCCGAGCCGCCAGGTCCCGATCATCACCCAGACCAACGACCAGGCCGACGACCTCGTCCGCGGCCTCGCCCGCCGTCTCGCCAACACGTCCCTGTCCGTCGGGAGGCTACACCGCAGCGAGCGGTACATTCCGCCGCCCGGGATTCCCGCCTCGAACAAGATCGAGGACCTGGAGGAATGCCAGATCGTCGTGGCGCCGGCAGACAAGTGGGCCTTCGTCGAGGAGGACTACGACTGGAACATCGGCATCATCGACGAGGCGTATCAAGTGTCTTCGGCGCATCTGGTCCGCATAGCGGCGCGGTTCGCCCGACTGGTTCTCGTCGGAGACCCTGGCCAACTCAGTCCCTTCAGCCCGGTCGAAGAGGCAGCGCTGCGTGCCACCGGTAGCTGGCCGCTGGCTACCGCCGCGGGCACCGTCCTTCGCACGCATCCCGACACCCCCATCGTCGAGCTGCCGGTCTCCTGGCGGCTACCCGACAACGGCGCCCGCGTCGTCGCCGACAGCTTCTACGCGAAACCCTTC
Source organism: Actinomycetes bacterium KLBMP 9797 (assembly GCA_037414955.1). GTDB lineage: Bacteria > Actinomycetota > Actinomycetes > Mycobacteriales > Micromonosporaceae > Phytohabitans. Next base: position 28,874 of record JBBEWH010000004.1, read on the forward strand.
ACCGCTGGAACCACACCGGGCGAGCGGGGGTTGTGGGCACCTATCAGGCCGGCCCGCGAAGGCCACCTGGACCGCGTCCTCGACACCATGATCGAGCACGGCTGGTGTCTCCTCGAACTCCCCGAGGCCCGATTGCCCCGCACCGACCCCGAATGCGTGGACGCGATCGTGGATGTCGTGCGACACCTGCTGGTCAGCCGGACCCATGCCATCGACGGCGATGCACGGCGCCCCCTCAGCCCAAACGACATCGCGATCGGCGTCGCGCATCGCGATCAGCGGGAGCGGATACGAACCGAAATCGACGAGGTCTGCGCCACCCTCGGCATCGCCCGAAACGAGATCACCGTAGACACCGCCAACAGGTTGCAAGGCCGGCAGTTCGAGGTCGTCGTCGCCTGGCACCCACTATCCGGCCGACGAGACGCCTCAGCCTTCCACCTTGAAGCCGGCCGGCTCTGCGTCCTCGCGTCTCGACACCGCCAAGCCTGCATCGTGGTGACGCGTGCCGGGATCCGCGAGCAACTCGATGCATATCCACATAGCGAGCCAGTCTGGCTAGGTGCCACACCACCCGACGTCGACGGCTGGGAAGCCAACCACAAGTTTCTCGAACACCTGGAGAAGAAGACGGTCCGCATCCAACCATGAGCACCTAGGGACGGACGGCGCTCTGCGCGACATTCCGGCGTGAGGTGACGGTGCTTGCCGAGCAGCGGGGCCGTGAGACCCCGAGGTGCACAATCCCGCTCACAACGTTTCGACGGGTACGCCGAGCCCGAGCAGGTGCTGCTGGACAGGTGGGATGTGGCGGCCTGGCAGGGCGAGCGCGATGAGTCGCTTGGCGCGGGTGACCGCTACGTATAGCACTCTCAGCGCTTCGGCGTCGTCGTCAGCATTTTGAGCCGGCTGGCCATCTGGCGAGGGGATGACGTCCGTCCAGCGTGACAGCAGTCGGGCGGTCCGGTCATCGTCGGGCAGCAGCACCAGCACAGCGTCGGCCTCTTCGCCTTTTACTTGGTGGATCGTGTCTGTCCGGCACCCTGCCTGTGCCGGTGTCTCCACCGAGAGCTTGACGAGCTTGGCCGCCGTGCGGTTGCTCTTGTCCGGTGGGGTCGTCAGCCTTATGCCTGCCGGTTTGTCCACGGTCGGCACGGGCCGCAGGCCGTCGAACACCGCCCGAGCCGCCGCACACCAGGAACCCATCGTCATGGATATGTCGGGGAACTGGTCGAGTGCGTGTGCCGCCAGACGGCGAAGGTGCCACCGGTCTACCTCGTGGCTCTCCTGCAGGTCCGCCGCCGGGGTGCGGTCAGCGCCGGGTAACCAGTGGCGCAGGATGGCGGTCTGCAAAGTCTGTTCCGCCAGCGCCCGAGTCCGGTGATCCACGGACGCTTGACGGAGGACCCCCACCGCCCAGACCAGGGCTTCCGACGGATTGGGCGGCGGCTTGCGGGAGCCGGTCCGAAGGCCCGGCAGGGTCGTTCCGGCATGAGCGAGTACGAAACGCTGGGCCGGTGGTATCTGAGCCGCATTGGCGAGCGCATGAAAGGTGGCTACCTCGGCGCCGTCCGCGTGTGCGATGAGGTGGACCGGGTGGCCGATGTCGTGGTGGTCGGCGATTGCGACATCCGGAATGCGCCGCGTCGGGTCAGCGCGCATGGTGGCCGCCAGGCCGCAGATGACCGAGGATGATCGCCAGTTTCCGTTCAACTGGATGGTCTCCGTGCGGCTGAGCAGGCGAGTGATCGCTGGCGGGCCCTGGGTCCGGAATCCGTAGATGGCCTGATCGGGGTCGGCAATGATCAGCAGCGGCAGGCCGAGTGACGAGACCCGCAGCAGGAGTTCGACGTCGGTGTCGGAGCAGTCTTGGGCCTCGTCAACGATGAGTTCATCGAACCTGCGGGCCAGCGTGGTGGCGAGCCGATCAGCGTGGGAGTTGAGGTACGTGTACGCGGCACGGCGGGTCTCCTCGCCGGTAAACAACCTCTCGTCGTTGGCCAGCTTCGTTCGCCGCTGTTCGGCGAGCTTGCATACCTGCGCGATCTGCGCGTCGGTTAGCTTGTCGCGCCCGCGCTCGCGCCGCTCCAGGCCGGTCAGGCTGGCGGCGGGCGATGGGCCACCCGCGGTGTAACGAAACTGGAACTCCGCCAGGTCGAACATGAGCGGGCCGCGACTGCCGTCGTTTGGCCAGAACTCGATCTGTCGCAACTCTCGCGGCGCGTCGCGCCAGCTCTCCAGCCTCCGGAACGCTCGTGGGTTGGTGGGCGTCGGCGCCGGCAGGAAGGGGCGTACCAGGAACCGCCAGAAGAACCCATCGAGGGTTGTGATTGCGTGTGGATGTTCCAGCAGGTCGGAGCGGCCTTCTTGGTGCGCGCGCTTGCGGATCTGGGCCGCGGCCACCTTGGTGAACGACGCGATGGCGCGCCCGGTCGGCCGGCCTTTCAGGCTCGCGCAGTGTCGATCAATGATGGTGCGGGTCTTTCCTGCTCCTGGGCAGGCGATCACGGCGCGCGGTGCGGTGGTGGCCACGACCTGGGCCTGTTGGGCTATCGCGTAGGCGCGGTTGTCTTCGAGGATGCTGTCGGGCGTCACGGTGCCGCTACCAGCCAGGTCAGGGCGTCCTTGATGTAGGGCGGGACGCGCAGTTCATGACCGATCAGGTCGGCTTGGTCCAGCAGGTCCTGCGCGAAATCGCCCTTGCGTAGCTTCGTCTTCTTCATCGCTGAGATCACGATGCGGGCTCGTTGGTCCGCGGTGGGTACGCCGTCGACCAGCGCCTTGACCTTCGGGCCGCCGGACGGGCGCTGGACTTCCCATGCCGGCCAGAACGCCGCGGCGTTGCCCGCTTCGAGCAGTTCTGGCTCCAGCGTGCTCGGTGCGGCGAAGACCTCGGTCACATCCGTGGCGGCGAGGTCGACGATGAGCCGACGCAGTTTGCCGACCGGGTCATGTCGCTTACCCGGGTCGGTATCGGTGATCACCGCGACCCGTTCGGCGATGCGCCCGCTGGGCGTCGCGGTGAGCAACATCCGAAGGTACGGGACGAAGTCGACTCCGTCGATCGCGACGATCGTGGACCCGACGAACCTGGTCCACATGCGCCCCGTGAACAGTCGCCTGGCCAGGGCCGGCAACAGGATTGCCTCGGCGATGCCTTCGACAAGGATGGTGCGCGGCCCGAACAGCATGCTGCTTCGGGTGGCATCGAGGTACCGGTTGACCCGAGCCTGGTCCGGTATGGACAGCCCGAGTTCGCTCACGGCGACCGCCGACGACGCGTACGCCACCGAATCGGCCGCAGACACCGGCCCCGCCGCCTGTTCGTCGACGGCCGGTTCGTGCGCAGCCGCCGCCACGATCGTTCGACGCTGGAGCACGACGATGTTGGACACATCGGTGTGCGCCGCAAGCAGTGGTGCGTGAGTCGTGACGACGACCTGAATGCGTCCCAGCCACCGTGACTCCGTCGGCGCCTGCGACTGCTCAGCTGTCCGCGTCAGGTAGTCAAGCAGCACGGACTGTAGCTGCGGATGCAGGTGTGCCTCCGGCTCTTCCACCAACAGCACTGTGAGATCTGCATGGGCCGCAGCATGAAGATGCGTCAGCACGGTGGCGATGTAGGCCAGGTTGGCGTAGCCCATTCCTGACTCCGCCAGTTCGCGGGGCACGACACCCGCGTCGGCCATTCGCAAGCGCAGCCCCCGCACGAGGCTCGCCAAGTCCGCTCGCCCGTACCCCAGGTCAGTGGCCTGCTCGTGGGCGCCGCCGGTCAGCTCCGCCAACGGCTGGTTGACAAGGCCCGCAGCCTGCGTCAGGACCGGGTGGATCTCGATGTTGCGCAGCTGAGTGCCGACCTCCGCCTTGAACCGTTCCCGGTCGAGTCGATTCCCATCGGCGTCGGTGACGGCTTCGTCGTCGAGAAGGCGCTCGATGATGGCCCGGATGCGGGCACTTCCGGCCGGACCGAGCTCGCGTGCCGCGTCCCGCAACGGTGGTAAATACACATGTCGCAGCCGCCCCCGCGCTCCTGGATCGGGGTCATCGGCCACCGCACCTCCGCCGGCGGTCCACGTCGTGCGGCCCCTGGCCTCGCCGAGGCCCGGTGGCTGGTAGCTCAGCTCGTACCGGGCCTCAGACAGACCCGACGCCACGTTCGGCTGCGCCACCACGGCGTCGCTGTAGGCCGCGAGCTCCGTCGGCTCCCCGACCAGGCTCATCCGCAGCCTGAACCCTGTGTGGCCGCCCGAGCGACATACATCGTCCGCGTCCGCCCACAGCGACCGCCGGCCATCAAGGGGATCAGTAACGAGCCGCAACGCGTCGACGACCCCCGACTTACCCGCGTTGTTCTCACCCAACAGCACCGTCACACCACGGCGGAACGCGACACGCGCGTCAGGGAACGCGCGGAAGCCCGCCAAGCCCAACTCCGCCAGATACACGCGGTCTCCATTCGGCGACTAGGCGTAGCCCAACGACCCTAGCGGCCCGCGACACACCGTCGTGCCGCGTTTCCTGTCAACTCCCTGACACCCGGTCGAGACAACCGCGCGGGGATGACGAGTCGCGCTATCCGCCCCCGGCCGCCTCTGCCCGGACCGCAGACATCCGGGCCCACGCTGTGTCCTGGAGGATCCGTTTGGCACGCCGAGCCCTCACGCGAACAGTGCGACTTCACTGAACCGGCGTCCGTGTACCTATCTTCGTACGCCAGTCCACGGACGAGGAGCACCAGTCGTCCTCCATTGAGGCCCAGGACAGCGGACTCCGCTCCTATGCGAAGTCCCACGCCGGGCGGAGCCTGGTCGCCCGATTCGAGGACGACGCCTCCGGCGCCAATCGTCCAGCCGAGTGCGCGCTGGGGCGCAACTCCGTGGCCCCGCGAGCCGCCTGAGACTGCCGCCGATCCCTAGCGGCGCCAGGAGGGCCAGTCTCCGACATCATTACTCCATGTCTGCCCACAGCTTCATCGAGATCAACGGCCACCTGCTTCTGGGATGCCGGGAGAGCTGGATACCAGACCTAGCGGCACTGTTCACCGAGGGCGAGCTACGGCACGACGACGAGCGGTTCGGCTACGTTTCGACGGCAAGAGAGTTGCGGGACCGACTGCAGCTGCACGGATTCACCGCAGGGCGGGCCAAGGCGGAGCTGGCGGAGAGCGTACGGGCCTGGCACGCCGAGCACCCGGCGCCGGCCACCGACGATCTGGGGGTTCCAGTGCGGGACTCTGCCATGATCCTCTCCGAGCTGGGCAGCTATTTGAACAGCACAGAGGAGTGGGTGGACTACGTCGAGCCCCAAGACGTGTTCTGGCCTCTGGGCAGCCGGACAATTTTGCGCCTGGCGCTGGACCTAACCGAGGACGCGTCCGCACCGGTGCGGTACAACCTAGACGACCTGAAGACCTACAACCTACTGACTCCTGGCACCCCGATCACGGACGAGGCACGCGAGCAGCGCAGGAGAGCGATCGCAACGGATGCCCCGCTCGTGATCCTGACGGAGGGGTCCAGCGACTCATTGCTGCTGACCGAGGCGATCCAAGTTACGCACCCCCATCTGGTCGGCTTCGTGCGCTTCATGGACTTCGGAAATGGGGCGGAGGGCAGCGTCAACAGCCTCGTGAAGCTCGTACGGTCGTTCGTAGGTGCGGGGATCGCGAACCGCGTACTGGCGCTTGCAGACAACGATACGGCAGCTCACGACGGCCTCCTCAAGCTGAAGCGTGAGGGCCTGCCCGATGGTTACCGCGTTATGCACTATCCGGAGTTGCCGCTACTCCGTCGTTACCCGACACTTGGTCCCCAGCTGACCGACTCTGTCCTGATGGACGTCAATGGGAAAGCGGGAAGCTTGGAGATGTACCTGGGCCGGGAGCTGCTGACAATGGACGGTGACCTTGTCCCGGTGCAGTGGACTGGATATGTGGAGGGCCAGAAGAGCTACCAGGGTGCTATCTCAGCTGCAGAGAAGAGCCGTATCCACAGAATGTTCCGCAAGAAGGTGAAGGTCGCTTTACAGGATCCAACCACGCGGGAGACGCAGGATTGGACCGGGATAGAGGCCATTATCGGGGCGATTCTCGGGGCCTTTGAATGAAATCAGATTCTCGGCCTGAAGTATATGACTCTTACACGGCACCGTTGGATTGCGAACGCGGCGGGCGGTGTCAGGTGTGCACTGAGCCGTGCCGTCATGGTGACGGGCAGGGCCCGAGGGTTTGGGCACTCAAACGTGGCGCGGATCAGCGCTAAGCCGGGCCCGTCGGGGCCGTTGAGGCGCCGGTTCCGACTAGACGCCCGTAGAAGTAGAACGCGGGCTTCGGGTGCACGTTCGGCATAGTCCATTGGCGGCCGAGCAGCGGTGGGAGCGACTGCCCCGGGTGGAGCACCGTGAATCCGTGAGTGGTGTAGAAGTGGCGCAACCGTTCGACGTTCAAGTCTTCAGTGGCGTTGCCGAACCATACGCGAACCCCTCTTGCCGCCAGCAGCTCGCGGGCAGTGGTAAGTAGCGCGCTGCCGATGCCCCGGCTGCGGAACGGGGGCGTGACGGCCATCAGGTCGAGTTCGCGGTGCTTGTCCAGCACGCCGCGGTAGTCCGGGCCGCCAGGTAGCCGGCCACCGATCATTTGCGCGCTGACCGCGATCTGCGCCCGGCAGGCCAGCAACGCGCCCGCCAACGTGCCGGTGTCCGGGTCGTGATAGCGCAGCACAAGGGGGGCGTAGAGGTGGTCCGAACGCGTCGGAGGCACGGCGTGCGCGTCGATGTCGCCGAATACCGACTCGAAGAGTACTTGGACTTCGCGCCGCTCGTCGTCGGCCGTCGCCTCGGTGATCACATCCGGCATGGTAGGGCCTGCCGATGCGCCAGGGCGTCGGAATGCCAGACTCCGCCGAGCGGACCGTCGCCGTGCGCGTGAATCCATCGCCTAGCGTGCGGACCGCACGCCCGCGGCCCGCGGCGCGTCCGTGGTTGGTCATCCGACTACGGACCGACCTCTGCCGGGCAGTCGATCCCCTCTGAGCAGCAACGTTCGACGCCCGTGCTCCCGCACGGCGAGTCGCGCTACCCTCCCGAACCTCTCGGCCCGGACGACCGACCACCGGGCCTGTGCCGTTCGCGGAGGACTCCATGGGACGCCGAGCCCGTACCCGAACCGTGGCAACCATCGCTGAGAGCGGCGTTCGGGTGGCCATCTACGTGCGCCGCTCGACTGACGAGGAGCACCAGCCGTTCTCCATCGAGGCCCAGGACATCCGGCTTCGCTCCTACGTGAAATCTCAGCCCGGCTGGAGCCTGGTCCTCCGATTCGAGGACGACGCGTCCGGCGCCAAGCTCGACCGCCCCGGCCTGGAGAAAGCCCTAGCCGCCGCCCACGCCGGCCGCTTCGACGTCCTACTGGTCTACCGCGTCGACCGATTCACCCGACGCATCCGCGATCTAGTCACCCTGCTCGACGAACTGGACCACGCCGGGGTCGTCTTCCGCTCCGCGACCGAGCCGTTCGACACCTCGACCCCAGCCGGCCGAATGCTGGTCCAGATGCTCGGCGTCTTCGCCGAATTCGAGCGCGAAATGATCATCGACCGGGTCATCAACGGCATGGAACGCAAAGCCTCCAAGGGCAAGTGGACCCTCGGAGTCGTACCGTACGGCTTCACGAAGGATGCCGACGACACGCTCATCCCCATTGAGGACGAGATTCGCGTCGTTAAGGAGATCTTCCACCTGTACACACGCCGCCGGCTCGGGTGCCGCGCCATCGCAACATCCCTCAACCAACGAGGACTCCTTCGCCGCAGCGTCCCCCGCAAGGACACCAAGCAGCTCCGGATGGTGCCGTGGAGCCACAAGACCGTGGCCGACGTACTCACCAACCGCGTATACCTCGGCGAAGTCCTGTTCCGGGAGATCATCGCCGTGGACGCCCACGAGGCCGTCATCGACCCCGTCACCTTCGAACTCGCCCAGGAGATCCTCGTCCAGCGCGGTGAGGCACCCAACAAGGCGGCAAGCCCCTCCGACTACCACCTCACCGGCAAGATCACCTGCCCAACCTGCACCCGCCGTTACGTCGGCACCAACGCGCATGGCCGCAACCGCACCTACCGCTACTACACCTGCTGGACCCGCAGCCGCTACGGCGTCGACCAATGCCACGCCCCCCGCTTCGACGCCGACACCCTCGACACCCAGGTACTCGCCGCCCTGCGCGACTTCTACACCAACCGCCTCGATGAGGCACGGGAAGCGATCACCGCAGCGCAAGCCGAACACCGCCAGGCCCGAGCCAGCCACAAACAGGAGCTGAACACGATCGAACAGCGGCTCACCGCGAAGGAGGCAGCGGTGGACCGCTACCTGATCGAGTACGAGGACAACAAGATCGACCGAGACACCGTCGCCGAACGAGTCGAAAAGATCTCCGAAGAGATCCGCCAGCTACGCCACCGACGCGACGAGCTGACCTTCATGCTCGACCTCGACGGGCGCGCACCCGACGCCACCCACCTGCATGAGATCCGGGACCGGATCACCGAGATCATCGACGCGGGCGCAACCCCCGAACGCAAGGCAGTGTGCGAAGCCCTCATCGCCGAACTTCGCGTCGACGGCCAAACCGCAACCCCGGTGATCCGCATCCCGCTCAGCATGGAGGACACGCCTGGGATCCTCCTGACAGAGAAGCGAACCGCCCACAAGGAAGCGGTTCGCGCCTGTCCACCTTCGGTGGAGCTGAGGGGACTCGAACCCCTGACCCCCACACTGCCAGTGTGGTGCGCTACCAGCTGCGCCACAGCCCCAAAGGTCCCCGGTCTCCCGGGCACCCGCGCAATAGTACACATCTTGAGCGGACCGGTCACATCCGAGGTCGCAACGCGCTGGGCTCAGTTCAGTGCCACGTCGGGCGGGAAGTGCGCCACGGCGGCGAGCATGCCGCCCTGCCGGCGCAGCACCATCGACCAGAGGTCGTCGGGACGCTCCACGAACGCGTCGCCGGGCAGCGCGTCCAGCACGAACCACGAGCCCGCGGAGATCTCGTCCTCCAACTGGCCGGCGGACCAGCCGGAGTATCCCGCGAACACCCGGATGCCCACCAGGCTGCCCTCCAGCGTCTCCGGGTCGACGGAGAGGTCGATGGTGCCGATGGCGCCGCTCACCGGGTGGAAGCCGCGGATCCGGCGGGCGTCGGGCCGCATCCGCGCCAGACAGATCGCCGACTCCGGCTGTACCGGGCCGCCTTCGAAGAGCACGGCCGGTTCGCGCGCCATCGCGCCCCAGTTGCCGAGCACCTCCGAGACCGGCACCTCGGTGGCGCGGTTGAGCACCACGCCGAGCGCGCCACCGGCCTCGTGGGCGACGAGGAGCACGACGGTGCGGTCGAAGTTCGGATCCTTCAGGGCGGGGGTCGCGACCAGCAGCTGTCCGGTCATCGACTCCATTGACCGCCCCCCGATTCGCTGACCCTCTCCGTACATAGCGCGCCGGTTATCCGTGCGCGCCTGATGTGGGGACCTGTTTGCCGGTTCGGTCAGCGCGGTCGTTCTTGACCGTGCGTGCACACAACGCCATGCAGGCACGATAGCTTGCGGTCCGGCCAGTGGTTAAGGTCTCGAAGGTGAGCCCGCACGCAGACTTCGCCGTGATCGGCGGATCAGGGTTGTACGCGCTGCTCGACGGCGCTGTCGAACACGTCGTCGAAACGCCGTACGGCGCACCGTCCGACCCCATCACGATCGCCGACGTGGGTGGCCGACCGGTGGCGTTCCTGCCGCGCCACGGACGCGACCACCGGTACCCGCCGCACCTGATCCCCTACCGGGCCAACCTCTGGGCGTTGCGCGCGATCGGCGTACGCCAGATTTTGGCGCCCTGCGCGGTGGGTGGGCTGGTGCCGCACCTGGGGCCGGGCAGCTTCGTGGTGCCCGATCAGCTCGTCGACCGCACCAGCGGGCGGGTGCAGACCTACTACGACCGGGGCGCGGTGCACGTCTCGTTCGCTGACCCGTACTGCCCGGTGGGCCGGTCCACGATCCTCGCCACCACGCAGGCGCACGGCATCGAGGCGGCGGACCGCGGCACGATGGTGGTGATCGAGGGACCGCGCTTCTCCACCCGGGCCGAATCCCGCTGGCACACGGCGCTGGGCGGCACCATCGTCAACATGACCGGGCACCCGGAGGCCGTGCTCGCGCGCGAGTTGGCTCTCTGCTACACCGCGATCGCCCTGGTCACCGACCTGGACGCGGGCGTCGAGGGCGAGCACGGCGTCACCCAGGAAGAGGTTTTCCGGGTGTTCGGTGAGAACACGACCCGGCTGCGTGGCGTGTTGCTCGACGCGATCGCCGCGCTCCCGGCCGAGCGCGGCTGCCCATGCCCGCACGCCCTCGACGGCATCAAGCTCCCCCTCGACCTCCCATGATCAAGGCGTCCTTCAAGTCGTTAGAACTACTTGAAGGACGCCTTGATCATGAAAGGGGCGGTTAGGTTTCCCCGCCGATGTCCGTTTCGTACGCCTCGTAGACCAGATCGGCGCCGCGCTGCCGGTGGCGGGACAGCTCGCGCAGCAGGTCACTCGCCCACGCGCGCAGGTCGTCGACGGTCGGCTCCAGCGCGTCGACCCGCCGCTGCAGGGCGCCCAGCGTGGCGGCCACGGCGGCGTGCTCGCGCACCAGCGTCCGCACGGCCCGCGCCAGGCGCGGCGCGTGATCGAGCAGCTCCGCGTACAGGCCGTCGGCTCCCTCGGTGACCACGATGTGCTCCGCGAACGCGCCGCGCAGCCCGTGCAGCCGGGTGCTGACCCGGGGACGCCATGCCGGATCGCCCGCCGGCGCGGCCAGCGCCTGCTCGAACGCCTGGATGTTCTCCAGCAGGGTCACCCGATGACGCCGGGCGATCGCCAGCGAGGTGGCGTCTACCGTGGGGCGCTGAGTCGGTTCTGCCACCATGACGCACCTCCCGCCACGAGCTATGAGCCGATGATTGGGGCCCGGCACACGGGCTGTCCACCCCTCCAGCCAGTCTCGTGACTGCTGTGACAGATGAGGCGACACGCCGTCGCTTGAAACGGTGAAGGCGACTAGATCGTGATGACTGGTGGGTCGTCGCCCAGCGCGGCGTACAGCTCCGGCTCGGCAGTCAGAACATCGCAGTCGAAGTCGAGGGCGACGAGCAGCGCCTCGGCCGCGTCCAGCCGGCCCACGACCGCTAAGGTCGCGGCGAGCGGCGCCCAACGCGTCCACTCCGTCTCGACCGGCTCAAATGCGGGATGCTTGGTCAACAGATCAACCCAAGCACGATCCACCTGCGTGGCGGCCGTGGCGAGGACGGTGGGTGGCGCGGTGAAGGCCGCATCGTTCTCTGCCACCTGGGTCAGCGGCTCTCCGACATGTTCGCTGCCCGTCGCATACGCCACGACAGCCGACGTGTCGAGAACCAGATGGATCGACTTCATGCCGTGCGGGGCGGGATGCCAAGGCGGTCACGCAGCGCGGCAAAGTATTGAGACGTGTGGCGGGAGCGCGATTCCGCGAGCCGCTCCCCGGCGCGGTCAACCCCGCTCCGGCTCAACGTCACACCCCGCTCGTCCGTGAACGTCTCATCGGGGGCTTCGCTGGCACGCTTCTTCTCGTGACCGCTCATGCCTCGACTGTACCGGGATCGACACCTGCCAGGTGTCCCCCGGAACGCCGGTCGCCGGGACGACGAAGGCGGCATGCCCCGGGTGGGGCATGCCGCCTCGACTGGTGGAGGTGCCGGGAATCGAACCCGGGTCCTTCGGCGCCTTGTCAGGGCTTCTCCGAGCGCAGCTCGCTGTGCCTCTACTCGGCCCCACCGATCACGCGAGCGAGTCGGTGTGACGGGCCCAGTCGCGATTAATCTCGCCGCATGACCCCCGCGACAGGGCTCGTTTGGCCAGCCTTCTAGCTGATGCCGGTTATCTGGGTCGAAGGCGCTCCCAGTCCGACAGAGTTGCTACTCGCCTCAGGCGGCGAGAGCGAACTCAGCGCGCTTAGTGTCGGCGCTTATTGGTTTCCGACGACCGATTCTCGAGACGACGTCGGCTTCCTCGGCTCGCTTCCCCTGACGCAACGGACGAAGTCGAAACCAGTCACCCCCTCGTGTGGCGCGCGCCCGATCGGCCCGCGTCCACCCAAGCCTAACTCCTCCCGCCACCGGTTTCATCCCGCCTGCGCCTGACCGGGCCGCCGCGCCGCCGGCTCCATGATCAAGGCGTGCCGCCCCGCGGTCTTGGCCCGGGGGGGGCGCCCGGGGGCAGGGGGGGG
>JBBEWH010000005.1:0-31486 GCA_037414955.1 Actinomycetes bacterium KLBMP 9797
TCACAAATAACCAGGCGACCCCCCCGGCTTCCAACCGACGTGAGGCACGCCTTGATCATGGAGAGGGGTCAGGTGGTGCAGGGGGTGCCGTCGACCTGGCAGCTGGTCACGCCGCGGTCCTCGATGCGGGTGTCGCCCGTCACCTCGAACTGGAACGCCGCGGACTGCCCGGCCCGCACCGCGGAGCCGGTGAACGTCACCGTCGTGTCGTTCTGCGTGTAGGACGCGCCGCTGGCCGACGTCACCCGGGCACCGTCGGTCAGCGTGACGGTCACGGTCCAGTTCTGGGCGGTGGCGCGGCCCGCGTTGGCGAGGGTGATCTCGCCGCGGTACCCGAACAGTCTCGTCTGCACGGTCGCGTACCGCGCGTTCAGGTCGGGCGCGGCGGCCGCCGGCGTGGTCGTGGCGTTCTCCGGCGGACCTGGTTGCGAACGTGTCGGGCTGACCGACGGGCTGCTGGAGCGGGCCGCGCGGTCGGCGCGACCGGGCTCGGGCGCGGCCGGGACGGCCGAGGCGCTGGCGGACGACGTGGTGCCGCCGCCACTCGTGGGCGTGCCGGCGACGGCGTCGCCGGCACCGTCGGGGCGGATGAGGAAGATCAGCCCCGCGCCGGCCACCACCAGGGCCACACCGACCGCGACCACGAGCAGCGAGCCGCGCCGCCGGCCACGGCGGGGCGGCGGCAGGATCACCGGCGTGAGGATGGCGGTCGGCGCTTCGTCTGCCGTGTCCCGCAGCTCGGGTGCGGTCAGGTCGACCTCGCCGAAGGCCAGCCAGTCGAGGACGGCGGGCAGCCGCTCGTTCAGCACCGGCCCGTACGCCGCGCGCAACTCGTCGCGGAACTCGTCGTCCCACTCGCCGTAGACGCAGGTCTGGCGGAGCAGGAGCTGGCAGCCGTCGTCGGTGGCCGACAGCTCCCAGGTGAGCCGGGTGTGCAGCTCTTGGTTGCCCCACAGCATCGCGAGCCGGCGCGGCTCGTCACGACCGGTGAGCTCCACCTGCGACACCGGATCGAATCCGGGCAGGTCAAGCCACTGCGGCAGCAGCCGCTCGTCGGTCAGCGCCCGCCACACACGTTCGGGGGAATGTTCGAGTTCGACGTCCAGCCGAATTTCGCTCACGCAGAGACCTTACAGACCGGCGCAAGCACTGCTATCGATCGCACATGCCGACGGCTTTTTCGGGCCGAGGAGCGTGGCGTCGAGCCCGACATCGAACACGATGCGGGCAGTCGTGCCCGGCTCCAGCGCGGTGCCGGTGAACCTCACCGTGGTGCCGTTCTGCTCCGGCGGCGGGCCTTCCACCCGGCTCACCACCGCCAGCGGGGCCACCGTCAGGGTGACCGTCCAGCCCGGCGCCGCCGTACCCCCGGTGTTGCTCGCTTCAACCTCGCCCCGGTAGCCGAGCAGGCCGGTGGAGACGGTCCGGTAGCGGGCGGCGAGTGCCGCCGGCGCGGCCGGCGCCGTTGTCGCCGGTGCCGCGCCCGCCGGCGTGGTGCCCGGAGACGCCGAGCCGGTGGGCGTGGCGGGCGCCGCGGACGTGCGTGGCGACCGCGCCGGCCCGGACGTCCGCTGGCCCGTGGGCGCGGTCGCGGACGCCGCCGCGGGCGGCGTCGAGGCGGTCTGCGCGGCGACCGGCTCGCTGGTGCCCTCCGGGAGGTTCGCCACCAGCACCGCGGCGAGCGCGATCAGCAGCGCGGCGGCGCCCACCGCGAGAAGCTGCCGCCGGCGGTCCGGCCCCGCCGGCTCGGGCGCCGCCGGTGGCGGCGGCACCGCGACGTCCGCGCCGGTTGCCAACCCATCGAGTACGGCGAGCAACCGCACCCCGAAAAGCTGCCGGTACGTCGCGACGAGTTGCCGCCGGCGGGCGGTGCCCCGCAGCCCGAGGAACCCGGACTGGGTGACCACGAGCAGGCTGCCCTCGCGGGTCCCGGACAACTCCCAGGTGACCCGGCAGTGGAGTTGCTCGCCGTGCCAGCGCATGACCAGCCGGCGGCCCAGCTCGACCTCGATCACCTCGCCGGTCACCCGGCCCTCGAAGCCGGGCATCGTCTCCGGCAGCAGCTCGAACCGGGTGCCGCGGGCGGGCGCGAAGTCGGTCAGCATGAACCACCGGGAGAGCAGCCGGCGCTCGGTGAGCGCGCGCCACACCAGCTCTGGGGGATGGCCGAATTGGACGCTGAGCCGGATCTCGGACACAGGCCCTGGCTCCTACTCCATACCCTTGCCGCGGCGGCCGAGCGCGCGGGTGATCTCCCGCTCAGCGTCTCGCTTGGCCAGGTCCTGCCGCTTGTCGTAGTCCTTCTTGCCCTTGGCGAGCCCGATCTCGACCTTGGCCCAGCCGTCGTTGAAGTAGACCGACAGGGGCACCAACGTCAGACCGGACTCGTTTACCTTGCCGATCAGCCGGTCGATCTCGGCCCGCTTCAGCAACAGCTTGCGGGTGCGGCGCGGCTCGTGGTTGGTCCAGGTGCCCTGCGTGTACTCCGGGATGTGCATGCCGTAGAGGTAGAGCTCGCCGCCCCGCTCCTGGGCGAACGCGTCCACCAGGGACGCCCGGCCGGCCCGCAGCGACTTGACCTCGGTGCCGGTCAGCGCCATGCCCGCCTCGTAGGTGTCGAGGATGGTGTAGTCGTGGCGCGCCTTGCGGTTCGACGCCACCACCTTGCGACCCTGTTCTCTCGGCACCGCGCCATGCTAGCGCGTCAACACAGGCAGGATGGGAGCCATTTCAGGGGTTGTACCGGGATGCCGGACAGGCGTACCTCGAAGTGCAGGTGGTAGCCGGTCGAGGCGCCGGTGGTGCCGACCCGCCCGATGACCTGACCGCGGCGCACCCGCTGGCCGGCGTCGACCATGATCCGGGACTGGTGCGCGTAGCAGGTGCTCAGCCCCCGGCCCCGGAAGCTGCCGTGGCTGACGCAGGTGTAGTTGCCGTACCCGCCGTTCCAGCCGGCCCGGATGACCCGGCCGTCGGCCGCGGCGACGATCGGCTGGCCGCCACTGGCGGCGATGTCGATGCCCGCGTGCAACTGCCAGACGTGGTAGTAGGGGTCGTATCGCATGCCGAAGTCGCTCGATTTCCAGCCCTGCACCGGCATCAGGAGTTTCGCGCCCGGTCGGACCACCGGACGGCCGCCACCCGGCCGGGTGACCTTCTGCCGGTCCTCCCAGGCGCGCAGCTCCTGCTCGATGCGGGCGGCCTCGACCTTGGCCGCCTCGTACCGGGCGAGGCTGGCGGCGCGCTCCTGCTCGGCCACCGCGAGCGCCTCGGAGCGCTGCGCGGTGAGCGCGGCCACGTGGGCGGCGGCGGCTTCCGCGACGGCTTGTGCGGCCCGCGCGACCGCCAGCGCACCCTCGGCGACGAGCCGGGCCTGTTCGGCCTCCCGCTGGGCCAGCCCGGCCTCGTTCTGCGCCTGCTTCGCGGCGCGCCGCGCGGTGGTGAACCCGTCGAGCGCGGTCTTCTCGGTGTCAAGGATCCGCTGGAAGTACCCGTACCGCTCGGCGGCCTCCGCCGGGGTGCGGGCGTCGACGAAGAGGCTGAGCGTGACGAGGCCGCTGCCCTGGTACGCGGCGGAGGCGAAGTCGCTGACCCGGGCGCGCGCCGCCTCGACCTGGCGCTCCGCGTCCGCGTACCGCCGCTGTGCGCCCTGGAGCGCGACCTGCGCGGCCTGCGCCTCCCGCTGGGCGGTGTTCGCGGCGACCTCGGCGGCGGCGACCTCGCCGCGGGCCTCGGCCACCTGGTTCTGGGCGCCGGGCAGCTCGGCGCTCGCGGCGGCGAGCCGTTTCGCGGCGGCCTGGGCCCGCGCGGTGGCGCCCTCCAGGATCGAGGCCGCGGCGGCTACCTCGGCGTCGATCCGCTTCTTGTCGTCGCGCGGGTCGCCGTGCGCCGGGGCCGCCGGCAGCAGGACGAGAGCGACTAACAGGGCAACTGCGGCACGATGGGGCTTCATGGGCAACTCCCCTCATTTGCCCCATTTACCCTACTCTTGTCACACCGCTCTCACTGGCCCCTTCCATGATCAAGGCGTCCCTCATGTCGTTAGAGCGACTTGAGGGACGCCTTGATCTTGACTAGACGAACGCGTCAAACCCGCAGGTAGAAGCGGAGGGTGACCCAGGCGGTGATCGCGCTGACCAGGCTGCCGGCACCCGCCATGAGCGGGAAGAGCAGGAAGATCTCGCCCCAGCTCAGGCGCGTCAGCAGATCGGTGAGGTCGCGCAGCGAGCCGTCGAGGAAGATCGCTTTGAAGCCGACGAGGCCGAGGAACGCGATGATCGCGCCGATGAGGCCGGCGACCACCGCCTCGAGCACGAACGGCGCCTGGATGAACCAGTTCGACGCGCCGACCAGCTTCATGACCGCGACTTCTCGGCGCTTGCTGTACGCGGCGACCTGGATCGTGTTACCGACCAGCAGCAACGCCGCGATCGCCATGATCGACGCCGCGACCAGCGCCATGGTCTGCACCGAGCCCAGGATATTGAAGATCTTGTCCAGCAGTTTTCGCTGGTCGACGATCGTTTCGATGCCCTCGGTGCTCTGGTACTTGTCGAAGATCTGCTTGAACTGCTCCGGGTCTTTCAGCTTCACCCGGAACGACTCCGGCAGTTGCCCCTCCTTGACCGCGTTCACCAGGTCGGGCGCGTCGGCGTACATGACCTTGAACTTCTCGTACGCCTGTTGCTTGGACTCGTAGATGACCTCGCGGATCAGGGGGTCGGACTTGAGCTGGGTCTCCAGGTCGGACCGCTGTACGTCGGTCACATCCGTGTTCAGGAAGATCGACACCTCGATACCCGAGTAGTAGACCTCCTTCATCTTGTTGACCTGCATGTACATCATGCCGCTGGCGCCCAGCATGGCCAGCGACACCGCCATGGTGATGATCATGGCGACGGTCATGGTGACGTTGCGCCACAGCCCGACCAAAACCTCGGAGAGGACATACTTCGCGCGCTGCATCGGGGGATTCCTTCGCTGGGTAGGTCAGGTCGGTGGGCTAGCCGTAGACGCCGCGCGCCTGGTCACGGACGATCCGGCCGCTCTCGATCTCAACGACCCGCCGGCGCATCTGGTTGACGATGTTGGAGTCGTGGGTGACCATCACGACCGTCGTGCCCGTCCGGTTGATCCGGTCGAGCAGTCGCATGATCTCGATCGACGTATCGGGGTCGAGGTTTCCGGTCGGCTCGTCAGCCAGGAGGATCAGGGGCCGGTTGACGAAGGCGCGGGCCACCGCGACACGCTGCTGCTCACCACCGGAGAGCTCGTGCGGGTAGCGGTGCTCCTTGCCACCGAGACCGACGAGTTCCAGCACCTCCGGCACCACCCGGCGGGCGACCGCCTTGGTCTTGCCGATGACCTCCAGTGCGAACGCCACATTCTCGTACGCGGTGCGGTTCGGCAGGAGGCGGAAGTCTTGGAAGACGCATCCGATCGAGCGGCGGAAGTGGGGGATCTTCCAGGACCGCATCGCCGTGACGTCACGACCGTTGACGACCACCTTGCCCGCGTTCGGGGTGACCTCATGCAGCAGAAGCTTGATGATCGTGGACTTCCCGGAACCCGACGGGCCGATGAAGAAGACGAACTCGCCCTTCTCGATCCCGCACGAGACCGAGTCCAGCGACGGTCGGGACGCCTTGGGATACGTCTTCGTGACGTTCTCGAGCTGAATCACGGGTCGAGAGTCTACGCGTTGTAACTAGATAGCCAAGTCCATCATGACGGGTTTGCGCGGGTTGCCGGAAATTCGGACACGCTCAGGTCACGATCGACCGGCGTTTCGGGCCACGCGCTGGGACGTCCTTGGGGCATGCGCGGGGCGGCGAGCCGGGCGTGTTAGGCCGTCTCGTCAGCGAGCTGTTGCTGCTTGCGCCACCGGACGCCGGCCTCGATGAAGCTGTCGATCTCGCCGTCGAAGACCGCGCTCGGGTTGCCGGTCTCCTGCTCGGTGCGCAAATCCTTCACCATCTGGTAGGGATGCAGCACGTAGGACCGCATCTGGTCACCCCAGGAGCCCGTGGTGTCCGTCTTCAGGCCCTCCATCTTGGCCCGCTCCTCCTGGCGCTTGCGCTCCAGCAGCCGAGCCTGGAGCACCCGCAGCGCGGCCGCCTTGTTCTGCAGCTGCGACTTCTCGTTCTGGCAGGTGACCACGATGCCGGTGGGGACGTGCGTGAGCCGGACCGCGGAGTCGGTCGTGTTCACGCTCTGTCCACCAGGGCCGGACGACCGGTACACGTCGACGCGGATCTCGTTCTCCGGGATGTCGATGTGGTCGGTCTGCTCCACCACCGGCAGCACCTCGACGCCGGCGAAGCTGGTCTGCCGCCGGCCCTGGTTGTCGAACGGGCTGATCCGCACCAACCGGTGCGTGCCCGATTCGACACTCAGCGTGCCGAAGGCGTACGGCGCCTTCACCGCGAAGGTGGCCGACTTGAGGCCGGCCTCTTCCGCGTACGACGTGTCGTAGACCTCGGTGGGGTAGCCGTGCCGCTCCGCCCACCGCAGGTACATCCGGAGCAGCATCTCGGCGAAGTCCGCCGCGTCGACGCCGCCGGCGCCGGCCCGGATGGCGACGACCGCCTCCCGCGAGTCGTATTCGCCGGAGAGCAGCGTGCGGACCTCCATCTCGTCGATCGCCTTGCTCAGGCTGGCGACCTCCGTGCCCACCTCCGCCACGACGCCGGGGTCGCTTTCGGCCTCGGCCAGCTCCAGCAACACGTGCGCGTCGTCGAGTCGCTGCCGGAGGCTGCCCAGCTTCTCGATCTCGCCATTGACGTATGACAGCTTGGAGGTGACCTGCTGCGCCCGCGCCTGGTCGTCCCACAGGTCCGGCGCGGACGCCGCCTCCTCCAGCTCGGCCTTGTCGCGGCGCAGCCGGTCGAGGTCGAGCACGGCCTCGATGTTACGTAGGGTGGCGTCGAGGGCCTTGAGCTGTTCGGCGAAGTCGGCAGCGGTCACAACTGTCTAGCGTACGCGCTGGAGGGGACCCCGGCGGCGTGGCGTCAGGCCGAAGGCGTCGTCTTCAGCCAGGCGAGCGCGGCCTTGTGGTAGGCCGCGGCGAACTCCAGTGCCGCCGAGCCGAACTCGTCGCCGTCCTTCTTCGCTTCCTTCGCTTGGTCGCGAGCCGCCGCGAGCGCCGCGTTGTGGTACTCGGTGGCGCCGGAGACGAGCTCCTTCAGCTGAGGCCCGGAGTGCTGCGCACCGAACGCGATCCGGAGCGCGGTCGGGTTGCGCAACGCGTCCCGCCCCGGCTGCTCGGCGAGCCAGCGGCTGAACGCCCGCTTGCCCGACGCGGTGATCGCGTAAGGCTGGCTCGAGCGCGGGCCGGGCTTACCCAGCCGGACGTAGCCCAGATCGGCGAGCGCCGGCAACTCCCGGTAGACCTGACTACGCGTCATGGACCAGAAGGGCCCGAGACGACGCTCCGCGGCGGCCATCAACTGACCACCAGTCATCGGTCCTTCGTGGAGCAGCCCGAGGAGGGCTGCGGCGGTCGGGTTGATATTCGTTTCTGCCATGCCCTCTACGCTGCCACTTTGTCGCCGCCGCGTCCAGGATTTCGCGCGATCCGCGGACCGATCTGTTCCACTGTGCACTGTCCGTGCCCGACAGTCCGGTGAGGACCAGCTACTTGTTGTGATCAAAACGGCACGAGAGGTGTCACTGAGTGTCGTGAATCACATCGGCCCCACCGAGAACGATGGGGCCGGAGTGTCCTCTGTGACTTCAGTCCACCATGTGCGGGTACGTGTGGACGGTCGGCGGCACGAACGTCTCCTTGATCGTGCGCGGCGACGTCCACCGGATCAGGTTGTGCCACGAACCGGCCTTGTCGTTGGTGCCACTCGCCCGGGCTCCGCCGAACGGCTGCTGCCCGACCACCGCGCCGGTAGGCTTGTCGTTGACGTAGAAGTTGCCCGCCGCATACCGGAGAGTCCGGGACGCCCAGTCGACCACCCGGCGGTCGGTCGCGAAGATGGACCCCGTCAAGGCGTAGGGCGCGACGTTCTCCGCCTGGCGCACCACGTCTTCGAAGCGGTCATCGTCGTACACGTGTACCGCGAGGATCGGTCCGAAGTACTCAGTGGTGAACACCTCATGCTCCGGGTCGTCGCAACGCACCACCGTCGGCCGCACGAAGTAGCCCTCGCTGTCGTCGGCGGTGCCGCCCGCGAGCACCGTGCAGGCGTCGGCGTTCTTGATGCGGTCCAGCGCGCCGGCGTGCTTGGCGAAAGCCCGCGCGTCGATGACCGCGCCGCCGAAGTTGCTGAAGTCGGTCACGTCGCCGTACGCCAGTGCGTCGGCGGTCGCCGCGAGCTGGTCGCGCACACCGCTGTCCCACAGCGAGCGCGGCACGTACGCCCGGGAGGCGGCGGAGCACTTCTGGCCCTGGTACTCGAAGGCGCCCCGGACGAGCGCGGTGACGAGCGCGTCCGGTGCGGCGCTGGCGTGCGCGACGACGAAGTCCTTGCCGCCCGTCTCCCCGACCAGCCGCGGGTAGGACCGGTAGCCGGTGATGTTCTGCCCCACGGCCTGCCACAGTGTCTGGAATGTGCGGGTGGAGCCGGTGAAGTGGATGCCCGCCAGATCGGGATCCGCGAGGGCCACTTCGGACACCGCCAAGCCGTCGCCGGTGACCATGTTGATGACGCCCGGCGGCAGGCCGGCCGCCTCGAACAGCCGCATCGTGAAGTGCGCGGCGAACTGCTGGGTCGGCGACGGCTTCCACACCACCGTGTTGCCCATCAGGGCCGGCGCCGCCGGCAGGTTCGCCGCGATGGCGGTGAAGTTGAACGGCGTGATGGCGTAGACGAAGCCCTCGAGCGGCCGGTGGTCGAAGCGGTTCCACACACCGGGTGCGGAAGCCGGCTGCTCGGCGAGCAGCTTCTCGCCAAAGTGGACATTGAAGCGCAGGAAGTCGATCAGCTCGCACGCGGCGTCGATCTCGGCCTGGTACACGGTTTTCGACTGGCCCAACATGGTCGCGGCATTCAGCGTGTTCCGCCACGGGCCGGCGAGAAGCTCCGCCGCGCGGAGGAAGACGGCCGCGCGGTCGGCGTACGACAACGCGCGCCACATCGGTGCGGCTTTCTTGGCGGCCGTCACCGCCGACACCGCGTCGGCGTTGGTCGCGTTGTGGGTGACTCCCAGCACGTGTCGATGCCGGTGCGGCTGTGTCACGTCGATCGCATCGCCACCCGCCATGCGCTGCTGGCCGTCGATCGTCATCGTCAGCTCGACCCGGTCGCCGGCCAACTCGTCGAGGCGGCGGCGCAAGCTCTCCCGCTCGGCGCTGCCCGGGGCGTAGTCACGGACCGGTTCGTTGTGCGGCGGAGGCACAGAGAAGACGGCGTCCATGTCCCCCATCGTCGCACGTCAGGCCCGTCCACCGCCGGGGTCGGCGGACGGGTCCGGCGCGGCGGTGCCGCCCACCCGCGTACCCTGTAACGGCATCCGGAGGGGAGAAGATGACCTCGTCCGACACCACACCCGAAGCCGCACCCGACGATCTTGAAGCCGCGCCCCCCGCGGTGGGCTCGGACGCCGCACCGGCGCCGGGCGCCACCGTGCTGGCCGTCCTCGCGCTGGTCTGGTTCGCGGCCATGATGTGGTCCGCGCACCGCGTGATCACCACCGGGCAAGGCAGCCTGGCGATCACCTCCGCGGCGCTCGCGCTTCCCAGCGTGATCTCGGCGGCTCTCGTCGCCGGCGCCGCCGTTAGCCTCGCCGCCGGGCACCTGCTGCGCCGGCGCGGAAACCTCCGGTTCGTCGCCGCCGTCGGCGCCGGCCTGCTCACCGGGCTCGCCGCCGCCTTCGCCGTCGTGTCCAGCTACGGCGGCGGGCAGGCCAGCGCGCTGCTCGCCGGCACCATCGCCGCGTCCGTCACCGTCGGCGGTGCGGTGGCGGGAGTACGGGCGAGGTCGGTCGTCGCCGCCGTGGTGACCGCCGGGCTCGCCGTCTTCGCCGTCGGGTTGGTGCTCGATCACTTCGAGCAGAACCTCATGTCGCTCTACGGCGCCGGCGACGACCCCTCGTCCACGCTCAGCGCGGCCGGCTGGTCCGCGCTCACCACCGCCGTGATCAGCGGGCTGACCGCGGGTCTGGTGTCGTTCTTCTACCTCCGCCGCACGCAGCGGCGCCCCGGCGCGGGCCCGCTGCGCTGGCCGGCGTACGCGGTGGCCGGCGCCGGCCCCGGCCTGCTGCTCGTGATCGCCGAGGTGATCATCCGCACCCTGGGCGGCCAGGTGCTGGCCCTCGCCGGCGAGCTGAGCGACGCCGACAGCACGGTGCAGCGGATGCTCGACGACTCGCGCGTCAACTCCGCGCTCGTGGTGCTCTTCGTCGGCGCCATCGCGGCCATCATCGCGGTCGGCCGCACCCTCCCGCGCCGACCCTCTTCATGATCGAGGCGTGCGTCACGGCGTTTTAAATCAGTGGTGGGAGCCGTGGTCAAGGGGGTGCGAGGCAAACGGTGGCAAACTGAAGCGGTGAGCAGCCCCCGGTTTCTGCTGCTGTCGGACGTGGCCGCCGAGCTGAACGTCACAGACTCGCAGGTCTATCACATGGTGCGCAACGGCGAGCTGCCCGCGATCAAGATCGGCGGACGCGGCCAGTGGCGCGTCGAGCGGGCCAAGCTGGAGGAATACATCCAGCGTAAGTAC
Source organism: Actinomycetes bacterium KLBMP 9797 (assembly GCA_037414955.1). GTDB lineage: Bacteria > Actinomycetota > Actinomycetes > Mycobacteriales > Micromonosporaceae > Phytohabitans. The sequence continues at coordinate 10,671 of JBBEWH010000005.1, forward strand.
GCCGAGACGGCCGAGTGGGTGCAGGACAACCCGCTCGCCGACTGAAGTTTCTGCTGCCCAACTTCCCGGCAAGGCATTGACGGCTGGTCCGCCGCGCTTCTAAAACGGAGGGTACCGAAGGCAAACGTAAGCAAACGCAAGATCGGGGTGAGCTTGCATGATCGCCAAAACTCGACCCGCCGTCCGGCTCCGCCCCGTTCCGGCGTTCGACCCGCCATACGAAGACGAGGCCAGTCCGGACGCGTGGGGCGCTCAGGTGGCGCTCCATCGCGACACCCGGCGCCGGCGCCGCACCCGGCCACCGGTACCGATCCCGGGCGTGACCCCGCTCGCGCCGGTCAGCCTCGACACGGGGCCGCCCGCCACCGTGCCGCCGCCCGCCTCGCCCGACGCCAAGCGCGCCACCCGGCAGTTCGTCGACACCTGCCTGGAGATCTTCAACGGCTACCGGCCGGTGGGCCACATCCGCCCGCGCACCGTGCCGGCCTTCGCCGAGCCGATCATCGAGCAACTCGCCGCGGGCGTCGCGCGCACCGAGCGGCTGCGCCGCGCGCAGCGCCCACCATTACCGGCCCGCGCCCCGGGCGCCCTGGTCCGGCTGCGCCGGCTGCACGTGTGCGAGCCGCGGGCCGGCGTCGCCGAGGCCGCCGCCGTGCTGGGACAGGTCGGCCGCGCGTGGGCGGTGGCCTTCCGGCTGGAGCGGCGACGCGGCACCTGGCTCTGCACCGCCGTCCGCGTGGTGTGACCCCGGACCGGCACAGACCCCGGGGCGTTCACCCGTGCCGACAAAGCCGGTGACCGCTCCGGGCTCCACCCACTCGGCAAGATCAAGGCATCCTTCCCGGAGCCACCTTCCGTGCCACGCACCCCCGTCTCCCCGCTGACGCTCTCCCCGCGCTGACGCGCTCCCCGCGCTTGACGCGCCCCCCGCGCTTGACGCACTCCCCGCCGCGCCGATCAAGGCCTTCTCCGCCGATCAAGGGCTCCGGCACGTGGTTCGATCTCCGATCCGTGTTCCTTAGCCCTTGATCGGCGGGGTGGTCCTTGATCGGCGGGGACGACAGGTGCCCTCTTGATCCACGTTCGCCGGCGTGATGACGACGGCCGATCAAGCGGCGCGTCGCGTCCCACGGGGCCTCGGCGCACGGTGCCGCAATTCAGATCAATTTGACCGAAACGGACACATGCGCCGGCTTCCGCGGTGGGGTATGGGTGCGGCATATCCGCTAGAGCCGACAAGCAGTTCGCATTGCTTAGAGGACGACACCGTGATCGCAGGCAGGGAATGCGCGGGTTGATACAGGCCCTAGCCGGAGCCTGATCCCCCCTGCGAGCCCAGCCGGTCATCGCGCCGCACCAATCTGGATCTAGTGCCCAACGCGCCACCCGGTGGGTCGTTGATCATCAGAGGGGTGTAGGAACTGGGGCGTGTCAGATCAGCTCATCCGGGTGTACCTGCCGGCCACCGTGCCGATGCTGACGACCCTGCGCGCCGAGGGGCGTCTCTCCCCCGCCGAGGCACACGCCGTGACGCCGGCCCTGCGGGAGTGGTACGCCGAGGGCGACGAGGAGGAGCTGGAGTACGTGGCATTCACCCGTGCCGCCCAGGGCGCGCTGCGTCTGCTCCGGCACGACCCCGACGCGCCACGGCGCCGGGTGGTGGTCTCCGCCGACGTGCCGGTCGCCGTGGTCAGGCAGGAGGACGACGAGCTGGGTTCCAGCGCGGTCCGCCTCACCGGCCCGATCGAGCTACGCGCCGTGGCCGCGATCCATCTCGACGGGCCGGAAGCGAGCGACGACGTCTCAGCCGCTGCCGACGTGGTCGAGGAGGCGCTGGCCGGCGATCCAGATGCCCAGTTCACGGTCGACGGCGCCGAAGACCACGAGCTGGCTTGGTACGACGTCTCCGAACTAGAGACCATCACCTCATGATCAAGGCGTCCTTCAAGTAGTTATAACTACTTGAAGGACGCCTTGATCATGGTGGCTTAGGCGGCGCCGGGAGCGCCGTGGCAGCGCTTGTACTTCTTGCCGGAGCCGCACGGGCACGGCGCGTTGCGGGACGGTCCGGAGCCGCTCACCGCCTGGTTCGGTGCGGCCTGGCGGCGCGCCGGCTCGGGCGCCGGCCCACCGAGCCCGAGGGCGGGCGCCTGCTCCTGCGCGACTGCCGGGGCACCCGCGCCCGCGGCACCGTCGATGGTGGGCGCCGAGTACTGCAGCGGCTGCTGCGGGCGCTGCCGGCCGAGACCCTTGGCCTTGATCTCGATCGTGGCGTCGTCGGGCATCGCCATCGGCGCGGGCCCGGCGGACGGCGCGGAAGCGGGCGCCGGCGCCTCCTCGACCTGGACCTCCAGGTTGTAGAGGAACCCGACGGTCTCCTCCTTGATGCCGTCCATCATCGTCGCGAACATCGCGAAGCCCTCGCGCTGGTACTCCACCAGCGGGTCGCGCTGCGCGTAGGCCCGCAGGCCGACACCCTCCTGGAGGTAGTCCATCTCGTAGAGGTGCTCGCGCCACTTCCGGTCGATCACCTGGAGCAGCACCTGGCGCTCGAGCTGCCGCATCGCCTCGGAGCTGAGCTCCTGCTCGCGCCGCTCGTACGCCTCGTGCGCGTCCTCCTTGAGCCGGGCGACCAGGAAGTCGGCGTCGAGGGTGTTCCGCTCGCCACCGGCCTCGTCCACGAGGTCGTCGACGGTCACGCCGACCGGGTAGAGCTGCTTGAGGCTGGTCCACAGCTGGTCGAGGTCCCAGTCTTCGGCGTATCCCTCCGCGGTCGCACCCCGCACGTACGCCTCGACGACGTCGTCGATCATGTGCTGGACCTGGTCACTGAGGTCTTCGCCGTCGAGCACCCGCCGGCGCTCCTCGTAGACGACCATGCGCTGCTTGTTGAGCACCTCGTCGTACTTGAGGACGTTCTTACGGATCTCGGCGTTCTGGCCCTCGATCTGGGCCTGCGCGCTCTTGATCTGCCGGCTGACCATCTTGGACTCGATGGGCACGTCTTCGGGGATGTTGAGGCGCTCCATGACCGCCTCGACCGCGCCGGCCCGGAAGCGCTTCATCAGGTCGTCCTGCAGGGACAGGTAGAAGCGCGACTCGCCGGGGTCGCCCTGCCGGCCGGAGCGGCCGCGCAGCTGGTTGTCGATGCGCCGGGACTCGTGCCGCTCGGTGCCGAGCACGTAGAGCCCGCCGGCCTCGGCGACCTCCTCGGCCTCGACGTCGCACGCCTGCTTCCACTTGGGCATGATCTCTTCGAGCGCCTTGTAGTAGTCGTCTTCGTGCTCGACCGGGTCGAGGCCGCGCTGGCGCAGCTCGTTCTTGGCGAGGTATTCGGGGTTGCCGCCGAGCAGGATGTCGGTGCCGCGGCCGGCCATGTTGGTCGCCACGGTGACCGCGCCCTTGCGCCCGGCCTGCGCGATGATCTCGGCCTCTTTGGAGTGGAACTTCGCGTTGAGGACGGCGTGCGGGATGCCCCGCCGGCGCAGCATCTGCGAGAGCAGCTCCGAATTCTCCACCGAGACCGTGCCGACCAGCACCGGCTGCCCGATGGCGTGCCGCTCGGCGATGTCTTCGACCACCGCGCCGAACTTGGCCTTCTCGGTCTTGTAGATCACGTCGGAGCGGTCGAAGCGGATCATCGGGCGGTGGGTGGGGATGGACACCACGCCCACCTTGTAAACCTTGTTGAACTCGCCGGCCTCGGTCTGCGCCGTGCCGGTCATGCCGGAGAGCTTGCCGTAGAGCCGGAAGTAGTTCTGGAGGGTGACCGTGGCGAGGGTCTGGTTCTCCTGCTTGATCTCGACGCCCTCTTTGGCCTCGATCGCCTGGTGCATGCCCTCGTTGTAGCGGCGGCCGTGCAGGATGCGGCCGGTGAACTCGTCGACGATCAGCACCTCGCCGTCGCTGACGATGTAGTCCTTGTCGCGCTTGTAGAGCTCTTTGGCCTTGATCGCGTTGTTGAGGTAACCGACCAGCGGGGTGTTCACCGACTCGTACAGGTTGTCGATGCCCAGCCGGTCCTCGACCTTGGCGACCCCCCGCTCGGTGACCGCCACGGTGCGCTTGGAGAGGTCGACCTCGTAGTCGCCGGCGCCGTCCTTGCCGGCCTCCATCCGCCCGACGACCTTCGCGAACTCCGTATACCACTGTGCGGAGAGCTCGGCCGGACCGGAGATGATCAGCGGCGTCCGGGCCTCGTCGATCAGGATCGAGTCGACCTCGTCCACGATGGCGAAGTTGTGCCCGCGCTGCACGAGCTCCTCGTGCGACCACGCCATGTTGTCGCGCAGGTAGTCGAAGCCGAACTCGTTGTTGGTGCCGTAGGTGATGTCGCACTCGTAGGCCGCGCGGTGCTCGGCGGCCGGCCGGTTCGGCAGGATCACGCCCACCGACAGGCCGAGGAAGCGGTGCACCCGTCCCATCCACTCGGCGTCGCGCTGTGCGAGGTAGTCGTTGACCGTGACCACGTGCACGCCCTGGCCGGACAGCGCGTTGAGGTAGGCCGGCAGCACACAGGTGAGGGTCTTGCCCTCACCGGTCTTCATCTCGGCGATGTTGCCGAAGTGAAGCGCCGCACCGCCCATGATCTGCTCGTCGTAGTGGCGCTGGCCGAGCACCCGCGACGCCGCCTCCCGGGCGGTCGCGAACGCCTCGGGCAGCAGGTCGTCGAGAGTCTCACCGTCGGCCAACCGTTCCCGATACGTGTCGGTCAGCTCGCGCAGTTCCGCATCGGTGAGGTCGGTGTAGTTATCCTCGATCGAGTTGACGGCGTTGGCGATCGCCTTCAACCGGCGTAGCATACGCCCTTCGCCAGCGCGGAGGACCTTTTCCAAAATCGACACGGGTCAACGCTCCCCTTGGACAGTCTGCCGAACTATCGTAGGCGCACCGTTAGGGGAACTGTCAGCCGCGCCTCCGATCGATCGCGCTGAAGCGGACATTTCGCCGCCCTAGGCGCCCGAAACAGGTTACGCCAAGGGCGAACATTCCGGCACGATGGCCTCGTGCAACCCAAACCGGAATCCAGGTCAGGCCCCGTCGTTGGTCACCACGGCCACTACCGGGATCCGATGGTGATCCGGGCGGCGGAAGACCTAATCCTGAGGCAGTGGCGGCCCGACGACGCGGATGCGGTGTACCGGGCCTGCCAGGACCCGGACATCCAGGCGTGGACCCGCGTGCCATCGCCCTACCTGCCCGAACACGCCCGCGACTTCGTCACCCGGAGCGCGCCGGCGGCGTGGTCGAGCGGCACCGGCGCGCCGTTCGCGGTGACGGACGCCGCCACCGGCGAGGTCGTCGGGTCCTGCGGCCTGGTCTCGATCGACCCGGTGCTCCAGTCGGGCGAGATCGGGTTCTGGACCGCGCCGTGGGCCCGCGGTCGCGGGGTCGCGGTGACGGCGACCCGCGCGGTGTGCCGGTGGGCGTTCGCGGAGCGGGGCCTGCGCCGGGTGGTGTGGGTAGCGGCGCTCGGCAACCACGCCTCGCGGCTGGTCGCCCTGCGCGCCGGCTTCCGGCTGGGCGGCGAGTTGCGGCTCGTCGAGGAGACCCCGATCGCCGGCAACCTCGGCTGGATGGGCGAACTGCTGCCCGGCGACGCCACCGAGGTCCTGGTCGACGGCCTGACGCTCCAGCGCGCCAAGGTGTTCGGCGGCCCGCAGCCGGTCCTGACCACGAAAGCGCCGGAGGAGGTGACGTTGCGCCGGCCCGACGAGCGTGACCTGGACGCGATGGTCGCCGCCTGCCGGGACCCCGAGGCCGTGCGCTGGACGACCGTGCCCGATCCCTACCAACGGTCGGACGCCGCCGACTTCGCGCTGCGGATCGCGCCGGTCACCTGGGCGCGCGGCTTCGGCGTGATCTACGCGATCGCCGACCCGACCGACGCGTACGCGGGCACGATCGACCTCCGAATCTCCCCCACCGATCCGCTCACCGGCGAGGTGGGCTTCCTGGTCGCACCGGAGGCGCGCGGCCGGGGCTATGCCACCGCGGCGCTGACCGCCCTGTGCGACTGGAGCTTCGCCGCGCTGGGCATGGAGCGCATCCAGTGGCACGCGGAGGTGGGGAACGTGGCGTCCCGCCGGGTCGCGGAGAAGACCGGCTTCACGATCGAAGGTACGGTCCGCGGCGCGCTCGCCCACCGCGGCGAGCGGCGCGACGCCTGGGTAGGCGGCCTGCTCCCGGAGGACCGCGCATGATCCCGATCGCGGGGTACGGCGTCGTGCTCCGCGGGTACCGGGAATCCGACGCCGACGACCTCGCGGCCGGCTGCGCCGATCCGCTGACCCAGCGGTTCCAACCGCGCATGCCGCGGCCGTACACCCGGGCGGACGCCCTCTGGTGGATCGCCCAGGGCGCGCCGGCGGCGTGGGCGGCCGGCGGCGCGGCGTACGCGATCGCCGACCCGGTCACCGACCGGCTGCTCGGCGGCGCCGGAGTCGACAGCGTGTTGCCGGAGCGTGCGCAGGGCGAAATGGGTTACTGGGTGGCGCCCTGGGCGCGCCGCCGTGGCGTCGCCACGGCGGCGGCCCGCACGCTCGCCGGCTGGGCGTTCGCGCGCGGCTTCGGCCGTCTGGAACTGCTCACCGACCTCGCGAACGCCCTGAGCATGCGGGTCGCCCTGGCGACCGGATTCCAACCCGAAGGGGTACGCCGTGGCGCCGACTACGGGCGCGACGGTGCCCGCACCGACCGCGTGGTGTGGGCGCGACTGGCGACCGACCCGCCCGGCCCGACCGCGCGGGCGCTGCCCGACCTGCCGGCCCACGGGCTCGCCGACGGGTCGGTGCTGCTACGCCCGCTCGGGCCGGACGACGGCGAGTTCCTGTACGCGCTGCAGACCCGGCCCGACGTCGTCGGGACCAGCGTGCCGCCGATCGCGCCGGACCGGGTCGAGGTGGCGCTGCGCTGCGCCCGCGCGCAGGGCCGGTGGCTCCTGGGCGAGCGCGCCGACCTGGTGATCGCGCACGCCGCCACCGGAGCCGCCACCGGAATCATCGGGTTGTACTGCGACGGCGCCCATCCTCACGAAGCCACGATCGGATACGCGATGCTGCCGGCATGGCGTGGCCGGGGCTTCCCCACCCGCGCCGTCCGGCTGCTCGCCGCTTGGGCGTTCGCCGAGGCCGGGATCGGCCGGCTGATGGCCGGCGTCGCGCCGGGGAACGTGGCTTCCGCGCGGGTGCTGGAGAAGGCGGGCTTCCGCCGTGAGGGGTGGCTTCGCGGTCGGCGGCCCGGCCTTTCCGGCACTCGCGTCGATGATGTGGCTTACGGGTTGCTCGCCGAGGACCTGGCCTTCGCTCAGGCAGCCAGCGACAGGACGCCGTAGTCGTAGCCCTTGCGCCGATAGACGACGCTGGGGCGACCGGATTCCTTGTCCAGGAACAGATAGAAGTCGTGACCGACAAGCTCCATCTGGAAGAGTGCGTCGTCGATCGTCATCGGCTCTGCCGGGTGCTCCTTCTCCCGGACGATGTGCCAAGGTTGATCTTGATACTCGTCTTCGGCGGTAAGCACCGAGGCGTTCGCCGCTCGCGCTTCTCGGCCGTTGACCGCAGGAGCCTCCGGCAGCGCGGTGGGCAGCCCGGCCGTCGCCTCGGCGACGGAGACGGGAGCGCGCCGGCCGCGGTGCACGCGGCGCCGGTCGGCGGCCCGGCGGAGCCGGGTGTCGAGCTTGTTGATCGCGCCGTCGAGAGCCGCGTAGAAGTCCTGCGCGCAGGCTTCCGCTCGGACCACCGGGCCGCGGGAGAAGACCGTGATCTCCACACGCTGGCAGTGGTCGGACTGTCGCGGATTTCGTTCATGGAACAGTTCGACGTCGACGCGGATGAGCTTCTGGTCGTAGCGCTCGATCTTGGCAAGCTTGTCAGCTACATGAACTCGGTAGTGGTCCGGCACTTCGACGTTGCGACCTTTGACGACAATGTCCACGCGTGACCTCCCCCACGATGACTCTGTGGTTGATGGACTCTGTGGTGGATGCCACCGGCCCGTTGCCGATGACATTGAAGGATGGACGCCTCCTCTCGGCAGCGGGGCGACGACGGTGCGGCCGCCCGACCTGGGATGAACTCTTGGTCATACCCTGGTGAAGTCGACGCTAACGCTTGGCAGGCCCCCTCGTCACCCCTCCCGGCCATACCGTTTCGCGAAGAATTACTCACCGAGCACGAACAGGTGAAAAGCCGCTTACACCGCGTATCGGTTACGGGGGTCGCGGCGTCTCTTTTGGGTGGCGCCCAGCACCGCGGCGCCGTCCACCGGCACGCCCGCGGCCGACAACAGACCCGCGATCGCGGCGAGCGTGGCGCCTGTGGTGACGATGTCGTCCACCAGGACGACGGTACGTCCAGTGGCCGCTCGGCGCACGGCGGCGACCCGACCGGGCCGGAGCCGGAAGCCCGCCGCCGCGGCGGCGGCGCGGGCCACCGCGTCCAGCTCGGCCGAGTCCGGCCGGGGCAGCGCCCGGACCGGCCGCATCACCTCCGCCGGCCAGCCCGCCCGGCGCAACCCTGCCGCCGCGTGCCTGGCCAGCCGCCACACATGATCGCCGTGCCGCGCCCGCGCCGCCCGCGCGGTATCCGGCACCGGCACCAGGACCACCCCTCGCGCAGCCCGTGCAAGGAAGGGCCCCTTCCCATCGTTTCCTGCACGATCACCATCGGATCCCGGTAGGAGCCGTGTTGACCACGGCGGCGCCTGACCCGAATTCCGGTTTGGGTTCCCTCCTAACGTCGCGGTCGCGGCGGTGGCTACTACGTCGGCTAGGAGAAGGCCTAGGGGTGCGGCGAGGCCGTGGCGGCCGCGTTCCTTGTACCCCAGCAGCACCTCGCGCAGCACCCCGGCGTACCCGCCCAGCGCGGCGCACGGCGGCAGGCCGGCCGGCGCCGGATCGGGCCGGACGGCGTGCGGCGTGAGTCCCTCCAACTCCCCGGCGCAGGCGTCGCACACGCCGTATCGCAACGGCACCCGGCCGCGGCCGCAGCCGGCGCACTCGGCCGGCAGCACCAGGTCGGCGACGGCGGCGAGGGCCCGCATCCGCGCGGGTCAGTTCAGGAAGAACGGCGCGCCGGCCTCGCCGGGCTGGGCGTTCGCGGGGCCGGCGACGACCTCTTCGGCCACGATCAGGTTGTTGTCGCCCTCGTAGTCGTATCCGGCGCCGCCCGCCACGTACATCACCTCCGGCTGCTCTTCCGCGGTGAGCGGGTTGTTCGGGTACGCGACGACATAGGTCACGGACGCCTCGGGGTCGAGGCCGGCATCGGACTCCGCGGTGCCGTCGACGCGGATCGTGAGGATCGCGCTCTTGTTACCCAGCACGCCAGCGACCACGAGCTGGCGCTCGGGGTTCCAGGCCACATCGGTGACCTGACCGAGCGACGTCCGCACGGCCTGCGTCTGCTGCACGTCGACCGCCCCGTCGGCGCGGCTCACCGCGGCGACGTACAGCCCGCCGCCGGCGACCAGCGCGATCCGCCGGCCGTCGGGCGCGGCGCTGACCGCGGTGACCGGTCCGACACCTGGTGGCAGCGGCACCGGGGTCAACCCACCGCCGTGCAGGCCGAACCGGTGCAGCGTGCCGCCGATCGCGACCAGCCCGGTGTCGAGTGGTGCCTTCAACCAGGCTGGCCGCCCGATCGCCGGGTACTGCTTACCGTCGACCTGGGTGGGCCCGATCGTGGGGTCATCGCCCGTCGCCCCCACCAGCAGCCGCTGGCTGCCGCTGGCGCCCATGACCAGCGCGGCGGCGGTGACGCCCGGCTCGCTCGCGAGCGCGACCGCGGCGAGGTCGTGGTTGACCTGCGCCGAGAAGAGCGATGGCAGCGGGTCACGGCCGAGGTTGGGCGAGCTGTCCAGCCGGTGCACCTTGCCCTTGTAGATCGCGAACCGCTCCGGCGTCTCGGCGAGGCGGCTCGTCGGGTTGGCGACGCGATAGGCGTCGTCCATCTCGACCGGCAGATCCGGCTGCCCCTCGATCTTGAGCGTCAGCGGCTTGCGCTGCCCGGACGGCAACGACCACAGAATCTGACGGCCCAGGTCAAGGGGGTCGTAGCCCTCTGCTGCCGCCTCGGCGGAGAGTCTGATCTCCAGTCGGGTGCCGGTGTCCGGCACGTTGCCGATGAGCTTGACCCCCTCCGGGATCCGCACGACGGGGGCGATCAGCCCGGACGGGGGCGTGAGCAGGCGGCGCACGATCTCGGTGGGCTGGCTGCCGCGCGACACCGCCTTCGCCATGTAGCGCGGATCGGGTACCAGGCCGGTGCGCTCCAGATTCCAGAAGTAGAGCGTCTGGCTCTCGTAGTAGTCGGCCAGGCCATCGTCGCTGAGCAGCAGCCCGTCCTTCGGCGCGGTGGCGACGAACCAGCCCCGCTCCTTCTCCATCGCGGTGATCGAGATCCGGTACTCCGCCGCGGTTTGCTTGGGCGCGTTGACCTGGCCGTCCGGGAGCAGCACGCCGATCTGCCGCACCCGCACGGTGGCCACCGCCGTGCCGTCGGGCTGGTCGGCGACCGTGCGTGACACCACCCGAACCAGATTGAGCTCCGCGGCGTCCTGCTGGTCCTTGAGCTCACGGCGCGCCGACGGTGCGAGGTAATCGCCGACCCGGCCGTACGCCTCGCCCGGGTCGCCCGCCGCCGCCTTCAGGTAGTTGTCGACGAACTCCTCCCGGGTGGTGGCGGCATCGCGCTTCGGGGGCACCGCGCCGATGTCGGCGTTCGCGCCGGTGGCGAGCCCGGGCGGGCCCGAGCCGTCCACCCGCACGTCCGTCTCGCCCGGTATGCCGCACCCGGCCAGTGCGAGGCCCACCACCGCGACCGCGACCAGTGCCGTCCACCGCCGCGTCATGCGGTCACCTCCGCGTACGGCACGAGGCGCAGCGGCGACGAGGCGAGCCGGTCGCCGGCCCGCACCGGCAGCGTGAGGCGGAACTGGGCACCCTGACCCGGCGCACCCCAGGCCTCCAGCCAGCCACCGTGCAGCCGGGCGTCCTCCAGGCTGATGGACAGACCGAGCCCGGTGCCACCGGTCTGCCGCGCCCGCGACGGGTCGGCCCGCCAGAACCGGTTGAAGACCAGCTTCTCCTCGCCGGGGCGCAGGCCCACACCGTGGTCGCGGACCGTGACCGCCACCGCCGACTCATCGGCGCCGAGGGTGACCACGACCGGCTGGCCCTCGCCGTGCTCGACCGCGTTGCCGACCAGGTTGCGCAGGATCCGCTCGACCCGGCGCGGATCGACCTCGGCGATCACCGCGGTGTCCGGCAGCAGCAGGTCGAGGGGGACGCCGGCGCGGTCCGCCACCCCACGAAGCCGGTCCACGACCCGGCTGACCACCGGCACCAGGTCGGTCGGCTCGGCGTCCAGCATCGCGAATCCGGCGTCGAACCGGCTGATCTCCAGCAGGTCGGTGAGCAGGCTCTCGAAGCGGTCGAGCTCGTTCTGGAGCAGCTCGGCGGAGCGGGCCACCGCGGGGTCGAACTCGTCCCGGCCCGCGAAGATCAGATCAGCGGCCATCCGGACGGTGGTCAGTGGCGTGCGCAGCTCGTGGGACACGTCGGAGGTGAACCGCCGCTGGAGCCGCGACATCTCCTCCAGCCGCACGATCTGGCGCTGGAGGTTCGTCGCCATCTGGTTGAACGACGCCGCCAGCAGCGCCAGGTCGTCTTCCCCGTTGACCGCCATCCGCTGGTCGAGCAGGCCGGCGGAGAGGCGCTGCGCGGTGCGCGCGGCCACCCGCACCGGGTTGACCACCAGCCGGGTCACCAGCGCGGCCAGCACGCTGAGCAGGGCCACCAGGATCACGCCGGTGAGCAGCACGGCCGCCCGGATCTGCTGCGCGGTCTGGTCCTCGGTGGTGAGCGGCGCGATCCGGTACAGCACGACCGGGCCGAATCGGGCCGGCACCCGGGATCCGTACACGAGGTATTTGGTGGGGCCGGCGCCAAGGTCGGCGGTGCGGATCTGCCGGGCGACCTTCCCCTCGTCCGCGACCCGCTTCTCGAGCTGCGAGCTGATCAGCGGGCGCACGTCGACGCCGCCCGGCGTGGCGGTCTTGAGGTTGGTTTGCCCGACCACGGTCAGGGCGACCAGGCCGCCCTGCTCCGGCCCGCCGCCCGACAGGTACGTGGCGGTCTGGTCGAGCGTCACCTGGAGGCCGCGGTGGTAGGGCTGCTGGTAGATGCTGAGCTGGCTGGCGGCGAACGTCACGTCGCCCTGGAGCCGCGCGTGGACCTCGCTCTCGGTGCCGCGCAGCAGGATGTTGGTGCTCTGGGTGGCCACCAGGTAGGAGAAGCCGCCGACCAGGAGGCCGGAGGCGACCAGGGTGATGGTGACGATCCGGAACTGCAGCGACCGCCGCCAGGTGGCCCGCGCCGGCATCGCCAGCGCCGCACCACGCGTGGCAGCCACCCGCCACGCGTCGCGGCCGATGGCGAGCGCGCGCCGGGAGAGTGCGGAAGCGGAGGGTACCGAAATCGTCACAGTCGGCCCCAGGCTATCCGGTGCCGGCCTTGTAGCCCACGCCCCGGACCGTCAGGATGATCTCCGGCCGCTCCGGGTCGGGCTCGATCTTGGCGCGCAGTCGCTGCACGTGCACGTTGACCAGCCGGGTGTCGGCCGCGTGCCGGTAGCCCCAGACCTGCTCCAGCAGCACCTCACGGGTGAACACCTGGCGCGGCTTGCGCGCCAGCGCGACCAGCAGGTCGAACTCCAGCGGGGTCAGCTTCACCTCGTCGCCGTCGCGGCTCACCGTGTGCGCCGGCACGTCGATGTTGATCTGGTTGCCCGGCGGGCCGATCGTCAGCATCTCGGGCGCCGCGTCCTCACCCCGGCGCAGCCGGGCCCGGATCCGCGCCACCAGCTCCTTCGCCTTGAACGGCTTCACCACATAGTCGTCCGCGCCCGACTCGAGTCCCAGCACCACGTCGACGGTGTCGCTCTTCGCGGTGAGCATGACGACCGGCACACCGGACTCGGACCGGATGGCGCGACAGACGTCGATGCCGCTCATGCCTGGCAGCATCAGGTCGAGCAGGACGATGTCGGGCCGGTTTTCCCGGAACGCGGTCAACGCGCGCTCGCCGTCGGCCACGAACGACGGCAGGAAGCCCTCGCTGCGCAGCACGATGCCGAGCATCTCCGCCAGTGCGGGGTCGTCGTCGACCACCAGTACCCGTGCCCTCATGGGTTCAAATATTCCACCTCGGCTCATCTTCGTGGGACCGGCTCCACGGCCATGATCCGCCTCCTCCAAATGCGGCCGTCCCTTTCGCGCCCCTTTAACACCCCCTCGCGCCCCCAGAGGGCAGCCCTCTGGGGGCGGAATTCCGAACAGGGGAGCCCTATACGCGCTCAGGCGGGTACAGGGCTCCCCTGTTGGGGCGCGGGCGGCGCTCGGCGGGGTGGCAGCGACGTGCCAGGATGGCGCAGTGCTGCCGCTGCGCCCGCTCACGGTCGGCGAGCTACTCGACGCGGCAGTGACCCTTTTGCGGGAGTATGCCCGGGTTCTTCTCCCGGCGGCGGCGGTGCTCGCGGCCGCCGAGCAGGCGGTGCTCGCGCCGCTGCGCCTGGCCGCCGACGCCGAGCCGCCCGCCTATCCGCCGGACAGCGACCATCTCGGCCTGTACTGGGTGCTGCTCGCCACCGGCGCGGCCGCCGAGGTCACGATCATCGCGCTGCTCGGCGGGCTCACCGCCCGGGCCGCCGGCGCGGCGGTGCTGGGACAGCCCTTGCCCGCCCGGCGGCTGCTCGACCCGCGGGGCGCCCGCCTCGGGCGGGTCGCGATCGTCGCCGCCATCGCGGGCATCGCGATGTTCGCGGCGGCGCTGGCCGGCCCGATCTGGTTCGTCGCGTACGCGCTGCTGGGGCTGGCCGCCCCGGCCGTCGTACTCGATCGCCTCGGACCCGGACGGGCGCTGCGGCGCGGCGCGGTGCTGGCGTGCCGCGCGGGGCTGCGGGCCGCCGGCATCCGGATCCTGGGCTATCTGGCGTGGCTCGCCATCCGGGTCGCCCTCGGTTTCGGCGCCATGGCCGCCCTCGACGCGCTCAACCTGGATCGTCCGCAGTGGACCGGATTGCTGAGCGCGGTCGCCTGGCTCCTCGTCAACATGGTGGCCTACCCGACGCTCGCCTGCCTGGACGCGGTCCTGCACCTGGAGACCCGCATGCGCACCGAGGGACTCGACATCCTGCTCTCCCGGGCGCGCGTGCACGGACCGCTCACGCCGCACCTCCTGGTGCTCGCCCGATGAGTCGCTGGTGGACGGAAGCCCGATGAGCCGTTGGTGGACCGAGTTGGTGGCCGCGCTCGGGGACGTGGTGCCGCTGTCGCTGGTCGCGCTGCTGCTCGTGCTCGCCGCCGGTCTGGTGGCCGCCGGCTGGTACTGGTGGCCGGCCTGGGTGCCGCGCCGCTGGCCGCGGCTGCGCCGACCCCGGCTGCGCTGGCCCCGCTGGCGGGTGCGCCGGCCGCGCTGGCGCTGGCCGTGGCGGCGCAAGCGCGACGCGGGTACCCCCGAGCCGGTCGCCGCCCCGGCGCGCGACGACGAGCTCCCCGACCTGCCGGCCGCCGCGTTCGTCTCGCTGGCCGACCGGCTGGCGGCGCAGGGCCGGTACGCCGAGGCGGTGCGGGAACGGCTCCGCGCGATGGTGCGCGAGCTCGTCGACCGGCGCGTGGTGGAGCACCGTCCCGGGTGGACGGTGACGGAGCTGGCCGGCGCCGCCGGCCGCACCCGCCCGGCGATCGACGCACCGCTGCGGGAGGCCGGCGGCGTCTTCTCCGACCTGTGGTACGGCCAGCGCCCGGCGACCGAGCTCCACGACCGGCGCATGCGCGAGCTGTCCGACCAACTGCACCGGGGGCTGTCATGAGAAGGTGGCACCGGATCGCCATCCCGCTCGGCGTCGCCGCGCTGCTGTTCACCGTCACCGGCGTCACGTACGCGGTCGAGCAGGCGGATCCGGCCGACACCGACTTCCTCAGCCCGGTGAGCACCGCGCCCATCGGCGGCAGCCGGCTCGCCGCCGCCTTGCGGGCCAAGGGCGTCGAGGTCCGCCGGTTCACCCGCACGTCGGACGCCTTGGTGGCCGCGCAGCGGGGCGACGCGACGCTGTTCGTGCCGGCGCCCGCCGCCGTCCACCCCGAATACCTGCGGATGCTGTCGCTGATGCCGGCCGGCGCTCCGGTCGTCCTCGTGGACCCGCCCGCGCGGACCCTGGACGCCGCCGGCATACCGGTGACGCCGACCGGACGGCGCTGGGCCACGAAGGCCACCGCGCCGGACTGCGCGCTCCGCGAGGCCATCCAAGCCGGCACCGCCGCCGCGCTCCGCCAGCGGTATGACGCGTGGGGCAACCGGTGCTACGGGTCCGGTCTGGCGCAGGTGGCGTGGACGGGCATCGACCTGGTCGTGATCGGGGCGAGCGACCCGTTCCGCAACGACCGCATCGGCGAGCATGGCAACGAGGCGCTCGCCGCCGGCCTGCTCGGCAACGAGTCCACAGTGGTCTGGCTGGACGTGCACCGGCTGGAGCCGCCACCTGGCGTGGTCGACGGCCCGACCAGGTCGGAGGAGGCGCCGCCGTCGCTGGCGCCGGACCCGCGCGGGTCCTGGGAGTACCCCGGCGGCGACGGCACCGGCGGTGAGCCGCGCGGCGAGGGTGACGGCGAGGCCGACGGCGGTGCGGAGGGCCAGCAGGGTGCGGCGGGCGAGCCGCCGAACCCGCTGTGGGACGCGTTCCCGGCCTGGTTCTGGGCGCTGCTCGTGCAGCTCGCGCTGGCGGCCCTGGTGTTCGCGCTGCGGCGGGCCCGGCGACTCGGCCCGCCGGTCGGCGAGCCGCTCCCGGCCATCGTGCGCGGCGGCGAGACCGTGCTCGGGCGCGGCCGCCTCTACCGCCGCGCCAAAGCGCGCGGCCCGACCGCCGACATCCTGCGCCGGGCGGCCCGCCACCGGGTGATCCCGCTGCTGAGCCTGCCACCGGACGCGGACGCCGACGCTCTCGTCGACGCGGTCGCCAACCAGACCGGCCGGGACCGCGACGAGGTCGACGCGCTGCTGTACGGTCCGGCCCCGGAGACCGAGGAAGAGCTGCGACAGTTGGCCCGCGACCTCGACGTGCTCGCGCACGCGGTCAGCGCGCCACCGTCCACACGGGATGAAGGAGAACAGCGGTGACCCACCCCGCGGATACCGATGCCCGGGCCGCTCTGCACCGGCTGCGCGCCGAGGTGGCCAAGGCGGTGGTAGGCCAGGACGCCGTGGTGAGCGGCTTGATCATCGCGCTGCTCTGTCGCGGGCACGTGCTGCTCGAGGGCGTGCCGGGGGTGGCCAAGACGCTGCTCGTCCGCACCCTGGCCGCCGCCCTCGACCTCGACGCCAAGCGGCTGCAGTTCACGCCCGACCTGATGCCGGGCGACGTCACCGGCTCGCTGGTGTACGACCCGCGCGGCGCCGCGTTCGAGTTCCGCCAGGGGCCGGTCTTCACCAACCTGTTGCTCGCCGACGAGATCAACCGCACGCCGCCGAAGACCCAGTCGGCGCTGCTGGAGGTCATGGAGGAGCGGCAGGTGTCGGTGGAGGGCACGCCCCGCCCGCTGCCCGAGCCGTTCATCGTGGCCGCCACCCAGAACCCCGTCGAGTACGAGGGCACCTACCCGCTGCCGGAGGCGCAGCTCGACCGGTTCCTCATCAAGCTGACCGTGCCGCTGCCCGAGCGGGATGACGAGATCGGCGTCCTGCGGGCGCACCATGCCGGCTTCGACCCCCGCGACCTCAAGGCGGCCGGCGTGCAGCGGGTGGCCAGCGCCGCCGACCTCGCGGCCGGGCGGGCCGCCGTCCGCCGGGTGGGCGTCGCCGAGCCCGTGCTGGGGTACATCGTGGACCTGTGCCGGGCCACCCGCACCTCGCCGTCGCTGGAGTTGGGCGCCTCGCCGCGCGGTGCCACGGCGCTGCTCGGCACCGCCAAGGCGTGGTCCTGGCTGGGCGGGCGCGACTACGTCACGCCGGACGACATCAAGGCGGTCGCGCGCGCCACCCTGCGGCACCGGATCCGGCTGCGGCCGGAGGCCGAGCTGGAGGGCGTCACCCCGGACGCCGTACTCGACTCGGTCCTGGCCACCGTGCCCACACCGCGGTAATGGTCACCGGCCGCGCCGCCGCGCTGCTCGCCCTGGCCGCCGCCACCCTGCCGTTGTGGCCCGCGCCGTGGCTGGGCGTCGTGCTGCTCACCGGCGCCGTGGCCGCGCTGTCCGCAGTGGACTTCGCGCTCGCCGCGCCGCTGCACGAGGTCGCGCTGAGCCGGGAGGGCGCGCGCACGGTCCGGCTGAGCGAGACCGCGACGGTCGCGCTGCGCGTGCGCAACGACTCGCCGCGCGTGCTGCGCGCCCAGATCCGGGATGCCTGGGTGCCGTCGGCCGGGGCCAGCGGGTACGTCCATCGGGTCACCGTCGACCCCTCGTCTACTGTGGATCTCCCGGTCGCGCTGACGCCGACCCGGCGCGGTGATCGCCCGGCGGTGCGGGTGACGGTGCGCTCGTACGGTCCGCTGGGGCTGGCGTTCCGGCAGCGGAACGGGCGGCCCGCTACGCCACAGTGGACGCTCCGGGTGCTGCCGCGGTTCGACTCCCGCCGGTTCCTGCCGGAGAAGACAGCGCGGCTGCGCACGCTGGAAGGCGCCGTGGTGACCCGCGGGCGCGGGCAGGGCACCGAGTTCGACGCGCTGCGCGAGTACGTGATCGGCGACGACGTGCGGTCGATCGACTGGCGGGCCAGCGCGCGCCGATCCGACGTACTGGTCCGCACCTGGCGGCCGGAGCGGGACCGGCGCGTGGTGTGCGTGGTGGATACCGGCCGCACCTCGGCGGTCCGGGTGGGCGACGAACCCCGGCTGGACTCGTCGATCGACGCGGCGCTGCTGCTCGCCGCGCTCGCCTCGCGCGCGGGCGACCAGGTCGACCTGCTCGCCGTCGACACCGCGGTGCGGGCGGCCGTCTCCGGCGGCCGGCACGTCCTGCTTCCCCGGCTCGTGCACGCGCTCGCGCCGCTCCAACCGTCCCTTGTGGAGACGGACTTCGAGCTGGTCGCCGGCGAGGTGCTGCGCCGGGAACGGAAACGCGCGCTGGTGGTGCTGTTCACCGCGCTGGAGCCGGGCGCATTGGGCGAGGGCCTGCTGCCGGTGCTGCCCCGGCTCGCCGCCCGGCACAAGGTGATCGTGGCGGCGGTACACGATCCGTTGCTGGAGCGGCTGGCCGACCCGGCTGGCGACCCGTACCTGTCGGCGGCGGCCCTGCGCACGCTGAGTGAGCGCGACCGGGTGCGGTCCGCGCTCACCAAGGGCGGCGTCACCGTCGTCGACGCCCCGCTCGACACCTTCCCGTCCCGGGTCTGCGACGTCTACCTGACCTTGAAGCAAACCGGCCGCCTGTAGAAACCCGTGATCAAGGCGTCCGTCACGTCGTTATGACGACGTGAAGGGCGCCTTGTTCATGGCGCCCAGACCGGGGTTACGGGCAGTGGCGCCAGGTGAAGTGGTAGATGGTCTTGATGCTGCCATCCGTCGAGTCCATCGAGATGAAGCTCGTGGTCTTGGTCGGGTCGGAGGTGCCGGCAGCCACCCGCAACTCGGTGTTGATGTTCAGGTTGCGCATGGCGCCACAGGGGTGGTAGACGAGCGACGCGATGTCGGTCTCGTCGCTGGCGAACCAGTCCTCGAGGAACGGGCCCCGGAACGGGTGGGTCACGACAGCCGTCTGGGACATGCCCTGGAAGTAGTACTGGGCCCGCTGCATGGCGGTCGCGCCATTCTCCAGCGCGGCGAACCCACGGTAGTCGGCCTTCGCGATCGCATACGTGAAGCCGGACGGCACGTGTACGGCCACATTGATCTGACAGTTCTTGCGGAGGTCGGTTGGCTTCGCACCCACGCCGACCTGAGCCATGTACGCGCTGTACGTGACCGTGAACGCGGTGTTGTCGGGAGCGACAGCCACCGCCGCTGAGCCGGGCGGGCACCCAGTGCCGTTGACCGTCACAACGTCGATCACGATCTCGTCGTCTGGCGGGGGCACCGGGAGATCCAGAAAACCAATAGCGGACGCCGGCGAGGCGACCAGGAACGTGGGGATCAACAAACCTAAGAGGGCGGCACCTACGATTAGCACCCTTCGCATGGGACTCCCTTTCCGATGCCGAATGATGGGCGCGCGCTGGCTGACAATATTATGGTTTGAATCGAACGTCGTCAATAAAAAATCTTGTCATTGCGAACTTGGTCCGATCAAGTCTACGAGAACCCTTGAGACCCCTTGCCGGAAACGCTCGCGGTCGCTACGCTGCCGACAGCGCATCCATGTTGATCAATTTCGTGATCACGGGGCCACGATCACCAATGCGACATCATCCACTGCGACCCAAGGGGAACCAATGACAGTGCAGCCGCTCAGCCCCAAGCGTGTAGCTCTCACGGCTGTGACCACCGCTCTCGTCCTCTCGCTGTCCGGTCCGGTCTACGCCGCGAGCGCCGAGGTGGCCGAGGCCGCCCCGCCGAGCGGCCAGATCACGCTCGACGTGGTCACCGTCAACGGTTCCGGATGCCCGGCCGGCTCGGCATACGTGTCGATGCTGCCGGACAACACTGGCTTCCGGATCACATACCGGGACTTCGTGGTGCAGGCAGGTGGCGACGCGAAGCCGACCGACTTCCGCAAGAACTGCCAAGTCAACGTGCTCGTACACATTCCCCAGGGCTTCACATTCGCCATCGCACGCGCCGATTATGTCGGACGGGCGCGATTGGAATCCGGCGCAACCGGACTACAACGGACCAATTACTACTTCCAGGGTTCATCAGATAACAACTACGCGGACCATAACTTCTCAGGCCCATTGTGGTCGCGGTGGCACACCATTGATGCCGCACCAATTACCGAACTTGTCTACGCGCCGTGCGGCGAACACCGAAACATCAACGTGAACACGGAATTGCGAGTGGACGAAGGCACGGCGAATGCGGGCAAAGTTAGCTCGCTTTCCCTGCGGTCGTCGGAAGGCAGCGTAGAAACCATCATCCAGTTCTCGTGGAAGACATGCTGATCGGCGGCACGGCGCATCGGGCCACCCGGCGGGGTGGCCCGATCTGTGCGCTCGCCATCGCCGTACTCACGAGCCTCGCCGTCGCGCCCGCCCCTGCGGCCGCGACGCCACCGGCCGGGCCGGTGGCCATCGAAGACGTGCAGGTGCACGGCGCGAACTGCCGGCCGGGCACGGTGGCCGTGATCGTGTCGCCGGACAAGGCCGCGTTCACGGTGCTGTACAGCGAGTACGTCGCCATCGCCGGCGGCGGCGCCACGCCGAGCGCGGCGCATCAGAGGTGCAAGCTTTCGCTGCAGGTGCGGGTGCCCGCCACCGTCACGTACGCGATCACGAAGGTCGACCACCGCGGCTTCGCGGAGCTGGCGGACGGTGCGACCGGCCGGCAGCGCGCCAGCTACCAGTTCCAGGGCGATCCGCCCGGCGCGCCGGTGGACCACCCGTTCGCCGGGCCGCTGAGCGACTTCTGGCAGGTGACGGACCACGCGTCCGCGCCGGTTTACGCTCCCTGCGGCAAGATCCGCAAAATCAACATCGACACCGAGTTGATCGTGTCGGCCGGCACGTCCGCGGCCACCGCCACGAGCATGCTCGGCATGGACGCCACCGACGGCAGCGTCACCAGCACCTACCACTTCACCTGGAAGCCCTGCTGACCCTCTTCATGATCAAGGCGTCCCGCAAGGCGTAAGAGGGACCAGAGGGCCGCCCGGATCAAGACGAGGGGGGG
>JBBEWH010000006.1:0-5016 GCA_037414955.1 Actinomycetes bacterium KLBMP 9797
CCCCCCGACACCCCCCCGGCCCCCCTCTTGTGGTAAACCCCCACGGCGGCACGCCTTGATCATGAAGAGGGGGGTTCGGGGGTGGCGGGGCGTAGCGTGCTGGCCACCGGTGGCTTGCGCAGACCGGTCCAGTCCGGCTGCCCGCCGGACGGGCTGAGCCAGGGCGGCGTGGGCCACTGGTGACTCGCCCAGTCGGCGGTCGGTGCCGGTGCCGGCTGGGGGCCCGGGCTCCACGGCGCCGGCGCGCCGGCGGCCGGCGCGGGCGGCACCGGGCGCGGCGTCGGTGCCAGGCCGGGCCACAGCGTCGCGGTCACGGCCCGTGCGCGGGCGAGCCGGTAGGCCGCGCGCCGGTGCCGCTCCGCCAGCACCGCGGCCAGATAAGCCCATCCGGGTACGCCTGGCGGTGGCGGCGGCGTCGTGGTCGTGGCCACCTCGGTCGCGAGGGCCTGTCCGAGCCGGCTGCGCTCCGGTTCGGACAGCTGATGCCCGCGGGCGAGAAAGTGGCGTACCGCGAGCGCCAGGTCGTCGTCCAGTCCCGTGAGATCCAAGGCGGCCGCCCAGCCGACCAGCGGTGGCGGCATGCCCGGCACCCATCCCCAGGACGCCGGGGTGCGCTCGTGGATCACCATGGTGCCGGCGGCGAGGTCACCGAGCCGCTTGCCGCGCGGGTTGCTCAACATGGTCGCCAGGCTGGCGATCCAGGTGACCAGCGGCAGCACCATGCCGGGCCACTCCACCGCGACGCCGACCAGGCCGCGGGTCAGCGCGTGCCGGAATCGCACCGGGCCGCCGTCGTCGCGGACCACTCGTAGGCCCACGGCCAGCTTGCCAACGGTGCGGCCGCCGAGCAGCGTCTCGCACAGCACGGGGTAGCCGACCAGGACAAGCACCGCGCCGACCGTGAACAGCGCGCCTTCCAGGGCCGCGTCGATCCGCATGGAGGTAAATACGATGCCGCCCACCGTCAGCAGCACCAGCGCGATCACCAACTGGACGCCGATATCGACCAGCAGCGCGAGCACCCGCGAACCGACCCGGGCCACCCGCAGCTCGACCTCGACGGCCTCGCCGCTGACGAGCCCTTCTGGTCCCGCCCGTGCGGTTCCCCCTTGCGCGTTCACCTGACCAGTGAACACCATGTCGGGCGTGGATCTCGACGCGTACGTCGCCGAGCACGACGGCGAATGGCGACGGCTGGAGCAGCTGTCCCGGGGGCACCGGCTGTCCGCCGCCGAGGCGGACGAGCTGGTGGCGCTGTACCAGCGCGCGGCCACCCACCTCTCGGTGGTGCGCAGCCGGTCGCCCGACCCGGCGCTGGTGGCCCGGCTCTCCCGGCTGGTGCTGGGCGCGCGGGCGGCGATCACCGGTGGCAGCGCGTTCTCCTGGCGGACGGTGGGCCGCTTCTTCACCGTCGGGTTCCCGCTGGCCGTGTACCGCGCGCTGCCGTGGTGGTGTGGGGTGGGCGTGGCGTTCACCGTGCTGACCGGGTTCCTCATGTGGTGGATCGCCGGCCACCCGGAGAGCGCGGCGGCGTTCATCGGCGAGAAGGAGGCACAGGCGCTGGTGAACTCGGAGTTCGCCGGCTATTACACCGAGTTCATGCCGGCGACCTTCGCGTTCCACCTGTGGACACATAACGCCTGGCTGGCGGCCCAGTGTCTGGCCTCCGGGGTGCTGATCATCCCAGTGCTGTGGCTGCTGTGGAACAACGCGTTGAACATCGGGGTGGTCGGCGGCGTGATGTTCTCGTACGACCGCGGCGACCTGTTCTTCTCGCTGATCACGCCGCACGGGCTGCTCGAGCTCACCGGCGTGTACGTGGCCGCCGGCGTCGGCCTACGGATCGGCTGGGCGTGGATCGCGCCCGGACCGCATCGCAGCCGGGGCCGCGCGCTGGCGGAGGCCGGGCGCAGCGGCATGCTCGCGGCCCTCGGGTTGGTCGGCGTGTTCGCGGTGGCGGGGCTCATCGAGGCGTTCGTGACGCCGTCACCGCTACCCACCGTGATGCGGATCGGCATCGGCGCGCTCGCGTGGCTGGGCTTCCTCGGGTATGTCGTGGGGCTGGGCGCCCGGGCCGCGCGCGCCCAGGAAATCATCGACGACCCCTCATGATCAGGGCGTCCCTCAAGTCGTTATAGCTACTACAGGGACGCCCTGATCATGGTGAGGATTCGGGTCGCCTCGTCGCGGGCGCGGCGGGCCGCGCTGGCGTCACCCGCCGCGGCGTGGCTGTCGCCGAGGCGCCGCAGCGTCTGCGCCTCGCTGTGCCGGTCCCCAGCCGCCTGGTAGAGCTCGACGGCGCGCTGGTAGCAACCGGCGGCCTCGCGATGCCGCCCGAGTTGGTGATGCGCGTATCCGAGGCTGTCCCAGGTGTTGGCCGCGCCGTGCCGGTCCCCGAGCGTGGCATGCGACTCCAGGGCCTGGCCACAGAGCACGAGCGCGCGCTCGTGGTCGCCGAGTTGGGCGTGATACCAGCCCATCGCGTTGAGGGTGTTGGCTTCGCCGGCCCGGTGGCCGGTGGCCCGGAACAGCTCCAGGGCGCGCCCGGCGTGCCGCAGCGCCTCGCGGTACTCGTCGCGCAGCCCCAGCACCCACGCGATTCCCTTGTGGGCAAGAGCCTCGCCGATGCGGTTGCCGAGTGCCTGGAACCGCTGGCGGCCACCCTCGTAGTGCCGGAGCGCCTCGTCGTGCTTGCCCAGCTTGGCGTACGCGCGACCGAGGCCGTGCTGCGCGTGCGCCTGACCGGCCAGGTCGCCCGCCCGGTCCGCCGCCGCCAGCCCGATCCGCTGAGTGTCCACAAAGGTTCCCCAGCTGCCGCGCCGGGCGTAGAACTCCACATGCGCGGCGGCCAGCTGCCAGGCGTCGGCGTCCAAGCCGTGGCGCGCCGCGTCGTGGATCGCGGCCCGCAACACGGGATGCTCCGCCGTGAACCAGGCCACCGCGTCCGCGCCGCTGCTCAACTCCTCGGGCCGGACCGCCGGATCTGGTGGGCGCAGCGGGATGGGCAGCCGGTGCGGGTCCAGCAACCGGGCGGCGGCATGCCCGGTATGCACGTAGTGGCCCAGCATCCGCCGCCTGGCGGCGACGTTGCCGACCGCGGCGTCGTCCACCGTGGCGTTGTCCGTCGCCAGCTCGGTGGCGTACGCGCGCAGCAGGTCGTGGAACGCGAACCGGCCGGGGCGCGGCGCGGTGAGCAGGTGCGCCCGGGCCAGCTCGGTCAGCGCGGCGTCGGCCTGCCAGCGCGGCACACCGGCCAGGCTCGCCGCGGCCGGGACGGTGATGTCCGGGCCCGGGTGCACGCCCAGCAACCGGAACATCCGCACCGCCGCCGCGCTGAGCGGGTCCAGGGACCAGGAGAACACCGACCGCAGATCGGTGACCGCCTCGCCGCCGTCCCACGCGTCGAGGCCATCCTGCGTATCGGTGAATTCGGCGAGCACGTCGGCCAGCGCGAACCGGGGTTGCGCGGCGACCCGGGCGGCGACGATCGCCAACGCCAGCGGCAGCCCCGCGGACCGGTCGACGAGCCGGTTCGCCGCATCGGGCTCGGCGGCCAGGCGGGCCACGCCGACCCGCCGCATCAGCAGCCGGTGGGCGTCCGCGGCCGGCAGCGTGTTCACTGTGATCGGTATCGCGTCCACACCGGACAGCCGGTGCCGGCTGGTGACCACGACCACGCAGCCCGGGCTCCCGGGCAGGAGGGGCTGGATCTGCTCGGCGTCGCGGGCGTTGTCCAGCACCACCAGCACCCGCCGGCCGGTGAGCCGGTTACGGTACAGCGCGGCCCGCTGGTCCAGCTCGGCCGGCACCTGGTGCGGTGGCACGCCGAGCGCTTCCAGGAAGCCGCGCAGCGCCTCGTCCGGCGCGACGGCCGCGCCGGCCGGGTCGAACCCGCGCAGGTTGACGTAGAGCTGCCCGTCCGGGAACCGATCGGTGGCCCGGTGCGCCCAGTGCACCGCGAGTGCTGTCTTGCCCACGCCCGCCGTGCCGTCGATGGTGGCGATCCAGCCGTGATCCACATCAGACAGTGCGGTGAGCCGCGCGAGCTCGTCGGTGCGGCCGACAAAACCCGGCACGTCCGCCGGCAGCTGGGCGGGCACGACTCCGGTCGCGTCGCCCCGGATCGCCGCGCGTGCCGCGGACAGCTCGACGCCCGGATCGACCCCGAGCTCCGCCACCAGCCGCGCCCTGGTCCGCGCGTAGAACTCCAGCGCCGCATCGGCGCGGCCGACCGCGCCCAACGCCCGCATCGTCGTGGCCACCAAGGTCTCCACCAGCGGGTACTCGGCGGCCAGCGCCGTCAACAGCGCGATCACCAGCGCGGGGCCGCCGCCGCTGAGCTCCATCCGGGCCCAGTCGACCACGGCGTCCAGGTAGGTGCGGCGCAGCGCCTCCCGGGCCTGAGCGGCCCACGGCCCGCCCAGCCCGGCCAGCGGTTCACCGTGCCACAACCCGACCGCTTCGCGGAGCATCGCGACCCGGCCCTCGTCGGCCCAACCGCCATTCGCCGGGCCACCGCCGACCCGGGCCCCGTCCGACCAGCCATCGCCGACCCGGCCCCCATCCGCCCGGTCCGGTTCGCCGGCCTGGCGAAGCAGGCGATGGAACCGCCGCACGTCGACGCCGTCCGGATCGATGTCGAGCAGGTAGCCATCGGAGCTCCGGACCAGGCTCGCGTCAGTGGCGCCCGCGTGGCGTAAGAGCCGCCGGATCCGGCTGATGTAGACGTGCACTGTGGACCGCGCACCGTCCGGCGCCGCCGTCCACATCCGGTCGATCAACTCTTCGGCGGTCACCGGGCGGCCCGCCTCGCTGGCGAGGATGGCCAGCACCAGTTGGAGTTGGGGGGCCCGCACGGGTATCACTCGACCGTTCGCGCGGACCTCCAGCGGACCCAGTACCCGAAACTCCACCCGTCCAGCTTTCCTCAAGCTCACGATCAAGGCGTCCCTCAAGTCGTTCTTACGACATGAGGGACGCCCTGATTAAGTAAGTGGGGGTTTGGGCGGGGGGCGG
>JBBEWH010000007.1:0-131178 GCA_037414955.1 Actinomycetes bacterium KLBMP 9797
ATTACCTCACGCTCACTATAAAGGCGTCCCTCTCTTCTTTGTTGCCTATTGAGGGACGCCTTGATCATGTAAGTCGTGTTAGGAGCGTGGCAGGTCGAACTCCCCTTGGCGCACGGACGCCACGAAGTCCTGCCAGGAGGCGGTGGGGAACCGAAGGACCGGCCCGTGCGGGTCCTTCGAGTCGCGCATGGCGATCGTGCGGGGCAGAGCGAAGGCCACCTCGACGCAGGCACCATTGCCGGCGCTGCGGCTGCTCTTGAACCAGAGCAGGTCGTTTTCGTGCACAGGGAGCATTGCCCTGGTTTTTCCTTTCATGTGATGGGAACTAGGTCTCGCCGCGCGCTACCTTGTCGATGAGGTCCACGGACTTCCGCGGGTTGAGCGCGGTCGTGCGCAACGACTCGAAGCTCATCCAGTAGCTTCGGAGTTCCTCGGGCCGGCTCCGGAAGAGCCCGCCCGTCATCCCTTCCGAGTAGACAATTGGATGGTCTGCGCCGCCGGCGAACTCCAGGATGATGAACGAGCCGGCCAGGGCGCGATGGGCGCCGACCGCGAACGGCAGCACCTGGACCGTGATCATGTCCCGCTCGTTCGCCTCGACGAGGCGCGTCAGCTGGCGGCGCATGACGTCGGGCCCGCCCACCTGTCGTCGAAGGACAGCCTCGTCGAGGATGACCGACAGCTTAGGTGGCGGATCGCGCGTCAACACGGCCTGCCGCGCCATCCGCACCGCGACTCGCTGGCCGTGCACCTCGTCGTCCTCGTACACCCCGTCTGCCGCGATCACGGCGCTGGCGTACTCGGCTGTCTGAAGTAGACCGGGCACGATCTGTGCCTCGTAGTTATAGATGCTGGTGGCTTCGGCCTCGAACCCGATGTATGTCTCGTAGGCGTCCGGCAACACATCGCCGTACGCCTCCCACCAGGCTCGCTGCCGGGACTGCGCCGCCAGCGCCCGGATCCGTGACCGGGCGTCGTCGGGAGTCTGATAGATCTCGAGCAACCGGTCCAGGTCTTTTGGCCGGATCCCCGTGTGTGCGGTCTCGATGCGGCTCAGCTTGGACTCGGACCAGCCGAGCTGAGCGGCCACGTCAGCGACGGTGCGATCGGTCCGGAGCCGCCGAAGCTCGGCGCCCAATTGCCGTCGCAGTGTCGGTGGACTCGGCCTCACTGCCATCGTCCATACCGTACACGCAAGGAGCTTTTCAGGATGCAACAGGATGGCATCAGATGCACTTGCATCTAGGAACCGCAGCATGCACCCTGAGGGTAGGTTCAGGTGACAATGAAGTCCTTCAACCCGACGGACCCTGCGAGACCGGCGGAGGCAACCGTGCTAGACGAGCGCACTTTGGCCCCATCGCACGCGGACGACCTGCCCTGGCAACTCGACACCGGCCTGGTGTTCGTCGATGAAAAGCCCAGCGTGTTCGCCCTCTACCGGCGCGGCGACCGGGATTCCGCCGGTCACGTGGCTGGCTGGTTGATGGTGCTGCCGGGCGGCAACGCGGTGCTCCTGCCCGCCGAGGGCTCGTCCGACCGGCCCATCCTCACCACCATGCACAGCGTGCGGCACCGTTGGCTGCGGTTGCTGGAAGTGGAGCTCGTCCAGGTCGTCGGCCGGCAAACGCACCTGACCTAGCCCACCACGAGCCGGACGGCGGGTGGGGGGCGGCAAACCCCCGCCCGCCGTTCCCTTACATGATCAAGGCGTCCCTGTAGTCGCTAGAACGACCACAGGGACGCCTTGATCAGGGGGGGTTGAGTAGCGGGTGTGGGGGGGCTTTTTCGGGGCCCCGCCCCGGGTGCCGAGGTAGGACGCCTGCTCCTTGGACAGCACGGTCAGCTTCACGCCGAGCGCGTCGAGGTGCAGCCGGGCGACCTTCTCGTCCAGGTACTTGGGCAGCGTGTACACCCCGACCGGGTATTCCTCGGTCTTGGTGAACAGCTCGATCTGCGCGATCGTCTGGTTGGCGAAGCTGTTCGACATCACGAACGACGGGTGACCGGTGGCGTTGCCGAGGTTCAGCAGCCGCCCCTCGGACAGCACGATCACCGAGTGGCCGTCGTCGAACCGCCACTCGTCGACCTGCGGCTTGATGTTCACCCGGGTCACGTCCGAGCGCTTCTGCAGCCCGGCCATGTCGATCTCGTTGTCGAAGTGCCCGATGTTGCCGACGATCGCCTGGTGCTTCATCCGCGCCATGTGCTCGGCGGTGATCACGTCGAAGCAGCCGGTGGCGGTGATGAAGATGTCGGCCGTCTCCACGACGTCTTCCATCGTGGCGACCTGGTAGCCGTCCATCGCCGCCTGGAGGGCGCAGATCGGGTCGATCTCGGTCACGATCACCCGGGCGCCCTGGCCGCGCAGCGACTCCGCGCAGCCCTTGCCCACGTCGCCGTACCCGAACACGACCGCGACCTTGCCGCCGATCAGCACGTCGGTGGCGCGGTTGATGCCGTCGATCAGCGAGTGCCGGCACCCGTACTTGTTGTCGAACTTGCTCTTGGTCACCGAGTCGTTGACGTTGATCGCCGGGAACAGCAGGGTGCCCGCCGCCTGCATCTCGTACAGCCGGTGCACGCCGGTCGTGGTCTCCTCGGTGACGCCCTTGATGCCCTCGGCGACCCGGGTCCACCGCCGGTTGTCCTCGGTGAGAGAGCGGCGCAGCACCTCGAGGATGACGGCGTACTCCTCGCTGTCACCGGGCTGCGCCTGCGGCACCGCGCCCAGGTTTTCGAACTCGGCACCCTTGTGCACCAGCAGCGTCGCGTCGCCACCGTCGTCGAGGATCATGTTGGGACCCTCGCCGTCCGGCCACAGCAGCACCTGCTCGGTGCACCACCAGTACTCCTCGAGCGACTCGCCCTTCCACGCGTACACCGGGACGCCCTGGGGGTTGTCCGGCGTGCCGTCCGGGCCGACGACGATGGCCGCGGCGGCGTGGTCCTGGGTGGAGAAGATGTTGCACGACGCCCACCGCACCTGCGCGCCCAGCGCCACCAGCGTCTCGATCAGCACTGCGGTCTGGATCGTCATGTGCAGCGAGCCGGTGACCCGCGCGCCCCGCAACGGCTGCTGCGCCGCGAATTCCCGCCGGATCGACATCAACCCCGGCATCTCGTGCTCGGCGAGCTGGATTTCCTTGCGGCCAAAGGCCGCCAGCGAGAGGTCGGCGACCTTGAAGTCGCCCTCGGCGACCGTGCGCGGACGGGACCCCGCCGCGTCCGGCGCCGGGAGAGTGCTGGTCATGAAAGCTCCTGTCGTACGCGACTACTGCACGACCCACTACCTTACGCGGCCGCCATCGACGCCAGATAGGCGCTCCATCGACCCTTGAGCGGGCACCAGCGCGCGGGGCGGCGGCTCTAGGCCGACCGCCCCGCGCATCCCCCCGGTTTGGTTCCCCGCGCGTGACCCGGACCACGTCCCGATAACGCTGCGTACCCATAGAGTCACATTCAGCTACCGCCCATGTCAAGCAAAATCCACAAATTTCAGGATTTGATGGGTCCGGCGGGCCGCGTCCCCAGAGGGCTGCCCTCTGGGGACCGAACTCCACAGGGGAGCTCTCTCACTGTCCACGCGGGTATAGGGGAGCTCTGTTCAGAATTCACGCCCCACAGGGCTGCCCTCTGGAGATGAGGGCGGGTGGGGACGAGGGGGTTATCCGGTGGACGCCACGTAGGCGTCGCCGCTGCCGGTGAGGGTGAGCGCGTCGGCGGTCGCCGGCGCGAACGCGGCCTGGCCGGCCGGCACCTTCACGGCACCGGTGCCGTCGTCGGCGATCACCTCGCCGCGCAGGCACAACACCACCCGCGGCCCGGTCAGCGGCAGTGACACCGGACCACCCGCCTCGGCGGGGCGCACCCGGTGCAGCGCGAACTCGGCGACCGGTGCCGGCCAGGTCACCACGCCGGGCGCCACCGACCGCGCCGGCACCACCGGATCCGCCAGCGGCTCGAACCGCAGCACCTCCAGCAGCTCCGGCACGTCGACGCGTTTGGGCGTCAGGCCGCCGCGCAGCACGTTGTCGCTGGCCGCCATGATCTCCACGCCGGTGCCGTGCAGGTAGGCGTGCAGGTTGCCGGCGGGCATCCAGATCGCCTCATCCGGACGCAGCGTGACGTGGTTGAGCAGCAACGCCACCAGCACGCCCGGATCGGCCGGGTAGTGCGCGACCAGCCGCCGCACCAGGTCGGGCGCCGTCTCGGCCGCGGCGGCCGCCGACACCAGCGCCGCGCGGTCCGCCGCCGGCCACGCCAGCAGATCGCGCAGCGCCGCCCGCAGGTCGCCGGCGCGCAGCGCCGTCACCACCCCAGCCAACGCGGGTACGCCCAGCGCGGCGAGGTCGTCCGCCGCCGCACCCGGCTGCCGGAACCCGCACAGCGCCTCGAAGTCGGACACCGCGACCAGCAGCTCGGGCTTGTGGTCGGCGTCCACATAGCTCGGATGCCCCTCGGCGAACCGGCGCCGGGCGCGCTCCTCATCGGGGTGCGCCTGGAGGGACAGCGGTGCGGCCGCGGCCAGGATCTTCATCAGGTACGGCAACCGGGTGCCGAACCGCGCCGCGATGGCCGGACCGAGCAGCCCGTCAGGGTCGGCGGCGATCCGGTCGGCCAGACTCGCACCGTCGATCGTGGACGGATCGCCCGGATGCGCGCCGATCCACAGCTCCGCCTCGGGCCCGGCGCTCGGCACCGGCCGCCCCTGGATCTCGGCGATCGCGGTGCGCGAGCCCCAGGCGTACGGCCGGATCGGGCTGGACAGCAGTTCCATCGTTACCCCGCGGCCGGCGCCGGCTCCGCGGTGACCCGGTAGATGTCCGGCTCCAGGTAGATCGCCCGCGCGATCGGCACGGCTTCGCGGACGCGCTGCTCGGCGGCGTTGATGTGCTGGGCGATCTCCTCGCCGGTCTCGTGGTGTCGGATCGCGATCTTGGCGGCGACCAGCAGCTCCTCCGGGCCGAGGTGCAGCGTCTTCATGTGGATGATCCGCTCGACCTCGGGGCCGGCGGTGATGGCCGCCTCGATCTTCGCCACGTCTTCCGGCGTGGCGCCCTCACCCAGCAGCAGGCTCTTGGTCTCGATCGCCAGGATGACCGCGATCGCGACCAGCAGGATGCCGATGGCGGCGGTGCCGATCGCGTCCCACACGCCCTCGCCGGTGATCAGCGTCAGCACCACACCGAAGAGGGCGAAGACCAAACCGACCAGCGCGCCGAGGTCCTCCAGCAGCACGACCGGCAGCTCGGGCGCGCGGGCCCGGCGGACGAACTGGACCCAGGTCGCCTTGCCGCGCACGTGGTTGGACTCGACGATCGCGGTTCGGAACGAGAACGACTCCATGATGATCGCCGCGACCAGGACGACCACCGGCACCCAGTGCCACGAGGTGATGCCCGCCTCATCAGGGTGGTGGCTCCAGTGGTCGTACTTGTGCCACGCCTCGTACAGCGCGAAGAGGCCACCGACGCTGAACAGCACGATCGAGACGATGAACGCGTAGATGTAGCGCTCCCGCCCGTACCCGAAGGGGTGTTGCGGGGTGGCCTTGCGCTGTGCGCGGCGCCCGCCGAGCAGCAGCAGCGCCTGGTTGCCGGAGTCGGCCAGCGAGTGGATCGACTCGGCCAGCATCGACGAGGACTGCGTCAGCAGCCACGCGATGAACTTGGTGACCGCGATGCCCAGGTTGGCCAGCAGCGCCGCGACGATCGCCTTCGTGCCCCCGGACGTGCTCATGGGTTTGCTAGCTCCTTCATCTCGGTGACGGCCGGCACCGCCATCGGGTCGAGCCCGTGCGCCAGCCCTAGGTAAATGGACGCGAAGTCGGGTACCGCCACCAGCGACGCCAGCCGCTCCAGCGGCGATCCACCCTCGGCCGTGACCACGTCGCACCGGACGCCGCGCCGCTCGGCCAGCGTCTGCAGGGCGTCGGCGCGGCGCTCCTCGACCGCCACCGGCTCGTCGGCGTCTTCCTCGGTGCCGAGGCCGCCGTCGCGCAGCAGCACCAGGCGCAGCCGGGTGGCGTCCGGGTCGTCCTCCTCGTCGGGGTCGGCGAAGATGTCGCGGGACGACTCGACCAGGCCACCGAACACGCCGTCGAGCAGGCCCACGCGGCCCCGGCCGGCCTCGCCGAGGGCGCCCGCCACCACGGGGTAGCGGGCGTTGGCCGACAGCGTGTCCGCGAAACGCCGCGCGGCGACCGTGGCCAGCGGCGACGAGCCCCACACGATCGGCACCGAGCCGGCCAGGCCCAGGGCCAGCGACTTCGCCGGGTTCACGAACGACTCGGCGGTCGGCCGGCAGCGGTCGGCGTCGGCGTCCAGCCGGGCGGCGGTCTCGGCCAGGTCGGCCTCGTTGACCTTGACCAGACCCAGGGTGCGCGCGGCGAGCAGTACCGGCACGGTGAGCGCCCACAGGCTGGCTCGGGCCGGCGCGCGGCGCGGCACCGGGATGAACGGCGCCCGGGCCCGCTCGGCCACCGACTGGAGCAGCGAGTCGGGAGCGCCGACCGCGACCAGGCGCGCGCCACGCCGGGCGGCCGCCTCGGCGGCGCCGAGCGCCTCCGGGCTGCGGCCGGACGCGCTGACCGCGATCACCACGTCGGCGGCGCCGACCCAGCCGGGCACGCCGGCGCTGCGGTGCGGGATCACGGGCACCGGGCAGCGCGGCCCGGCGACCGTGGCCAGCACGTCACCGGTGCGCCCGGCGGTGCCGATGCCGGCGATCACGACCGCCCGGGGGCGGCCCTCCTCGCCCAGCGACGCCAGGTTGGCCTCGGCCGCCAGCGCGGCGGTCTCGCGGACCTGGGAGCCCGCCGACGCGGTGGCCCGCAGCATGCCGCCCGGGTCGTTCTCCTCGAGAGCGGCCGCGTCGTCGAGTCGCGCCTCGTCGACCGTTCGCTGTCCACGCACGCTAGCTGCCATTGGTGCCGGTCCCCTCGTCTTCGGGCGTGCGGGCCTCGTCGAGCAACAGCACCGGAATGCCGTCGCGCACCTCAAAAATCCGGTGACACTCCGTGCAGGTCAGCGTCTGGGCTTCGGCGTCGAACTCCAACGGCGCGTGATGCGTGTCGGGGCACGCGAGAATCTCCAGCAACTGCGGGTCCAGAGACACCGGACCCTCCTTCCGCGACTCAGGGCCGGCCCATGATCCTACGGCAGGCGTGCGGCGGTCAGAGACGGGAGCAGGCGCTCCACGTAGTCCGCGGTGTCCTCCCACCGATGCACGGCCACGCACTCGATACCCATCGCCTTCACCGGGTAGTCGTTGCCGCCTTCGTCGAGGCGGTCGCCGACGAAGAGCACCTCGCCGATCTCCACCCCGAGGTGCGCCATCAGCTTGCGCATCCCGTATGCCTTGTCGACGCCCTTCTTGGTCACGTCGACCGAGGTGGAGCCGCCGCTGCGCACCTCCAGGTCGGGCAGGCGCTCCGCCGCGTACGCCCGGAGGCGCTCCTTCTTGACCCCGTCCGGGTCCCACGCGTACTTCGCGGCCGGCGGGGCCTTCTGGCCCAGCGCGGAGAAGGTGATCTGGCTGCCCCGGTCTTCGATGATGTCGCCCCACGGCTCCGGCTCCCAGAGCCCCAGCTCCTTGGCGCCCTCGGTGAGCACCGCGATGATCCGCTGCTTGATCTCCGCGGTGAAGTTCTCCGCGTAGACCGGGCGCCAGTCGCCGTCGGTCCAGCGGTAGTAGCGGGTGCCGCAGGTCGGCATCAGGTGCAGGTGGGCACGCGCCGCCTCGTCGACGGTCAGGTGCCGCAGCACCTGCGCCTCGAACTGCTCGAAGCGGCCACCCGAGATGACGCAGACGTCGACCTCGGAGACCAGCCGGGCCAGCAGATCCGCCATCCGCGGGTCGATCTGCGACTTCGACACGGCGAGGGTGTCGTCGAGGTCGAACGCCACGATTCGAACGTTGCCGGTCAAGATCTGTCCTCCAGTCGGATGGTGGTCTGCCGTTCCACACGGTATCGACACCGCGCCCCCGCCCGCCGCATCCCCTGCCCGACCTCTCCATTAATGTCGGATCACGAATGACGAACGGCTTGGAGGCCGCCGTGTCTGAAAGCGCCCGGATACACCCCCGCGCCGGCCAGCCGGCCGCGCCGGACGACCTGATCGACGTGCCGCACCTGGTGGCGAGCTACTACACCGAACATCCGGACCCGTCGGTCGCCGGCCAGCGGGTGGCGTTCGGCACGTCGGGGCACCGCGGGTCGAGCCTACGGCTCAGTTTCAACGAAGACCACATCCTGGCGATCAGCCAGGCGATCTGCGAGTACCGGGCCAGCCAGGGAGTCACCGGGCCGCTGTTCCTCGGGCGGGACACGCACGCGCTCTCCGAGCCGGCGCAGATCACCGCGATCGAGGTGTTCGCCGCCAACGGCGTCCAGGTGCTGCGGGACGCGCGCGACGGGTACACGCCGACGCCGGCGCTGTCGCACGCGATCCTCACCCACAACCGGGGCCGGCGGAGCGGGCTCGCCGACGGCGTGGTCATCACGCCGTCGCACAACCCGCCCGCCGACGGCGGGTTCAAGTACAACCCGCCATCGGGCGGGCCCGCCGGCTCGGACGCCACGAAGATCATCGAGAACCGGGCCAACGAGTTGCTCGCCGACGGGCTGCGCGGCGTGCGCCGGCAGGCGCACGCGCGGATCGAGGGGTACGACTTCCTCGACGCGTACGTCGGTGACCTGCCCAGCGTCGTCGACCTGGACGCGGTCCGGGCATCCGGCGTGCGGCTGGGCGCCGACCCGCTCGGCGGCGCCAGCGTGGCCTACTGGGGCGAGATCGCGGCCCGGTACGGCCTGGACCTGACCGTGGTGAACCCGCAGGTCGACCCGGCGTGGCGGTTCATGTCGCTGGACTGGGACGGCAAGATCCGGATGGACTGCTCGTCACCGTACGCGATGGCCGCCCTCATCGCGGCGCGCACGGAGTACCGGGTGACCACCGGCAACGACGCCGACGCCGACCGGCACGGCATCGTCACGGCGGACGCCGGCCTGATGAACCCGAACCACTACCTCGCGGTGGCCATCGACTACCTGTACCGGCACCGCGACGGCTGGCCGGCGGACACCGCCGTGGGCAAGACGCTGGTCTCCTCGTCGATGATCGACCGGGTGGCCGCCGGACTCGGCCGGCGCCTACTGGAGGTGCCGGTGGGGTTCAAGTGGTTCGTCGACGGGCTGGCCGCCGGCACGATCGGCTTCGGCGGCGAGGAGAGCGCCGGCGCGTCGTTCCTGCGCCGCGACGGCAGCGTCTGGACCACCGACAAGGACGGCATCGCGCTGTGCCTGCTGGCCGCCGAGATCACCGCGGTGACCGGGCGCACCCCGAGCGAGCACTACGGCGACCTGACGGAGCGGTTCGGCGCGCCCGCGTACGCCCGGATCGACGCCCCGGCCACGCCGGCGGAGAAGGCGGTACTGGCCAAGCTCTCCCCCGACCAGGTCACGGCGAAGGAGCTGGCCGGCGAGCCGATCACGGCGACGCTCACCGAGGCGCCCGGCAACGGCGCGGCGATCGGCGGCCTGAAGATCGTCACGGAGTCCGGGTGGCTGGCCGCCCGCCCGTCCGGCACCGAAGACGTCTACAAGCTCTACGCCGAGTCCTTCCAGGGACCGGACCACCTAGCCCAACTCCAAGACGAAGGCATCGAATTGATCACCACCGCGCTCCGCGCCTAGCTGCAAGGAAGGGCCCCTTCTTAACACCTCGCGTTGTTAAGAAGGGGCCCTTCCTTGCGGCACGCGCATGCAAGGGCCCCCTCCTAACAGCGAGGAGTGTTAATAAGGGGCCCTTCCTTGCAGCAGCCCGCGGCGTAGGTTATGACCATGGACGTCACGCCGTTCTATGTGGCCGGTCGGCAGAGCACCAGCGCCGAGGTGGTGGAGGTGCGCCACCCGTACGACGGCCGGACGGTTGGGCGTACCAGTCATGCCACCCCCGACCAGGTGGAACGGGCCGTGGCGGCCGCGGCGTCGGTGGCCGCCGAACTGGTGGCGTTGCCCGCCGCCGCCCGGGCGGCGGCGCTCGACCACGTCGCACGCCGGCTGGCCGAGCGGGCCGACGAGGTGGCCCGGCTGATCACGGCGGAAAACGGCAAACCGCTCAAGTGGGCCCGCATCGAGGTGGCCCGCGGCGTCTCGACGTTCCGGTGGGCGGCGGAGGAGGCCCGGCGCTTCTCGGGTGAGTTGCAGCGGCTCGACACCGACCCGGCGGCGGCCGGGCGGATGGCGGTGGTGCGGCGCTTCCCGCGCGGTCCGGTGCTGGGCATCAGCCCGTTCAACTTCCCGCTGAACCTGGTGGCGCACAAGGTGGCGCCGGCGCTCGCCGTCGGCGCGCCCATCGTGGTGAAGCCGGCACCGGCGACCCCGCTGACGGCGCTGTTGCTCGGCGAGATCCTGGCCGAGACCGCGCTGCCGGAGGGCGCGTTCTCGGTGCTGCCGCTGCCCAACGACCGCGCCGGCGCGCTGGTGGCCGACCCGCGGCTGCCGGTGGTGTCGTTCACCGGGTCCGGTCCGGTGGGGTTCGGCATCCGCGACGCCGTGCCGCGTAAGCACGTCACGCTGGAACTCGGCGGCAACGCCGCCGCGCTGCTCTGCGCCGACTGGTCGTCCCTGGAGGACCTGGACTGGGCGGCGCAGCGGATCGCCACGTTCGCCAACTACCAGGCCGGGCAGAGCTGCATCGCGGTGCAGCGGGTGTACGTGCACGAGTGGCTGGAAGACGCGTTCGTGCCCCGGCTGGTCGCGGCGGTGGAGGGGTTGAAGACCGGCGACCCGTTCGACGAGGGCGTCGACGTCGGGCCGATGATCAGCGAAGCCGCCGCCCGGCGGGTGGAGAGCTGGGTCGACGAGGCGGTGGCTGGCGGCGCGACCGTGGCCACCGGTGGCCGGCGGGACGGCGCCACCTACCCGCCGACCGTGCTGACCGGCGCGCCGGCGGACGCGAAGGTGCTCACCGAGGAGGTGTTCGGCCCGGTGCTCACGGTGGAACGGGTCGTGGACGACGCCGCCGGGTTCGCGGCGGTCAACGAGAGCGCGTACGGCCTGCAGGCGGGCGTGTTCACGCACAGCATCGAGACCGCGTTCGCCGCGCACCGGGGGCTCCAGGTCGGCGGCGTGATCGTCGGTGACGTGCCGTCGTTCCGGGCGGACCAGATGCCGTACGGCGGGGTGAAGGGCAGCGGCGTGGGGCGCGAGGGCCTGCGCAGCGCGATGGACGACTACACCGAGCCCCGCGTCCTGGTCCTGACCAACCTCGACCTCTAGTTCTCATGATCAAGGCGTCCGTCAAGCGCCTTGATCATGCGAGGGGGGTGAAGGCGGGGAGGTGGCGGTCGGCGCGGCCGGCGAAGAGCGCCATCTCGTAGGCGATGTCGCCGACGTCCGCGCCCGCACCGAAGATCACGGCCAGGATCGCCCCGCCGCGCGCCGCCGTCACGAACAGGAAGCTCCGCCGCATCTCCACGGTGACCTGCCGGACCTTGCCGTTCGCGGTGAGCGTGCCGGTCGCCACGGCCAGCGCGTACAGCCCGGCCACCACCGTGGATATCTGTTCAGCGGTCTGCTCGGTCGTGCCCCGCGAGGCGGCGAGCAGCAGGCCGTCGGGCGACAGGGCCACCGCGTTCTCCGCCACGGCGATCCGATCGATGACGTCGTCCAGGAGCGCGGCCAGGTCGCTGGTCATGACTGCGGGGTGCGCCACGTTGCCCTCGTTTCTGTCTGGTCCGTCGGGGCCAACCTACGTCGGCGGAGGCTGTGGCCATGGTTCGCCGCCAGGCCGGTCGGCCGTCATGGCCCGGAGCCGCGCCAGCAGCTCGCTGCGACTCGCGCAGCCCAACCGCTGGCGCATCCGGGCGACATGGTGCTCGACCGTCTTGGCGGAGATGAAAAGCCGATCCCCGATCTGTTTGTACGTCATGCCGGCCAGCACCAGTTCAGCCACCTGGACCTCGCGGTCGCTGAGCCAGGTCTCGGCAGGCTGCGTGGCCGGAGCCGATCCCGCCGTCGACGAGCGCGCCCCCGACGGCCGCCCCTGGAACAGTCGGGCGCAGTCGAGCAGTGCGGTCATCGCCCGGCGGTCGGACGTGCGGATCGCGGCCTGGCCGGCGAGCCGGGCGGCGTCCCAGCACAGTCCGGCGCCATAGAGCCCGCGCGCGGCCGCCTCCACCCGTGCCGGATCGACGCTGCCGCGCAGCACCTCGATCCAGCTCACCGCCGCGGCTGCCACCACCGCACCGTACCGGGAATGATCCGCGGTGGCCACGAGCGCGGCCACGTGTCCGTCGGCGGTCGCCGGCTCGTCCGCCAGGATCGCCGCGTGCAGGCTGTTCCAGCGCAGCGGAGCCGTCCACAGTGGTGGGTCGCCGAGCCGGGCCAGCAACGCGTACGCGTCGCGCAGGTGCGCGTGCAGCCGCGCCCACTCACCGAGCCGCGCCGCGGCGACCGCCAGCTCACCGAGCGGCAGCAGCATGAACAGGTCGACCGAATGCCGCACCACGGCTTCCTGGGCGCGCTCCCACGCCCGCCGCAACGCGGACAGGTCGCTGTTGCGCCGGGCGATGCCAACCTCGATCGCGGCGGCGAAGAGCAGGTCGCGCGGTTCGAGCGGGACCGGGCCGAGCGCCGCCAGCCGCTCCTCGGCGGCGGCGGTGCGCCCGCGCACCATGAGGATCCAGGCTTGCAGCAGCCGGTGCCGGCGGGCCATCAGCGCGGCACCCATCTCCACGGCCACCGCGCGCGCCAGCACCGAGTCACCGATGTCCAGCTCGCCACTGTGTACGGCCACCAGGGCGGCCAGCGCGGCCGGGCTGTCCGGCAGCAGCACCGCCTGTCCGGCCGGTTCGAGCAGCGCGGCGGCTTGCACCAGAGTGGACAGCGCGCCGGTCGCCGAGCCGGACAGCGACTCCCGCACCCCCTTCGCCATCAGCGCCGCCGCGCCGGTCAGCAGCGTGGGCGGACCGTCCGGGGCGGGCTGCTCGGCCTCGTCCAGGCGGCCGGTGGCCAGGAAGCCCACGGTCGCGAACGCGGCTGACGAGGGCGTGACCGACCACCGGTACAGGTCGGCGCTGCGACCGAGCTGGCCGCGGTGGGCGAGCGCGGTGGCGGCGACCGCCGCACCGGCCGCGCGGTCCGGCGAGTGCTCGGCCGCGACCAGCCGGTCGGCGATCCGCAGCCCGGCGTCGAGGTCGCCGGCGAGCGCGGCGGCCAGCGCCCGGCGCGCCGTGGTGGGGCGGCCGGCGGTGGCGGCGTGCGCGAACAGTTCCGCCGCCAGCGCCGGTTCCGCGGCCAGCGCCTCTTCGGCGGCGGCCTCGAAGACGGCGGCGTCGAACGTCGGGGCACCGCCGGCACCGGTGTCGAGCGCCGCCCGCGCGAGCGGCAGGACGGGACCGCCACGGGCCAGCTGGAGCTCGGCGAGGCGCCGCCACACCGCCGCCCGGTGCGCGGCCGGGCTGTACCGCGCGACCGTCTGGCGCGCGGCCGGCGGCAGCCGGTCGTCGGGGCCGAGGAGCCCGGTGGCCCGCGCCGCCGCCATCAGCTCGTCGACCCCGTGCGGGTCCTGGCCGAGCAGCGCGCCCAGCAGGTCGGCGGGCAGGTCCAGGCCGGTGGCCAGGGCGAGCAGCAACGCGCGGACGTCCGCGTCCAGCCCCTCCAGCACGGATCGCTCCTCCCGGGGGCTGACCAGCGCGAGGTCGGCACCGGTCACCGGCGGCCTCCCACCAGGTCGAGCGGGGTGAACTGGAGAGCCGGCCGCGGCGGCGGGTTCGCGGGCGGTGGCGGCGACGGCGGCACCGGCCGCCGCGGCTGCGGTGTCCACACTGGAGCGTCCGGCTCCGGCGGCGGGGGCGTCAGCAACTGGGCGGCGACCCGGGCCGCGCCCGCCGCCGCGGTGCCCTCCGGCGCCGCGTCGCACAGCACCGGTACGGCCAGCTCGGCCGTCACCGACTCGGCCACCAGCGGCATCCGGGTGGCGCCACCGGCCAGCACCACACCATCCATTGTCGACGGCTCGCGGCCGCACGCCCGGATGGTGCGGACCAGCACGTCGACGGTGTGCCGCACCGCCGGCCGTACCGCCGCGTCCAGGTCCGCGCGGCTGACCGGCACCCGGAGCCGCAGCCCCGGCAGGTGTACCGGTACCTCGGTCTCGGTCGCCGTGCTCAGCCGTTCCTTGGCGCGGGCGCACTCGCGCCGCAGCGCGAGCAGCGCCGGCCGCGCGCCGTCGAACCCGCGGAAGTCCTTGCCCAGCTGGGCGCGCACCAGATCGAGCACCGCCTCGTCCAGGTCGACGCCGCCGAACCGGTCGGCCGGCGCGCCGGTGCCGATCAGCCGGTAGCCGACCCGGTCGGCCCAGGCGACCACGGACGCCTCGCCGTCGTTGCCGCCCAGCGAGAGCACCGCCAGCGTGCCGCCGGGCCGGCCGTACGCCGCGTGCCGCTCCGCCGCGAGCACCGGCTCGGGCAGGAGCGCCACGTTGGCGAGGCCGATGTCCCACAGCGCCCGGTGCAGCAGCTCCCTGCGGTAGGCGCCCCAGCTCGCCGGGTGGCTGAGCACGACCTGCTCGGCCGGCGCGCCCTCGCGCGCCAGGACCGTCTCGACGACCCACATGGCGAGCACGGCGGTGAGCGCCTGCGGTGTGCACGGTTCGCCACCGAGCACGAACGGGACGTCATCACCGATGCGCCGGCTGAACCCGCGCGCCAGCCGGGTGGCGTCCGGCTGTGACGGCTCACCCACGGTCAGTGCCCCGTCGGGCGCGAGGTGCAGCACCGACGGGATCGGGTCGGCGCGTACGCCCAGCCGCACGGTCTCGGGGGCGGACCAGCCGGCGGCGCCGAGCCGGGCGACAGCGGCGGCGGTCGTGGTGCCGCCGATGTCGATCCCCAGCACGTACGGCATGAACGCTCCTCCCCGGAACAAAATCAACCCAACGTTCGTACCAGAGATCGACGCCCGACCGGACCACCAACTTCTGCCGCGCGAAATCCCCTAATCCCCTAATCGTTCGACCCCCCAATGCCGCAACAGCACCTGGTGATCAATAGGCGTCGTCCCCGATGCCCGGTGCCGCCGCCGGCCCATAGCGTTTCGCCCATGGAATCGACTCAGACGCTGCACGACTTCGTGCTGAACCTGCTCACCAACGCGGAGGCGCGCTCCGCATTCGAGCTCGACCCGGAGGGCGCGCTCACCAACGCCGGCCTCAGCGACATCACGGCCGCGGACGTGCGCGACGTCGTGCCACTGGTCGTCGACTACGCACCGGTGCAGGGCGTCACGCAGCTCACGCCGGTCACCGACCTCGGCGCGCTCGACACCGACGCCACCGACGTGGTCGGCCAGTTGCAGGCGGTGACCAACCAGCTGGCCGTCGGCGCGCAGTCCACCTCCGCCGACGTCAACGTGGCCGCGCTCGGCGCGATCACCGCGGATTCCTCCGGGATCAACCTCGGCACCTCCAGCCTGCTGCCCGACCTCGGCGCCTTCGCCAGCCCCTACGGCGCCGGCGTGGACCTGTCCGGCGTCCACGACGTGGCGGGCACCCTCGACGCCGACGTGGTATCGCCGGTCACGGCCGACGCCACCGGCGCGGTGGACACCACCGTGGGCACCGCCGACGGCCTGGTGGGCGGCGCATCCGTCGACGGCCTCCTGGGCACGACCGACGGTCTCCTTGGCTCCACCGACGGCACGCTCGGCACGGTGACCGGAACGCTCGACCAGACCACCGACCTGGTCGATTCGCTCGGGCTGCCGGTCGACGTGCCGTCGGTGGGTTCGGTCACCTCGGGCGCCGCGGTCGACGACGTGACCGGCGGCGTCACGGGCACGGTCACCGGCACCGTGGACAGCACCGTGGGCGGCACGCTGGACGGCCTCGGCGTCGGCGGGCTGCTCAGCGGCAG
The DNA here is from genome assembly GCA_037414955.1 of Actinomycetes bacterium KLBMP 9797. Taxonomy (GTDB): domain Bacteria; phylum Actinomycetota; class Actinomycetes; order Mycobacteriales; family Micromonosporaceae; genus Phytohabitans. Next base: position 15,925 of record JBBEWH010000007.1, read on the forward strand.
CGCGTCGGCGGACGCGCACGCCAGCGCCGACGCCGGCGGCGTCACCGACATCCTCTTCTGAGGTTGTCACCGCGCTTCTCTGAGGGGTGATAAAGAAGGTCGGCCGTCCTGCTTGGTCCCAGGGCGGCCGACCTTCTCCTGTATGCCTTCGGTCACGGAAAGCTGCCTCTTGCGAAATACCCGGAATTCAGCACACTTGGTCCGGTGATGGCTCCGACGTGGCTCGACGTTCTCGACGAGACCGTCCGGGTGTGCGCGGCGCACAACCGCACCGACCTCGTCCAGCGGCTCCAGCAGAAACGCGCGCAGTTGCTCGACCCCCAGCTGCGGGTGCTCGTCGTGGGCGAGCCGAAGCAGGGCAAGAGCCAGCTCGTCAACGCGCTCATCAACGCACCGGTGTGCCCGGTCGGTGACGGACCGACCACCGCGATCCCCACCGTGGTGCGGCACGCGGAGACGCCAACCGCCGCGCTGGTGGCCGAGCCGGGCCGGGCACCGGAATCGGCGCCCCTCGCCGAGATCGCCGTCCGCATCAGCACGGCCACGGACGGTATGGCGGGGAGCCACGCGGAGATCGGCGTACCGCGCGGGCTGCTCGCCGCGGGCCTGGTGCTCGTCGACACCCCGGGCGCCGACGGCGACGAACCGGTCCGCGCCGCGAACTCGGTCGCCGCGCCGACCCGGGCCGACGTCGCGGTCCTGGTGACCGACGCCACCCGGGAGCTGTCGGTCAGCGAAATCAACCTGCTGCTGCACCTGGCGCAGGCGCACCCGAGGATCCTCGTGGCGCTCACGAAGATCGACATCTCGCCGCATTGGCGGCTGGTCGCCGAGCGCAACCGCCAGCACCTCGCCAGCGCCGGCATCGCCGCGCCGCTCCTGCCGGTCTCGTCGACGCTGCGGCTCCAGGCGGCGCGCGCGAACGACAAGGCCATCAACGCCGAGTCCGGCTTCCCCGAGCTGATCACGTGGCTCAAGCGCGCCCTGGACACGAAGCAGGACGACCTGGCGCCGGCCACCGTCGGGCTGCTGGCCGGCACCGTGATCGAGCAGCTCGCCGCGCCGGTGCGCACCGAACTGTCCACGAAGGACGCCAGCGAGCAGCTCGCCCGGCTGTACGACACCCAGCGCGCCCTCGACGAGCTGCGCCGCTGCACCACCCGGTGGCAGAACACGCTCGGCGACGAGATGACCGACCTGATGTCCGACATCGAATATGACCTGCGCGACCGCACCCGGCAGCTCATGCGCAAGGTCGACGAGGCGTTCGACGCGGCGGACCCGCTGCGCACCTGGGACGAGTACCAGACCTGGCTGGAGCAGAGCCTGACCGATGTGGCCGAGTCCAGCTTCGGCTGGCTGCTGTCGCGGTGCGACTGGATCAGCGGCCGGGTCGCCGACCACTTCGTCCGGTACGAGGCCGCGGTGGTCCCGGAGTGGCGGGTCAACATGCCGGACCTGACCCGCCACGTCAGCGCGATCGAACAGCCGAACATCGAGCGGTTCACGCCGGTGCAGAAGGTCTTCACCGGCCTCAAGGGCTCGTACGGCGGCCTGCTCATGTTCGGCCTCGCCACGACGCTGGCCGGCATGCCGCTCATCAACCCGATCTCGCTGGGCGCCGGCGCGCTCTTCGGCGGCAAGACGATCCGCGACGAGGGCAAGTCGCTGCTGCGGCGCCGGCAGACCATGGCCAAGACGGCCACCCAGCGGCACGTCGACGACTTCTTCCTGCGGCTCAACAAGGAGTGCAAGGACACCGCCCGCTGGGTGCAGCGGATCCTGCGCGACCACTACACCGGGGTGACCGAGCAGCTCCAGGACTCCATCGTGCAGTCGCTGCGCACCGCGAAGGAGGCCGCCGACGTCGACGTCGCCCAGCGCAACCAGCGACAACTCGAGGCGCAGCAACGGATGCGCCGGCTCGCCGCGCTGTACGAGCGGGCGCAGGCCCTCACCGGACCGTCGTGCCAGCTGGGGCGGGCGGCGTGAGGGGTGCCCCCCTCGCCGATACGGCGACGGCTCTCCTGCACGAGGCGCTGGAGCTCTACCACGACAACCCGCCAGCCACCGAACAGCTGCACCACCATCTGAGCCGCTTCGGCGAACCGCTGCGGGTCGCGGTCGCGGGCCCCTGGCAGGCCGGCAAGTCCACATTGGTCAACGCGCTGGTGGGCGAGGAGGTAGCGCCGATCGACGCGCCGGGTGGCCACCAGGTGTTCGCCTGGTACCAGGACGGCCCGCAACCGCACGCGGTCGCCTACCCCGCCGGGCAGGAGCTGCCGGTCGGCCGGTCGTCGAACGGCCTCATCGTCGATATCGGACAGTGGCGGCCCGCGCCGGTCAACGACCTGGTGGTGACCTGGCCGACCCGCACCCTCCGGCACGCCACCGTCATCGACACGCCCGCGGTCCCGGCGGCCGGCGACAAGGTGCTGCGCGACGCCGACGCGGTGCTCTACCTGACCCGCGACGCGCGCGGCACCGACCTGCGGTGGCTCGAAGAAACCGGCACCGGCCCCGTCAACGCGCTCCTGGTGCTGTCCCGCGCCGACGAGACCGGCGGCGGCCGGATCGACGCGCTCCTCGCCGCCCGCCAGCTCGCCCGCCGCCAGCAGCGCGAACCTCGGGTCAGCGCGGTGTGCCTCGGCGTGGTGGCGGTCGGCGGCCTCGTCGCGCTCGCCGGCCGGGTGCTGACCGAACCCGACTTCACGGCGCTCGCCACGCTCGCCCGCACCCCGCGCGCCGAGCTGGACAACCATCTACTGTCGACGGACCGCTTCACCGGTACCGAATTCCCGGCGCCCGTCGACGTCGCCACCCGCCGCGCGCTGCTCGACCGGCTGGGCATCTTCGGGGTACGCCTGGCGACCACGCTGATCCGCACCGGCAGCGACACCCGCGCGAAGCTGGCCGCGGAGCTGGTCCGCCGCAGCGGCCTGGCCGAGCTGCGCGAGGCCGTGAACCGGTGCTTCGTCGACCGCCGGGACGCGCTGAAGGCGCGGTCGGCGCTCGCCGCCCTGGAATCGGTGCTCCGGGCCGAGCCGCGGCCCGGCGCGGAGAAGCTGCGCGCGGCGCTGGAGCACGCGCTGGCGAACGCGCACGACTTCCGGGAGCTGCGGCTGCTGGCGGCGCTGCGCGGGCAGCGGGTGGCGTTCGACGGCGACCTGGCGACCGAGGCCCGGCGGCTGATCGGCGAGAACGGCACCGGCCTGCCCGCGCGGCTGGGCGTCGACCACCGGGCGACCGCCGCGCACCTGTGGCAGCTGAGCACGGTCGCGCTGCACCGCTGGCAGGAGCAGGCGGAAGACCCGGCGCTGACGCTCGACCAGCGCCGCGCCGCCCAGGTCGTCGTCCGCAGCTGCGAAGGCATCCTCCACACCCTCTCCTGACCCTCTCATGATCAAGAACGCCTTGATCATGAGAGGGGTGTGACGCTTTCGGGGTGGTTGGCGCTGTGCACTACGGGCAGCAGCCCATGCGCACCGAGCCGGCCAACGGAGGTCACGTCCATGGACGTACTGGAGGCACCGGATGACGTCCACGCCGAGCGCGACCTGACCGCCGTCCTCGTCGCCGCCCAGGGTGGCGACGAGGACGCGTTCCGCACGGTGTACCGGGCCTGGCAGCCGGCGCTACTCCGGTACCTGCGGGTGCTGGTCCAGGACGACGCCGACGACGTGGCGTCGGAGACCTGGCTGCAGATCGCCCGCGACCTGGCCGGCTTCCGCGGCGACTGGGACAAGTTCCGCGGCTGGACGGCCACCATCGGGCGGCACCGGGCGCTGGACCACCTGCGCGGCGCCCGCCGCCGGCCGGCGGTCGCCACGCCGGCCGAGCAGCTCGTGGAGCTGATCGGCGACGGGGACACCGCGGCCGACGCGCTGGCCGCCGTGGGTACCGGCGCCGCCCTCGCGCTGATCGCGAAGCTGCCCGCGGAGCAGGCGGAGGCGGTGCTGCTGCGCGCGGTGCTGGGGCTGTCCGCGGCGGACGCCGGGAAGGTGCTGGGCAAGCGTGCCGGCGCGGTGCGGACGGCGGCGTACCGCGGGCTGCGCCGGTTGGCCGAACTTCTCGACGGTGTGACAGATCTGGAGTCCCCGGCGCTGAAGAGGGTGAAATGAGCATCCACGGACGAGCACACCGGTTGAACCGCGCGAACGCCGAACGGCTGTTGCGCGGTGGCAGCGACGCGCACGAGGCCGGACACCCCCGGCTCGCGGACCTGCTGGCGGCGGCGGCCGCGCCGCATCCTGGTGGGCCGGTCGCCGGCGAGTCGGCGGCGCTGGCCGCGTTCCGGGTCGCTCAGACCTCCCCTGACGCCCAGAAGCGAAGGCAATCCATGTTGAAGACCGCGTTGGCAAAGCTGATCACCGTGAAGGTCGCCGCGGTGTTCGCCGGCGTCGTGGGCGTGGGCGGCGTGGCCGTCGCCGCCACGTCCGGCACCGTCCCGGGCCCGCTGAAGTTCGGCGGCCCGGCGAAGACCGCCAGCCCGCACCCGACGAAGACCAAGCCCACCGGTACGCCGTCCGCCCGCCCCGATCACTCGGCCGGGCCGCCGCCCGGCCTGGTGTGGCTGTGCCACGACTACATCGGGCGCGACCGGGATCACCGCCGGGAGGCCCTGGACGACCAGCGGTTCGACGAGCTGAACTCCCGAGTCGGCGGCAAGGACCGGGACAAGGCGGACCGGTTCTGCGACGACCTGCTGGCGCGGTGGCCGAGTGCCACGCCGAAGGAGCGGCCGACCGGCGCACCCGGCACCCCGTCGCCCAAGCCCAGCGGGCAGCCCGGTGGTGAGCGGCCGGGCGGCGACAAGGGCGGCGCGCACCCGGACGGCAGCAGGTCCCCCCTACCCGACCCCAGCGTCTCCGTTTCCTCCCCAGGGCGGAGCCGCTAGGGGACGCGGCGCGGCGCCGGAGGGAACGCTCCCCCGCATTTCCCTCAGGCGCCGTCGTCACCCCCATGATCAAGGCGTCCCTGTAGTCGTTCTAGCGACTACAGGGACGCCTTGATCATGGGAGGCGCTGGAAGGTGGTGAGCTTGGTGGTGAGATCGCGGAGCGCGGGGGCGAAGGCGTCCCAGGTGGACGGGGTCTCCGGGTTCCAGGAGAGCGCCTGCCCGGCCTTGATCGCCGGCAGGTTGGCCACCGTCGGGTACTTGGCCAGGTCGGTGGTGAAGTACGACGCGTTGCGCGAGTCGTAGAGCAGCACGTCGATCGGATACTTCCCGGCCCGCTCCCAGGACAGCACCTCCCAGTGCGTCTGGTTGGCCGAGACGGTCACCTCGGTGAAGTTCAGGCCCCGGTTCCGCAGGTACGCCAGGTCCGAGAAGATCTTCGCGTTGCCGAGGTAGAGGCCGTCCTTGTCGGCGGTGATGAAGGCGACCCGCAGGTTCGGCCTGGCCTTCGCGGCGTCGGCCAGCGCGGTGCCGGCCGCCTCGAACTCCCGCTTCGCGGTGGTGACCGCCGGCGCGTTCAGGTCCGCACCGAGCGTGCCGGCCAGCTCGGCGAACCGGTTGATCACCTTGTCGACCGGCACCTCGAACTGGTTGATGCCGACCGACGGGCACAACGGCTGGATCTTCTTGGCGGCGTCTTCCGGCACGTACCAGAGCGTGTCTTTGGCCTGCATCGGCGCGACCAGCAGGTCGGGCCGCAACGACTCCAGCTTCTCGATGTTGAAGTCACCCCAGGTGGACCCCACCCAGGTCACGCCGGCGAGGTCGGCGTTGCCCTTGAGCAGGTCGGCCTTGCCCTCCTCGCCCCAGGTGCCGACCGGCTTGATCCCGAAGTCCCACAGGGTGGCGGCCGCGCTGATCTGCGCCACGATTGTGGTGGGCCGGCTGTCCCGGGTGGCCTTCTGGCCGCGGTCGTCGGTGAACTCCCACGGCCCGGACGCGGTCGTCGTGTCCGCACTCTCCTCCTCGGCGCCGCACCCAGCCAGTACCAGCAGCGCACCGCCCCCGACCAGCAGGCTTCTCCGGCTCAGTCCGCTCACCATGCCTCCCCTCTCAAATAAGGGCAGGCTAAGCTAATCTCCGCCACGATGTCGAGGAGGGATCTTGTGACGGCGACCGCAACCCGCACCGGCCGCCGTCTCGGCCTGGGGCTGCTCGCCGCCGTCGCCGGGCTCGCCGCGGTCACCCTCGTCTCGCTCGCCGTCGGCGCCAAGCCGATCCCGTTCGGCACCGTGATCGCGGCGCTGACCGGGTACGACGGCGCCCTCGAGGATCACGTGATCGTGCACGACCTGCGGGTACCGCGCACGCTGCTCGGGCTCGCCGTGGGCGCCGGGCTCGGGCTCGCCGGCACGCTCATCCAGGCGCTCACCCGGAACCCGCTGGCCGACCCCGGCATCCTCGGCATCAACGAGGGGGCGGCGCTCGGCGTCGTCGTCGCGGTCGCGGTCGCCGGGCTGACCAGCCCTTGGGCGTACGTCTGGTTCGCCTTCGCCGGCGCCGCCGCCAGCGCGCTCCTCGTGTACGCCGTCGGCGCCCGCGGCCGGGAAGGCGCGAGCCCGGTGCGGCTGGTGCTCGCCGGCATCGCGTTCACCTACGTCCTGCACGGCATCACGCTGGCGATCCTGCTCACCGACACCGCCGCGTTCGACCGCTGGCGGAACTGGTCGGCCGGCTCGCTCGCCAGCGCCGACCCGGCGGTACTCGTCGGGGTGGCGCCGTTCCTCGCCGCCGGCGCGCTGCTCGCGCTCGGTCTCTCCCGGTCGCTCAACGCTTTGGCGCTCGGCGACGAGGCCGGCCAGGCGCTCGGGGTGCACCGGGGGCGCACCCGGGCACTCGGCGCGCTGGCGATCACGCTGCTGTGCGGAGCCGCCACCGCCGCGGCGGGACCGATCGCGTTCGTCGGCCTCATGGTGCCGTACCTCGCCCGCCTGATCACCGGCCCCGACTATCGCTGGCTGGTCCCGTACTCGCTGGTGCTGGCGCCCACCCTGGTCCTCGTGGCCGACGTGCTGGGCCGGGTCGTGGCGCGGCCCGGCGAGGTCGGCGTCGGCGTCGTCACCGCGATCGTCGGCGCACCGGTGCTGATCGCGCTGGTCCGCCGCCGGGGAAGGCTGCCGCGCCTATGAACCGGTCACGCCCCCGGGCCGTCGCCGCGCTACTACTGGCCCTCTGCGCCGCCATCGCGGTCGTGGCGCTGGGCCTCGGCGACTACGCGATCTCGCCGGCTGGTGTGCTGCGCGCGCTGGTGGGCAACGGCACGGCCGCGAGCGAGTACATCGTGCTGGACCTCCGGCTGCCGCGGGTGCTGACCGCGCTCGCCGTCGGCGCGGTGCTCGGCGCCAGCGGGGCGATCTTCCAGAGCCTCACCCGCAACCCGCTCGGCAGTCCCGACGTCGTCGGGTTCACGGCGGGGGCGAGCGCCGGCGCCCTGATCATGATCATCGTGGTCGGCGGCGGGCTCGCGCAGATCGCGCTCGGTGCGGTGCTTGGTGGCGCGTCGGCGGCCGCCGCGGTCTACCTGCTCGCGTACCGGGGCGGGGCGCACAGCTACCGGCTGGTGATCATCGGGGTCGGCGTGCACGCGCTGCTCGCGTCGCTGACCACGTACCTGCTGGTCCGGGCGAACGTCTACGACGCGCAGCGCGCGGCGCTGTGGCTGATGGGCAACCTCAACGCCCGCGACTGGGCGCACGCCGCGGTCGCCGGCGGCGCGCTGGTGCTCCTGCTGCCGGTGGCGATGGCGCTTGGCTCCCGCGAGCTGATCATGGAGATGGGCGACGACACGGCCCGGGCGCTCGGCGTCTCCGTCGAGCGGGTCCGGCTCGCGCTCATCGCCACCGCGGTCGGCCTCGCCGCCGCCGGCACCGCGGCCGCCGGGCCGATCGCGTTCGTGGCGCTGGCCGCGCCGCAGCTGGCCCGCCGGCTGACCCGGGCGCCCGGCCCGAACACCGTGCCGGCGGCGGCCATGGGTGGAGCATTGCTGCTAGTCAGCGACGTGCTCGCGCAGCGCGTACTGGCACCGACCCAACTCCCGGTAGGCGTGGTGACGGCCTGCCTAGGCGGCGCCTACCTGATCTGGCTCCTCGGCTGGCGCCGCACCGTCCGCGCCCGCACCGCCTGATTCCCCGCCGATCTTGCACTCGTCATGCCCAGATGCCCGATTTGGCACCTGAAAATTGCAAGATCGGCGGGACTAGTGGGAAGGGGGGATGACGCGGAGGTGGCCGCGGCGGCCCGTCTGTGGGGTGCCGTCCGGCGGCTCTTCGAGGCGCTGGATCGGACGGGCGGCTTCGCGCACCGCCTCGGCGAGCGCGACCAGGTCGTCGGTGGTGGGCGGCGGCGGCGCGAACTCGCCCTCGTGCCGGACCAACTCCCAGCCGCGCGGCGCGGTCAGGCTGCGGGCGTGCTGCTCACAGAGGTCGTACGTGTGCGGTTCCGCGAAGGCGGCCAGCGGCCCCACGACGGCCGTGCTCTCGGTGTAGACATAGGTCAGCGTGGCGACGGCTTGGCGGGGGCAGCCGTTTCGGGAGCAACGCCGTGGTGACCTCACGGCGGCACGTTATCTCTCCTACCCGCTCCCGCGCTTCGGATGCCGCTGCGACACGCCGACCGCGTGAGTTGGACGTCGGTCGGGGAGACTACATTCTTGTCGTGAGCAGTCCCGAACCTCGGCGCCCAGGCGCCGGCCGCCGTTCCCGAGACCGGCATGGGCGCGGCCTCCGCGGCCGGCTGGTGCCCGCCACCGTGCCGCTGGCGCGCACCAAGGCCGAGATCTTCGATGATCTTGTTCTCGACACGGTGGAGAGCCTGGAGCGGCGCTTCGCCAAGGAGCTGGCAGGCGTCGAGTTCGCGGTGGAGGACGTGCCGCCCGACCTGAACGTCTACGACTCCGACGTGCTCGAAGACGGCGAGGTGCCGCTCGCGCGGCTGCTGCCGGGCCGCCCGGGCCGGCAGGAGGTGCCGCCCCGGATCGTGCTCTACCGCCGGCCGCTGGAGTTCCGGGCCATGGACCGTGATGACCTGGCCGACCTCGTGCATGACGTGATCATCGAGCAGGTGGCGAACCTGCTCGGCGTCGACCCCGACGAGCTCGCCTAACCCCCTTCATGATCAAGGCGTCCTTCAAGTAGTTCTAACTACTTGAAGGACGCCTTGATCGTGAAGGCGCGCAGCGCCTGACTTCCGGTGTCATCGCCCCCCGACGATCACAGCGGGAGTCAGGCGACGCGACGCTTGAGCTTGCGGCGCTCCCGCTCGGAGAGCCCGCCCCAGATGCCGAACCGCTCGTCGTGCGCCAACGCGTACTCCAAGCACTCGGCCTTGACCTCGCAACGCGAGCAGATCCGCTTCGCCTCGCGGGTCGATCCGCCCTTCTCCGGGAAGAACGCTTCCGGATCGGTCTGTGAGCACAGTGCGCGCTCCTGCCATTCCGGCGCGTCCCCGATCAGGTCGGCCGCTTCCAATGGGCCGTCCATCAGCCTGCCTCCTTCTCGTGCGCCGACGGCTGTGTCGGACGCAACCCCCCACACGGAAGGCGTAGTCTTAGTTACCCCTGCCGATATGTCCGAACAGGACCGGTTTAACCTATCCTATTCGAACAACCCCAGTGAAATTACACGCGTGTAATGCGTGCGCCGTCAAGCGGAACCTGATAAATAGGGGCCGCTTTTCGGCGCGCCGTGGTCAACTCGCGGGGCGTCATCCAACAGCTACCGAGTCAGCCCCCGGCGAGGTAACGCGCCTACCGGCGCGTCGTCTCCTCCCTCACCGGCGCCTCGACTTCGACGGTCGATCCGGCCGATCCCGGCCGCGCCGATCAAGGAGAACCCCGCCGATCAAGGGCTAAGGCACCCGGATCGTAGATCGAACCACGTGCCTTTGCCCTTGATCGACGGGGAGAGGCCCGACGGGGAGAGGCCCGACGGGGAGAACGGGCGCGAAGCGCCGCGTGGAGAGAGGGCGGGCGGGGAGAGGGCGGGCGGGGAAAGGGCGGGCGGGGAAAGGTCATGCGTAGGCGGTTGTGCGTTGGCGGGCGGGGCGGCCGGCGGCCGCCGCCATCGCGCGCAGCTGGTCGACCGTGCGGGCGGAGCCGTTTTCCGAGCCTGCCATGCGCGAGATCGTCTCCTCCATCAGCGTGCCACCCAGGTCGTTGCAGCCGCCCCGCAGCATCGCCACGGTGCCCTCGTCGCCCAACTTCACCCACGAGCATTGGATATTGTCGATCCGGCCGTGCAGCAGCACCCGGGCCATCGCGTGCACCACCCGGTTCTCCCGCCAGGTCGGGCCGGGTCGGGCGATGCCGGCCAGGTAGATCGGTGCGTTGGTGTGCACGAACGGCAGCCCCACGAACTCGGTGAATCCGCCGGTGCGGTCCTGCGCGCCGGCCAGCACCCGGAAATGCCCGAGCCACTGCCGCGGGTGGTCGACGTGGCCGTACATCATCGTGGAGCTGGACCGGATGCCCAGCTCGTGAGCCGTCGTGACCACCTCGACCCAGGTGGCGGCCGGCAGCTTGCCCTTGGTCAGCACCCAGCGCACGTCGTCGTCGAGGATCTCCGCGGCGGTGCCCGGAATCGTGTCGAGGCCCGCCTCGCGCAGCATGGTCAGCCACTCCCGGATCGACAGGCCGGCCTTCGACGCCGCGGTGACGATCTCCATCGGCGAGAACGCGTGCACGTGCATCTCCGGCACCCGCCGCTTCACCGCGCGGACCAGATCGGCGTATGCCGTGACCGGCAGCTTCGGGTCGATGCCGCCCTGCATGCACACCTCGGTCGCGCCGGCCCGCCACGCCTCCTCGGCCCGGTCGGCCACCTGCTCCACCGACAGCCGGTAGGCGTCGGCGTCGCGCTCCCGCTGGGCGAACGCGCAGAACCGGCAACCGACGTAGCAGACGTTGGTGAAGTTGATGTTCCGGTTCACCACGTAGGTGATGTCGTCGCCGACCGCGGACCGCCGCAGGTCGTCGGCGATCCGGCACAGCTCGTCGAGGGCCGCCCCATCGGCGTTGAACAGCGCCAAGGCCTCGGTCTCGTGCGACGGCGCCAGCAGCGCGGCCGGGTCGGTGGCCGCCAGCTTCAACCCCGCCAGCACGTCGGACTCCAGATGCTCCACCGCCGGCGCGGCCGAGACGTGGCCCGCCACCGAGGACCAGTCGCCGTAGACGTGGTCGAAATCGCCCCGCCGGTCACCCGTGCGGCCGTCGGTGTCGATCGTGGCGTGCAGGTCGGTGCGCCCGCCGGGCACGAACGCGTCGTCGGGCTCCTGCCAGGCCCGGCCCACCAGCGGCGCGTCGGGGTCGGCCAGGCCATCGTCGAGGGCCAACGCGCTGACAAAGGGCGTCACGCGGGGGTCGAGCCAGGGCTCGCCGCGCACGACGTACTCCGGGTAGATGGCCAGGCGCTCGCTCATGGTGTATCCGGCGGCGGCCGACCGCCGCGCCAGCTCGTCGATCTGCGGCCAGGGCCGCTCCGGGCTGATGTGGTCGGGGGTGACCGGCGAGACGCCGCCCCAGTCGTCGATGCCGGCGCGCAGCAACAGGTCGTATTCGCCGGCGATGAGGTTCGGCGGGGCCTGGATGCGCGCCCGCGGGCCGAGCAGGACGCGCGCGACGGCGACGGTGGCGGCGAGGTCGGCGAGATCGGCGTCCGGCATGCCGCGCATCGCCGTGTCCGGCTTGGCGCGGAAATTCTGCACGATGACTTCCTGAATGTGCCCGTACTCCCGGGCCACCCGCCGGATCGCGAACAGCGAATCGGCGCGCTCGGCGAGCGTCTCGCCGATGCCGATCAGGATGCCGGTGGTGAACGGCACCCCCACCCGCCCGGCGTCTTCCAGCACGCGCAGCCGCACGGCTGGTTCCTTGTCGGGGGAGCCGAAGTGCGGGCCGCCTGGCTCGCTCCACAGTCGAGTCGCCGTGGTCTCCAGCATCATGCCCATGCTCGCCGCGACCGGCTTCAACCGCTGCAGCTCGGCCCAGGAGAGCACGCCCGGGTTCAGGTGTGGCAGCAGGCCGGTCTCTTCGAGCACGGCCACCGCGCACGCCCGCACATAATCCAGTGTGGACGCATAGCCGCGCTCCTCCAGCCACTGCTCCGCGACCGGCCACCGCTCCTCCGGCCGGTCGCCGAGCGTGAACAGCGCTTCCTTGCACCCCTGGGCGGCGCCGGCGCGCGCGATCGCGAGCACCTCGTCGCGCTCCAGGAACGCCGCCGGCAGCCGATGCGGCACGGTCGCGAACGTGCAGTAGTGGCAACGGTCCCGGCACAGGCGGGTGAGCGGGATGAAGACATTTTTGGAATACGTCACGACGCCCGGCCGCCCGGCGTCCCGCAGACCCGCGTCGCGGATCGTGCCGGCGATCCCCAGGAGCTCGTCGAGCGCCGCGCCGCGGGCGGTCAGCAGCGTGGCCGCCTCGTCGACGTCGAGAGCACGTCCGTCCGCAGCCCGGTGCAACGCGCGCCGCAGACTCGCCTCGGTGGGCCGGTTCTCCGTCTGATCAACCACCTCTGACAGCCTAGGCCGTCAACCCGCCCCGCGAGGGTCCCGACCGCGTGACGCTCACCTCTCCCCCGCGATCGCCTCCGTCATGATCAAGGCGTCCCTCAAGTCGTTAGAACGACTACAGGGACGCCTTGATCATGGATGGGCTAGCGGCGGAAGTGCTGAGTCGGGTCGTCGCCCGCCGGGGGCGGCGACGTCGGCTTGAGGTACTGCGTGTGCTGGTCGGCGTCCGGGTGCCGCTGGGTCTCCTCCGCCGACGGCGCCGACGGCGCGGCCGGAGCCGACGGGTAGAGCGCGGTCGGCGGTTCCGGCGACGGCGTAGGCGCGCCCGGCGGCGGGGGCGGCGGGAACGGCGCCGGCGGCACCGACGTCGGCTGCGCCGGGGACCCGTAAGGCGCCTGGCCATACGGCTGCTGCTGTTGCTGCTGCTGCGGGTAACCGCCCTGCTGGCCGTAGCCGTAGGGCTGCTGCTGCTGCGCGTACCCGTACGGCTGCTGCTGCGGGTAGCCCTGCGGGTAACCCTGCTGTTGCTGCTGCGGGTAGCCGTATCCGGGGAACTGCTGCGGCTTCGGCTTGGGCACCCAGTAGAGGCCGCGGCCGATCGTGACCAGCGCGTAGGCCGCGACGGCGAGCACCGCCAGCCAGGCGATCCGGGTCAGGAACGCCTCGAACCCGGCCCGCGCGCTCACATCGGTGATGATCACGACCACGCCCACCACCAGGCCGAAGATGATCGCGAAGAACGCCGCGACGGCGTACTCGATCAGGGCTACCAGCGTGATCAGCTTGGCCCGGCCGACGGCCGGCTCGATGTGATTGGCCAGCAGCACCGCGAGCAGCGGCAGGCCGATGGTCGTCAGGTTGACGAAGCCGTCGAAACTGCCGGCGGACCGGGAGGTGAAGTCGTTGTTGGCGAACTCGGCCGGGATGAGCAGGTCGAGCAGCGCGACGAAGAGGAAGACCGCGGTCGCGCCGAGGAGCACCAGGGCGGCGAGCTCGCGCAGTGGTTTGGTCAACTTGCTGGCCGGCGTCCCGTCGGTCGGCGCGGCCTCGGGTTCGGTGGTCAAGAGTCCCCCAGGGGGCGGGTGGCGGATATAGCGGTCTGTGATCGTGAGCCTAGTCTCCCGGGGGATGCGGCGCGCGCCGCCCGGGGTGCGCGAGGATGGGCGCATGCGGATCGTGGTTTTGGCCGGCGGCATCGGCGGCGCCCGCTTCCTGACTGGGGTGCGCGCCTACGCGCGACGGGAAGGCGCCGAGGTGACCGCGATCGTCAACGTCGGCGACGACGTGCGGATGCATGGCCTGCAGATCTGTCCCGACCTGGACAGCGTCATGTATACGCTCGGTGGCGGCGCCGACCCGGAGCGCGGCTGGGGACGGGTCGGCGAGAGCTGGACCGTCAAGGAGGAGCTCGCCGCCTACCAGGCCGAACCCACCTGGTTCGGGCTCGGCGACAAGGACATCGCCACGCATCTCGTGCGCACCACCATGCTCACCGCCGGCTACCCACTGTCCGCGGTGACCGAGGCGCTGTGCGCGCGGTGGCAGCCGGGGGTACGCCTGCTGCCGGCCACGGACGACCGCCTGGAGACGCACGCGGTGGTCACCGTCGACGACGCCCAGCGGGCCATCCACTTCCAGGAATGGTGGGTACGCTACCGCGGCGACCTGCCCACCCACCGGTTCGTCTTCGTCGGGGCGGAGGCGGCGAAGCCGGCGGTGGGCGTGCTCGACGCGCTCGCGGCGGCCGACCTGGTCCTGGTGGCACCGAGCAATCCGGTGGTCAGCATCGCACCGGTGCTCGCCGTGCCCGCGCTGCGCGAGGCGGTCGCCACCGGCCCGGCGCCGGTCATCGGCGTCTCGCCCATCATCGGCGGCGCGCCGGTGCGCGGCATGGCCGACAGGTGCCTGGCCGTGGTCGGCGCCGCGTGCACCGCGGCCGGGGTCGGCGCGCTCTACGGGGCGCGCGCCGAGGGCGGCATCCTCGACGGCTGGCTGGTCGACACCGTCGACGAGGGCGCCGAGGTGCCCGGCGTCCGGGTCCGCGCTGTTCCACTGTGGATGACGGACGAAGAGGCGACCGCCGCGATGGTCAAAGCCGCTGTGGAGCTGACATGAAGCTGGAAATCCTGCCCGTCACCGGCATCGGCGACGTCACGCCGGGCACCGACCTGGCCGCGCTCATCGCCGCGGCGGCGCCCTGGCTCCGCGACGGCGACGTGCTCGTGGTGACCAGCAAGATAGTGTCCAAATCAGAGGGTCAGCTGGTCGACGTGCCCGCCGACGGGCCGTCCCGGGCAGCGGCCCGCGAGGAGATCCTGGCGGCGGAGACCGCGCGCACCGTGGCGCAGCGCGGCCCGACCCGCATCGTGCAGACCCACCACGGGTTCGTGATGGCGGCCGCCGGCATCGACGCCTCCAATGTGGATCGGTCCCAGGTCGTACTGCTGCCCAAGGACCCGGACGCCTCCGCGCGATCGCTCCGGGCGGCGCTGCGCGAGCGGTACGGTGTGGACGTCGCGGTCGTGGTGTCCGACACCATGGGCCGTCCGTGGCGCAACGGCCTGACGGACGTGGCGCTCGGCGCCGCCGGCATCGCACCGATCCGTGACCACCGCGGCGAGACCGACCCATACGGCAACGAGTTGCACATCACCCAGATGGCCGTGATCGACGAGCTGGCGGCGGCCGGCGAGCTGGTCAAGGGCAAGTGCGACCAGGTGCCGGTGGCCGTGGTCCGGGGCTACCTGACCGCCACCGTGGACGACGCGCCGGGCGCGGTGGCCCTGGTCCGGGACGCGGCGTCGGACCTCTTCTCGCTGGGCACCGCCGAGGCCCGCGCGGCCGGCCTCCGCGCCGCCGCCACCCTCCCACCCGACCCCGCCAAGATCAAGGCGTCCCCCACGTCCCCACCCGCCTCCCCAGTGCCACCTCAGCTGCACGAGGGACGCCCTGATCATGAGGAGGCGGCGGCGGTCGAGCGGGCCGTCGCCACGGTGGCTGGGGTCATCGGCGCCGGGACGCGCTTCACCTACGTGCCGGGCGACGGGGTGCGCGCCGCGCTCGCGGGGGCCGCCGACGTGGCGGCGCTCGTCCGCCTCGGCGAGGACATCCAGCGCCTGCGCGCCGCCCTGGCCGCCGAGTGTGTGCCTATGGTGCCGATCCGGTTGGCCCTTCATAAGAACTAGATCAAACTTTCAATTCATATTGCTCAACCTGCGAGGGCCTCGCGTTCGTCTTGTGGAGAGAAGATCATCCACTGGAGGAACGCCTTGGCCACCCTGCTCGACCAACGTGTGTACCGCGCTGGCCCGCTCGTCCGCCGCCTCGCGGCCGGCGGGTCCGATCTGGGGTCACAGCTCAAGGACGCGCTCGACCTGCCGCTCCGCGGCTACCTTCGGTCACTCGTGCCGGCGCCGGAAAGCGTGCCGAACCCGCACCGGTTACGGCTGGCGTCCGCGATGGAGCAGTACCTCCACCGGCACGGCGATCGCGACGTCGACGCCGTGTGCGACGAGTTCCTGCGGGTGCCGATGATCCAGCAGGCGGACCATGCCAACCTGCT
Organism: Actinomycetes bacterium KLBMP 9797; assembly: GCA_037414955.1. Taxonomy (GTDB): domain Bacteria; phylum Actinomycetota; class Actinomycetes; order Mycobacteriales; family Micromonosporaceae; genus Phytohabitans. Next base: position 31,952 of record JBBEWH010000007.1, read on the forward strand.
GCTGGACCACGAGACCTTCCTGAACAACTACCTGTACCACGCCGCGGCCCGCGAGGCCGGCGTACGTTTCGCGGTCACCTCGCAGTGCACCACGGTGAGCTGCTTGACGAGGCGCGCGCCGGTGCTCGGGCCGACCTTCCTGCGGACGCGCGGCGCGCTGTTCGGCGTCTTCCCGCTGTCCAAGACGACGCTGAAGAACGCGTCGTTCTGTTCCCTTCCAGGCCCGCTGACCATGACGTTCGACCAGATCGAGGGCCCGCGCCACGACATCGACGCCGACCCGGTGCTGGGCCGGCTCGCGGGCCGCTCGGCACCGGATGCGCCGACCGCGTACCGCCAGGCGAACGACGAGATCTGGCGCGGGCTGGCCGTCGACCACCAGGTGCGCCGGGTCGCGATCGACGAGTCGGTGGTGTCCGAGTGCATCGCCGCCCACCTCGGCGATCCGAGCAGCCCGGTGTTCCAGCTGCTCTTCGACCCGCGGGTGCGTGACACCTTCCTGGAGACCAAGCGCCGGCTGGTGCTGGATCCGACCAACCTCGCGGTCAACCGGGCCGCTCCGGACTTCCTCTGGCTGCGGAAAGGGGCCCGCCTGCACCCCGTGGAACTGGTCGGCACGGGCGCGCGAGCCACCTGGGTCGTGGAGACCAACGGCGCTCCGCTGCCGGTGCCGATGGAGCCCGCGGCGGTGGCCGCCGCCTTCCGCGCCGGGGTCCTGCACGCCGACCGGATCCTCGCCTACCTCGTGCGGTGCCTGCTGCCCGGCGTCGTCGCGGTGGGCGGGACGAGCCAGCAGGACTACGTTCGGCTGTACCGCCGGATGCTGCTCGAAACCCACGCGGCGACGCCCTTCCTCGACCAGGCCGACGTGGCGCGGATATCGCGCGTCGACCTGAGCCGCGTCGGCGGCCGGCCACTGCTGGAGCTGCGTGGCGAGGCGCTCGACATGGTGCGGATGCTCGGGCCCGGCACCCGCCTCCGCGAGTTGGACGAGCAGTTCTTCGACCTGCCGGTCGGCGAGACCATCGGCGACCTGCGGTGCGTGCGGCACATCGAACGAGCGATGGCGCCCCACGTCCCCGATCCAGGCATCGTCTACTGCCGTTAGAGCCTGTGTCGACGTGAGGGCTCCGGCCCCCACTGCGACATGGGCCCTAGCAGGACGTCTTGGTCATGAGGAGTTGAGGAGGGCGCGGCCGAGCGGGGTCAGCGTATGTAGCACGGTGTTGGCCTCGCGCCGGCTGACCAGCAGCCCGGCCTCGCGCAGCACGGTGGCGTGCTGGCTCGCCGCCGCCGGCGAGATGCTGAGCCGCCGGGCGATCTCACCGGTCGACCCGCCGTCGCCGACCACGTCCAGCACGAGGGCCCGGGTGCGCCCCATCAACGAGGCCAACGCGGCCCCGCCGCCCGACCGGTCCGACAGCGCGGCGAGCCGATCAACGGGGTATACCAGCACCGGGGGCAGCGTGGGGTCGACCAGCGCGACCGGCGTGCGGGCGCAGAAGAACGCCGGCACCAGCGTCAGCCCCCGGCCGTCGAGGTGCAGCTCGCGGTCGGTCGGGTAGTCGTGCACCTCCAGCACGCCCGACCGCCACCGGATGCTCGGCCGGAGCCCGGCGAGCAGCCCCTCGGTGCCCCCGTCGAGCAGGCTGCGCGCTCGCGCCGCCCGATCGGCCGCCACCGCCGCCTGCACCGCCGCCCAGTACGGCGCGACCACGAGCTCCTGGTAGCGCCGCATCGACTCGGCCAGGCGCTGGACGGCGTCGCGGTCGCCGTTCGCCAGCCCGCGCGCGGTGGCCGGCAGCGCGCGCTCCGCCGCCACCAGGCTCAGGTCGCGCTGGAGGCTCTTCGCCGGCGTGGCGCGGATGGCATCCAGGCCCGCCTCGAACCCGTGGGCGCTGTCGGACGGGGTAAGGAAGTCCGGGAAGTAGCCCTTCGGCGGGTTGATCGCGAAGAAGAGCCGCATGCTGGCGGCGCCGCCGTCGCGGCGCAGCCGGCCACGGGCGTCCTGCCCCCAGCGGGCCAGCGTGGGCTCGCGCACACGGTTACGCAACACGTGCAGGCTCAGCACGGTTTCCCATACCGGGTCAGCTCCTGGCGCGACCCGGGTCCGGGCGATGTCGTCGTTGGTGAAGACGATTCGCAGCATCACGGTCTCCCGCAGGCGGCAGATCGCAACTGTACCGGTTCAATGGTGACGTGCGTGTTTCGGCGAGCGCTGAAATTGGTCGACTGTTGTCCACTACGGCCGGCATGCTCGTCAGGGGGCTGGGGAGGTGCCACCACGCCCGGGCGGCGATTCACTACGAGGGTCTGCGGGCCACGGTCCGCGGGAGTGTTGTCGCCCGGGCGCACACCACGCCGATCTTGCGATGCTCAGGTTCCATATCGGACATATGGGCATGACGAATGCAAGATCGGCGGGTTAAGCGGGTTAGTGGGCCCAGAGGGCTACGCGGTGGTCTTCGTCGGTTACGTAGAAGCCCTCGGCTAGGCCTTCTACGTTGTGGAACGGGGCTAGGTCGGCCACCAGCTCCGCCTCGGCCTCGTGGGCGGTGGGGGACAGGTGGAAGCGGATGTGGCGGCTGGTCACGTCGCCACCGGCCGGATGGTCGTCGAGCAGCACCGACCCCTTGCCGAGCGCGTCGATCGAGCCGATCACCGCGTCGTACCCGCCGTCCGGGCCCTCGGTCAGCGCGCGGAAGCCGGTGAGCTGGCCGGGTGGCGTGACCCCGGTCACCGCGTAGGCGCGGACCACCGCTGGCCAGGTGCGCGCGTCCGCGTCGAACATGCCGTCGACGCCGGCGATCTCGACGACGATCGGCTCGCCCCGGTCGGTGACCGGATAGCGCAGCCCCAGCAGCAGCGTGCCGGCCGGCGTGAACACCGCGCCCTCCACGTTGAGCGGCGCGTCGCCCGGCACGAGTCGGGTCACCCAGCTCTTCTCCCGCAGCGTGCCCCGGTCGATGGTCTCCACGAGGAACCGGCCGCGCACCCGGTCGCCCGGCGGCAGCGTCTGGAGCTCAGCGGCCGCGAGCGCGTCGTTGACCGCGCGGTGCAGGCGGAACTGGTTGCGCACGATCTCCAGCCGGGCCGCACCGGGCCGGCCGGCGTCGGCCTCCCGGAAGCGTGCGAAGAACGCCCGCTTCGGCCGCAGCGGTCCGCCTTTCGAGCCGAAGTGCGATCCCACGACGTACACCCAGCCGTCGCGCCGGGCCAGCGCCTCGCCGTCTTCGGTCCGGCCGGTCTCGTCGCCGGCGGCGAACGCCGCGTGGTGAGCGGACCAGCGCCCGTCAGTGCCCTGCACGAGCAGGGCGAGGCACTGTTCGACCGAGCCTTCGTCGAGCACCGTCCAGAACGCGCGGCGCGCGTCGTGCGCGGCCAGCACCTCGGGCGCGCGTACCGGCAGGAGGTCGCTGGCCTCGTTGCCCCCGACCGAGAGCTCGACCGCCTTCATCGCACACCCTCATGATCAGGGCGTCCCTCACGTAGCTCTAACGACTTGAAGGACGCCCTGATCATGGGAAAGGAATGATCCATAACTCAAACGTAGCCGTCGTCGCCCCGCGCCTTGAGCTCGTCGACCAGCTTCTTGACCTCCTGCGCGCGGTCCCGCGGGCACACCAGCACGGCGTCCGGCGTGTCCACCACGATCAGATCGTGTATCCCGAGCGTCGCGATCAACCGGCCGCCCTGCGGCACCACCACCACGCCGGTCGAGTCGTGCAGCAGCACGCCGGGCTTCTCGCCGGCCGGGTCGCCGCCCACCACCACGTTGCCCGCGGCGTCACCGGGCAGCACGTCGCCGAGCGTGTGGAAGTCGCCGACGTCGTTCCAGCCGAAGTCGCCGGGCACCGTGCCGACCAGACCGGCGGCCGCCGCGCCCTCCATCACCGCGTAGTCGACGGAGATCTTCGGCAGCGTGGGCCACATCTCGGCCAGCACCTCGTCGCGCGCCGGGGTCTCCCAGGCGTCCGCGATCCGGGACAGACCGGCGTGCATCCCCGGCTGCTGGCGGGCCAGCTCGTCGAGGAACGCGTCGACCCGCCACACGAACATGCTGGCGTTCCAGTAGTACCGGCCGGACTCGACATAGGACACCGCCACGTCGTGCGCCGGCTTCTCCTTGAACTCCTCGACCATGCGCATCGGGCCGCCGTCGACCACGCCGCCGCACTGGAGGTATCCGTATCCGGTCTCCGGTCTGGTCGGTGTGATGCCGACCGTCATCAGCAGGCCCCGTTCGGCGCCGGCCACCGCCTGGCGCACGGCGGCGCCGTAGCGCTCCGGGTCGGCGATGAGGTGGTCGGCGGCGAACGAGCCCATCACCGCGCGCGGCTCGCGCCGCGCGATGATTGCGGCGGCCAGCGCGATCGCCGCGCAGGAGTCGCGCGGCGAGGGCTCGACCAGGATGTTCTCCTCGGGCAGGCCGGTGAGCTGGCGCGCCACCGCGGCGGCGTGGGAGATCCCGGTCACCACGAGGATCCGCTCCGGTGTGGTCAACGGCGCCAGCCGCGCCACCGTCGCCTGGAGCAACGACGCGGCCGAGCCGGTGAGCGGGTGCAGGAACTTAGGGTGACCGGAGCGAGACAGCGGCCAGAGGCGCGTACCGCTGCCACCTGCCGGAATGACGGCGAAGAGCATCAGTCAATTCTGCCCTGTCCGTGACGTAGCGCACGGTCAGGTCGCGGCGCGGCGCCAGGCGGCGACGTGCACCTCGGCGCTGGACTCCCAGGTGAACTCCTTGGCCCGGTCGAATCCGGCCTTGGCCAGAGCGAGCCGGCGGGCCTCGTCGTCGAGCAGCGCGCCCAGGTCGGTGGCGATCTGGGTGGGGTCCTCGCTGGTGTACGCCACCGCGTCGCCGCCCACCTCGGGCAGCGACAGCCGGGGCGTGGTCAGCACCGGCGTGGCACAGGCCATCGCCTCCAGGATCGGCAGGCCGAACCCCTCACCGTAGGACGGGTAGGCCGCCACCAGGGCACCGCCGAGGAAGCCGGGCAGGTCGGCGTAGCGCAGGTAGCCCGGGCGAAGCAGCCGCAGGTGCGCCGGCACCTCGGCCACCGCGCGGTCGATGTCGTCGTCGTGGCCCTGACCACCGGCGATCACGAGGGCCGGCGGGTCGGTGCGATCACGCACCGCCTGCGCCCAGCCCCGCACCAGGTTCGGCACGTTCTTGCGCGGCTCCTTGGCGCCGAGGAACGCGACGTATCCGCTGCCGCCCAGCCCGAGCCGGGCCCGGACCCGCGCTTTCTCCTCATCGGAGGGCGGGTGGAACGCGGCGTGGTCGACGCCGTGGTAGGCCACGTCGATGCTGGTCGGATCGGCGTCGAGCAGCCGGATCAGCTCGTCGCGGGTGGCCTTGCTCGGCACGATCACCCGGTCGGCGCGGCGCAGCGCCGTCTTGATGGCGCTGCGGAAGAACGTACGGCGCGATTTGTCGTAGTGCTCCGGCTCGGTGAAGAACGTCGCGTCGTGCACGGTGACGGTCACCGGGCATCCGGCGCGCAGCGGACAGGTGTAGAACGGCGAGTGCAGCACCTGGGCGCCCACCTGCTGGGCGAGCAGCGGAAGGCCGGTCTGCTCCCAGGCCAGCCGGGCGGGCCGGTGCGCGACCGCGGCGGGCGCCGCGATCACCTCGGCGGCGGGCAGCATGCGCGAATATCGTTCGGTGTCCGTGCGCAGGGCCACCACGGCGAGCTCGATGCGGGTGCCGATCACCTTGCCGAGCGCGCCGAGCAGGCCGTCGACGTATCTCCCGACTCCACCCCGGTCGGCTGGGACACTCGTAGCGTCGACGAGCACGCGGGGCGGGCTACCGGCGGTCACGGGATGACTCCTCGGGTTGTTGTCTTGTGTCTAACAACACTTACGTAGAGCCTACGCCGATCGGATCGGCGATCGTTGTCTACGACGCGACGCGAGGAGGGTACGCACGTTGCTCGTCGAGGATCCGACACAGCCGGTATTCACGTGGTACGACGACGTGACCGGCGAGCGCATCGAGCTCTCCGGCGCGACGCTGGAGAACTGGGTCGCCAAGACCGCCAACCTCCTGGTGGACGGCCTCGGCCTCGGGCCGGGCGACCGGGCGGCGGTGCTGCTGCCGCCGCACTGGCAGACCGCCGCCGTGCTGCTGGGCTGCCGGGCGGCGGGCCTCGCGGTCGACACCGGCGCGGGCGCCGTCGACGTCGTGTTCGCCGCCGCGGACCGGGTTGACGAAGCTCGGGTACGGGTCGCGGGCGACCGCTTCGTGCTGGGTCTCGCCCCGATGGCCCTGCCCATGCGATCGGTGCCGGAGGGCTTCGCGGATTTCGTGCTCGAGGTGCGCGGCTACGGCGATCGGTTCGCCGGACCGCCCGCGCCGCCGGTGGACGATGGGGCCCAGGAGCGCGCCGCCGCGCTCGGCATCCGGAAGGGCGACCGGGTGCTGATCGACGCGGCCGTCCACCCGGATCCGCTGGACTGGCTCTTCACGCCGCTCGCCGCCGGCGCCACCGTCGTGCTCTGTGGACATCTCGACCGCGCCAAGCTGCCCAGCCGGGTGTCGGCCGAGCGGGTCACAGCTGAGCTGGTATGACCTCGCGCAGCGCGTCCTGGTCGGTCACCACGAAGAAGGCGGCCCGGTCGCCCAGCCAGGGCCGGCCGGCCACCTCCTCGGCGGAGAGCACCGACTGCTGGATGTTCAGGATCACGTAGCGGGACCCGTCCGGGTTGCCGCCCCGCCAGTCCGGCCCGTACAGCGCGTCGACGAGGCGGTCCAGCCGCTCGGGTGCCAGCACCCCGCCGCGCAGCCAGCTGGCCGGCAGCCGGTACCAGAACGTGCGGGTGACCTTCGCCAACGGGTTGACGGCATGATTGCCGTCGATCCAGACCCCGAGGGTGTCGGTGATGGTCAGCCGGAGATACACGCTCACGCCGATTGGACGCGCGAGCCTCCCTCGATCGTTGTCCGCCGAATCGCTACGTGTTCCTGGCGAAACGCTGAAAAGCCACCAACGATTCGGGGTTCGCCAGTGCCCCGGTGGCGGCCGCCCGCTCCGGCGGGGTACCCAGAAGGATCTTCTTGACCGGTACCTCGAGCTTTTTCGCGCTCAGCGTGCGCGGCACGGCCGCGACCTGGTAGATCTGGTCGGGCACGTGGCGCGGCGACAGCGCGCCGCGCAGTTCGCGCGCGATCCGCGCGCGCAGCGCGTCGTCGAGCGCCGCCCCCTCGGCGAGCACGACGAAGAGCAGCAGCTCACCGGGGCCGCCGTCCGGATCCTCCAGGTGTACGACCACCGAGTCGACCACCTCGTCGAGCCCTTCCACCACCGAGTAGAACTCCGCCGTGCCGAGCCGCACGCCGCCCCGGTTGAGGGTGGCGTCCGAGCGCCCGGTGATCACGCACCCGCCGCGCTCGTTGATCGTGATCCAGTCGCCGTGCCGCCACACCCCGGGGAAGACGTCGAAGTACGCCTCCCGGTACCGCTGGCCGTCCGGGTCGTTCCAGAAGCCGACCGGCATGCTCGGCATCGGCTCGGTGATCACCAGCTCGCCGAGCTGGCCGACGATCGGCTCGCCCCGCGGGTCGAACGCCTCCACCTTGGCACCCAGGCAGCGGCAGGACAGCTCACCCGGGTACACCGGCAGCAGCGGGACGCCGCCCACGAACCCGGTGCACACGTCGGTGCCGCCGGACAGCGACTGGAGCTGCGCGGTGCGGCTGACCGCCTCGTACACCCAGGTGAAGCCCTCGGGCGGCAGCGGCGCGCCGGTGGAACCGACGCCGCGCAGGCGGCTCAGCTCGGCGACCTCCGCCGGCACCACGCCGGCCTTGCGGCAGGCGAGCAGGAACGGCGCGCCGGTGCCGAAATACGTCACGCCGGCCTCCTCCGCCAGCCGCCACAGCGCGCCCAGGTCGGGGTGGGCCGGGTTGCCGTCGAACAGCACCACCGCGGCGCCCACCGCCGGGCCGGACGCCAGGTAGTTCCACATCATCCAGCCGGTGGTGGTGAACCAGAAGAACCGGTCACCCTTACCGAGGTCGTGATGAAACGCCAGCATCTTGAGGTGCTCCAGCAGGATGCCGCCGTGCCCGTGCGTGATCGGCTTCGGCAGGCCGGTGGTGCCCGACGAGTAGAGCACGTAGAGCGGGTGGTCGAACGGCACCGGCTCGAACGCCAGCTCCTCGTCGGTGTCCGGCCACTCCAGGCGGCCGCCGCTGAGATAAGGGATGGTCACGGTGTGCTTCAGCGACGGCAGCTGGGCCTGGATCGCCGCCACCTCGGCGCGCCGGTCGACCGGCTTGTCCCCGTACCGGTACCCGTCGACGGCCACCAACACGCTCGGCTCGATCTGCCGCCAGCGGTCAACCACGCTCCGGGTGCCGAACTCCGGCGCGCAGGAGGAGAACACCGCGCCGAGGCTGGCCGTGGCGAGCAGCAGGACGTACGTCTCCGGGATGTTCGGCGCGTACCCGGCGACCCGGTCCCCCGGGCCGACGCCGAGGCGGCGCAGCTCGGCTCGCGCCCGGCGGACCTCGTCGCGCAGCTGGGCGGCGGTCAGCGTGACCGGCGGGCGGGTCTGGGAGTACCCGAACACGACGACCTCGTCGTCGGCGATGCCGGGCGCGCGCAGCACGTGCTCGGCGTAGTTCAGCGTCGCGCCGGGAAACCAGCGCGCTCCCGGCATCGCGCGCGTCTCGAGCACCGCGGTCGGCGGGCGGTGGGCGATCACCTCGAAGTAGTCCCAGACCGACTGCCAGAATGCGGCGAGGTCGTCGACCGACCACTGCCACAGCCCGGCGTAGTCGGTGAACTCCAGCCCACGCTCCTCATGCAGCCAGCGCAGGTAATGCCCGACCCGCGACCGCTCCCACACGTCACGCGACGGCGCCCACAACACTGTCATCCCGCCATCCTCCCCCGCCGCCCCGCTCTCCGCGCCGCGCCCGCTCCCCGCGCCGCGCCCGCTCCCCGCGCCGCCCCGCTCCCCGCGCCGCGCCCGCTCTCTGCGTCGATCAAGGGCGTGGGCACATGGTTTGATCTCTGATCCGGGTGCCTGAGCCCATGATCGGCGGACAAGTCCTTGATCGACGCGGCCGGCGAGTGGGACGCGGCGGGGCGGAACGCTCAGCGGTGACGTAGACACCTGAAGAGCCCGTAAGGTACCTACGTCACCGCTGACCCGCGCGTGGGCGCCTTGATCATGGGGCTCATCCCTATATCTTCCATCTGCCAGCGGGTAGCGTGCGCCCATGCGACATCTATGGAGTCTGTTGGCGGGGGTTGTGGCGGCACCCGCTGCCTGGGTGCTCGTGAGCGTAGGTCAGGACGGCTCGACCAGCACCGTGACCGGCTGGGTGGAATCCGGCCGGTACGACACCGTCGACCTGATCGAACCGGCCGCCTACCTGCTGGTGGCGGGCATCGTGCTCGGGCTGCTCGGCACCCTGCGCTTCTCGCCGCTCGGCCCGCTCGTCGCGGGTCTGCTGTTGGTCGGCCCGTACGCCGGCCTGTTCGTCGACCCGCTCGCGGTGCGTGACGCGGTGCCGGACAACTGGGAAGTGCTGGACCGGGAGCTGGCGCTGCGCCAGCCGCTCGACAACGGCACGCTCCTGCTCCTCGGCGCGCTGCTGGTGATGGCGGCGTTCAGCCTGCAGCGGTGGCGGCGCTGGCCGGAGCCGGCCACGCCGTCGGCCTACGAGCCCGAGCCCCGGCCCGACGACACCCCGACCGACCCCTTGATCACCTGGTCCCCGGCACCCGCCAGCCCGGCGCCGACGCTCTCCACCACGTCCACGATGAGCTCACCGACCTCGACCGGCTCGGCCACGCCGACCGAGGTACCCGTGGCCGGCGCCAACCCCTGGACCACCCCACCCACCAGACCAGGGCCGACCCCATGATCAAGGCGTCCTTCAAGTAGCTAGAACTACTTGAAGGACGCCTTGATCATGAATCGGTTATTTGAGGAGTTGGCGGGCCATGACGATGCGTTGGACCTGGTTGGTGCCCTCGTAGATCTGGGTGATCTTGGCGTCCCGCATCATGCGCTCAACCGGGAAGTCCCGCGTGTAGCCGTAGCCGCCGAGCAACTGCACCGCGTCCGTGGTGATCTCCATGGCCGCGTCGCTCGCGTAGCACTTGGCCGCCGCGCCGAAGAACGTCAGGTCGGCGTCGCCGCGCTCGGACTTGGCGGCCGCCGCGTAGGTGAGCTGGCGGGCCGCCTCCAGCTTCATCGCCATGTCGGCGAGCATGAACTGCACGCCCTGGAACTGGGCGATCGTCTTGCCGAACTGGGTGCGCTCCTTGACGTACCCGGCCGCGACGTCGAGCGCGCCCTGCGCGATGCCGACCGCCTGGGCCGCGATGGTGACCCGGGTGTGGTCGAGCGTGCGCATCGCGGTCTGGAATCCGGTGCCGGGCGCGCCGATCATCCGGTCGGCCGGGATCCGCACCCCGTCGAGGTACACCTCACGGGTCGGCGACCCCTTGATGCCGAGCTTCTTCTCCGGCGCGCCGAAGCTCACCCCCGCATCCGCTTTGTCCACGACGAACGCCGAGATCCCGCGCGCCCCGACGCCTGGCTCGGTGACCGCGAAGACCGTGTAGAACTGCGAGACGCCGGCGTTGGTGATCCAGCGCTTGACGCCGTCGAGCACGTAGAAGTCGCCGTCGCGGACCGCCTTGGTGGTCATCGAAGCCGCGTCGCTGCCGGCCTCCGGCTCGGAGAGGCAGTACGAGAACATCGCCTCGCCGCGCGCCACCGGCGGCAGGAAGCGCCGCTTGAGCTCGTCGGAGCCGGCGAGCAGCACCGGCAGCGTGCCGAGCTTGTTGACGGCGGGGATCAGCGACGACGAGGCGCAGGCCCGGGCCACCTCCTCGATCACGATGGCGGTGGCGAGCGCGTCCGCGCCGGCGCCGCCGTACTCCTCGGGGATGTGCGGGGCGTGGAAGTCGGCGGCGCGCAGCGCCTCGTACGACGCCTTCGGGAACTCGCTGGTCTCGTCGGCCTCGGCGGCGTTCGGCGCCACCTTGGCGTCGCAGACCGCGCGGACCGCCTCGCGGACCGCCTCGTGCTCCTCCGGGAGGCGGTACGCCTCGAACGGCTCTTCTGTCGTCATACCGACCCTCCCGTACGGAAACCAAGCGTCCATACTCTGTTTACTTACCGGTTCACTGGCGTGTTCCTGGGTAAGCCTCAGGCGAGGATACCGACCAGTAACTCCAGTGTGAGGATACCGACGGACGTTCAAACCCGATTTACCGCCGCGTACGCTGAGCCACTATCGTCACTGTGCGGCTCGCCGCCTGAGACACTTGCCGCATAGACAGCAAATGCCCGAAAGTCTGCGCCGCCCCCGGCGCCCCCCACCGAACCGCGACGCGATGCGCCGCCCAGTTTGAGCGGAGAACAGAGGCGTGACGATCCCGTACCCGAGCACGCAGCCCCTCCCGGCCATCGGCGCGGTCAACCCGCCGTCCGGCGCGCCGCGTCCCCGCCTTGCCTTCCTGGGCACCGGCTACCTGGGCGCCACCTACGCGATCTGCTTCGCGGAACTGGGCTACGAGGTGCTCGGCTTCGATGTCGATGAGCCGAAGATCGCCAAGCTCTCCGGCGGTGCGGTGCCGTTCCACGAGCCCGGCCTCGACGAGCTGCTGCGCCGCAACCTGGCCGCCGGCCGGCTCCGCTTCACCACCAGCTACAAGGAAACCGCCGACTTCGCCGACGTGCACTTCATCTGCGTCGGCACCCCGCAGCGCGCGGACGGCATGGGCGCCGACCTGTCGTACGTCGAGGCGGCCGTCACCGGCCTGGCGCAGCACCTCACCCGCAAGGCGCTCATCGTCGGCAAGTCGACCGTGCCGGTCGGCACCGCGGAGTGGATCGAGCAGCTCGTCGGCAAGCACGCCGCCGACGACCTGGGTGTCGAGGTGGCCTGGAGCCCCGAGTTCCTGCAGGAGGGCTTCGCGGTCGAGGACGTGCTCCGGCCCAACCGGATCGTCATCGGCGTGAAGAGCGAGTGGGCCAACGCCATGCTCTACGCCGCGCACAAGGGCGTGTTCGACCTGGCCGCCACCGAGGACCGCGAGGTGCCGCTGGTCGTCACCGACTTCGCGACCGCCGAGCTGGTCAAGGTCGCCGCGAACGCGTTCCTCGCCACCAAGATCTCGTTCATCAACGCGATGGCCGAGGTCTGCGAGGTCGCGGGCGGCGACGTCACCCAGCTCGCCCGCGCGATCGGATACGACCCACGGATCGGCAACCGCTTCCTCCAGGCCGGCGTCGGCTTCGGCGGCGGCTGCCTGCCCAAGGACATCCGGGCGTTCCAGGCCCGCGCCCAGGAGCTGGGCGCCGGCGAGGCGCTCCGCTTCCTGCACGAGGTCGACCTGATCAACCTGCGCCGCCGCACCCGGGTGCTCACGCTCGCCGCCGAACTGCTGGACCGCCGTTCCGGCCCCGCGGGACCGGACCTGTCCGGCACCCGGATCGCCGTGCTGGGCGCCACGTTCAAGCCCAACTCCGACGACGTCCGTGACGCGCCGTCGCTCGCGGTCGCCGGGCTGCTGGCCAAGGCCGGCGCCGACGTGCGGGTCTACGACCCGGAGGGCACGGAGAACGCCCGCGCCGCCCAGCCCGATCTGGCGTACGAGGCGTCCATGAACGACGCGGTGCGCGGCGCCGACCTGGTCTGCGTGCTCACCGAGTGGGCCGATTTCCGCAACGCCGACCCGGTCGCGCTCGGCGAACTGGTCGCCGCTCGCCGGGTGATCGACGGCCGGAACTGCCTCGACGCCGCACTGTGGACGCACGCCGGGTGGGCCTACCGGGGGATGGGACGCCCCGCCGACCACAGCGATCTGTTCAAGAGTGGTCGTCATTAGGCATGCTTCTGAGGGAGTCCACAGTGTTGGGCTCCGCGGAAGAGAGGTGCCATGGCGACGTACCCCTGTCCGTCATGCGGCCGGGAGATCCAACCGGCGCCGCAGTGCCCGCACTGCGGCGCCGACCAGGACCGGTTGGCCGAGGAACTAACCAAGATCGACCGGGCCATCGCCGACCTCAAGCGCGACGAGGTGCGGATCGCCAAGGAGCTGAAGCTCAACGCCCAGGCGCTCCAGGCCGCGCAGTTCCAGCGCGGGATCCTCGGGCACGCCAACCGCCAGCGCGCCCAGCAGGCCACCAAGTCGCGCCGGGTGGTCCGCACCCGGATCGGCCGCCAGTCGCCCACCGCGGCGGCCCCGTCCGGCCCGCCGCGGGTACCCCGGCAGCCAGCCGCTGCCGCCGCGCCGCCGCCACCACCGACCCCGCCCCCGCCGCCACCGCCCGGTGAGGGCGGCGGCCAGCCGGAGGCGTCCCCGCGCGAGGTACAGAACATCTACCTCGGGCTGGGCGCGCTCCTGCTCGCGGTCGCCGCCGTGGTGTTCGCGGCCGTGGCGATCAGCTCGTTCGGCGTCGTGAGCCGGCTCGTGATCCTGCTGGCGGCGACCGCCATCATGCTCGTCGCCCCGCCGCTCATCGCCCGTCGCGGGCTCACCTCGACGGCGGAGACGATCGCCGGCGTCGGGCTCATGCTCATCCCGCTCGACGGATACGCGCTGTGGGCGGTGTCGCCCCCCGAGTCGGTGCCCGGTGCGGTCATCGCCGGCGTGGTCTTCCTCGTCGCCGCGCTCGCCGCCGCCTGGTACGGCGGCGTCACCGGGTTCAGCGTGCCCCGGTACGCGACCGTGGTGGCGCTCCAGCCGATCCTGCCGCTGCTGGCGTACGAGTGGATCGGTGGACCGACCGGGTGGGCGCTGGTGTCTGCCGGTGTCGCCGCGCTGAACCTGCTGCTGACCCGGGTCCTCGCGGCGCCACCCCGCCTCACCGTCCCAGCCCCCGCACCGCCCGAGACCGAGCCGGCGGAGACCGAGCCGGGCGAGCGCGCCGACCGGCCGGAGAGCGCGCCCGAAGAGGCCGACGCCGTCGTGACGCCGGCTGGCGGGCCCCGCACCGGCGCGCGCCAGCCCACCGTGCCTCGCCCCGCCGTCTGGCTCCAGCCGGTCACCTGGATCCTGCACGGTGTCGCGGTAGCCGCCGCCCTGGTGTTCGCGGTCGTCGCCACCGTCGACGCCGGCACCGTGCCGGGCGCGGTGGCGGCCGGGTTGGCGCTCGTGCTCGCCGCCGTGATCGGCCTGGCCGGGGCGCGGGCGGCCGGGCAGGAGCCGCTCCCAGACATCGCGGCGGGCGTGCTCACCCTCGCGGTCATCGGTGCCGCCGGGCGGGTGCTGTCGGTGGCGGTACCGGACGAGACACTCCTGTTGATCTCCATCGTCATCGTGCTGACCGGGCTCGGCGTCCGCGCACTGCCGGAAGACGCGCGGCGCGGTCCCCAGCTCGCTTCCGCGGCCGCCCTGATCGTCGTGGGCGTCGTGGTCGCGGGCGCGGCGGTGCGGGCGGCGATCGCCCCGATCGAGGCCGCGCTACCGGTCTGGGAAGCAGACCTGTCCGCGTACCAGGAAAAGATCTCGACCGCGGTGGGTGACGTGGGGTGGCAGCTCGCGGTGAGCGCGCTGCTGTTGACGTTCGCCGCGGTGCTGGCGCTGCCGCCGGAGGCCCGGCGGGAGTCCGCGGTGGCCGGCGTGGCCGTGGCCGCGCTCGCCGCACCCGCGTCGTTCGCGCTGCCCTGGGCCGCGGCGCCGTGGCTGCCGGTGCTGGCGGCGATCGGCATCGGGGTGACCGGCCTGTACGCCCGGACCCCCACCGCCGCCCGCGCGCACGTCGCCGGCGCGGCCGTCGTCGGCTTGGCCGGCGCCGGCGCGGCGCTCGCCCGACCGGCCCTGACCGGCGCGGTGCTCACCGCGCTCGCGCTGGCCGGCGTGCTGATCGCGACGGCCGCGAGCTGGCTGGTCGAGCAGGTCGACGCGCTGCGCGACGAGCCGGCACCGGCCCAGCTGGTCCGCGTCGGGCCGGCGGCCGGCCTGGTCGGCGACTGGGCCGCGGGCGGCGCGGCGTTCGCGCTGCCCGGTGCGGTGGCCGCGACCGTCGCCGCCATCACCGCCGTCCCGGGCGAGCCCCCCGCCGCGGTCCCGGTGCTCGCGGCGGCGTTCGTGGCCGTGTGCGGCACGCTGGGGTACGCCGCGATGGCGCAGGTGGCGTGGCGCCGGATCAGCCTGCCGCTCACCGCCGGCACCGGGCTCGGCGCGTTCGCGGTCACCGCGGCGGCGTTCGGCGCGCCCGGCGCCTCCGCCTGGGACGCCTGGGTCGGCGCCCTCCTGCTGATCGGCGCGGTGCTCCTGATCCTCGCCCCGTCGATCGACGCCGGCCGCCGCTCCGACCGGGTGCTCGACGGCGCCGACTACGCCGCCGCGGCGGCCACCGCCGGCCTGATCGGCACGTTCGCGCGGATCGCCCAGATGCTCTTCCCGGACGCGATCCTCGCGGTCGGCGCGCTGATCATCCTGCTGGTCGCGGTCGGCGTCCGGGCCATGCCGCCGGAGTGGCGGCGCGGGCCGGTGCTCGGCGTCGCGGTCAGCGGCGCGGTGATCGGCGTGATCGCCGGCTACACGGCGCTGAGCGGTGGACTGCGCGTCCTGGCCACCCCGGGCGCGCTGTGGGCGGCCGACCTGAGCGCCTGGCCCGCGGGGGATGTCGGGCTCGGCTGGCAGGCGCCGGTCGCGCTGGCCCTGCTCGCCGGCGCGGCCGCGATCGTGCTGCCGCGCCCCTGGTCGTACAACGTCGCCGGGTTCTGCGTGGGCCTGGCCACCATCGGCGCTCCGCTCGCGCTCGGCCTGCCCTGGTGGTCGCCGATGCTGGTCGGCGGCGCGGTCGCCACGGTGTACGGCGTGGCCGCCGTGCTGGCCGCCGATCCGCGCGCCGGCCTCGCCCGCACCGCCGTCGCCGCCGGCGTGGCGCTGCACGCGGTCGGCGCCAGCCTGGTCCGCCCCTGGACGACCGCTGCCGCGCTCGCCATGGTGACCCTCGTCGGGCTGCTGGTCGCCGCGCTGGCCCGGCTGCAGTGGGACGTGGACGGCGCGGACATGCCACCCCACCTCGGGCAGATCGGGGGGCTCGCCGCCGGCGGGGCGCTGCTGGCCCTGCCCGGTGCGCTCGCCGCGATCGCGGCCGAGGGCGGCGCGACGGCGTCCGGCGTGCTCAGCTCCGCCCTCGTCGGCACCGGCATCGGGCTCGCCCTGATCGCGGTGACGCGCCGCCAGGTGCCGCGCTACCTGCCGCACGCGACGGTGGGCATCGCCGGCGGCGCCACGATCACCGCGATCGCGTCCGTGCCGACCGGCCTCTCCACCGGCGTGTACGCGGCCGCCGCCGCGCTCGCCGGCGTGATCGCCGAACTGCTCCGCGGCGCCACCCCCGCGCCGGAGGCCATCGTCGTGCCGCCGCAGCGCTGGTCGGTACGCCTCGGCGGGGCCTGGCGGCGGACGGAACCCGTCGAAGGCGTCGGCGGCCGCTGGTCGGTCAACCCGGCGATGGGCGCGCTGCTGGCCGCCGCGGTGCCCACCGCGCTGGCGCTGGTCGGCATCGCGCCCCTGCTCGTCGACGCGCTGGTCGACCCGCACCTGACCGTCTACCAGATCTGGGAAGGGCCGCCGGCCGCGCTGACCGAGGTCCGGCCGGCCGCCGACCCGACCGACGTGCTCGCCGCGCTGCTGCTGACGATCGCCGCCGCCTTCGCCGCCATCGGCTTCGGCGGTGGCCGGCCGTCGCGAGCGATCCCAGTCGTGCTGCCCGGCGCGGCGATCACCCTGCTCATCGCGCCGCTGTCGCTCGGTGCCGACTGGCCCGCCGCCACGATGGCCGCGCTCGCCGTCTTCACGCTGTCGATGCTGGGGCTCGCCATCACGGCGCCACCGGCACCGGCCGAACGCGCCCGGCCGCTGCGCATCACCCGGGTCGTGGTGTTCGTGATCGGGCTGGCCGCCGGCGGCGCCGGGCTCGCCGGCAGCCTGGCCGAACAGCCGCTCACGCTCTTCACGCTCGGCGGTGCGGTGGCCGTCGGTGCTACCGCGGCGGTGGTCGGTCAGACCCAGCGGGCCCGCATCCTCGGCTGGCTGTTCGCGGCCGTGTCGGCGGAGGGCTTCGTGCTCACCGCCGCCCTGATCGCCGGGCTGGAGCCGGAGTGGTCCGCGTTCGGGGTGCTGGCGGTCGGCGCCGCCCTGCTCGTGGTCGCGGCGACGCTGCCCAGGCTGCGCCGGCCCGAGGCCTACCGCGAGGCGGCCACCGTCGAGTGGAGCGGGTACGCGGCGGCGCTGATCGCCCTGGCCCTCGCCTACGACTCGCCGCGGCACGTGGCCGCGCTGCTCGCCGCGTGGGGCGCCGTGCTCGGCCTCGCCTCCACCCGGCCCGGCCGGCAGGCGGTCGAGCGCCGCATCCTCTTCTGGACCGGTATCGCGTGCGAGCTGGTCGCCTGGTGGCTGCTCATGGGCATCTCCGATGTGGGCGTGCCCGAGGCGTACACCCTGCCGTTCGCCGCGCTGGCCCTGCTCATCGGCGCGGTCGAGCTGCGCCAGCGGCGGGCCCTGCCGCCGGAGGCCGGGCAGCCCGACCTGAGCAGCTGGACGGCGTACGGGCCGGCGCTGGTGGCCGCGTTCGTGCCGACCCTGGTGATCGCGCTGACCAGCGACAGCCGCACCCGCGACGCGGCGTTGCTGCTGGGCGCGGTCGTGGTGTTGACCTTCGGCGCGCGCACCCGGCAGCAGGCGCCGCTCGTGGTCGGCTCGGTGGTCACGGTGCTCACCGCGCTGCACGCGCTGACCGCGGCCGGACTGTCGTGGGTGATCCTGATCCCGGTCGGCGCGCTGCTGATGCTGTTCGGCGCCACCAGCGAGAGCCGCCGCCGCACCCAGGAACGGTTCCGCGCCGTCACCCGCATGCGCTGACCCTCTTCATGATCAAGGCGTCCCTCAGGTAGCTCTAACGACTACAGGGACGCCTTGATCATGAGAGGGGACGCGGGCGCGCATCGGGCGGTCGTAGGATCGCCGGGTGGCTCCCGCGGCAGAAGTAGAACTTGAGACCGAGGCGCTCCGCACCCTGCGCCGCGTCTTTGGATACGACAGCTTCCGGGGTGAGCAGCGCGAGATCATCGAGCACGTCATCGGCGGCGGCGACGCGCTCGTCCTCATGCCCACCGGTGGCGGCAAGTCGCTCTGCTACCAGATTCCCGCCCTGGTCCGCGACGGCGTGGCCGTGGTGATCTCGCCGCTCATCGCGCTCATGCAGGACCAGGTCGACGCGCTGCGCGCACTCGGCGTGCGGGCCGGCTTCCTCAACTCGACGCTCGACTTCGACGGTCGCCGGGCGGTCGAGGCGGCGTTCGTCGGCGGCGACCTCGACCTGCTCTACCTGGCGCCGGAGGCGCTCGGCACCCCAGGTGTGCAGCGGCTGCTCGACCGCGGCCGGATCGCGCTCTTCGCCATCGACGAGGCGCACTGCGTGTCGCAGTGGGGTCACGACTTCCGCCCCGACTACCTGGCGCTGTCGATGCTGCACGAGCGCTGGCCCGACGTGCCCCGCATCGCGCTCACCGCCACCGCCACGACCGCCACCCACGCGGAGATCGCCCGGCGGCTCCAGCTGACCGACGCCCGTCACTTCGTGGCGAGCTTCGACCGGCCCAACATCCAGTACCGGATCGTGCCCAAGGCCGAGCCCCGCAAGCAGCTCCTGCACCTGCTGCGCACGGAGCACGCGGGCGACGCCGGCATCGTCTACTGCCTGTCGCGCGCCTCGGTGGAGAAGATCGCCGGGTTCCTGATGGACAACGGCATCACCGCGCTGCCCTACCACGCCGGTCTCGACGCGGCCACCCGCGCCGCCAACCAGGCCCGCTTCCTGCGCGAAGACGGGCTGGTCATGGTCGCCACGATCGCGTTCGGCATGGGCATCGACAAGCCCGACGTGCGCTTCGTCGCCCACCTCGACCTGCCCAAGTCGGTCGAGGGCTACTACCAGGAGACCGGCCGCGCCGGGCGGGACGGCCTCCCTTCGACCGCCTGGCTGGCGTACGGGCTGCAGGACGTCGTGCAGCTGCGCAAGCTGATCGACGGCTCCGAGGGCGACCTGGCGCACCGCCGCAACCTCGCCGCCCACCTCGACGCGATGCTGGCGCTCTGCGAGACGGTCGAGTGCCGGCGGGTGCGGCTACTGGCGTATTTCGGCCAGGAGAGCGGCCCGTGCGGCAACTGCGACACCTGCCTCACGCCGCCGGAGTCGTGGGACGGCACGATCGCCGCGCAGAAGCTGCTCTCCACGGTGCTGCGGCTGCACCGCGAGCGCGGGCAGCGGTTCGGCGCCACCCAGTCGATCGACATCCTGCTGGGGAAGAAGACCGACAAGGTCACCCAGCACCGCCACGACCAGCTCACCGTCTTCGGCATCGGCACCGAGCTGAGCGAGAGCGAGTGGCGGGCGGTGGTGCGTCAACTCCTGGCGCAAGACCTGCTCGCGGTCGAAGGCGAGTACGGCACGCTCGCCCTCACCGAGGGCAGCAAGGCGGTGCTGAGCCGGCAGCGCGAGGTCAAGCTGCGCCGCGAGCCCGAGCGCGCGGCCGCGGCCCGGGCCGCCAAGAAGGCGAAGGCCGAGGGCGCCGAGCTGCCGCCGTCGGCGGCGCCGCTCTTCGAACGGCTGCGCGCCTGGCGGGCCGCGATGGCCAAGGAGCAAGGCGTGCCGGCATACGTGATCTTCCATGACGCCACGCTCCGGCAGATCGCCACCGAGGCGCCGGCGACGCTGGCCGCGCTGAGCACGGTGAGCGGGGTCGGCGAGGCCAAGCTGGCCAAGTTCGGCCAACAAATCCTCGACACCCTCGCGGCTCCCTCATGATCAGGTTTGGGTTTACCTGAGGGACGCCTTGATCATGGGGCTTGGCGGGAGGCGCGGAGGGCGGTGTCCTTCTCCGTGACCAGGTTCACCAGATCATCCTGAAACGCGACCATCCGGGCGCGCAGCGCCTCGTCGGACGCGGCCAGGATGCGCACCGCGAGCAGACCGGCGTTGCGGGCGCCGCCGATCGAGACGGTGGCCACCGGCACGCCGGCCGGCATCTGCACGATCGACAGCAGCGAGTCCATGCCGTCGAGGTACTTGAGCGGCACCGGCACCCCGATCACCGGCAGCGGGGTCACGGACGCGACCATGCCGGGCAGGTGGGCGGCGCCCCCGGCACCCGCGATGATCACCTGGAGACCCCGTCCGGCGGCCGCTTGGGCGTACTCGATCATGCCGACCGGAGTGCGGTGCGCCGAGACGACCCGCACTTCGTAGGTGACATCGAACTCTTCCAGCGCCTCGGCGGCGGCCTTCATGGTCGGCCAGTCCGAGTCGCTCCCCATGATCACGCCGACGGTCACGATCTCTCCCTCGATCAAGGAACAACGCGCCGATCAAGGGCAAAGGCACCCGGAATAGAGATCAAACCATGTGCTTTTGTCCTTGATCGGCGGGGCTTAGGGGGTGCCTTGGTGGAGCCAGCGGGCGGCGTGCGCGGCGCTCGCGCGGACCGCTGCCAGGTCATCGCCTAACGCGGTTACGTGGGCGATTTTGCGGCCGGGGCGGATCTGTTTGCCGTACAGGTGCACCTTCACCCCGGGCTCGGCCGCGAAGAGGTGGTGCAGCCGCTCGTCGATGCTGATGCCGCCGGGTGGGCCGCCGAGCACGTTGGCCATCACCACGGCCGGCGCGGTCAGCGACGTGTCGCCCATCGGGTAGTCGAGCACCGCCCGCAGGTGCTGCTCGAACTGCGACGTGCGGGCGCCCTCGATGGTCCAGTGGCCGGAGTTGTGCGGCCGCATCGCCAGCTCGTTCACCACAAGCCGACCATTGGACACTTCGAACAGTTCGACGGCCAACAGGCCCACCACGTCGAGCGCGGTGGCGAGGTCGATGGCGAGCTGCTGAGCGGCGACAGCCAGCTCCTCGGGCAGGTCGGGGGCGGGCGCGAGCACCTCGACGCAGATGCCGTCGCGCTGCACGGTCTCCACCACCGGGTACGCCGCCACCTGGCCGAATGGCGAGCGGGCCACCTGGACGGCCAGCTCGCGCCGCATCGCCACCCGTTCCTCGAGGATCAGGTCGACGTCCGGCAACGGCGAATCCGGAGACAGCATCCAGACGCCGCGCCCGTCGTACCCGCCGCGGACCGCCTTGGCGACCACGGGCCAGCCCACCTCCGCGCCGAAGGCCGCCAGGTCCGCCGCGGCGGAGCGCCAGCGCGGCACCGGAGCGCCGAGCGCCGCCAGCCGCTCGCGCATCGCGCGCTTGTCCTGCGCGTACCGCAGCGCGTCCGCGCCCGGGTACACCGTGACGCCCTCGGCGGCGAGCGCGCGGATGTGCTCGCTCGGCACGTGCTCGTGGTCGAAGGTGACCACATCGCAGCCCTTGGCGAACGTGCGCAGCGCGGCCAGGTCGGTGTGGTCGCCGAAGTGCACGTCCGCGGCGACCAGGGCGGCACCGTCGTCGGGTGCGGAAGCGAGCACGCGCAACGACTGGCCGAGGGCGATCGCCGCCTGGTGGGTCATGCGGGCGAGTTGACCACCGCCCACCATGCCGACGACCGGCAAACCGGTTCGAGTGTCCATGTCGGCGTCAGCCTAACCACCGCGCTTCTTGCCGCGCGGCTTGCGGGCGGGCGGCGTGGTCAGCGCCACCACGATCGGGTGGCCGGGCGGGAACGGGTCGTCCGCGCACAACGCGGCGGCGGCGTCCGGGTCCAGGTCGCCGGCGACGCCGAGCACGCCCGCGGAGCCCACGACCGCGCAGCCGGCCAGTGCCGCGTACGTGTCCTCGGGCAGCGCCGTGCGCAGGGCGGCCAGGACATCCGCCGCGACCCGATCCGGCTCGTCGGGTGGCAGCGTGACCGCCACGTCGTCGACGCCTGGTCCGCGTACCCCATGCACCGCCGCCGGACCGGCCGCGGCCCGCAGCGGGCCGACCTGCTCGAGCGCCACCTGGGCCGTCCATGGGCTGTCCAGGCCGGCGGACGGCCGGGCGACGCGGTGCAGCGCCCGCGCCACCAGCCCGGGGCGGATGTCCCAGACCGGCCGGGTGCGGCCCTGCGTCGCCGCGACCGGCCGGGCGGCGAGCAGCACGCACCAGGACCCCCGGCGCGGCACCTTGAGCCGTTGCTCAGCCACGTACCAGGCGATCTTCTCGGGCAGCTTGGCGCCGTCCGTGAACGTCTCGGTGGCTACCGGCGTGCGGGTCCACGTCGCACCACCCGCCCGGATCTCCGGATGCACCCGGCGCGGGGTCTGTTCGGACGGCTGCATGAGCCGCAGCCAGCGCTCCACCACGTACCGGCGGAACAGCGCCCCCGTGTCGACCTGGCCGTCCGCGAAGAGCGCCGCCAGGGCGGCCCGGGCCGCCCGCTGCGTCCCGGCCAGCCGGGGGTGCAGCAGCGCGGCGGTCAGCTCGGCGCGCATCCGCAGGAGCACGTCGCGCAGCGGCGGCTGCAGGCTGTGCCCGGCGTTGGCGGTGGCGAACCTCGCGGCCGCCGTCGGCAGCGTGCCCTCCACGATCGCGGCCAGCTCGGCGCGCAGCACCGGCCCGGTGGACGCGAGCGCGCGCAGCGGGAACCGCATGGTGACGCCGTACCGGCTCTCCAGCCGGTCCGCGACCCGGGACAGGTGCGCACCGCCGCCCGCCGTGTCGATCAGCGTGTCCACCTCGCCGGCCGTCGCGCGGGCGGTGGCCCAGGTCAGGTAGGTGTCCAGGTCCGGCACCGGCTCGCCGAGGTCGGCGAGGAGGCCGTCGAGGTCGAGCTCGTCGGCGAAGAACGGCTGCGCGCGATGCCGCACGCTGGTCGCCGCGACCGGCCCCAGCACGGCGGCCGCGTAGTCGGCCGCCGCCGTGGTCAGGCCCGGGAAGGTCGCCGAGTACACCATGAGCAGGCGCGGCCCGTTCCCGCCGGTGAGCGCCGCGCCGACGGTGGCCGCGCCGGCCAGGCCGTGCCCGAACCGCACGCCGACCCGGCCCCGACCGATCGCCGCGTCCAGCACCGACCGCGCGAACCGTCCGGTGCCGTCGCGGGTAGGCGCGGTTTTCCGGGTACGCGCACCGCCGATGATCTCGACCACCTCGCCCGGCAGCAGCCGGCGGATCCCGGCGTAGAAGGTGGCGCTGGTGTCGTCGCACGCGCCGGTGGCGATGAACCGCGACACCACGCCCTCGTCGGGCTCGGCCGGCACGCCGGCGGCGATCAGCGCGGCCGGCTCCGAGGCGACCAGCACCCCGGTCGGCGTCGCGGCGTAGTAGAGCGGCGGCCCGTCGCCGTTGCGGACGAGCACCAGGCCGTGGCGGTCCGGATCGGCCAGGATCAGCGCGTACGGCTCGTCGCCGGCCAGCAGCGCGGCGGGTCCCCGGTCGGCGTACCCGGCGACGAGCGCGCTGACCTCGGCGATCCCGTCGACCGCGACCGCGATCCGGCCGTGCTCGCTGACCGCCGGCAGGCTCGCGCGCACCAGCAGCCGGAGGCTGCCGACGTGCCACGTCGCGGATTCCGGCCCGCGCCGCGCGAGCGCGGTGGAGAGCGCGGTCAGCGCGCTCGGGGGCGCCCCAATGGTCCCAGCAATTCCGGCCATTCGGGCATTTTACCCATACCCGCCTTAGGGCGAATCCCGCATCACCGGTCGCCATGCCGTGCCAGCTGGACCCGTCTGCTACTGCAAACTATGGCGGTTCCGATATAGAATGAAGCATGCCTCGCGCCAGCACCCTTCAAGTCCTCGGCGATCTCGCCGAGGAGCAGTGGGGGCTGTTCACCAAGCGACAAGCCGAGTCGACGGGAATGGCGTGGACCACCCTGGCCCGCCTTGCTCGACAAGGGGGCGCAGAGCGGGTCGCACCAGGCGTATACCGGCTGCGCGGCTCACCGTCCGACCAGCATCTAGCACTACGGGCGGCGTGGCTCCAACTCGCACCCGACACGCCTGCGTGGGAGCGCCAGCCCGAGCAGGGCACGGTCTCCCATCGATCGGCGGCGGCACTGTTTGGCCTTGGGCACCTGCCGGCCGATGAACATTACTTCACCCTTCCGACCCGCCGTCAGACGCGCAGAGCCGACGTTCATCTGCGCCTGGCACGACTTCGAGCGGATGACTGGACCCGCCGCGCGGGGATACTCGTGACGCGTCCGGCGCGGACCATCGCCGACCTCCTGGCTGACCTGGAAGATCCCGGTGCTGTGGCGCGGGTCGCGGCCGATGCGCTGCGCAGTTCAGCCGACATGCCCGACGCCGTGGCGCGAGCGCTGGCGCGGCACGCGTCACGATTCGGGCTGCGTCGAGCTGACGCAATCGGAGCGCTCGCCTGGCTACTCGACCTTGCTGACGCCCCGGAGCGCGCCAGCTGGCTCGATGAGGCACGCGCCACGTTAATGCCAGACAATTGATTCAAGAGGGAAAGATGTGGAGACACCACCACGGGAGCGGCCGTACGTGAACCCCTCTGCCTTTCGCCGAGCGATCACCGACCGGTTGCGAGCGATGGCGAAGCCTTACGGTCCATGGCCGCTTTCAGACCTGCAACGCCAGTTCGCGTATGACCGACTGTTGGCGCGTCTTTACCTACTCGACGACGGTTGGGTGATCAAGGGGGCCACGGCGCTACTGGCCCGCGGGATAGCCGTTCGCCACACCGTCGACATCGACCTATATCGCGTCGCAAGCCGCCAGCACGCGGAACGGGATCTGCGCGCCGCCCTGTCCCTTGACGCCGGGGACTGGTTCGTCTTTGAGGCGGATGCTGGCACACCGATCGCGGACGGCACAAACGGCGTCAGGGTTCCTGAAGAGGTGCGACCCTTCGTTGATCCGCTGCTGAAAGGAACAGCCGCGGGCAGGTGGGATCCGGAAAGCCAAGCTTGGATCGAACCCGGTCCAGTGCGAGCACACCGCCATCGCTAGCACCAATCTGGTTGAAAGCCGTACGGGTCAAGAAGCGGTCACTACGGAATCCCGGCATCAGGAGAGCTGAGCAACGAGTTCACTCGTCGTCGTTACGGGGCGGTCGCAGACGAAGCCGCGGCAGACGTAGGCGGTCGGTCTGCCGTCGATCATCGGCCGGTCGCGGAGCAATGGGACGCCGGGCCGGTCCGGCTCGCCCACCACGACGACCGCGCCGGGCGGGGCGTGCCGGTACGCCACGCGCGCCAGCTCGTCCGCCGCCGGCTCGCCGGTCACCACCGCGATCTCGTACGGGCCGGACAGCAGCGCCTCACCCACCGCCGCCGCGTAGCCGGTGAACCGCGGGTGCCGCCCGACGATCGGCGCCACCGTGGCCAGGGCCGCCTCCGCCGCCTCCCGGTAGCGGGGCTCCCCGCGCAGCGCCGAGTACGTGGTCAGCGCCGCCGCGATCGCCGACAGCCCGGAGGGGGTGGCGTTGTCGGTCGGGTCGGCGGGCCGGGCCACCAGGCGCTCGGCGTCGTCAGCCGTGTCGTAGAACCCGCCGTTGCCGGCCGCGAACCGGTCCAGGGCGGCGTCCAGCAGCGCGCCCGCCAGGTCGAGCCAGCGGCCGTCACCGGTGGCCTGGTGCACGGCGCAGAACCCCTCGGCCACCGCGCCGTAGTCCTCCAGTACGCCGGCCGGCTCACCCACCACGCCGTCGCGCGACACCCGCCGCAGCCGGCCAGCCACGACATGCCGCGACGCGAGCGCCTCGGCGATCCGCACCGCCGCCGCGAACGTCTCCGCGTCGCTGGTGATCATCGCGTGCTCGGCCAGCGCGGCCAGCGCCAGCCCGTTCCACGCCGCGACCACCTTGTCGTCCCGGGCCGGCTGCGGGCGCTGGTTCCGCGCCGCGTGCAGCCTCGCGCGTACCCGCTGCCAGCGCTCCGCCACCGCCGGGTCGACGTCGTCCACGTCCCGGGCGAGGCGCAACACGCTCGAGCCGTGCTCGAACGTCCCCTCGTCGGTGACCGTGAACAGCTCGGCCGCCCAGGGTCCGTCCTCGTCGCCGAGCACCTCGCGCAGCTGGGCCGGGCTCCACACGTACGTGGCGCCCTCGACGCCCTCGGTGTCGGCGTCCAGGGCGGAGGCCAGCCCGCCGGCCGCGGTGCCCAGGTCGTCGATGAGGAACGCCGCGGTCTCGGCCGCCACCCGCCCGGCGAGCGGGTCGCCGGTCAGCCGCCACAGCTGGGTGTACACCCGCAGCAGCAGCGCGTTGTCGTAGAGCATCTTCTCGAAGTGCGGCACCGTCCAGGTGGCGTCCACCGCGTACCGCGCGAACCCGCCGTCGAGCTGGTCGTACAGCCCGCCGCGCGCCATCGCCTCGGCGGTGTGCCGCACGATCTCCAGGCTGGTCGCCGAGCCGGTGCGCTGGTGGTGCCGCAGCAGGAAGAGCAGGTTCATGTGCGGCGGGAACTTGGGCGCCCCGCCGAAGCCCCCGTACGTCTGGTCGTGCTCCTTCGCGAGCTGGTCGGCCGCCGCGTCCAGGATCTCCACGGTCAGCGGCGTGCTCGGGCCGCCCACCGCCTGCGCGCCCGCGATCGCCTCCACCACCGCGGCACCCTGCTGCAGCACGCCGTCGCGCTGGTCCCGCCACGCCGTGGTGACGCTCTCCAGCAGGCGGACGAAGTTAGGCTTCGGGAAGTAGGTGCCGCAGAAGAACGGCTGGCCGTCCGGCGTGGCGAAGACCGTCATCGGCCAGCCGCCCTGGCCGGTCATCGCCTGGGTGGCTGTCATGTAGACGGCGTCAACGTCGGGCCGCTCCTCCCGATCCACCTTGATCGAGACGAAGTTCTCGTTCATGAGCCGCCCGACGGCCTCGTCTTCGAACGACTCGTGGGCCATCACGTGGCACCAGTGGCAGGCCGCGTAACCGACCGAGATCAACACTGGCACGTCCCGCCGCCGGGCCTCCGCGAACGCCTCCTCGGACCACGGCCACCAGTCCACCGGGTTGTCCGCGTGCTGCAGCAGGTACGGCGACGTCGCGTCCACGAGACGGTTCACCCATCCACCCTCGCACACCCCGCCCATGATCAACGCATCCCGTGGCGGGAGCTGGGGATTCAAGGTTTGCCCAAGGTTTCACCAAGGGTGTCCACGCTATGCCGTGAGCATGGCGGTGGAGTTCGGCGTACTCGGCGACGTCCAGATGCGCGTCGATGGCGAGCTGGTCGACGCGGGCCATGCCCAGCAGCGGCGGGTGCTCGTCGCGCTGTTACTGGATGCCGGCCGGACGGTCACGGTCGACCGGTTGCTGGACCGGGTCTGGCCGGAACGGCCGCCGTCCCAGGCGCGGCAGACGCTGTACAGCTACGTGTCCCGCCTGCGCCGGCTGGTGGCCGCCACCGACGCCGCCATCGAGAAGCGGGCCGGCGGCTACGTCCTCGTGACCCACCCGGCCACGATCGACGTGCACCGGTTCCGGGAGTTGATCGCGCAGGCCCGCACCGCGGAGACCGACGACCGCGCGCACGCGCTCTTCACCCAGGCGTTCGCGTTGTGGCGGGGCGAGGCCTTCGGGAACCTGGACGGTGCGTGGCTGGACCGGCTGCGCACCGCGCTGAGCCAGGAGCGGCTGGCCGCCGCGCTGGACCACAACGAGGTACTCCTGCGGTTGGGCGCGTACGCGACGCTGCTGTCCACGGCTACGGCGCTGGCCACCGAGCACGCCCTGGACGAGCGGCTGGCCGGCCAGATCATGCTGGCCCTGAACCACTCCGGCCGCCCGGCGGCGGCGCTCGACCACTATCGCCGGGTCAGCGAGCTGCTGGTCGACGAGCTGGGCACCGACCCGGGGCCCGAGCTGCGCAAGCTGCACCGGCGCCTCCTGTCCGCCGACCCGGCGCTCACCGCCGAGCCGATCGACGGGCGGGAGGACGGGCCGCTCCCCGCGTGGCCG
The DNA here is from genome assembly GCA_037414955.1 of Actinomycetes bacterium KLBMP 9797. Taxonomy (GTDB): domain Bacteria; phylum Actinomycetota; class Actinomycetes; order Mycobacteriales; family Micromonosporaceae; genus Phytohabitans. Next base: position 59,774 of record JBBEWH010000007.1, read on the forward strand.
TCCCCCGCGCAGCTGCCGCCGGACATCGCCGACTTCACCGGCCGGGCCGAGCAGGTCGCGGAGCTCGTTGGGCTGTTGACGCACGAGCATCCACAACGGACCGCGCCCACCGTCGCGGGCATCGCGGGCATGGGCGGCACCGGCAAGACCGCCCTGGCGATCCACGTCGCCCACCGCCTCGCGACGTCCTATGCGGACGGTCAGCTGCACGTCGACCTGCGCGGCGCGGAGCGGTCCCCGCTGGCCACGGCCGACGTGCTCGCCCTCTTCCTCCGCGCGCTGGGCGTCGACTGGCGGGCGATGCCCACCGGCGCCGCGGAGCGGACCGCGCTGTACCGCAGCCTCATGGCCGGCCGGCGGATGCTCGTCGTGCTGGACAACGCCGCCTCCGCGGAGCAGATCAGGCCGCTGCTGCCGGGCGCCGCGAGCTGCGCCGTCCTCATCACCAGCCGGCCCCGGCTGACCGGGGTGGCGGGCGCCCGCTGGACCGACCTGGGGATGCTGTCCGCCGCCGAGGCGACCCGGCTGCTGGGCCAGGTCGCCGGCGACGACCGGATCGCGGCGCAGCGGGCCGACGCCGCCGAGGTCGTCCGGCTGTGCGGCGGGTTGCCGCTGGCGGTACGCGTCGCCGGGGCCCGCCTCACCGCGCGGCCCGCCTGGCCGCTGGCCCACCTCGCCGCGCTGCTCGGCGACGAGCGGCACCGGTTGGACCGGCTGACCACCGGCGACCTGGAGGTACGCGCGTCGCTGGCGCTGAGCTACGAGGGGTTGGACCAGCCGGCCCGCCGGCTCTTCGCCCTGCTCGGCCTCTTCGACGTGCCGGACTTCACCGGCTGGCTCGCGGCCGCGGTCCTCGAGACCTCCAGCGCGGAGGCGAGCCGGTGCGTCGAGTCGCTCGTCGACGCCCAGTTGCTCACCGAGGCCACCGACTGCGCCGGCCAGCTCCGCCTGCGCTGCCACGACCTGATCCGGCTGTTCGCCCGCGAGCGGGCCGACGCCGAACTGGACGCCGATCAGCGCCTACGGGCGCTGCGGCTGGGCTTCGGCGGTTGGCTGGCGATCGCGGAACGGATGGCTCCTCGGGTACCGGGGCCGTGCTACGCGCCGATCAGCGGCTCGGCGCTCCGGCCCGCGACCGTCTGGGAGGACGAGGACGTGCTGCGCCTCGACCCGGTGCGCTGGTTCGACGCCGAGCGGGCCACGCTGCTGTCCGCCGTACGCCAGGCCAGCGACCTCGGCCTCGACGAGGTCGCCTTCGACCTCGCCGGCTGCCTGGAGAAGTACTTCGACCTCCGCGGCATGTACGCCGACTGGGAAGCCACGAACACCCGGGTCCTCCAGGCCTGCCAGCGCGCCGGAAACCTGCGCGGCGAGGCCGTCATGCTGCGCGGCCTGACGGACGTGCGCACCTGGGCCCGGCAGCAGGAGACCGCCGAGGCGATGGCCGAGTCCCACGCCAACGCCGACCGGCTCCTCACCATGTTCACCCAGCTGGGTGACCCGCGCGGCATCGCCGACGCCGAAGTGATCCGGGCGTGGGCACACGCCGCGCAGGGCCAGCACGCCGAGGCGATGGCATCCGCCACCCGCGCCCTGCGGACCGCCGAGGACGCCGGGCACCTCGGTGGACAGGCCCGCGCCCACGTCGCCCTCGCGGTAGCCGCGCGCGAACAGTCCCGGCTCGACCTCGGCGTCGTCCACCTGACCCAGGCCCTGGCCGCCGCGCGCAGCCTGGGGAACGCCCGGTACGAGGCGACCGTCCTGCAGTTCCTGGGCATCGGAAAACTGGAGATGGGCGATCCGGTGGCCAGTGAGCGGCACCTGCACGACTCACTGGCGATCTCGCGCCGGTTCCGCGACGACTACACCGAGGCGCTCACCCGGCTCACCCTCGCCCGCCTGTACCTGCATCTCGGCGACGTACGCGCGCGCCACGAGGCCGAGGCCGCACTGACCATCGCCCGGCGGCACCACATGGGTCACCATCTCGCCGAGGCGCTCGCCGTGCTGGGCGAGATCGAACTCGCCGACGGCCGGCCGGCTCGCGCCGCCACCCTGCTGGTGGAGTCGGTCGCGATCTGGCGGACCCGCGGCTGGCTCTCCTACCAGGCCGCGGCGCTCACGGCGCTCGGCCGGGCGTACGCCGCCGTGGACCCCGCCGCCGCCCGCGACGCCTGGACCGAGGCCCACGCGCTCCACCTGCGGCTCGGTCAGACCGGCAAGGCCAGCCACATCGAAAAGCTCCTCCTTTCCCATGATCAATGCGTCCCTCAAGTCGTTGGACCAGCGTCCCTCAAGTCGTGAGGACTACTTGAGGGACGCCTTGATCATGGGCGGCGTGGGAGGCGCGGGTGGCGCGCACCGACGCGATCCAGCGGGCGCAGAAGCTCGCACCCCCGAACAGCAGCGCGGGCGCCCAGGGCAGCACCGCGAACAGTGCGACCGCACCGATCGCCTCGGTCCAGGACGCGCCCAGCGAGACGAGCCCCACCGCCAGCGCCGCGTTGTGCGGGTCGGCGGTGCCGATCCGCGGCACGATGCTGGCGAGCTGGCTGGCCGCGAACACCGTGACCAGGCCGAGCGGGTCGACCGGCCCGCCGACGCCGATCGCGGTGCCGAAGATCAGCCCAGCCACGGCCGCCTGGTAGGCGACGGAGATAGCCAGCCCGTAGAGCAGCGCCGGCGGGCTGGGCAGCGGGCGGTGCACCAGCCACTCCGGCCGGCGCCACCGGATGACCAGCAAAACACCCACGGCCAGCACGGCGACCAACACGAACGCGAGGAGTACGCGAGGCGGCAGCGCCATACCGGTGAGCACCACGCCGACCGCGATGCCGGCGACGCTGACCAGCCGATCCAACCCGACCTCCGCGAGAGCCGGGGCGCGGCCGAGCCCGACGCCCACCAGGCGGCGTACCCGCCAGAGATCGGCGGCGGCGTGCACCGGCGCCGCCAGGCCGAGCAGCTCGCTCTCCGCGTATGCCCGGAGGTACCACCACCGCGTCTGCCCACCCATCGAGAGCGCGCGCCAGCGCAACGGGCAGAGCACATACTTGGCGACCGCGTACGGCACCAGGCCGAGCAGCACCGGCACGGGCGACGCCTCGGGTACGTGGCGCAAGCTCCACACGGCGACCGCGATGGTGCCCGCGAGCAGAACGAACCCGAGCCAGGGACTGGTAATGACGCTACGGATCCGCCTCATGCGCCGAGCGTGACAGTGGTCGGTTATCCGCAGTTGTCCAGCGGTCGACCAGCGAGCGGCGCCAGGCTGCCAGCGCCATGATCAGGGCGTCCTTCACGTAGTCCTAACGACTACAGGGACGCCTTGATCATGGTTTAGGAGGCGCCGTCGGCGCGGAGCGGGAAGATCTGGGCCTGCGCGGAGTCGAGCAGCGACCGCAGCACCGCCACGATCTTGTCGGCCGGCATCGGCTTGAAGAAGTGGTAGCCCTGCGCGGCGCTGCACCCGAGGTCGGCGAGCGCGGCGCGCTGGTCGGCCGTCTCGACGCCCTCGGCGACCACCCGCAGACCCAGCTCGCGGCCGAGACCGATGGTGGTGCGGACGATCGCCGCCGCCTCCGGCGAGTCGGCCATCTTGCCCACGAACGACCGGTCGACCTTGAGCTCGTCGACCGGGATCCGGGTGAGGAAGGTGAGCGACGAGAAGCCGGTGCCGAAGTCGTCGACGGAGATCTGCACGCCCAGCTCGCGGAGCGCACCCAGCACCTCGTCGATGACCTCCAGCTCGCTGAGCACGACCGTCTCGGTGATCTCCAGGACGAGGCGGCGGGGCGCCACCCGGTGCCGGCGCAGCAGCTCGCTGATGTCCGCGGGCAGGCGCGGGTCGAGCAGGCTGCGGGCCGACAGGTTGACCGAGATCGGCACCTCGAGCCCCTGCGCGGCCCACTCGGCGGCGACGGTGAGCGCCTTGTCCACCACGTACCGCGTGAACGGCGCCAGCAGGTCGCTGCCTTCGACGGTACGGATGAAGTCACCCGGGCTCAGCCCGCCACGGCGCGGATGCCGCCAGCGGATCAGCGCCTCGACGCCGGTCGGCGCGCCCGTGGTGAGATCGACCGCGGGTTGCAGCGCGAGCACGAGCTGGTCGTCGACCATCAGGGCCTCGCGCAGCTCGGCGAGCAGCGCCAGCCGGTCCGTGCTGGCCTCGTCCTTGGCCGCGTCGTACCAGGCGACGCTGCGGCCGCCGGTCTTGGCCTGGTACATGGCGTTTTCGGCGCGCCGGACCAGCTCGGCCAGGTCGGCGGTGCCGGCGCCCGCGACGACCACGCCGACCGACGCCTCGACGGACATGGTCACCCCGGCCACCTCGGTCGGCGCGGAGAGCTTCTCGACGATGGTCTGGGCCCGGCGCAGCACCTGCGACATCGGTGCCTCGTCGCGCTCGCCCAGATCGGTGATCAGCAGCGCGAACTCGTCGCCGTCGAACCGGGCCAGCAACTCGCCGGGCCTGGCGAGCGCGCCGAGCCGGGCCGCCGTCACGCGCAGCAGATCGTCACCGGCGGCGTGGCCGAGAGTGTCGTTGACCTCTTTGAAGTGGTCGATGTCGAGCAGCAGCAGCGCGACGGACGCGCCCCGGTCGAACCGGCGCAGCACCGCGTCGCCCTTCACCAGCAGCGCTCCCCGGTTCACCAGCTTGGTGAGCGGGTCGTGGACCGCGTCGTACTGCGACCGGTCGGTCAGGATCTCCAGCTGGCGGTGGGTCGCGGCGTCGTGCAGCGCGGACGCCAGCGCGTCACTGAACGCGGACAGGGCCATCTGGTCGCGAGCTTCCGGCGCCAGCGGGCGCGGGAAGCGCACCCGCAGCTCGCCGACCGGCACGCCACCGACCGCCAGCGAGCGGATCGCGACGTCGTCGCCCTCGTCCACCTCGTCACGGGGCGCCGGGCCCGGGAAGTCGGTCTCCTCGATCGTGCCGGCGCCGTCGCCGCGGTAGCGGCGGCGCGCGCCCGACGGACGCAGCACCTCGACCTCGGCCCCTTCGGCGCCGAAGACGTTGAGCGCGCCAGCGACGCCGGCGACCGCGACGGCCCGCTCGTCGAGCTGGTTGAGCTCCCGGGTGGCGGCGGCGAACGCGCGCCACAGGCGGCGCTCCTCGTCGACCCGCAACCGGTGCCCGTACGTCTGCTGGAGCAGCCAGAGCATCGGCGGCAGGAGCAGCAGCCACCGCGGGTCGTGGCCGACCATGGTGACCACGGTCAACCCGACGACCACGTTGCCCACGAACATCAGCAGCTTGCCACGCAGCGCGCGCAGCAGCAGCGGCCCGACCGGGCGCCCATGCCGCAGCGACAGCGTCAGCGCCGCGAACCAGCCGGTCACCAGCAGGTACGCCACCGCGCCGAGCGCCAGCGCCGCGGCGAGCACCGGGGTCAGCGCCTGCCCGAGCGGCGCCGGCTGCCCGAACAGCTCCGCGGCCGCGGTGGTGACCGCGGCGGCGAGCGCCACCGCGAGGGTCAGCGACCCGGTCACGTGCATGATCTCGGTGGGCGGGCGGCGGTCGGCGAAGACGGAGAGCAGCACCCAGGCGAGGCCGGCGCCGAGGATCGTGGCCGCCGGCAGCCAGCCCGCCGGGGCCAGGTAGAGGCCGATGATCAGGGCCGCCTCACCCCAGGTGACGCTGACGACCCCGGACGGCACGCGCAGGCGCAGGCGCGCGAGCTGCGCGACGGCCATGACACCCGCGGCGAGGCCGAACCGGGCCAGCGGCGGCAGCGCCCCGCCGGGCCGCGCGTCGAACGCGAAGAGAAGGCTGGCGCCCGCCGCGGCCACGGCCGCGAGGACGACGATCACCGTGTACGCGATGGTGCGCCCGCCGCCGACGGCGACGCCCTCGCGCCGGCCCGTCATGGCGTTCCTCGCGATCCGGACACGCCACCACAAACCAGAATGGAAAGGGGGATAACGCAGCGACTATTCATCGGCGCCCCCTTCAAGCCCGCAGGTCCTGGGGACAATGCCCCCGGCGGAAGGCTAAGGCAATCTGCATGACCGCAACAGGGGTCGCCGGGTCGGTTTAGCAAGAAGCACGCCGATCCGGACGCTGGGAGCGCTCTACGCCCTACTTCACGATCAGGAGCGGGCTTCGCGATCTGTCGGATCTTGGACAGTCTCGCCGTCGGTGCCCCTGTCCGCCTTTTGATCTTGCGGCGCGAAACTGCTCGGCAGTCGACGCAGCCGAGCGTTCATGTTGCGGATCAGGAGCACCGTCGCGATCGCCAGCAGCACGATGATGAACAACCCCATCGGCCCGGCGAGGCCACCGGACCGCGTGTCGCCGAAGTTGTTCTCCGCGAGCACCTGTGCAGCCGTCAGCATTACCCCACGGTACGCTCCGGCACCCGGACGCCTTCGAAGAGGTCGGTCTCCGGCGTCGTGGTCTCGACGTGCGACGTGACCAGCTCGTAGTCCTCGGTCGGCCAGATCCGCTTCTGGATCTCCAATGGCGCCCGGAAGAAGAACCCGTCCGGGTCGACCTGGGTGGCGTGCGCGCGCAGCGCGTCGTCACGGACCGGGAAGAACGCCGCGCACTCGACCCGCGTGGTGATCCGGTCGCTCTTGTCGCGCCCGTCGTCTTCCCAGCGCTCCATCATCTCGGCATACGGCGACTCGAGGCCGGCCGCGACCATGCCGTCGTGCAGCGCCTGGAACTTCGCCCGGGTGAACGTGTGCTGGTAATACAACTTCTGCGGCTGCCACGCCGGCCCCATCTCGGGGAACTGCTCCGGGTCGCCGGCCGCCTCGAACGCCACCATGCTGATCTTGTGGCACATGATGTGGTCGGGGTGCGGGTAGCCACCCTCCTCGTCGTAGGTCAGCACCACGTGCGGCCGGAACTCGCGCATGAGCCGCACCAGCGGGGCCGCGGCCGCCTGCTCGTCCTCCAGCGCGAAGCAGCCCTCGGGCAGCGGCGGGAGCGGGTCGCCCTCCGGTAGGCCGGAGTCGACAAAGCCGAGCCACGCCTGGTCGACGCCGAGGATCGCGCGGGCCGCGTCCATCTCGGCGCGGCGGATCTCCGCGATGTTCTCCCAGACGTCGGGCCGGTCCATCTTCGGGTTGAGCACGCTCCCCCGCTCGCCCCCCGTACACGTCACGACCAGCACCTGCACACCCTCGGACGCGTATTTCGCCATGGTGGCGGCGCCCTTACTCGACTCGTCGTCGGGGTGCGCGTGCACGGCCATCAGACGTAGCTGCTCAGACAACGCTCAACTCCTGCACTCTCATGACCTGCCGTTATCGCCTCGACCGCCGACTGCCAGAATGGGTGTGCGACGGGCTTCAGCCATTCTGGCCGATGCTTACGACAACCTCCGCAGGAGATCGCGCCCGGTGACCGAGACCAACGACACAACCACCCGCACCGCCCCGGTGTTCCCACCCGGCCGGTACGGTCGCCGGCGGGCTCCGCACCGCCGGCGCGGCTGGGTGGTCGCGTTGCTCGCCGCCGCGGCCCTCGCGGCCTTCGTCGTGGTCGCCCTGCGCTTCTACGACCAGTACGGTGATCCGACCTACGACGCGCAGGTGATCCGCTTCCAGAACATCAGCGACACCGGCATCGAGGTCGACTTCCGGGTGAACGTGCCGGCGGGTGGTCAGGCCATCTGCGTGCTCCGGGCCCGGTCCCGGGACGGCGCCGAGGTGGGCAAGGCCGAGGTACGGGTCAGCGCCGCGCCCGGCGAGACCCGGCCCGTGACCGCGTATCGCCTGGCCACCACCGCCCGTCCGGTGATCGGCGAAGTCGTGCGTTGTCGCGCTGCTGACCGACCTGCTGGCTGATCCGGTTCAGCCTGGTCCGTTCAGTCGTGAAAAAAATGTGTAATTCCAGTGTTGTCAGTCGCTGGTAAGTTGGTAGTTCTGATCTGTTTGCCCGTTAGCCAATCGAGGAGATCGTCTGTGTCCACCATCGACCCCCAGGCGCAGGCCACCTGGCTGTCCCAGGACGCGCACGACCGCCTGAAGTCCGAGCTCGACGAGCTGATCGCCGCCCGTCCGGCGATGGCGGCCGAGATCAACGCGCGCCGGGAAGAGGGTGACCTCAGGGAAAACGGCGGCTACCACGCGGCGCGGGAAGAGCAGGGCAAGGCCGAGATGCGCATCCGCCAGCTCCAGGAACTGCTACGCACCGCCAAGGTCGGCGAGGCACCGAAAGCCGACGCGGTCGCGGCCGGCACCGTCGTCACCATCCACTTCGACGACGACGCCGACGACACCGAGACCTTCCTGCTCGGATCGCGGGAGATCGCGGCCACCACCGACCTGACCGTGTACAGCCCGGAATCCGCGCTCGGCAAGGCGATCCTGGGTGCCCGGCCCGGTCAGACCGTGACCTATACCGCGCCCAGCGGTGCGGACATCAAGGTGACGGTCGTGAAGTTGAAGCCGTTCGGCGCTTAGCCCACCGGTTTTCGGGGTAGCGCGGCTGCCTCGTCACCTGGGAAGATCCCCGTCGGCTCACGAGATGTGGGCCCTTGCAGATGGGGAGGAAACCTGTGGCAGAGTCCGAAAAGTCCGTCGACCGTCGCAAGCTGCTGCGTCGCGGCGGCATCGTGGCGGCGGGTGTCGCGGGCGCGGGCGTTGCGGGTGCGGTGGCCGCAACGCCCGCCCAGGCAGCGCCCGGCGACAATGTGGTCGCCGGTCAGACTGTTGGCGCTGCCGACACGACCACCGGGATCCAGTCGAACGGCGCCAACGCGCCGACCTTGGCACTGAACAACCAGTACGAGGTAGCCGACGGAGATGCCACTGCCGTTGGCCCGTCGCTACAGCTGACGCCGCACGGCGACTGGCTCAAAAATGAAGCGCCCGTCGGGTCCCTGGCCGCCGACCAGTGGGGAGTGCCCTGGGTCTCGCTCAACGACGGCCTCGGCCCCTGGTCCTACGCCGTCCACACCCAGTTCACTTCGAACACAATCGTGCCCGTCACCCCGACGCGCGTGGTCGACACCCGCAACGCGACCGGCCGGCAGTACATCATGAACCCGTCCGGCAATCTCGACAGCGCCGGCCGCCTGCTCGGCGGGCGGTCGATCAACATCGATCTCACCGACTTTGCCTACTACCCGGACGCGGTGCTCCTCAACGCCACCGTGGTCGGCAGCGTCGCCGGCGGCTTCCTCACGTTGTGGGCGTACGACACGCCCCGCCCGCCCACGTCCAGCCTGAACTTCGCGGGCGCGGCCCTGTCGAACTTCGTGTTCAGCGCCGCTGGCTGGAACCAGGCCGCGGAGGTGGAGGCCGGCATTTCTGTGTTCGTCAACACGACCACCCACGTGGTCCTCGACGTGGTGGGCTACGTAGTCAGCGTCGGCTACGTCCGTCCGTCACCTGCGGCGGCCGGTCAGTCGGCGCTGGCGGAGGTCAACAGGTCCGCGGAGCGCGCCCGCCTCGCCCGCGCTGGCAAACCCAGGTGGCAGAAGTAACACCCCACTATTCATGATCAGGGCGTCCTTCAAGTAGTTAGGACTACTTGAAGGACGCCCTGATCATTTGCCGGTCAGGTTGGTCCTACGTACGCACAAAATGGCTGCACGACCCTTCATCAGCCAGCATCACGACCGACAGACACTCGTTTCGACCTGGTCAACCCTGAGCCTGCGGCCCTCGCAATGACCATGAACCTCCCGGGCCGACAAACACCGTTTCACCCGAGTCGAATTCGACCGACCAATGGAGAATTTCGACACGCGCAGAGGATGCAACAAAAGCTGTTAGCACCAATCCTTCGAAGTCGAGTTTCAGGTCCAGGAACTTTGATATCTCCACACTAGAGATCCTTCTACCTCGAAGCTGCGCTATCTCTTTACCTATGATCTCGGTGTGATCCTCGCAGGCCAACAGAAATTCAGTGCTCGACTCTAAACGCCAAGCGGCCATATCAATCGAGATGTGGAACCCATTCATCTCAAGGACAATCCAGCTACCACCCATTGCCCTGAGCCTAGCTTCAGCGACCGTGGCGCCACATAGCGGGCCAAGCCTCTTTCGCAGGTTCTCGACTTCAGCGTCAGTGGCCATTGCCAGGCCGACCCTTTCGAATGGGCCATGATGTACCAGGGCCAATATCAAGCCTATGGCCGTTAGGCGCATACAGGGACCACTGCTGCCAAATTCGCGGATTCGTCCGAGAAGTAACTGGAAACACTCGCAGAGCGTGGCCGACAAACTTGAAGGTGGTGTCCAGACTGGGGAACTCTATGCAAATCCCTGAGAGGGCCAGTCCGTCAAGGACCGAAACAGCGGAGAACAGCTCCGGCTCTTCATCGTCCGAACCCACCACGATTTCCGATGAAGATTCAATTCGCCAGGCAACCGAATACACTTCAACGCGCCAATTGACGGCAGGCGAGGAACCCGCAAGCTCGAACGTTAGAATGTTCTCGTCCCTCACCTGAGCGTCGCACACGGTAGCACCGCGCACGGCACTCAGGCTGTCGACGATGTCTTGGAAGCTAAACAATCGAATGCCTAACAAGCATCACCGACATCATCAATAGCCTCACGAAGATCGTCCCTGCCAACGTTTGCGTTTCCGTCCAGCTTCCGGTCCCCGATTCCTCGATGAACCTCTTCACGTGCGGTTCGGTCCTTAGGATCGAGACCAGCGCGGCGCATCTCGTAGTCTACCTTCTTATTGCTGGCCCGGTTGCTGCCGCGCTGCATCTTCTCGTCGCGCGGCATGTCGTCGTACTCATCGTAGTCGTCATCTCCGTCGTCCCCGGTATCCCACCAAGGCGCGTCAGAATTGTGGACCAGCACCGACGCTTGGGCGACCGATACGTAGTAGGTGTGGATGTCTGGGATCGTCAGGTTATGGACGGTCGCGGCCTGGCTCCACCGCTCGATTGCGGTGATCTGGACCCATGTGCCAGCAGAGGTCCGGAGCCACTGTCCAGGGCGTAGGTCGGTGGCGTCCAGCCAATCGCCCAGTTCCGGCACCCAGAAGGGGTGGCCGGCCGTGGCAACTACTTCAGCGGTCTGCTCGCCGGTGTCCACAGTGACTCGGACCAAGTTCTTCGCGCCTGACCCGACAATCGTCGCCACGACCGTCTTGCCGGCCGTTACACCGGTCTCGGGGTCGGTGGCCAGCACCACCTCACCCACGTCGATCTCTTCGATAGGCTTCGTGGAACCGTTCGCCAATAGCACCAAGGTGCCTGGCATGAAGCTGTTGCGGGCGCAGTCCGGCAAACTGCGGGCCTTGAAGAACTTCTTCACGCCGTCGACAAGGTTGCCTAGGAGGTTGTAGATCCGTTTGCCTAGACGGGCCGCGTCGTCCCACTTCCACGGGGCGCCGTACTTTCGGGCGATCTTCGCCACCAAGCCGCCGACGAACGTCGTGGCGATGTTGATCGCTGTCTCGATGCAGCCGCCCAGGTCGCCCTTGGTGAAGCAGTCCAGCGCGTCGGTGATGCCCAGTTCGTCCATGGCGATCTTGCCGAGCGCCTTGGCCGCCGCGATGAGGAGCTGCTTGGCCTTTTCCATCTCGCGGTTGCGCCGGTCGTTGCCGCCCGCGGTGGTCTTCTTCCGCTTCGGCACCGTCGGGTCCACCGAGCCGGAACAGCCGCCACAGCCGTCGTTGTGGCCGTCCACGTCGACGTAGTCGCCGTTGTGGTCCTCGTAGTCCGCGCCGGGCCCACAACGGTCGTCCGAGCAGGACTTCAGGCCGTCCGGGTCCGAGTAGGACGCCGGGTTGTTGTTGCCGTAGGCGTACCCGTTCATCTGCTGCGGGTCGTTCACGTCGATGATCGGATCGATCGAGATGAACCGCCCAGTCGCCGGGTCGTATTCCCGCGCGCCAAGGTGGGTCAGACCCGTGGTGGCGTCCTTGGTACCACCGACGAAGCCTTTCTCGCCCGGCCATGCCCCGGGCTGGGTGCCGCGCTGCTCACCGAACGGGGTCGATCGCCGATGCTCGATCGCGCCCGTCGTGGCGTCCACGGCCGCGACCGCCGTGCCGTGGTGGTCGCCGGCCAGGAAGTAGTGGCCCTTGACCGTCCGGACGATCGTGCCGCCACCCGGCGCCGACAGATACCGCGTCGGATCCACCACCTGCGTCGTGTGGTCGAGGCGAAGTTCCATGCCCGGCAGATACACCGTCGTCGCGTTCTGCTCCTTGCGCACCAGCCGGTCGCCGTCCGCCGTGTACAGGAAGCTGGTAGTGTTGCCGCCCTCGGTGACCGAGGCGAGGTGGCCCTCGGCGTCCCAGGTGAAGTTCTGCTCTTGACCAACCTGCACACGCCGCTCAAGGTTGCCGGCGTCGTCGTAGTCGTAGGTGTAGAGCCGGTCGCCAGCCGAGGTCTCCTCGACGACCTCGTCCAGCGTGTGTGGCTGGGGCTGACCGGCGACCGGATACTTGTATTCACGAGTCACGTCGCCAGCGCCGCCGAGACCTTGCTTTGTCTCCACGGTCCGGTTACCGGTCGAGTCGTACTCGTACTCGTGGTGGTAGGGCGCCGGACCGCCCACACCGCTGGCTGCTGGGCCGCCGGCGCATGGGTCGGCAGCCGTGCTCGCCGTGGTCCATGCTTCCTCGGTACGGCGCAGGAAGTCGTGCGTGAAGCACTGGATGTCCCGCTGCCCGCCCTCCGGCGTGTCGGCAATGGACAGGATGTTGCCGGCGTCGTCGTAGGTGTAGCGGGCGTGGATGTCCGGCACCGTGAGGTTCTGCCGGTCGAGGCGCGACTGGGTCAGCCGTTTGGTGCCTCGGTCGTAGGCGTATGACAGCCAGGCCGTCTTGCCACCGGTCGACAGCCGCGTCCTGAGCACCTCACCGGTCTGTGCGTACGTGATTTCTGGGATATAGCTCGTAGCCCCCGTCACGCTGGTTGCACGCTGGATCTCGTCGTAGCCGTACGTCACACCCTCCGCAGCGAATCCGCCCGCCGCTGGCCAGCCGGCGCTCTGGATGGTGCCGTCAGAGTTGTATGTCGTGGCGAACTCGTACCTGCCGCCAAGCTTGTCGCCAATGTCAGCCTTGGGCAGAACATAGGCAGTCTTGATCGGACGGTAGAAGGCATCCAGGGTGGTATTGATGATCAGGTATTGCTGGCCATTCACATAGCGCGCGGAGTAGTGCAGCTCACCCCTGGCCACACCGTCGTACACCCACTCGGCCAGCTTCGTCCCGGTATCTGCCGACCCCTGGTAGGTGGCCCTCTTGCGACCGACGATGTCGTAGACGTTGGTGAGAGTGACGCCGCGCCCGTCCGTGCTCGACACCAGGCGGTCGAGGTCGTCGTATTGGTACGTCGTGGTTCCGCTGTCGGGGTCCACCGACTTGGTCTTGCGGCCACGCTGGTCATACTCGTACCGCCAGGTGATGCCGGCCGGATCGACGACGCTCGCGAGCTGACCGGCCTGGTTGTATGAGTACTTGGTCTTGACGACGTCGGTGCCCGTCGGACTGTCGCCCTTGTACTGCCACAGCTCCGTGGTCTGTCCCGCGGCGTTCACGACCGTCGTGGTGGGTGTGGCGCCGGTTGGCGGGTCGACGTGCGTGCGGTCGCCGCCGTAGGTGGTCGTGGTGCGCCACCTCTCCACACCCGCCACGGCGGTGATCTCGGCCTTGACCCGGTCCGCGCCGTCGTAGACATACAGCGTCTGCGCGTCGACGTCGCCGTTGTTGACGGGCCACAGCGCGCCGGACGGCGCGTTGGCCGCGAAATAGGTGCCGTGGGTCTTGGCCAGCTTGCCGGTCGGCGTGTAGAAGGTGTCCGCGATCAGCCGACCGTTCTCCGGCCCTTCCGTCTGCACCTGCCGCGGCCGGAGGTGCCCGTCGTAGATCTGGTACTCCGCACCATAGGTGGCGTCGTTCTCGATCTTCTCGGTCTTCACCGACCAGGCGGCGTCCACCGGTGTCGAGTAGCTGTACTTGATGTTCGGTGTCACTCCCGACAACTTCGAACGGTCGGCGAGCCACACGCTGACCAACCGCCCCAGCGGGTCGTAGGCCAGGTCGGAGCGCTTGTTGTTCGGATCGGTCTGCGCGATGGGCGCGCCCCAGGCGACCGCGTACTCGGTGGTGGTGCCGTGGCCGAGCGGGCTGGTCTCCACCTTCTTGGTGGTGATGCCCTCGGTCTCGGTGTAGGCCGTGGTGGTGGCCGTGCCGACCGCGTCCTTGACCACCAGCGGTCGCCCGTACGCGTCGTAGGTGCTCTCCGCCACTGTCACGTAGGTCGGCGTGGTGCCGTCGTGGCTGGCGAGTTGTTCCGTCTTCGTGGGGTTCCCCTCGGTGGGTGCCACCCCGAACGCCTTGCCGTCGAACGACGTGCGCTTGTCCGTCAGCACCTGCGTTGCCCGGTTGGGTGTCGTGGCGCATTTGACGGTGACGGTTTCGACCCGCGCGACCAGGGTTCGGAGCCAGATGCCCTCGTTGTCGCCATATGTCGTGCGCGTGCACCGGTCGTCCGCATCCGTGGCCACGTCACCGAGGTCTTCGGTCACGACGACCCGACCGATAGTGGGCTCATAGGTGCTGGACGATTTCGTCTCCCGCCAACCACCGGCCGCCAGGGCCGTGAAACCGCGGGTGCTGGCCGTCTTGACGAAGGCGCTCTTGCGCGAGCCCCACGTGTGACTCTGCGTGCCGGTGTGGTGGAGCCACGGCGCGGTGATCACACGATCGATCTGGTTGTTACCGTCGAATGTAGACGTTTCAAGCTGGAATCCAGACAGCTCGTCGTGGTCGGTGTGGCTGGTGCCGGCGGAATCCGTCACCGTCACCGTCCGGGTCCCACCGTCCGGGTCCTTGTCGCCGTGCATGCCGCGCAGATAGGTGTGTTCGGTGCGGGTGGTCATCGTCTGGCCATCGCCCTGCCGGACCCGCACCTTGCCGTACCCGCGCCACTCGCTCCAGGTCAGGTACTTCGCCTCGACGATCCCGTCCGGTTTCGTGTGTCGCCATGCGGCGTCGCCGACGTATTCGTAGGCGGTCACCATGTCGGGTGCCCCACCGACCCGGTCGGTCTCGATCACATCGGAGACGACGTACTTGTGGAACCAGTCGGTGAACGGCTCCCCGCTGCTGCTGACCGGATTCCACCTGACCGGGTAGCACCGCTTCGTGCTGTTGCCCGCGGTTGGTAGCGACCCGGCGGCACAGTCGGCCGGCGCGTAGTTGACGTCGACCTGCGCGCCCGCGTCGGTGTAGACGGTCGCGATTCGGGGGCGGATGAGCGCCGAGATGTTGTCGCCTGCGATGTCGATCCGGTTGGGCAGTTGCAGGCTGTTCAACGTGACGGCCGGCAGCGCGGCCGTTCCACCGACGTGGCCGGTGTGCGTGATCGTGTGTAGCCACAGGCTCCGGCTGGCGTCGGCGTTGTTGGTGAACAGGTGGTTCAGCGTCCATGAATCAACCGGTGTCCAGGCCCCGCCGAACCGCACCTCGGTCGTGATCTTCGTCAACCGCTTGCGGGTCCAGAAGGTGGGCGCCACCTGATCGGTCTTGCACTTGCTGTTGGCGGCGCAGTTACGGTCCCAGGGCACGTCGGGCCAGCGGAGTGCGGTGCTGTCGTTCAGGTCGCCCGGTCCACAGCCGGTTGCCTCCAAGCACCGCTCCGCGGTGGTGAACTGCACCCGGGCCGGCGCGTTGGTGGTGTAGACGCCATTGTCACGCTGGCCGTAATCGATCCGCTTCAGCCATCCCGCGCGGTGGTAGGCCACGCCGTTGACATCCGTACGGGCGCCGCGGGCGTAGTAGTTGATCTCCCGCTCGTAGAAGTACGACGCCACATTGCCGTGGACGTCCTTGACATAGTCGAGACTCCAGCGCCACGCCTGGTGGCAGTGAGCGTTCGCGAAGGTGGCGTCATAGCACGGCTCGCCGCTGTCGTCGCCGAACACCGGCACGGTCCACGTCGACGCGGTCTCCTCCTTGGTGGCCGACCAGCCCGGCAACCGGTTGAGGCCGTAGTGGTACTGCGTGCCGTCGGCAGTCGTGATCCGCCAGTACTCATTGTCGTTGTCGCCGTTGACCGTGTTGGTCAGCCGCTCGACCTTGCTGCCGTCGTCGTTGGCGAACCGCCATCCGTTGTCCGTCTTGAGGAGTTCCGTCGAGCGCCCGTTGAGCATGATGATGGCGTTGTCGTACGCCCAGCACAGATCCGCGGTGCCGGTATGGCCATCGTCGGCACACGGCTTGTACCGGCGCTCGATGTATCCGGGCTCGTAGCTGAACCCTTCACCGACCCAAGAGCCTTGGTTGTTCGTCGCCGCGGTACGCCCGTCGACGGTCTGCGAGGAGTAGGCGAACGAGATGGCGGGTGCGTTGCTGCCCGGCACCGGCGGCATCCGGAGCGGGTACGACCAAGTGAAGGCGCCGGTCGACGGCGCGACGCTCCACTGCGACGATGGCGACAGCTTCGTCGCCGCGTAGGTGCCCTGCGATGACGCATCGGTCGCGGCGACGGCGAACAGCGTTCCACTGGCGCCATTGGTCTCCACGCCCGCGGCGAGCGTGTCGGACTCGGTGTTGTTGGTGGTGGGCACCGGCTTCGGCCGGCATTCAGAGCGCTCCGGCGTCGTCAGCGCGCATTCCGGCAGCCGCACGAGCCGAAGGCGGGAGCCGTAGTCACCGCCGTACGCCGCCCCGAACTCCCGATAGTCCAGCGTGAGCCGAACCCGACCGGCACGCGTGTCGCCGTCCGCCCGGGTCACCCGAACAAGCGCACCGTCGACATTGGCCTTGGTGGCCCGTCGCCGATCCATCACCTCGACGCGCACGCGGGTCGGAGCGGCGGCGCCCGCAATGGCCGTGGCTGCGACCGGCAAGCCGCCCACTCGCGTGGTGGTGGCCGCGCCGCGTCGTGCGGTGGCTACGTCGAGAACGGCGGCGCCGGCCGCAGGCCAGCTCGCCACCGGCGGCGCACCCGCGGGCTCCGCCTTGCGCGGCTTCACTTTGGGCGCCGGACCTCCCCGCGCCGGCTTGCCAACGTTGACCGCAGGGCCGTTGTCCGGCGGGGCGGCGTTCGCGGGCGGGGTTACCGCTTGTAGAAGGCTCGCGCTCATCACCGTTGCCGCCAACCACGCGACCGGCCGCACCATACGACGCCGGAAACGTCGGGAGGCGCTTATACGTGAGAACATGGCACTCCGCTCCGTTCGATGGTCGGCTAGAGCTCGGGCTGCTCGGTTGGCTGCGCGAGGCGCTGCACGAATGTTTCGTCCGCGACGCCGCTGTATACGCGCACATCGTCGATCACGCCGGGGAAGTAATCGCCAAAGATGCCTTCCCGGAAGACCCGGCCTACCTGAAGAGCACCGGGCGCGTTCCAGGTGAGGTAGGTGCCGGCCGCAGCACCCGTGAGCTGGCCGTCGACGTAGAACTTCACCTCGTTGTTGAACGCGTTGTAAACCAGCGCGAGGTGCTGGCCGGCCTGATCGGCGTTCACCGGAATGCCGCTGGGGAACAAGGTCGCTGTGGCGGTGGGTTCATCAGCTGTGGTAAGCGCGACCTCCCATTGACCGGCCGTGTTGCACCGCATGACGAAGGCACTGCGGTGCGCACCGCCCTGCGCCAGCACCGTCATCGCCCGACCATTGGGAAGAGCCGCGAGACGCACCCGAGCCGTCACCGTAAAGCTCTCGTCGGTCTTGACCGACGGCGCGCCGCTGGTGGCGTGGTCATCGACGCCGTCCAGTTGCATGTGTCCCTGGCCCACCAGGGCCGGCACGGCCAGCGGGTCCGTCTCCAGATCTGGAGCGTAGATCTGCGCACCGCCGGCCAACGTCAGATCGGTGCCGCCGTCGTATTCCGGGCTCTGGTCTCCCGATACCTCGTTGAGCGGCCAGTACGCCCGACGGATGGGCGCCAGCGTGGACAGTTCCTTCACCTCGCGGGCCACCACGACCCGGTCGAACAGTATGACGTCGGTGAGATCCCCGGCCCAACGGTCGGTGTAACCGCTCTTGGCTACCCGACGCCCAATCTGTACGGCTCCCCTGGACCGCCACTCCGAACTACGCTGGGCCGGCGGCTGAAGCACGCCGTTCACGTACAACCTCATGGCCCGCGTCTCCGCGTCGTACGCGGCTGTCAGATGGGTCCAGACGCCCTTGACGACCGGGCCACCCGATACCACCCACGTGCCCAAGGACTCCACGTCCATCGCGGGAATATCGAAGGTCCACTTCTTGCTCGCCCCGTCGAAGCCGAGCGTGAACCCGGGTTCTCCCGTGCCGTCCTGACTCACGACGGTGCGATCCTGTGTGTCGTCGGTCAATCGCACCCAGGCACTCGCCGAGAAGCCTTTCCTGGTATCCACAAGCCCGACGTTGGTGGTGGCGAGGTAGCTGTCGGTGGCGCCGGTCAGGGTGGCCGCGGTGCGCGAATTACGGCTTGGACCAGGCGCTCCGAAGGTGACGCCGGCCCCGGCGACGGCCGGATGGTGACCACCGGTATCCGCGGCCGAGCTTGAACCGGCAGAGTCCGAAAGACCCCATTGCGCGACGGGAGACCTGGTGGCGACCTGGATCCAGCACATCGCCTGGGTGGTCCTGGCCGCTCGGTCCACCGCGACCACGTTCAACTGGATGGGGCCATCAGTTTCCGGCATCCAACGCAGGGTCACCGGCCCGCCGTCGGCGGACGGCCGAAGAACATTGTTCGGGGACGCGTTGCTGCCGAAGCCATACCGATACTCGACGACATCCGTCGAGTCTGAGTCGAAGACAAACGTGCCATAGATACCGATGCCCCCCAGTGAGGCAGACTGTTCATCCTCTGGATTGCACTCCGACCATGGCCACGTTCCCTTGGCTGGCAGATATTCCATGGACACGATGTTTGGCGCGGTGGGCACATCGGAGTCGATGACGAACTCGCACCTGGTCTGGGCGCCGTCGGAGCTCCATGGTCCCCACGTCTCGCCGTCACTCGCCCGCACTTCCCAGGCGAGGACGGCATCCTTGGGAACATCGGCCGGCACCACCATGCTGAAGATCGAGCCACTCGCCTTTTGACCTGTCTGATAAGTCCGGGTGACCGTGGCGCCGCTGGCCGTATTCCAATAGATCTTGAACTCACCCGTCAGCTTCTCGGTGTGTGGCGCGGCGTGGTCCGGGTCGCGCAGGATCGCCGTGAGTCGGGGTGGCACGTCCACGTATGGGCGGGTCTCCCCGTAGATGCAGGACCCGCCCGGCGACAGCCCGAGCTCGGACTGCTTCGGCGTTGCCGGCGCGCGGTTGTAATGCACGGAGAGAATGGCGTTTCCGCAGAACCGCTTCCACGCGGTGAAGTCGCCCTCATCAACGGCCCGCATGCCGAACGTCGTCGTCGCCCATTTCCGCGAAGCCGCCTCTCGCACCGCAGCCGTGGCGTTGAACTCGACGTTCTGGTTCGTCGCGGTACAGGAGCTCTGCGTGCCCGTCGGCGAGATGGTCTGCTGCAATTCGCTCAGGGCGGGCTTGTTTTCCCAGTTGGTCGCCGAGCTGATGCCGCCACCGGCGCGGTAGAGCGAGACGCCCTTGGCCGATCCGTTGTAGGTGTGCACCATCGTCACCTTGAACTGGGCACTCAGAATGGACCGTCCGGAGTAGGGCGTCGGCAACGCGTAGAAGAGCCGCTTGATGCCCGTACCGTTACAGGTTCCCGATGACACCGGGCATTCTCCGACGCCCTCATCGCCGAACTGCCACTTCCGGGCCGTGGAATGGCCGCTCGACACCATGACCCAACCGCTGTTGCGGGTGTCCTGCCAGACCGGGTCGATGTAGACCGGCCACCGCGTGCCAGGATCGGTGAGCATCGCCCGATCCGGTGTCAGGCTCAACCCGCCCTCCCGCAGGGCAACTTGGATCGGGGCGGTGCGAGCCGCTGGCGGTGACTCCGTAACGGCCGCTGTCGGATCCGGATCCGCCGCGCGCGATGCGGTGGCGTTGGGCGGCCCGGAGTCCCACATCATCGGCGCGGCAGCCTCCAGGACGGTGCCGCCCGACGCCGTATCGACAGCCGCCAGGCCGCCCGTCGCGGTCTTCCGCACGGCGAGACCGCTGGCGCTCAGCTCGAAGTCGAGCGTGGCGAGTTCCGGGTGCTGCGCGGCTTGCGGCGTCTTGACCACCAGCACATGCGAGAAGCCGGTCACCGAGACGTTGACCACCAAATCAACACCCGGGAGCACCTCGGCATACGTCGCGCGGTCGCCCTCCACTGTGGGCGGTGGCAGGGCGCCGGGCCAGTCCAGCGTCATCTGGCGACCACCACGCTCGACTTGGACGAGCGGAGCGTTCCCGCCACCAGAAAGTCGCAACCCCAACGTCGCGGCCTTGGGGGTCAGTGAGCCGTCCGGGCGACGCTCCAGCGTCGCGTCAACGGTGACCCAACGACCGTCACGCACCACCCGTACCGGCTGGGCGTGCTCCACCGCCGTGGTGGTGCCATCCGGGTTGGCATACACCTCCCGGCTCTCGCCCCGGAACGCGCCGATCTCCACTCGATGACCGGTGGCCGCAGCCTCGGCGAGCGCCTCGGCCTCCGTCTGCCGGATGGGTCTTTCCTCGGCGACCGGGACCATGTCGTCCGGTCGCAACGGTGCCGGCTCGGCAGGCTGGTTGACGACCGCGAACACAGCCATCAAGCTCGCCAGAGCCACCGTCATTCCGGCCCCACGCAGTCGCCCCGTCATCGTGCGTCCCTTCCCCGTAGCCATCTGCTCGCCCATGACCGTCGTCAGCCGATCGCCGCGCCGAACGCGGCCTCGCCGGGGGGAATGCCACCCGCACCGGGCTTCCACACAAGCGTGGGTGTCACCGTGCCGATCGCCAGGTCAGACCATGGCAGCGCATAGACAGCGGGGTTGCCGTAAGGACTGCCCAGATACAGGTGCTGGCCAGAAGCGCCAAGCGCGGTACCAAGTAGCTCCGCCGCTACTGGCGTCCCTGGCAAGCTGGCAGTCGACCGCGCAATCGTCGTGGGTCCCTCAGCCACCGTGGGGAACAGCACGCGCACCTTGCCGGCGTCCAGAGTGCCCTGGGCATCCCAGCCCGGGACGCCTACCGCCAGCAGCACCGACTGGGACGTGGCTTCCGCCCCAGGATTGCTGTTGAACAGGCGGACCCGCTCACCAAAGTAGGCGCCGTCCTGTTGATAGTTGGTCACATGTCCCGGTCGTGGTGAGGTGGGACCCGCTACCGCCTGATCCCACACCGGCTGGACACGCACGACGCCCGTCATCGTCGCCTCGTATATCTCCACCGCTCCCGCGTCGCGAGCAATCACTCCCGCTGATGGCTGCCAATCCGTGCCGGGCACACCAACCGCGATCAGCGAGCCACGATGGCCGACCGGCGCACCCGCCGGGCGGTACACGACGACCGATGTGGACTTGCCAAAGTACTCGTCAGCCTGTGGATTACCGGACTTCACGTCGCCGATCAGCTTCGGCTTGCCCGACAGCAGATCGTGGGTGTAGACACCGACAGCACCAGCGAACCCCGCGGCATCCACACCCTCACCGGGACGTCCAGCCACGATGTGCTCAGGCGAGCCGGACACGGAGAATCCGAACCTGTCGTTGGTCTCATTGCTGTCGGTCGTGCCGGTCAGCGCCTGGTCGATGCCCACGTTGACGGTCCCCCGGATGTAGTGCACGAGCCCGGCGTCCACGGCGGTTCCCAAATCCTCGCCCGGCGCCCCGATGACCAGATAGCCCTCCCCTGCGGCGATCTGCCCCGCCGCTACCGAGTAGCCGAACTGGTCGCCGACCTCAACGGTGTCCGCGGTCGCGCCCACCTCCTGATGCCAGGTCAACGACTCGACACCGGTGGTCAACCCGCCCGGCGCGCCCAGCAGCACGTATACCGAACCCACATCGGCCAACCCGTTGAGATCCTCATAGGGTGTACCGACGACGAGGTCGCTGCAGCCATCCCGGTTCACGTCGTAGGTGGCCAGCGCGTGACCGAACCGATCGCCCGCTTCCGATCCGGACAGTGTCCGGGCGGTGCTTTCCGTGATGGTCTGCACCGTGCCCGTGCCGCCGTACGCCACCCGGATCAGACCAGCCTTGTCGTGGCCGCTCACGACGGCCTCGGGGTCGGCGATCGCGATGTCACGCACGCCATCCCCGTTGTAGTCACTGTCCATACCCGCAGTGCACCCAGCCACAGCCAGGGTGGCCGCGCGCAGCGTCATCACTTCGTTGCGGGCCCCAACGTCCACTGTGGCACGACGAGGATTAGATCCACCCACCACGGAGACGACGGTCAGCGCGATCACCACCGCCGCACCTGAGCGCACACCACTGACGAGCCGCTTGGCCACAAACCCTCCCCCGTACGTAGCTGCGGCGTGACTCTATGGATTTGACTCCCCTCAGTGCAACCCCGATCACAACCGGTGAGGACGAGAACCTCAGTATCGGACATACCTGCCCGCCTCGATCACCACAGGTAGCTTCGCCCGCGCCGGACGTCATACGGAACCGGGGAACCGCCCGAAATGGACGGTTCCCCGGACGAAACGGCGACGATGCCTACGCGGACTCGTAGACCAGTGTGCGGCTCAGCTGTGTGATCAGGCTCTGCTCGACGGGGTATCGCTCGCCGAACGCGGTGCCGGACGCCTCCGCGCCCGTGCGCCAGGTCAAGTGGAGCCGGCCCTCGCTGTCCTCGTAGGACTCCTGCGTCACATCGCCACGCGCGGTCCAGGCCAGCTCGATCCGCGCGGCGCCGACGGAGCGCACGACCTCGGCGCAGGTTTCCTCCTCCCCCTCCTCCGCCGGCGTGTAGGTGCAGGTGCGCCGAGATTCGTCATACACCAGGTCGGCGGTGACGGCGGCGCGGCGCAGCGACAACCGAGACGAGGCCGGCTCGACGTCGTATGCCGTGCGGGACACCCACGAGCACGTGCGAGGCGCCTGCTCGGCGTCGCAGGAATGCGTGGACCACTCGACATCGAGCGTCGCTTGGCCGTTGACCCGATTGAGGTCGACGGTCATTTGCCGGCCATCGGGGCTTTCGAAGCCGGCATGCGCACCCTCGTAGACCGTCACCGCCGGCGCGGCGGTCGCGGGCGTAGCGACCAGAATCAGGGCGATCGTGGCACCGATCGGCAGCACGATATAGCGAGCCAGAGACATGTGCGCTCTCCTTTGTAGACAGCTGATGTCGTCCGAGTGTAGGAGCCGGGTACGACACCGCACTGCCCAAAGGAGGCTAGGCCGCGCGGAAGGTGACTTCGTAGCCGCTGGCGCGGAGGGTGGTGATGAGCTTCTCGGCGTGCTCGGGACCGCGGGTCTCCACGGACAGCGCCACCTCCACCTCGCCCAACCGCAGCCGCGGACTCAGCCGCTGATGCTGCACATCCACCACGTTCGCGCGGTGTTCGGCGATCAGGGCGAGCAGCGACGCCAACTGTCCAGGTTGGTCACCGCAGCGCACGGTGAACCGCAGATACCGCCCGGCCGCCGCCAGACCGTGTTCGATGACGCGTAGCAGCAGGAGTGGGTCGATGTTGCCGCCGGACAGCACCGCCACGGCAGGTGTCTCGACCGTGACCGCGCCGGACATGAGCGCTGCCACCCCGACCGCGCCCGCCGGCTCGACGACCAGCTTGCCGCGCTCCAGCAGCATCAGCAGCGCCCGCGAGATGTCCTCCTCGGACACCGTGACCACATCGTCCACGAGCTTGCTGACGTGGGCGAAGGTGAGGTCGCCCGGGCAGCCCACCGCGATGCCGTCGGCGATGGTGTCCAATCGCGACAGACGCACCGGCGCGCCGGCACGCAGCGACGGCGGATACGCCGCAGCACCTTCCGCCTGTACCCCGATGACGCGCACGTCAGGCCGCAGCGCCTTGGCCGCCACCGCGATGCCGGAGAGCAATCCGCCACCGCCGAGTCCGGCGACGATAGTGCGCACGTCGGGGCACTGTTCGAGGATCTCCAGCGCCACGGTGCCCTGTCCGGCGATCACGTCCGGGTGGTCGAAGGGGTGGATCAGCACGGCACCGGTGCTTTCGGCGAACTCCCGGGCCGCGACGAGCGCATCGTCCACTGTGGTGCCGGCGAACTCGATGCGCGCGCCGTATCCCTTGGTGGCGGACACTTTCGGGATGGGCGCGCCCACCGGCATGAAGACGGTGGAAGCGGCGCCGAGCAGCCCGGCGGCGAGCGCCACACCCTGGGCATGGTTGCCGGCGCTGGCGGCGACGACGCCGCGGCCCCGCTCCTCGGGTGATAGCCGGGCGATCCGGACGTAAGCCCCGCGCACCTTGTACGACCCGGCGCGCTGGAGGTTTTCACACTTGAGCAGGACCGGGCCGCCGATGGTCGCGGAGATCGGGCGCGACGGCTCCAGCGGGGTGGTGCGGACGACCGGAGCGAGCAGGTCGCGGGCGGCCCGCACGTCGTCCAGGCTCAGCAGCGACGTCATGCCTTGATCGTGCCATCTTCAGGGCGCGGGCCCGCGATGAGGGCGCCCCTCGCGTAGCTGACGCGCCAAACATATGGTAATCTGCCGATCTTTGTGCGAAGTCGCGGGGCGCCGCCGATGCCTCCCGGCTGGTAAGGTCTGCGCGGCAAACTCCCGAGGGGCAATGGTGAAGCTCTCTATTCTGATGCCCGTCTACAACGAGGCGTCGACCATCGCAGTAGCGGTCAAGCGGGTGCTCAACGTGGCATACCCCGTGGACTTCGAACTGGTCATCGTCAACGACGGCAGCATGGACGGCACGGCCGAGGTGTTGGCAACCATCGACGACCCCCGGGCGCGGGTTCTGACCCACGAGCGCAACCAGGGCAAGGGCGCGGCCATCCGTACGGCGGCCGAGGCGGCGTCCGGCGACTACATGATCATCTGCGACGCCGACCTGGAATACTCGCCGGAGGAGATCCCGAAGCTGCTCGCCCCGGTGATCGCGGGCGAGACCGAGGTCGTCTACGGCACCCGTACATTCGGCAGCCACTCGTCGTTCTCGTTCTGGTACGTCATGGGCAACCGGGCCGTGACGACCTTCGCCAACGTGCTGTTCAACTGCTACATCAGCGATCTGGAGACCTGCTTCAAGCTCATGCCGCTGGCCCTTTACCGCAGCCTCGACATCAAGTCGGCCGGATTCGGCATGGAGGCCGAGGCGACCTCGAAGCTGCTCAAGTGGGGCTACCGGCCGTACGAAATCGCAATCTCCTACCGCGCGCGCGGTCGTGAGCAGGGCAAGAAGATCACCGCATGGGACGGTGTCGAGGCACTGTGGATCATCACGCGGATCCGGCTGAGCCGGCGCGCACGGCGACGCTGACCGCGGCCACCGAGCCGGTGCCTCCGACCGTTCCGGCACGTGCGCGTTGGTTGCGCACGCTGCCCGACGCCGCGGCGGTCGGGTTGCTCGCCGTCCTAGTGGTCGCCATCAACGACGTCGGTGCCATCCTTCGCACCCCGTACTGGCTCGATGAGGCGTGGGTGGCCCTCTCGGTCCGGCTGCCCCTCTCCGACCCGGTGCTCGTCACCGCCTCCACCCCGCTGGGCTGGACGCTGCTGCTGCGCCTCGTCCCCGACCCGGAGTACCTGCGGCTCGTGCCGTTCGCCTTCATCGTCGGCGGGGTGTTGGGTGGATACGCGCTCGGCCGCACACTCGCGTGGAAGTCCCGCTTCGACGGCGTACTGGTGGGGCTGGCCGCTGGCGCCGCCACGCTGCTGCCGCCGGCGCAGCAGGCCCGGCACGACCTGAAGCAATACACGGCCGACGCCGCCGTGGCGCTGCTGCTCCTGCTGCTCGTGGCCCGCGCCGAGGCGCGCTGGTCCCGGGCCCGGTTGGCCACCATCCTGGCGACCACGGCGGCCGGGATGCTGATCAGCCATACGACGGCGGTCGTGGCGCCGTGCGCCATCGCCGGCCTGGTGGTGGTGTCCGTGGCCCGACGGCAGTGGCGACGGCTCGCCGAGGTGACGGTGGCCGGCGCACTGACCGGCGCCGCGGTGCTCGGGATCTACCTCGGGGTGACCGTGCGCGGGCGCACCGACTCCCTTCAGGACTACTGGGCGGGGTACTTCCCGAGCCTCGGTGACCTGCCCGGATACCTGAACCGGCGGCTCAACGAGCTGGAGCCGTATCTGGGCGCGCCCTGGCCGCTGGTGCTTGCCCTGGCCGCGCTCGGCGTGCTCGTAATCGCGTGGACCGGGCGGCCGGCGACCGCGCTCGCGGCAGCGGGAGTGCCCGCGGCGCTGGTCGTGCTCGGCCTGGCCGGCGCATACCCGCTGCTCGACCTGCGCACCTCGCACTTCCTGCTGATCCTGCTGGCCGCGCTGTCCGGCATCGGTGTCGCCGGCGTGCTGATCCTCGCCGCCGCGGCCAGCGCCCGGATGGCGCCTGGCACGGCTACGGTGGCGCGGACCGCCGCCGCGATCCTGGTGGTCGTCGCCCTCGCCGGATACGCATACCCGAACCGCGAGTGGTTGCGAACCGACGACCCCGGCACCGAAGACCTCCGCACGGCGACGCGGTATGTGCAAGAGCGATGGCGGCCCGGCGACGTCGTCGTGGTCAGCGCGCTCGGCAGTCTCGGGTTCGCGTTCTACTGGACCCGCGACGATCCCGGCCTGGAACGCACCACGGATCTGGCCATCGGTTGGCGACCGGCGTACCCGCCGCAGTCTGGAATCGTGATCACGAAGATTCGTACTGCGGCATCGATCCGCGCCGCCCTGGCAGAGGCGGAACGACGGCACGCCGACGCTGGCGGGATCGGCCGAGTGTGGCTTGTGCGCTCTCACATCGCGGGCGGCGAGCAGCGCGCGTGGACCGCGGCACTGGCGCCGTATCGCGTGGAGCCCACCCCCATCGCCCACGACGTCGTCGTCCTCCTTCACCCCCGCCCCTGACCAAGGGCGTCCTCCATGTCGTTCTAACGACATGGAGGACGCCTTGGTTACTTGCTGTCGGCGGGTGTCTCGAGCACGCCGGTCGTGAAGCTCGGCGTCGCCGCGGGCTGAGCGACGGCGCCGGCGGATGGCGGCGTGTCGCGCAGGGCGTATCGGACATCGCCGTTCAGATCCCGGGCAACGATCATCCAGCTCTGCCCGTTCGTGTACCGGTAGTCGGCCACCGTGGGGTCGGTGGCCATCGCGCCCCAGGGCAGGTCGGTCGAGGTGCCCCAGGTACGCGAGGCGACCGCCGTCTCCCACACCACGTGCACCCGGCTGTCGCTGGCCGCTCGGGCGACCACGGCGGTCCGGCCGTACACCGGGTCCAGGATCGCCTGTGGCGACCCGGTCGTCACCAGATCACCGACTGGCGACCACGCCGCTGGGAACGCGCCCGCGGTGTCCTCCTCTTTGAACACCACGATCCCGTCCGCGCCGCGCACGAACACGCCCAGCCGGTACCCCGGGTAGGACACCACCGCTGGTAGACCGGTGATCCCGGTGCCGCCGAGGCTGGTCCACGTGGAGAGCGTGGTGTCCGCACGGTACTTCGCCGCCTTCACCGCGCCCGCCGTGTCGATACCGACCACGTGCAGGCCGTCGTCCCGCGCCTCGGCAACCGCCACCTGCCCGACCAGGTCGGCGTCTCCCAGGCTGCGCCAGTACGGGCTCGTGCCGGTCTGCTCGTAGACCCACAGCGCGCCATCCGTATCCACGGCGAACAGTAGCGGCACGGCGCCGCGTCTCGCCGCGGTGGGTGACGAGGCCATCGAGCCGCCCACCAACGTCCACGAGCCCCAGCCCGGCGAGCCTACGGCCGACTGCGTGAGTGTGGACAGGTTGCTGTCGGTCGCCTGGGCCGTGATCTGCACTCTGCCGTCGGCGAGTTGCCCGATCGCCGGTAGGCCGGTGAACTGCTCGTTTCCCGGCAGCGACGCCCACACCACATTGCCGAAGGAGTTCGGGTTCTCCTGCCGACCATGCTGCAGCACACCCAGGTTGTTCACAAAGGCGTACTCCACCGATCCGTGTGCGGCTCCTCCCGTCGGTGTCGATTGGCGCACCACCACCCGCGCGTTCTGCGTCGGCTGCACCGGCGGCAACGGGTCCGCGAACCACCCTTGAAGACCGACGATGAGGTGAGTGGAGCCCGTACTCACGTTCCGGATACGGATCTTGCCTTCGGCGCCCGGCTTCACGACCGCGACGCCCGCGCGCGGGCCGGTGTCGGCCGGATAGTTGGTCAGCGAGACGGCCGGTTCCGGGCCGCCCAGGGGCCACGCACGCAGATAGCCGACTTCGGTCTGGCCGACCACGGTCAGGTTGAGGACGGCGCCCGCGATGCCGCGGGTCGGCAATCCGAGCCGGCCGCCGATCTGCACGTCCACAATGCCGTCCGGGGGTAGCGCCGCGCCACCGCCCGTGCGCGTGTCCAACATGACCGTCGGCGCCACCGTGCGCAACCCGGCGCCCGACGCAGGGGTGGGTGTGAAATAGCCCTGCACGGTGAGCACCAGATGGATCGGCGAAGCACTCGCGCCGCCGTTCACGAACGTGACCTGGCCGCTCGCGTTCGGCCGCACCGAGATTCCGTGGGCGGTGGCGCCTGGCAGGTAATCCATAACACTGCGGTTACTGGGGCTCCCCGTCGGATAGACGGCCAGCCAGTTCCCCACCTGTGGGCTGGTGACAACGACGACCGCGTCCAAGAGGATCGCGGAGGCGTCCGCCGGCACGACACCGCCGGTAAGCGTGAAGTCGCGCGTGCCACCGGCCGGAATCGGTCCGGTCGAGCCGCCCAGCCCGCTCCGGGTATCCACCACCTGGGTGTGGGTAACCGGCACGAACCCGCCGCCGCTGGCACCGACACTGCTGGTGAAGTATCCCTGCACGTCCACCGCGATGTGCGTATTCCCGGCAGCGTTGTACACCGTCAGCCGGCCGTTCGCGCCGACATCCACCACCGCCGAGTTGGACAGCGTCTTGCCGGCATCAACGTTGACCGTCGACAGGGCAGGCGGGGTCGTGTCGGCTGAATTGTCCGGGTACAGCGTCAGGTACGTGTTCGCCGACGGCGCGATCGCCGTGATGTCGACCATGACCGCACGGACGCCGCTGGCCGGCACGCCACCGACGCCGAGCACCGGAAATGTGGTCTTGCTCCCAGGGCCCCTCAGTCCGGCGCTCGCGCCGACGCCGGTCCGGGTTTCCAGCAGCGCCCCCGACGGCGCGAGCCGCACGAAGTCGCCGCCCCGGCCGGCCGCGTCGGCCAGCACCGGCGCCGCTGGCGGCGCCACCACCAGAGCTCCGACCAATGCCGACAATCCAACGAGTGCCCGCGTCCACGGGCGTCTTCGCACCACCGTCACAGCTTCCTCCCCATCGCATGGTCATCGGGTCAGCAAGGCCTCGGCATCCACAGTGGAAATCGCGAGTGCGGCTTCCCGCTGCTGGAATGTCGTAGCGGGAGGAGAACAGGGCTCAACATCCACAGAGGACCAGGACGCCTTCGCATGATGCACCCCCGTCTGGCCGCGAAAGCCTGCCGCAGCCACGTTCTCAGTGAGCACCCTCGATGTCAAGGAGTAACTCGACGATGCCTCAGCGCGACGACGGCACGGACGAGCTATGGCCTTACCTCGAACTCCGCCAGCTGGGCTCGGTACTTGTTGCCGTCACCTGACCATTGGCGCAGCGATGTCGCGGTCAGGCGCACGTAACGCGCGGTCCGCGGCGCGAAACCGTACGATCCATAGCTTGCGGGCACCGGTTCGTTCGTCCGCGTGGTGGCGGTGGTCCAGCTGGTGCCGTCCTCCGACACCTGGATCGTGAAACTGAGCGGGTAGTAGTTCCCACTGGCCGCCGGATACAGGTTGACCCGGCTCACCGAGGCCGGGGCACCGAGATCGACGGTGAGGGACTCCTGGTGGTTCACGGTGAGATTGCCGTTGCTCGACCATCCGCCGTCGCTGCGGGCGGTGACACCGTTCACCGCCTTGACCACACTCCAACCACTGGCCTCGTAACTGCTGGACGCTGACACCGGCGAACCCTCAGCGCGGTTCGCCGCTTCGAAGACCTGCAGTTCCGCTAGTTGCAGGCGGTACTGGCCGTTGTCCGCGGGATTGGCCCGTAGCGATGTCGCGTTGACCCGGACGTATGTGGCCGGGGTCGGCGACAGCGCGAAGTCTTGCTGGCCGGCCGTCAACGGCGCGTCCGTGCGCAGCACATGCGTCGTCCAGGTGACGTTGTCGGTCGACGTCTCGACCGTGAAGTCCACCGGCATCCCATAGCCCTCCCCAGTTGCGGGGAACAACGAGACCGCATTGACCGTACGGGGGGCACCGAGGTTGACGGTCACCCACTCGGCGTGATCGACCGTGGGCGAGCCCGAGCTTGAGTAACCGCCACTCCCGGGAGCCGGGAACACCTTCCCGTCAACCAGCCTGGCGGCGCCCCACGCAGGCGACTCGTACGAACTGGAGTGGGTGACCGCAGCACCGCGAGCGAGATTGTCCGAGGTGAAGGGCCGGTCGTCGCCGTTGAGCCGGATAACTCGGAGCATGGTCGGGGCCGGCCAGGGTTGGGGGACCGCCGCGTCACCGTTGATAGGCCCGTGTTCCCACCGCAGGACGTAGCCGCCCGGAGCGCCGACGTCGTCGATCCAGTCGACCGACATCGGCCGCGGCGGGTTCACCGTCTCCGGCTCGTCCAGGCTCTTGGGCCAGCGCCGCTCGATGACTGACGCCGGCTGGACCGCGACGCGCTGGAGGGTCGTTTCGTCGAGCACGAGCCGGCCGACACCGTAATGAACGTGGGTGAAGTCGAGTTGGAGCGTGCCAGCTTGGTCGCTCGGCGACAAGCCCCCCGATGGAACGATGTCGAAGGGGATCGCGCCCGTTCCCGCCAGGTTCCATCGATAGCCCCAGTCAGTGCCCTTGACGATGTTCCAGGTGTCGGATTGATATCGCGCGCTGTACAGCTGGCTGTTCCCGGCGGTGTCGTACTTGATGTACGTCACGGTGGCTCGGTTGCTGGAGTCGAACCCGACCTCGGTGAACCCGTTCATCAGTCCCCCGTTGACACCAACCGGGTCGACCACCACACCTGAGGTCGTCGGAGTGAACGGCAGGCTGACCGGTTGCCCCGACACCGTCGTCCAGTTAACGAGATCCGCACTCTTCGCGTACGAGACGTGGTGGTTGGTGCTGACGTCGGTTGAGTTGCGCCAGACCCAGACGACGTGGAAGTGGCCGTCCGGCCCCAGGGTCGGCCCCTCGACATAGGCGCTCTGATCGGCCGCCGCTCCGTCGAACCATCTGTTGACCAGACGGCCCCAGGTACCCATCGAGGCGTCGAACCGGTTGATCAACTGGGTGCCGTTCCCGCTGACCCCGGACCGGTAGGTGAAGTAAAGGGTGCCCGCAGGATCCTTGAGGAACTTCGGATAGGTCACCTGGGTCTCGCTGGTGCCCACCATCGAGCTATACCTCGCGAATGACGAGAGATTGTGCGAAGAGGTCATGCGGTAGTACTTGAGCGCCTCCCCGTGCATCGCCGCGGTGAGGTGGATCCGGTTTCCGCTGTCGATCTGCATGGCGATCGCGTGATGGGCCTCCGTCTGCCAGCTGGACCGGATGTCGGTGAACTTTCGGTACGACCAAGCCGTGCTGGGGAGGAGCCGATGCGCGACCGTGAGGTAGAGGTCGTGGTCGTAGTAGGCCACGTACTGGTGCACACCGGTGGTCAGGAGCACCGGCTCTCCGGTGTGGTGGACCGACCACACTGGAGCGATGTCGAGCTGATTGACGACCCCGGCGTCGGCCCGCGACGCCCAGGCGTTAGTAATCACAGCAAAGGACATTAACGCAAGGATGAGAACAGTAACGGTGGTCGCGTTTCTCTTGCGTGCGACGAGTCGCATGGGACCCCCATCTCGCGTCGGCCAGAACGGCATGGCGGTGGTATTTTGGTGACATCGCGGCGTCAGATCTGCGCAGCATCATGAGGTGGCCGGTATCAGGAGGGGTGTCACCGAAATGCGTGGCGACCCGAGGTCCCATAGTTGGCAAATTGCCACACACCTTGAGCGGCTATCCAATCGGTGATCACAGCACGCGATGCTGCGCGGAGGTCCCCCACTCGGAAACGTCCTCTGGTCCAACACCCGAGCAAGCCCGACGAGGCGCGCGGAACGAACTCCGCTGCGCCACGGCACCTGCTCAGCCCGCTCAAATCAATTATCAGCGGTCCCGTTCCCGCCGGGAACTGACTTGCACGCGCTATGGCCCCCGTTTTGAATTATCGTTCATCTGTACCAGCAGCCAACTCGGCAAAATCGTCGGCGACTTCCCTAATGTCGACATCATCCGAATCATTGGCATGCCTGACAAGCAGCCGAAGGAGGTACCAGATCTCCGCCTCCGCCAGCAACTCCGCGATTCGCCGGTATGCTTCATCGTCACTAGTCGGGTCACTTATCAACCGACGGACGAGGGGCTCGAGCCCAACCTCCAACACGTCAGGCGGGATCCGCAGAATACACCGACGCACCTCACCAATGAGAGAGTGCGATACTTGAGCGAGTCGAAACAACTCAGGCAGCAATTCCTTGTTTAGCTCGACGCTGCTCCCTCCGAGTATCGCCAAGGCCGGCCGCTGCCACGGCAAATACTCCAGCGCCTCTCGAAGCATGGGCACCAAGTCAGGCCCCGCTAGCGCAGCCGCCTTTTCACGGTATTGCTGTTCCGCCTGCACAAAAGCAAGCCAAGCACGCTTTGTTTGCTTATCCATGACTACTTTTTCTTCTTCTTAATATTCCCTACCTTAGTCCATGGCAGGTTGTTGAACCCGTCGATGAATTCTTCAGGCATCATCGGTCGGGTGGGGTAAATAGAGTGGTGTGTCTCTGGGTGCGGCGAATTCGGAATCACGTCTACGCCATCAGCCACGACAGCAAGCCCTTCTGGCAGTTCGGTTCCCTCAGGAATAGAATGATAGGCGCCCGAAAGAGGAGCCTTCTCTGGATCCCCGAAGGTTGAGGCGCCCCTCGGAAGTGGACCCGACTGTGGCACCACGAGACCATCATCGCCGACGACAAAGTCTTGGCCAAGTCGCGGCTCGCGCGGCTTGCCGAACGCGTGCAGCTTTGTCGGTGTCTCTCGGATGGCTGGACTGCCACCACGACTGAACGCGTTACGAACTGCGGCGCCGCCGGACCGGATCGCCGCGCCCGCAGCGCGCGTGGAACTAGCGGCGGCACGCACTGCAACGCCGGCCACCGAACTGATCGCGCCGGAGGCGGCGCGGACGCCGGCACCGATGGCCTGCCCGGCGACCGACCCGAGCGCACCGCCCAGCGCGCCGGTGACGGCGCCCATCGCTGCGGTGCCAACGAGATCCCAGCCGCGCTGGCCGTTCATGTATCCGGTGACCGCCGACCCGATCGCCCCGGCGAGGGCGCCGCAGGCGACCGCGCCGACGCCGGTCCAGCCGATCGCCGCCCCGCAGGCCAGGCCGACGATGCCGCCGACCACGAAGCCGGCGATCGCCGCCTTGTGTTCGACCACCCAGTTCGACGCCGACTCCACCGCCTTCGACACCGCCGTCACCACGGTGCCGGCGGCTTCGACCGCCTTGCTGTAGATGGCCTGCACGCTCTTCGCCGCGTCGACCACCACATCGCGAACGGTGGACACGATCTGCGCCGGCAGGCTCGCGACCGCGGACACTACTTTGGACATGCCGGTCAGCAACGGCTTGGTGGCCGCGGCCAGCGCCATCATGGGCGAGTTCTTGACCGCGTACGAGACGGCCGCCTTCGCGGCTCGGGTGACCTGTTTGGCCCGTTCATAGGCCGCGCGCATCTCCGCGGCCCGCCGCTCGGCCCATTGCTTCGCGGGGTCGATGATGTATTTCTTGGTCGCCGCGATGGCGGAGTTCACGGCGGACTTGGCCTTGTCGTAAACCCAGGTCGCCGCGGATTTGATGAAGTTGGCGGCGGTCTTGAGGCCGGACCAGGCGTAGCGCACGACCGTGACGGTCGCTGACCATACCGGCTGGATGACGTTGCGGTTGACGAAGCCGGCCGCTTTGCGGACCCACTTCGGCCAGTGCCCGTCCGGGTCGGCGAAGTCGAGCGGCGCGCCGGCGGCGTAGGTGTAGCGGTTGGCGAGGATGGAGTCGCCGCTGCGGTAGGTGACGCTGTCGCGGGACGTGAACGTGCCGGTGGTCGGCTGGTACCAGCGGGCGCCCATGTCGACCTGGCCGGTGGCCGGGTCGGTCCAGTCGCCCTGGTATCCGACGTTGGTCGGCGTGCTCCCCGAGGTCTGGAGGCGCGCACCGAACGGGTCGTAGGCCACCGAGTCCGACAACGCTGGCAGTGCACCATCCGCCGGGTCGAACTGGGCCACCACGTCGCCGTGCCCGTCGGCCAGCGTCATCCGTTTGACGTTGCCTTCGGCAACGGCCAGCAGTTCGTCGGTGGGCCCTCGCGCGTAGAGTTCCGCGCCGTCGGAGACGGGCTCGTCGGACAGGCCGGCGTACGTGAACGCGGTGCCGCCCCGGGTCGCGACCCGGTCCAGTCCGTCATAGGTGTACGCCTGACCGCCGCCCTGGACCAGCCGGTCGAAGGCGTCGAACGAGTACTCCTCCACCAGCCCCGAGCTGGTGCGGGTGCGCTGGGTGCCGCGCGGGGTGTAGCTGTAGGTGTAGTCGCCGTCGGACAGCAGTCGGTTCCGCTCGTCGAATGTCGCGGTCTTCGTGCCGGCCTTCACCCGGTTCCCCGACGCGTCCCACCCATAATCGGTCGTCCCTTGTGGACCGGTCCAGGACGTGAGTCGCCCCGCCAGGTCGTACCCGTAGGTGTGCTGCCCGGCGCCGGCCGTGCCGGTCGTGGTCTTCCCGGTGAGGTGGTGGTTCAGGTCGAACCCGTATGTCACCGAGGACACCGTCTGCCCAGCCGTGTTACGCAGCACGTCGGAGTTCAGCCGGCCGAAGTTGTCGTATCCGAAGGTCCGCACCCGGCCGCTGCCGTAGTCCACCGTGGACTCTTGGCCGGCGGCGTTGTAGCCGAGCGTCTGGGTGGCGCCGGTGACCGCGTCCTTCACGGTGTGGAGCCGGCCGCGCTGGTAGGTGAAGGTGGCCGTGCCGGCCGCGTCGGTGCGGGACGTCGGCAGGCCATCGACGTCGTACCCGAAGCTGGCGGTGCCGGACGGGCCGGCGGCCGACAGCAGCGCGCCGCGGTCGTTGTAGGTGTAGGTGTTGTCACCGCCGGGCGCGCTGACCCGGGTCAACCGGCCGACCGCGTCATAGCCCAACTCTCGGCCAGCCGTCGCGGCTTCCGCCCCCACACCAGTCTCGGACTGCAACCGGCCTGCCGCGTCATAGGCGCGGTCCCGGGTCACGCCGCCGGGCGCGGTGAGCTTCAGCGGATTGCCG
Source organism: Actinomycetes bacterium KLBMP 9797 (assembly GCA_037414955.1). Taxonomy (GTDB): domain Bacteria; phylum Actinomycetota; class Actinomycetes; order Mycobacteriales; family Micromonosporaceae; genus Phytohabitans. Next base: position 95,090 of record JBBEWH010000007.1, read on the forward strand.
GCCAGGTCGTAGCCGACGGACCAGGTGCGGTCGGACGCCGCCGGGTGCGCGGTCGTGGCCGGCTCGATGACGGACTCGGGGAACCCGAGCACGTTGTAGGTGTAGACGGTCGCGTTGCTCCGGCCGTCGGTGTAGCGGGTGCGGTTGCCGGCCGCGTCGTATCCGAACGTGGTGGTGATCGACGCGCCCGCGCTGGTGGGTTCGGTCTGTGACGTGAGCCGCCCCAGCGCGTCGTAGTCGTAGGTGGTGGTCGTCTCGTAGGCGTCCTTGGCGGTGGTCAGGTTGCCGGCCGCGTTGTACCCGTAGGTCTGGGTGCGTAGGACCGTGCCGTCGGGGGCGTAGTCGCGGTCGGTGACGCGCCGCCCGAAGCCGTCGTAAACGACCCGGCTGGTCCGTCCCAGGCCGTCCGACTCGCGGGCGCGCCGGCCGGCGTGGTCGTAGCCGTACTGGTTGACGACGCCGTTGGCGTCGGTGCTGCGCACGAGCTGGCCGAGCTTGTCGTACACGTTGGTGGTGACCGCGCCCGACGGGGCCGTCACGGTGGTGACATTGCCGGCGTCGTCGTACCCGTACCGGGTGGTGAGGTTGCCGGCCGGGTACCGCTCGACCTGGGTCAGCGTGACCCGGCGGTCGAGGTCGTCATACGTCGTCTCGACGCGGGCGCCGGTCGGGTCGGTGACCGACAGCACCTCGCCGGTGCGGGTGTAGGTGTATCGCCACACCGCGCGCTCGTCGTTGGTGGTCGCCGGCTCGTCGCGGGTCAGCACCCGGTTGAGCTGGTCGTAGGTGTACCGGGTGACGTTGCCGCGCGGGTCGACGGTCTCGCGCACGTTGCCGAGCGGGTCGTAGGCGGTGCGCTCCGCCGGGTTGGCCGCCACCCCGCCGGGCGGGGTGTAGGACGGCGCGAGAGCGGCGGTCTGGCGGCCCAGCTTGTCGAATTCGGCGCGGGTGACGTTGCCGCGCGGGTCCCGGACCGCCACCGCCTCGCCGAACGTGTTGTAGCCGATCTGGGTCGTCGGGTTCACCGTCTGCGCGGGTCCGCCGTCGCTCTCCACGGGCACGGCCGGCGCGACCGAGCGGATCCGCTGGCCCAGCTCGTCGTTGGTGTACTGGGTGACATTGCCCCGGGGGTCGGTGACCGTGACCAGCGCGCCCCGCCGGTCGTACCCGTACTTGGTGACCTGGGTGGCGGTGCCCGAGGTGACGGTCTCCTGGCTCATGTTGCCGCCGTCGTCGTAGAGGTAGCTGACGACGTCCTGCCCCGGGGAGATGAAGGTGTCGTAGTTGGACGGCAGGCCGGATCGGGTCACCTTGGACACGTTGCCGGCGGGGTCGTAATCGAAGCTGGTGGCCCGGCCGAGCCCGCCTTTGTCGGTGATCTCCTGCTTGATCTGGCCGAGCTTGTCCACTGTGTAGTCGGTGATGGTGGTGCCGTTCGCGGCGACCTTCTTGATGAGGTAGCCGGCGCCGTCGTAGGTGTTCTCCTCCACGACGTAGTCCCGGGTGCTGCCGTCCCCGTTCCGGAACCCCTTCAGCACGATCCGGCGCAGCAGGTCGTCCTGGTAGTACTCGTACTCCAGACGGCGGCCCATCGCGTCGGTGTCGCTGGTCATCCGGCCGGCGTGGTCGTAGGAGTACGCGTGGAGCACCAGGTAGTCGCCGGTGCTCGGCGCGCCCGCGGGGTCGCCGCTCCAGTTGCGCAGCCGCACCTCGGCCATCATGTTCCGCGCCGTGTACGCGTACTCGTACCGGTTGCCGTTCGCGTCCTCCATGAACGTCTTGTTGCCGAACCGGTCGTAGCCGTACCGGGTTTCGCCGCCCTCGGCGTCGACGGCGACCTCGGGCCGCCCCGACCCGTCGTACTCCACTGTGGTCACCCGCTCGGGGTCGCCGCCCAGCAGGTCCTTCACCGTCGTGCGGAGCACGTTGCCGTCGGGGTCGTAGTCGTAGACGGTCTGTGCCTGATGCCGGGTGCCGCTCACCGCGTCGGTCGTCGCTGGCGCGGTGACGGTGCGCACCCGACTCGCGGTGTCGTATGTGTACGTGGTGGTGAGCCCGGCCGGGTAGGTGTCCGAGACCTGCTTCTCGGTCAGCTTGCGACCCAGCGCGTCGTACGTGTACTCGGTGACCAACCCGTTCGGCTCGGTGATCCGGTAGACGTCGCCGTTGTGGTAGTACTGGTAGCGCGTGACCTTGCTGCGGGGGTCGGTGGTGGTCATCACCAGGCCGGCGGGCGGGTTGCCGCCGTTCGCCGCCTCGGCGCCGACGGTGTAGGCGTGCGTGACCTGGCTGCCGTCGGGGTTGATCTGCTGCGCCAGCTGACCGGTCCCGTGATACGTGTACTTCGTGACGTAGGTGTTGTCGGTGGCGGACGCCGAGCGGCCGTCACGGGTCTCGATGGGCAGGTCGTTGCGCGGGTCGAGCGGGTTGGTGACCGTGGCCGGGTAGGTGTGGTAGGTGGTCTGGCACTGGTTGATCAGCCGGCAGGTCTTCTTGGTCGCCACGTTGCCGCGCGCGTCGTAGGTCATCTCGACGATGTCGCCGGCCTCGTTGACGATCTTGTTCTGGTAGCCCTTGTCGTCGTAGAAGTAGGTGCGGACCGACATGGACTCGGAGTTGATCGGCGTGAAGACCGGACCGCCGGCGTTGCCGGGGATAATCGTGCAGAACGCCGGGTCACCCGGGTCGGGTGTGTTGCACACGGTGGGCGACGGGGACGGGCTCGGGGTCGTCGGCGTGCTGGGGCGGTCCTCCGCCCGGGTGCTGATGCCGGTCGGCGTGCCGGTGCGCAGCATCCGTCCGGCCAGCGCGTCGTACTCGTACAGGCTCGGCCGGCCGGCCGGGTCGAGGACCTGGACGCCGCGGCGCAGGTCGGTGTCGCCGCCGTACACGGTCGGCGCGCCGATCTTCCAGGTGCCGCCGTGCCGGTCGGTGTACTCGTCGACCCGGTCCACGCCGACGTCGTAGCTGACCTCGGCGGCCACCCGGCCACTCGGCAGGGTCACCTTGGTGAGCTGGTCGGCAGCGGCCCTGCCGTACGCGTGGTGCGTCGCCACGGCCGCCGGTCCGATCGGGTGCGAGTACAGCGCGACCTCGTCGATGTCGCCGTTGAAGTGGCGCTGCACGGTGGTGCCCCACTGCGGCCAGGACAGCACCGGCTGGGCCGCCGCCGCCCCGATCTGGTTGAAGCCGAGCGCGGTGTGCTCCGGCGTGGCGTCGGTCAGGTCGGCGACCTTCACCCCGTTGAGATACATGGTCTGCGTCGAGCCGGTCGCGGACAGCACCACGTGGTGCCACTGCCCGTTGTTCACGAGCTGACTGCTGGCGATCGGGGCGATCTTGCCGGTCGCGAACTGGCCACGCAGCCTGCCGTCGGTGCCCACGTAGAGGATCGGGACGCCGGCGCCCGGTGCCGTGCCGAGGGCCTTGTCCTGGTAGCCGAGCAGTGGCCCGGCCTGCCCGGTCGGGTTCACCTTGAACCACAGCTCGACCGCGACGTCGCGGGTCTTCTTCAGCGTGCCCTTCGGCAGCTCCACCACGGACGAGGTGCCGTTGAAGGTCGCGGCCGAGTGGTCGGTGCCGGCGAGCGCGCCCGCCGCGCCCAGCGTCACGTTCTTGTAGACACCCGCGTCCTTCCCGAGGTTGACCGCGACCTCACTGCCGGCGGCGGTGCCCTCCGCCTCGCCGAGCCGCCAGTACGACTCCGGCTTGGCGTCGACCACGGCGCTGCGGAAGTGCGAGCCGCTGCCGTAGTCGTAGCGGGTGCAGGTCGTGTCGGGCGCGCAGACCGTGGTCAGCTTGTCGCCGTCGTATGTGTAGTTCCAGGTGAGCGCGGTGCCGCCGACCGGGTCGGTGCGCACCGAGGTGACGTGGTTGCCGGTCCAGGTGAACGTCAGCGAGCGACCGGCGGTGTTGGTCAGGCTGTTGGAGACCTGCGCCTTGGCCAGCTTCGCGGACGTGTTGTAGGTCAGCTTGACCGCGCGGAAGGCGCTGTCCGTGATCTTCGTCAGCAGTCCGGGCGTGGTCGCGCCGGGCAGCCCGAACTCGTACTTGGCGCCGGACTTGTCGGCCAGCACGAACGACGTGCCCGGGTTCAGCGTCAGCGTCGCGGTGCGGCCGGGCGGCGCCGCGTACGTGCCGTCCGCGTTGCGTCCGAACCGCACGAGCTGGCCGTCCGGATACGTGATGACCACGTTGCCGGAGCCGTCGTCGTCCGGCTGGAGCTTCATGTCGTACCGGGTGATCCACCCGGCGCCGAACGCTGAGTCGCGCCGTGGGTCGAGGCTGTTGTAGGTGCGCACCACGTTCAGCTCGGGTCCGACCGTGACGACCGTAGCGTCCACCGCGACCGTGGAGAAGTTGCCCACCTGGGCGTCGAACTCACGGTCCTGGGTGCCGTACGGTGCGGCGGCGATCCGCGACGTGATCTCCGGCTGCGGCACCGCCGTCAGGATCGCCGAATACGCCGTCTCGGTCTCCTCCGTGTCCTTGATGATCGCGCGCCATTGGTAGTTCTTGCTCCAGACGAGCCGGCCAGCCGGCACCGTCCACGCGTTCTTCGCCTGGAAGCCGGAGTTCGTGCAGCCGGTCACGCCGCCGGTCTCCGTCTGGTCACACACCTCGAACTTGTACTGCAGGGCACTGCCCGGTGGGGCATCGATATCCAGCGCCGTTGCCCACAGTTGCGGGGTCAGCGTAGGCGTCTGGTAGCCGTGCGGCGGGTAAAGCTCCTGCGCGACCGGCGCGATGTTGAAGACCTGCAACACGATCCGGCCCGGCGGCACCTGATGGTCGGTGAACACCGCCCCGCCGGTGCGCACCATGGTGAAGTCCAAGAGGTATCTGCCGGGCGGCAACGGCTCGATGGTCGCGTCGAGCGTCACCCGGGCGCCGCGGGCCACGGTCTGCGTCAGGTTCGCCGACCGCTGTTGCTTGACCGGCGCGCCGGTCTGCGCGTTATAGGCGCGGTATGCCAGGTAGTAGCTGCCCGGCGCCCATGCCTCCGCGCTCTTGTTGGTGACGGTGATCTTGACCTTGCCGGCTCGGTTCTGCAGGACCGCCGGGTCCGGCACCGGGTTGGGGATCGCGTACGAGGCGTTGTACGGGCTGTGCGTGACGTACAGCCGCGGCGGGTTGGCCGTGGCCGAACCGGCGAACCGCTTCCACGCGCCACTGTCCGATTCGGACGCGCGCAGCGACAGGCCGTTGTTGGCCTGCTGCCCGCTTACCCACCGCTGCACCAGTGCCCGGCCACCGCCGCCGAGGTCGAACAGCACCGGCGCCGCCGGGCAGGCGGACTGTGACTGTCCAATCGCGATATAGCCGTGCGCGAACGACTTCGTCGCCAGCGCCCCACCGACGGCGGGCCCAGGGTATGCGTAACCAGAGCCGGGTGACCACGAACCTGTCACCGGGTGCACCGAGACCGGCTTGGCCCGGCAGGACGGCGCGTCGTAGCTGGCGATCTGCAGTGCCGCGCCGTAGACGGTGTGATGCTGGAGGTGATCGAGCCCGAACTTCACATAGGACGCCGCGCTGTGGCCATCGGAACGACCGACTCGCAACGTGTCGCCGTTGGGCACAGACGGTCCATCCTGGACCACGTACATGCTGCCACTGGCCGCACTCGGATCGACCGGAAGCGTGCTGAGCACGGTGGTCTGGGTGCCGTCGGCGTTGTCGTACACCTGCGTGCCGGCGCCTTGCGACGCCGGCCGCAGCCGGCTCGCCTTCGGGTCGAAACCCCGAACCTTCGCGGGCGGCGCCGCGGTCACGCTGGCCACGTTGCGCCCGCGCGGCGGCTTCTGATCCAGCTTGTGCGGCGGGTACTTCGACCGCAGCGACGGCGAGACGGTGGTGTTGCCGGGCTTGCCGGTCAACTGCTGCTGGCCAGCCGCCGAAGCCCAACGCTGGCCGGGCTTCCCGGCCTTCGGATAGGGCGCCGCCGCGGGCCGGGCGGCTTCGCGCCGGCCGCCAGCCGGGAGGCCACTGATGCCGCTACCGCCCAAATTGGACAGTAGAACCACGACCACCGCCGCCGCGATGGCGGACCGGAACACGCCTGAGCGCACGAAAAGATGAGCCTGCCACCGCATGGATGAATGCACCCCCGTGGGCGTGGAAGCCTGCCGCAGCCACAATCCCAGCGACACCACTCAATGTCAAGGAGTGGTGACGATGCGCATGATCGAGGCGTCCTTCACGTCGTTAGGACTACTTGAAGGACGCCCTGATCATGGGGATGGGGCGGGGGCGGGCGATACGCGGGGCCAATCGGGGGCGTGGCGGCGCCAGGCCGCGATCATTTCGAATTGGCCGGCCACCGCGAGCAGTCGCAGTTCCGACCCGGGGGGACCGACCAGCTGCACGCCGACCGGCAGGCCGTCGGGCCGCACGCCCACCGGCACCACCAGGGCGGGCAGGCCGGCGATGTTCCAGGGTGCGGCGTACGGCGCGTACCGGACGTTGCTCACCAGGTTCGCCCGCCACGACCGCCGCCACCAGCCGTCGGCGGGCAGCGGCGCGGCGGCCAGCGCCGGCGTCACCATCAGGTCGACGCCGTGCCGCTCGAAGAAGGCGATGGACTGCTCGCGCCAGGCCGTGCGGTCCGCCTCCCGGACGTACCCCCGGCGTAGTGCCCACGCGCCCAGCGCGACGTGCCGGCGGGTCCGCGCCTGCAGCGCGGCCCGCTCGACGCCGATGGTTTCCGCGTCGCGACACGCGGCCGCGAGCCAGGTGGCGACGCCGCGCAGGCCGAGACTGGTCGGGTACACCGGGTCCGCCGTCACCGCGTCGTGCCCGGCGGTGGCCAGCATCCGGGACGCCGCGGCCACCGCGTCGCGGTTGGGCTGGTCGGGCCGGATGCCGCGGACCGGTGACCGGAGCGACACGGCGACCTTCAGGCGCGGCGGCTCGATGAGCTTCTCCGGGCGGCGGCCGGCCAGCACCGCGAACCCGACCGCCGCGTCCGCGACCGTGGTGGCGAGGATGCCGTGCTCGACCATGCCGTACCAGCCAAGGTCGCACGGCACCACGTCGCGGCCCGGCTTGAGGCCGATCAGGCCGCAGCAGGCGGCCGGGATGCGGATCGAGCCGAGCCCGTCGTTGCCGTGCGCGATCGGCACCAGGCCGGCCGCGACGGCGGCCGCGGACCCGCCGGACGAGCCGCCCGCGGTGCGGTCGCTACGCCACGGGTTGCGGGTGGCGCCGGTCTCGTCGTCGGTGGTGCCCCACAGGCCCAACTCGGGCATGCGGGTGGTGCCGAGCACGATCGCCCCGGCGCCGCGCAGGCGGCGCACCACCTCGTCGTCGGCCTCCGCGACCGGGCCGCGGACGGCCGCCGAGCCGCGCCAGGTGGCGACGCCGGCGACGGCCGTGTTCTCCTTCACCGCGACGGGTACCCCGGCCAGCGGCAAATTGGCGAGGTCATGCTGCTCGTCGACCTTCTCGGCCTCGACGGCCGCCTGGCCACCACGCACCACCCGGAAGGCGGACAGCACGCGGTCGGCGCTGGCGAGGTGGTCGAGATGGTCAGCGACCACCCGCGTCGCGGACGTGTCGCCGCGACGCACCGCGCGGGCGATCTGTTTCGCGGTCGCGCCAACCCACGTCTGTAGCACGGCCCCTCCCCTGTGGCCTTATATATGAGATCTAGCCGAGCGCCTGCTCCAGATCCGCGAGCAGGTCGTCGGCCGTCTCAATGCCGACTGACAGTCGCACGAGATCCGAGGGAACTTCAAGCGGCGAGCCGGCAGCACTCGCGTGTGTCATCTTGCCGGGGTGCTCGATCAGCGATTCGACTCCGCCGAGCGACTCCGCGAGCACGAAGAGCTTCGCCCGGTTGCACACCTCGATCGCGTGCGCCTCGCCGCCCGCCGCCCGGAACGAGATCATGCCGCCGAACCGCCGCATCTGCTTCGCCGCGACCTCGTGTCCCGAGTGGGTGGGCAGGCCGGGGTACAGGACCGTCCGCACCTTCGGGTGCTGCTGGAGGTACGCCGCGATCCGCTCCGCGTTGTCGCAGTGCCGATCCATCCGTACCCCGAGGGTCTTGATGCCACGCAGGGTGAGCCACGCGTCGAACGGCCCGCTGATCGCGCCCATCGCGTTCTGGTGGTAGGCCAACTCGTCGCCGAGCTCCGGGTCCGCGACCACGAGCGCGCCACCGATCACGTCGGAGTGGCCGCCGATGTACTTCGTGGTCGAGTGCACCACCACGTCGGCGCCGTGGGCGAGCGGCTGCTGCAGGTATGGCGACGCGAACGTGTTGTCGACCACCAGCAGCGCGCCGCGCTCCCGGGCCAGCCCGGCCAGGCCGGCGATGTCCGCGATGTTGAGCAGCGGGTTGGTCGGTGTCTCCACCCAGATGATCTTCGTGTTCTCCCGCGTCGCCGCGCGCACCTGGTCGACATCGGAGATCTTGGCGGCGGTCCAGCTCAACCCCCACCGCTCGGCCACCTTCGCGAACAGGCGATAGGTGCCGCCGTACGCGTCGTCCGGGATCACCACGTGGTCGCCCGGCCGGCACACCGTGCGCACCAGCGTGTCCTCCGCGGCCAGGCCGGACGCGAACGCCAGCCCGCGCCGCCCGCCCTCCAGCGCGGCCAGGCACTCCTGCAGGGCGTCGCGGGTCGGGTTGCCGGAACGGGCGTACTCGTACCCGAGCCGGGGCGCCCCGACGGCGTCCTGCGCGAAGGTGCTGGTCTGGAAGATCGGCGGCACGACGGCACCCGTGCGCGGCTCCGGCTCCTGGCCCGCGTGGATGGCGAGCGTCTCAAACCCGTACGTCATTACTGTGAGGCTAGTCTGCGCACGCGCTTTTCGTGATCAGGGCGTCCCGCACGTCGTCCTCACGACGTCAAGGACGCCCTGATCAGGAGAGCACCGTTAGGCTTCCGGGGTGGCGGACTGCTTGTTCTGTGGCATCGTGGCGGGCTCCGTGCCCGCTTTCGTGGTGGCCGACGAGCCCGACGGGTTCGCGTTCCTGGACACCCGACCGGTCTTCAAGGGCCACGTGCTGGTCGTACCGCGGGCGCACATCGGGGTGCTCGCCGACCTGCCCGCCACCGCGCTGGCGCCCTTCTTCGGCCTGGTCCAGCGGATCGCCGTCGCGGTCGAGGACGGTTTGGGCGCCACCGGCACGTTCGTCGCGATGAACAACAAGGTGTCCCAGTCCGTGCCCCACCTGCACACCCATGTGGTGCCCCGGACGAAGGGCGACGGCCTGCGCGGCTTCTTCTGGCCGCGCACCAAGTACGCCTCCGACGACGAGGCGGCGTCCTACGCTGGCAAGATCGCTTCCGCGCTCGGGTAAGGCTCGCCTGCCGCGCGGCGTTATCGAAGTCGGAGGTGTCAACTCGTGTTCCTACGACGCGCGAAACTCGATCTTCCCACCCCTGACCAGGCCCTCTCCGGCCGCGAGACCGCGATGCCGGTCGCCTCGACGCACACCGTGCTGGGCACCCCGCTGCGCGGACCCTGGCCGTCCGGCGCCGAGGTGGCCGTCTTCGGGATGGGCTGCTTCTGGGGCGCCGAGCGGCTGTTCTGGCGGCTGCCCGGGGTGATCTCCACCTCCGCCGGCTACGCCGGCGGCAGCACCCCGAATCCGACCTACGAAGAGGTCTGCTCCGGCCTGACCGGCCACACCGAGGTCGTCCAGGTCGTGTACGACCCGGCGAAGATCGGGTACGAGCAGCTGCTCAAGGTGTTCTGGGAGAACCACGACCCGACGCAGGGCATGCGGCAGGGCAACGACGTGGGCACCCAGTACCGGTCGGCGATCTACACGACGTCGTCGTCCCAGGCTGCGACGGCGCGGGCGACGCGCGAGGCGTTCGCGCCGGTGGTGAAGGCCGCCGGCCACGGTGAGATCACCACCGAGATCGCGCCGCTGGACGCGTACTACTACGCCGAGGACTACCACCAGCAATATTTGTCGGACGCGAAGAATCCCAATGGTTATTGCAACCACGGCCCCAACGGCATGACCTGCCCCATCGGCGTAGCCCGCACCTAACACCATGATCAAGGCGTGCGGGACGGGCGCCTAGCCTGAGAAGGTGATCTACGCCGGGCTGCCGTCGAGTGAGTTCGCCTTTCCTGGGCCGTTGCGGGATCGGCTCGTCGCCGCGATCCTGTCCGGACACAAGACGGCGACGACGTCGCTGGCTATCGAGTACGACGTCGAAAGCGACCCGCTACCGAAGGCGGGCGATCGCGCCGTCCTCATCGGATCAGCGGGCGAGCCCCTCGCTATCCTGGAGACCACCGAGGTGCGTCTTCTGCCGGTGCGCGACATCGACCTGGCGCACGCCATCGACGAAGGCGAAGGTTACGCGTCGGTGGCGGAGTGGCGCGCCGGTCACGAGCGCTTCTGGCACTCCACACCCATGCGCAACTTCCTGCACCGGCCCGACTTCGTGGTCACCGACGACACCATCGTGGTGGCCGAGCGGTTCCGGGTGGTGTCGCTGATCGCCGATCCCGCCGACGTCAGCGCCGCCTTCGCCGCCGAGGCTGCCGCGCTCACCGCCGCACTGCGCGCCGCGCCCGTCGCCGACCTGGACCGGCCCACGTGCTGTCCACCCTGGACCGTCAAGGACGAGTTCGCGCACACCGCCGTGGCGGTCTCCCGGACGCTGGAGATGCTGGTCCAACCCGCGCCTACCGCGCTGCCCATCACCCCAGCCGGATACTTCGTCGCGGACCGGCGATTCGAGCCGACCGTGGACGCCGCGCGGGTCGACGGCGCACAGCGGTTCGCCGCCGACCGGTCGGCCGGCGAGCTGATCGACTGGTTCGAGCAGCAGTGGCGGGCGGTCGCGAGCGCGGTCGGCAACGCGCCGGCCGACCGCCTGGTCACCACCCGCCACGGCGACCCGATGCGGCTCACCGACTTCCAGGTCACCCGGGTCTTCGAACTGGTCGTGCACGGCCTCGACATCGCCGACGGGCTGGGCGTGTCACCGTGGCTGACCGCTGAGGCCGCCGCCGTGGTCGACGGACTGCTGTTCGGCCTGCGCGCGGAGGAGGCCCGCCGGGCCCTCGGCGTGGACCGCGCTGGCCTGATCCGCCGCGCCACTGGCCGCACCCCGCTGACCAGCGCGGAGCGCGCCACCCTGGAGGATCTGGGCATCACCTGGCTCACCCTCGCACCGTAATTGACATCCCGCGCCAATCATTTGCTATTTCACAAAGGCACTATTGCCTTTGGTAAATTTCAAGTAGAAATGGTGGCCAACAACGGTTTATTGTCGTCGGCATGCCATCCAAAGCACTCTCCACATGGCGCACTGAACGCGCCGCAAACCTCGACCGATTGCAATCTGCTCAGGTGGTTATCAAGGATGCGGGATCTGGCCGCAGCTGGCTCGCCGCAGAGCTGCACCACGCCATCATCCTGCGATTGGCGGCCGAGTTCCAGGGCTTCGCCCGCGACCTCCACGACGAGGCCATTGTCGCGTTGGTTGGTGTTCTTGCACCAGCCGGCGAGCGTACACAGAATGCGGTAATGACCGCATACATGAACGCCCGGCGGCTCGACCGCGGCAACGCCGAGTCGCGTTCCCTCGATCAGGATTTCGGTCTGTTCGGGATGAAACTCTGGAAGGACTTGACGGACAAGTATCCGGATCGGGCCCACCGATGGCAGGACGACCTGCGGCTCTTCAACGCGGTCCGCAACGGTCTCGCACACGACGACGCGCGCAAGCTCCGCGCGGCCGCGACGGCGGGTTGGCCACTGACGCTCGGCTCGATACGTCGCTGGCGCGCGTCGCTTGACGGGCTCGCCTCGGGCATCGACCGCGTCCTGGACGAACACATGCAGCGATCGTTCGGCACTACAGCCCTGATAGGAGGATAACGATGGACACACTTCCGGAAATTGGCGATCACGTCCTGATTCCCTTCCACCCAGCGCCGAAGGAAGTGGAGGTGATCGAGGTGTACACCACCGGGATCGAGCCGATGGTGACGGTCGAGGTCTGCTGGGAAGATAGCGACGAGCCGACCACCATGGCGTGGCCGGTGAGTCGCCTCATAAGCCCAATCGACGCGTCGTGAAGATCGAGGCGTCCCTCAAGTAGTTATAGCTACTTGGGGGACGCCTTGATCATGAGGAGATGAGGTCCCAGTTGATGGCGGCCGCGGCGGTGAGGCCGGATGCGGCTGAGGTGATGACCTGGGCGGTGACGTTGGCCACGTTGCCCGCCGCCCACACGCCCGGCACGGTCGTGGCGCCGGTCGGGTCGGTGGGGATGTGGGCGCCGACGACCTGCCCGTGCATCTCGACGTCGACCGGCTTCAGCCCCAGCGACTCCAGCACCGCCGCGCGGGCTGTCATCCGCGGCGACACGACGAGCGCGTCCAGCGCGACGACCTCACCCGACGCGAGGCGTACCCCCGTGAGCACGTCGTCGACCACCTGGAGGCCGGCGACCGGCCCGGCCACGACGGTGGTCCCGGGGACCGCGAGGTCCGGAATGCCGTGCAGTAGCACCGTCACGTGCGGACTCCACTGCTGCCACAGCCGCGCCGCGTGCGCGGCGACCGGCCCGGTGGCCAGCACGCCGATGCGCTGGTCGCGCACCTCCCAGCCGTGACAGTAGGGGCAGTGCAGCACGTCTCGGCCGAAGCGTTCGGCCAGGCCGGGTACGTCGGGCAGCTCATCCACGACTCCGGTGGTCACCAGTAGCCGACGCGCCCGCACCACATCACCTCCCTCCAGCGTGACCGCGAAGCCGTCGCCGTCCCGGATCGCGTCGCGGGCCCGCCCGTTGACGATTTCGCCGCCGTACCCGGTCACCTCGTCCCGCCCGATGGCCAGCAGGTCGCCCGGCGGCGTGTTCTCCCGGCCCAAGTAGTTGTGCACATGCCCGGCCGGCGCGTTGCGGGGGTCGCCCGCGTCGATCACCAGCACCGACCGCCGAGCCCGGGCCAGCGCCAGGGCACCGGCGAGTCCCGCGGCGCCACCGCCGATCACCACTACGTCGTACGTCTTGTCCATGCCGCCGACAGTGCGGCGCCACCCACCAATCTGACAAGTAAAGTTGCCGTTATGGCAAACGTCGGACCGCGCCTGCGGGAGCTGCGCCAGCAGCGCGGGATCACCCTGACCGAACTCGCCGAAGACACCGGCATCTCGGTCAGCACGCTGTCGCGCCTGGAGTCCGGCGGCCGTAAGCCCACCCTCGAGCTGCTGCTGCCGCTGGCCCACGCCTATCAGGTGACGCTGGACGAGCTGGTCGACGCGCCCGCGACCGGAGACCCGCGGGTGCACCCGCGGCCGATCGTGCGCGCCGGCCACACCTTCCTGCCGTTGACCCGCCGGGCGGGCGGCGTGCAGGCGTTCAAGCAGATCATTCCGCCGCACACCCCGCGCGGCGAGCCGGAGCAGCAGACGCACGAGGGCTACGAGTGGCTATACGTGCTCTCCGGCACGGTGCGGCTGCTGCTCGGCGAGCACGACATCGTCCTCCGCCCGGGCGAGGTGGCGGAGTTCGACACCCGCGTGCCGCACGCGGTCACCAATCCGGGCGACGAGCCGGCCGAGGTGCTCAACCTCTTCGGGCCGCAGGGCGAGCGCATCCACGTCCGCGCGCGTCCCAAGTCCCGTTGAAATTGCCGTTGCCGATCACCGTGGGGAGTGGTTAACGTGGCGGTACACGGGAAGGGAGGTGGTCCGGCTTTGTGTAGCTATAGGACTCGTGAGGTGGCTGTCCGCTAGCCGCTGTCCTTGACACAGCAAACGTCGAGACCGTGTGACAGCGGTGCGGCGAAACCAAGTCAGACACCCAACCCCCGGGGCTCCGGCCTAGTCCAGCCGGTCCGCGCATCAGCGTGGAAACCCCGGGGGTTGTCTTATGCCCGCAATCAAGGGAGCCGGAAGTGCGGGAGTTGGTGATCCTGGGCACGGCCAGCCAGGTGCCGACCCGGCTGCGGAACCACAACGGTTACCTGCTCCGGTGGGACAACCAGGGCATCCTCTTCGACCCCGGGGAAGGCACCCAGCGGCAGATGCTCCGCGCCGGCGTCTCGGCCACCGACATCACCCGGATCTGCGTCACCCACTTCCACGGCGACCACAGCCTGGGCCTGCCCGGCGTCATCCAGCGCATGTCGCTCGATCGGGTGCCGCATCCGGTCGACGTCCACTACCCGGCCAGCGGGACCGAGTACTTCGCCCGGCTGCGGCACGCGTCGAGCTTCTTCGAGACCACTGACCTGCGGGAGACACCGGTCGACAAGGACGGGACCATCCCCGGCACCACGATCGAGGCGCGCCGGCTGCGGCACCCGGTGGAGACCTACGGATACCGGCTGGTCGAGCCGGATCGCCGGCGCCTGCTGCGCGAACGGCTGGTCGAACACGGCCTCGACGGCCCGATCGTGGGCGATCTGATCCGAGACGGATACGTCGACGTGAACGGCCGCCGCGTGACGCTGGCCGAGGTGAGCGTGCCGCGACCGGGCCAGCGGTTCGCGTTCGTCATGGACACCGGCCTGTGCGACAACGTCTACGCGTTGGCCGAGGGCGCCGACCTGCTGGTCATCGAGGCGACCTTCCGGTCGCCCGATGCCGCGCTCGCCGCGCAGGTCGGCCACCTCACGGCGGGGCAGGCCGCGCGGGTGGCGGCGGAGTCGGGGGTACGCCGGCTGGTGCTGACGCACTTCAGCCAGCGCTACGACGACCCGGCCGGCTTCACCGAGGAGGCTCGCGAGCACTTCGACGGCGACCTGGTGATCGCGGAAGACCTGATGCGGGTACCGGTGCCGCCGCGGCTACCGTTGGCGATGTGACGTTCATGATCCGGCCGGGCGAGGACAGCGACCTGATCGACGTCGGAGCATTGCACGCCCGATCACGCGCGTCCGCGTACTCCAGGATTCTGCCGCCGGCGGCGCTGGCCGGCTTCCCGGCGGGCGCGATGGGTGAGTACTGGGTCGAGCGCTGGCGCTATGAGCGCGAGGACCACCAGCTCACCGTGGCCGAGGCGGACGGCGACCTGCTGGGATTCACCTATCTGGGACCCGACGAGGAGCCGGGCGTCGGCATCCTGAACGCGATCCACGTGGCGCCGGAGGCGGTGGGCCAAGGCGTGGGCCGGGCCCTGATGCTGGACGCGCTCGACAAGCTGACGGCCCGCGGCTGGTCGCGGGCGGTGCTCTGGGTGCTCGCGGCGAACGCGCGGGCCCGGCGCTTCTACGAGCGCGGCGGCTGGGCGCTGGACGGCGCGGAGCGCGTCGAATACTTCGGCCCGGTGGCGGTCCCCCAGGTCCGGTACGCCCGCCTTCTCACTCCATGATCAAGGCGTCCTTCAAGTCGTTAGAACTACTTGAGGGACGCCTTGATCATGGAGATGGCTGGCCGGGCGAGAGTACGTGACCGTTGCATGCGGGGGAACCGGCGATCACGTACTCTCGCCCGCCATACCCACCCAAACCGGGGGAACGCCTGGCCGGAGGCGCTGGACCAGCGGAGGCAAGCCGGTCAACCGGGTGCTGGGTGGGTCATTCGCGGGTCGCCCGGGTGTTGGCGGGACACCGGGGCGACACCGCCGGGTGAAGGTCGTTGGGTTGTCGCGTCTTTGGGTTGCCGCGTCTTTGGGTTGTCGCGTCGTTGGGGATGTCAGGAGAACGAGCCGCTGTTGAGGGCGGCGCCGCGCCCTCGGGGGCGTTCGTTGAGGCCGCGCCGCGCCTGCCAGCCACCCCAGCCGCGCTCGTCGCGCCAACCGGGCAGCCCGTTCAGGTCGTGACGGACCGTCCAGGCTTCACGCCAAGGGCGACGGGATGCCGCCTCGGCGCGCTCCGCGAGCCGTCTCGGCGGGCACGGCCACGCCGCGCCGCACCAGACGCACTCGTCGAAGTGATTGGGTTGTGCGTGCCGTCCGAGCATGTTCTGCGCGTCCCGCCACAGCAGGCGGTCCACCACGTCGGCCGGCTCGTTGTGGTCCACGCTGACCATCGGTACCCCTCTCGGGAGCTACGTACAGTCAACGGTCGCCGGCGTGATCTCAATCGGACACGGTGTGCGACTCCTCGAAAGAGGGGCATCACTCCATGATCAAGGCGTCCCTCAAGTCGTTAGAACTACTTGAGGGACGCCTTGATCATGGGGGTTAGCGGGACAGTTCGGCCGGCACCGTGATCACATCGACGAAGGCGCCGCGGCGCAGCACGGTCACCGGCATGCGGGTGCCGATCGCCGGGCCGAGCATGAGCCGCTGCAGCGTCTGCACGTTCGACACCGGCCGCCCGCCTGCGGACACGATCACGTCGCCCAGGTAGATGCCCGCCACGCCGGCGGGACTGCCCGGCACCACCTCCACGACACGCAGCCCCACCTTCTGCCCGAGCCGCTCGGCCACCGGCGGCGGCAGCGGCACCGGTGCGCCCGCCACCCCCAGCCAGGCCCGGCGTACCCGACCGGTGGACAGCAGCTCGCCGACGATCTGCCGCGTGGTGCTGTTGATCGGCACCGCGAGGCCGAGCCCATATCCGGCCACCGCCGTGTTCACCCCGATCACCCGGGCGGACGAGTCGGCCAGCGCGCCACCGGAATTGCCCGGGTTCAGGGCCGCGTCGGTCTGGATCACGTCATCGATGAGTCGCACGTTGCGGCCGTCCCGCGCCGGGATGGATCGGCCCAGCCCGGACACCACGCCGGCGGTCACCGAGCCGGCCAGGCCCATCGGGTTGCCGACGGCCACCACGAGTTGCCCGATGCGCAGCCGGTCGGCGTCGCCGAGCGTGGCTGGCGGGGCGCCGGTCGCTCGCACCCGGAGCACGGCTAGATCGGACAGCGGATCGGCACCGACCACGTCGAACCGGGTCTCCAGGCCGTCGGCGAAGGTCGCGGTGCCGCGGGTCGCGCCGGTCACCACATGTGCGCTGGTGAGCAGGAACCCGTCGTCGGTGAAGGTGACCGCTGAGCCGGCGCCGGCACCGCGCGGGGTGCGCACCGCGAGCGCGGCGACGCTCGGCAAGACCTTCTCCGCGACGCCGCTCACCACGCGGGAGTACGCGTCGAGCGCCTCGACCTCGGTTGGTTCGGTACTCATGTCGCAAGAAACGCCGCCGCGCACCGCGACATGCCCGCGTATGCCCTGAGCGAACATCCCTCCATGATCAGGGCGTCCTTCGAGTAGCTAAAGCGTCAATGCCGTCAGGCGGCGGTCTGCGACCGTCGATCAAGGAGAACCACGCCGATCAAGGGCTCGGGCACCTGGATCCGAGATCAAACCATGTGCCCGAGACCTTGATCGGCAAGCGGGAAGCCTGGAGCGGGAGGCCTGGAGCGGGAAGCGGGGGGGTTAGCGGCCTAGGTGGGCTAGGAGGTCTTGGCGGGTTAGTACGCCGGTGGGCTTGCCGTCGACGAGCACGAGCGCGGCGTCGGACTTTTCCAGCAGGCGCACCGCTTCACTCACCGGCTGACCGATTCCGATCATCGGCAGCGCCGGGCCCATGTGCCGCTCGATCGTGTCGTGCAAGTGCGCGTGACCGCTGAACAGCGCGTCCAGCAGATCCTTCTCCGCGATCGAGCCGGCCACCTCGCCGGTCACCACGGGCGGCTCGGCCTTCAGCACCGGCAGCTGGGAAACGCCGTACTCGCGCATGTAGTCGACCGCGTCGCGGACCGTCTCGGTGGGGTGCACGTGCACGAGCGACGGCATGCCGCCCGGCTTGCTGGACACGGCGTCCCCGACGGTCGGCTCGGTGCCACCGCTCTGGAGGAAGCCGTACCGCGCCATCCACTCGTCGTTGAAGATCTTGGACAGGTAACCACGCCCGCCATCGGGCAGCAGCACCACGACCACGTCGTCGGGCGTGCCGCGGCGCGCCACCTCCAGCGCGGCGGCGACCGCCATGCCGCAGGAGCCGCCGACCAGCAGCCCCTCTTCCCGCGCAAGCCGCCGGGTCAGCTCGAACGACGTCTTGTCGGACACCTCGACGATCTCGTCGCACACCGTGCGGTCGTAGGTCTCCGGCCAGAAGTCCTCGCCGACGCCCTCCACCAGGTACGGCCGGCCGGTGCCGCCCGAGTACACCGAGCCCTCCGGGTCGGCGCCGACGATCCGCACCGCGCCGCCGGAGACCTCCTTCAGGTAGCGCCCGACGCCGGAGATCGTGCCACCGGTGCCCACGCCGGCCACGAAGTGCGTGATCCGGCCGTCGGTCTGCTGCCACAGCTCCGGGCCGGTGGTCTCGTAGTGCGACCGGGGGTTGGCCTGGTTGGCGTACTGGTTGGGCTTCCACGCGCCGGGGATCTCGCGGGTCAGCCGGTCGGAGGTGCTGTAGTAGGAGCGCGGGTCCTCGGGCGCCACGGCGGTGGGGCAGACGACCACCTCGGCGCCGTACGCCCGGAGCACGTCCTGCTTGTCTTCGCTCACCTTGTCGGGGCAGACGAACACGCACCGGTACCCGCGCAGCTGCGCGACCAGCGCGAGCCCCACGCCGGTGTTGCCGCTGGTGGGCTCCACGATCGTGCCGCCCGGCCGGAGTAACCCGGCCTTCTCCGCCTCATCGACCATGCGCACGGCGATGCGGTCCTTCACGGACCCGCCGGGGTTGAGATATTCGACCTTGGCCAGGACCGTCGCCGGGATGCCGGCGGTGACGTTACGCAGCCTGACCAGCGGGGTGTTGCCGATCAGCTCGACGACGTTGTCGTAGTAATGCACAAGGTTCAGACTACGGCCCGTCGCGATTCCCAGACCAGGAACCTCTCCGTCTCGGCGAGCACGGCGCCGGCCAGCCAGGTGATCACGATGGCGTCGTCGACGAGGCCGACGGCCAGCAGGAGCGCCTCGGGCACGGCGTCGATCGGCGAGGCCACATAGACCAGCGCGGCGGACATCAACGCCAGCCGCAGCCCGCCGTCGTATTCACCCTTCACCGTGGCCTTGATCATGCGAGGCACCGCGGCGATGCGCTGCCCTAGAGACGGCCCACCGCGCGCACCGACGGTGAGTGCCCGCCCGAGCGCGCCGAACGCGGCGCCACGCTTCAACGTCCTGCCCATGTACCCCATGGTGCCCCGCGCGCACAAGGGCCAACCCTCGTCGGGCCGCGATAACCTCGTAAGCCTCAGGGGCAACATGCACGCGGGGGCACGGATGAGTCAGACCGGGTGGCGGGTCGCCAAGGCCACAGCGATGGGAGCGGGCTTGGCCGCGTCCACCGCCGGGCTGGCCGTGGGTGTGATCGTCGGGCAGGCGCGGAGCGCCCGCCGGGCCATCGGGATGGCCGAGGGGCCGCCGCCGCGCGGGGACGGCGTCTACGGCGCGCGGCTGCCCGGCAAGCCGATCACGCTCGCGGTGCTGGGTGACTCGTCGGCCGCGGGCTACGGCGTGCACCGGCCACGTGAGACGCCCGGGGCGCTGCTCGCCATCGCCCTCTCCCGCCGGCTGCGCCGGCCGGTGCGCCTCCACCGCTTCGCGGTCGTCGGCGCGAGCTCCGCCGGTCTCGTGCCGCAGGTCGAGGCCGCCGTCGAGGTCCGGCCCGACCTGGTGCTCATCCTGGTCGGCGGCAACGACGTCACCCACCGCACGCCCCTCTCCACGGCGGTACGGCATCTCGTCAACGCGGTACGCGACCTGCGCGACGCCGGCGCGGAGGTCGTCGTCGGCACCTGCCCCGACCTCGGCACGATCCGCCCGATCAAGCCGCCGTTGCGGTGGCTGTGCCGGTACTGGAGCCGCCAGCTCGCCGCCGCGCAGACGGTGGCCGTGGTGGAGGCCGGTGGCCGCACGGTCTCGCTGGGCGACCTGCTGGGCCCGCGCTTCATCGCCGAGCCGACCCGGATGTTCTCGTGGGACCGCTTCCACCCGTCGGCGGACGGCTACGCGCTGGCCGTCGCGGCGATCCTCCCGACCGCGCTGGCCGCGTTGGGCGCCACCGAAGACCGGGCCGCCGCCCGCGGCGAGGCCGTCCGGTCCCTGCCGGCCGCCGCCCAGCTGGCCGCCCGGCACGCGGGCACCGAGGTCAGCGGCGTCCGGGTGGCGGGCCGCGAGCGAGGCCCGGGTGGCCGGTGGGCACAGCTGCGCCGGCACGCGCCGTGGTTCGGCCTGCCCCACAGCGACGAGCCCACGTCCGACTCCGCCGTACCCTTGGATCAGGTGCCGCGGAAGGGTGAGGTGACAGCATGAGGTGGGGCCGCCACGTCGGCCGGGCCGCCGTGATCACGTTCGTCGCCGGCACCGTGGGCAGCGCCGCCGTGCTGGCCGGCGAGGCGATCGCGGCACGCAGCCGGCGATACGCGAAGCCGGAGATGAACCTGGCGCTACGCACCTCCATGGGCCCGAACACCGCGCCGCCGCTGCGGCTGGTGCTGCTCGGCGACTCGTCCGCGCTGGGCGTCGGGGTGGAGCGGCTGGTCGACACGATCGGTGGCCAGCTCGCCCAGATGCTGGCCGACGGCACCGCCGGCCTGCCGCCACGGCACGTCCAGCTGTTCTGCGTGGCCGTCTCCGGGTCCCGCGCCACCGACCTGGCCACCCAGGTGGCCCGGGCCCTGCTCGGCGAGCGCCCCGATGTGGCCGTCGTGCTGATCGGCGCGAACGACGCCACGAGCCTGCGCCGGCCGGCCGAGTCCGCGGCATACCTGGGGGCGGCCGTGCGGCGGCTGCGCGACGCGGGCGTCGAAGTGGTCGTCGGCACCTGCCCCGACCTTGGTGCCGTGCGGGCGGTCGCGCCCCCGTTGCGGCAGGTCGTGGGCTGGCTGGGCCGCCGGATGGCGCGCGCCCAGGCCCGCGCGGTGGTGTCGGCGGGCGGCACGGCCGTCGACCTCGGCGCCGAGACTGGCCCGGTGTTCCGCGCCGACGCCGGCACGCTGTGCTACGACGGCTTCCACCCCTCCGCCGACGGATACCGGGTGTGGGCACACACGTTGCTGCCCGCGGTGGTCCGGGCGGTGGTCCCCACCTCCCCATGATCAAGGCGTCCCTCAAGTCGTTAGGACTACTTGAGGGACGCCTTGATCATGGGGGCATCGGCACGAGCTTCAGAGGGCGGCACGGACTTCAGAAGGCGGCACGGACTTCAGAGCGCGGCGCGGACGGCGGACACGTCGGCGACGACCGCGGCGACGACCTCCGCCGGCGGGCCGGCGGCGAGCAGGTCGGCGGCCACCACCCTCAACTGGTCGATCAACACGGTGTCGGTGGACAGGCGCGGCACCGGCCGACGCGGCTGCCCTTCGACGTCGGCCGCCAGGTCGGCCACGCGCTGGATCAGGCCGTGCATCAACTCACCGCGGGTGGCGTCGCTGCCGTGCGCGAGCACGCCCCAGCGGGGCGCCTCCCAATGCCCTACCTGCCGGCTCAGCATCTCGACGGCTCGGCTCAGCTCCTGCGCACTCATCGTCGCCGACCCTATCGCCATGCGGTCCCCCCATGATCAGGACCCGCGCATGATCAGGACCCGCGCGCCGATCAGTTCCCGTGCGCCGATCAAGGACTAACCCGCCGATCAAGGGCTGCGGAACCCGGATCGGAGATCGAACCATGTGCCCGAGCCCTTGATCGGCGGGGTGGGCCTTGATCGGGGCGCGCGGGTTCTGATCGGGGCGGGTTCTGATCGGGGCGGTTCGCGTCGCTGTCGACCGGTAGGTTACTTGCGAGTAATGTTGAAGCATGCCTGACGCCGTCATCGTCGCCACCGCCCGGTCCCCGATCGGGCGCGCGCACAAGGGGTCCCTACGCGAGGTGCGCCCCGACGACCTGGCCGCCACCATCGTCCAGGCGGCCCTCGACAAGGTGCCCCAGCTCGACCCGACCCAGATCGACGACCTGTACCTCGGTTGCGGCCTGCCCGGCGGCGAGCAGGGCTTCAACATGGGCCGCGTGGTCGCGACCCTCCTCGGCCTGGACGGGCTGCCGGCGGCCACCGTCACGCGGTACTGCGCGTCCTCCCTCCAGACCACCCGGATGGCGTTCCACGCGATCAAGGCCGGCGAGGGGGACGTGTTCGTCTCGGCCGGCGTCGAGTGCGTGTCCCGGTACGCCCGGGGCAGTTCGGACGGCCTGCCGCCGGAGGCGCAGGCAGCCGTCGGCGGCGGCTGGGAGAACCCGCGCTTCGACGCGGCCCGAGCCCGGTCCACCGCCCGCGCCGGCGGCGGCGCCGAGTCCTGGCACGACCCGCGCGCCGACGGCGAGCTGCCGGACATCTACCTCGCCATGGGCCAGACCGCGGAGAACCTCGCCGAGATCAAGGGCGTGACCCGTGAGGACATGGACGAGTTCGGCGTCCGCAGCCAGAACAACGCCGAGAAGGCGATCGCGGACGGCTTCTGGGCCCGCGAGATCACGCCGGTGACCACCCCGTCCGGCGCCGTGGTCAGCACCGACGACGGTCCGCGCCCGGGTGTGACGCTGGAGGGCGTCGCCGGGCTGAAGCCGGTGTTCCGTCCGGACGGCCGGATCACCGCCGGCAACTGCTGCCCGCTCAACGACGGCGCGGCTGCCGTGGTCGTCATGAGCGACACCCGCGCCCGCGAGCTGGGCATCACGCCGCTGGCCCGGGTCGTGTCGACCGGCGTGACCGCGCTGTCCCCGGAGATCATGGGTCTCGGGCCGGTCGAGGCGTCCCGGCAGGCACTGCGCCGGGCCGGCATGACCATCGACGACGTCGACCTGGTCGAGATCAACGAGGCGTTCGCGGCGCAGGTCATCCCGTCGTACCGGGACCTGGGCATCCCCGAGGAGAAGCTCAACGTCATGGGCGGCGCGATCGCGGTCGGCCACCCCTTCGGCATGACCGGCGCGCGGATCACCGGCACGCTGCTCAACGCCCTCGACTGGCACGACAAGACGATCGGCCTGGAGACGATGTGCGTGGGCGGCGGCCAGGGCATGGCCCTGATCCTCGAACGCCTCTCCTAACCCTTCCCATGATCAAGGCGTCCTTCACGTCGCTCTAACGACGTGAGGGACGCCTTGATCATGAGGTGCCCGGGGCGGGACTCGAACCCGCATGCCTTGCGGCAGCCGCTTTTAAGGCGGCCGTGTCTGCCGTTCCACCACCCGGGCAGGCGCGCGACCCGCGCGCAGAATGCCACGGTAACCGGTGCATGCCCACCGGGGCGCACTTGGCAGCCGGTTCGGCACTAGGGTCAAGGCCGTGACCAGCACTGCCCGCGCCGCTCAGTCCGACGGCAGCCAGGCCACCCCGCCACCGGCGGCCACCGCGGCCGAGGCCACCCCCACCCAGGTCAGCAGGCTCGCGGCGCTGCTCCGCGGGCCGTACGCATGGGATGTCGGGGTCTGCCTGCTCTTCGTCGCCCTGGCCTGGTGGGTGACCCATGGCCTGTGGCCGAGCCCGGGCAGCCGGGTCATGGCCCTCAACCCGGAAGACCAGGTGCTCTACGAGTGGTTCCTGGCCGCCGACACGAAGTTCGCCTTCGGCGACCTGAGCCTGCTCACCGATCGGCTCAACGCGCCCGAGGGCGTCAACCTGCTGGCCAACACGACGGTGATCGCCCTCGGCACGCTGTTCACCCCGGTGACCCTGCTCTTCGGGGTGCCCACCACGTTCGCGTTGATCGCCGGCGGCAACCTCGCGGGCACCGCCATCGCGTGGTATTTCCTCTACCGGCGGCTGCTCAGCGCCAGCCCGCTGGCCGCGGCGATCGGCGGCGGGCTGTGCGGCTTCGGGCCGGGCATCATCTCGCAGAACAACAGCCACCTGCACATGACCGCCCAGTGGCTGGTACCCGTCATGGTGTGGCTCGTGGTCCGCATGGTGCGCGCTGCGGACCCGGAGCGCGGCGAAGGGCGGCGCCGGCTGGTCACGTCCGGCGTCGGCCTCGGGCTCGTCGTCACGCTCCAGGTCTTCATCGGCGAAGAGGTGCTGTTCCTCACAGCCATCACCCTCGCGTTCATGACCATCGCGTACGCGGTGGCGCGCCGCCCGTTCGCCCGGCGGGTAGGGCGGGGCTTCGCCCTCGGTCTCGCGGTGACCGCCGGCACGGCGGGCGTGCTGCTGGCATACCCGTTGTGGTTCCAGTTCGCGGGGCCGCAGAGCGTGCCGAACGGCGTGTTCAGCCCGCACTACTTCTCCGCCGACCTGGCCAGCTTCGTGGCGGTCTCGCCGCTGTCGATCGCCGGCTCGGCGGAGTCCGCCCGCCTGTCCACCGGTGCGGCGGAGTACAACACGTTCCTCGGCTGGCCGCTGGTGCTGCTCACGCTCGTCTGCGCGGGGTGGCTGATCCGCCGCCCGCTGGTGCTGGCGTGCGCGGTGGCCGGCATCCTGATGACCTGGCTCTCGCTCGGCCCGCACCTGGTCGTGAACCGGGTCCGCACCGACATCCTCGGGCCGTACGCGGCACTCACCGGGCTGCCCGTCGTGGAGGGCGCGCTGCCGATGCGGTTCGCCCTGGCGCTGCTGCCGCTGGTGGCCACGGTCCTGGTGCTCACGGTGGATGCCGTGCGCACCAGCGAGTCCCGGGCGACGCGGCTGGTGGTACCCGGAGCGATCCTGGTCGCGCTGATGCCGATCTTCCCGGCGCCGCTGCCGACCGCGGTGCGCCCGCCGCTGCCGCAGTTCATCACCGGCGGGCACTGGCGCGACTGCGTCGAGCCCGGCGGGGTGCTGGTGCCGGTGCCGCTGCCGACGCCGCCGAAGCCGTGGGCGATGCGCTGGGGAGCGGCGGTGAACGCCGACTTCGGGATCCCCGAGGGCTTCTTCATCGGCCCGTACGGATATCGCGGCCGGGCTTCGATGGGCATCGCGAAGCGCCCGACGTCGCAGTTGCTGGACGACGTCGCCGTCAAGGGTGGCGTGCCACCGGTGGGCGAGGAGCAGCGCCGCCAGGCTCGCGACGATCTCGCGTACTGGGGCTCGTCGTGCGTGGTGCTGGCCGACGACGCGCCGCGACGCGACGACCTGCGCGCCACCCTGGAAGCCCTGTTCGGTCCCGGCACCCGGGCCGCCGACGCCTGGTACTGGAAGCCATGATCAAGGCGTCCTTCAAGTAGTGAGAACTACTTGAAGGACGCCTTGATCATGAGGGCGAGGCGCGGGCGAGGCGGGATCGAGTGCGCGCCGGAGCCGACGCGGGCAGCGCGGCGAGGATGCCCGCGAGCGACTCGCCGGCGAGGCTGCGCCGCCACGCGTCGTGCGCGTCGGCCATCTTCCTGGCGAGGACGCAGGTGTCCTGGCACTCCGCCGGGGAGAGCGCGCCCCGGCCCTGCTGGCGGATTTCCCGGCACTCGTACGGCGACGACGCGCCGTCGACCGCCTCGACGATCTGCAACAGCGTGATCTCGGCGCCCGGCCGCGCCAGCCGGAACCCGCCCCGCGGGCCGGTGGTCGCCGCCAGCACGCCGGCCCTGACCAGCGCCTGCAGTTGCTTGGCGAGATAGGGCGCAGGGAGGTCGTAGTACTCCGCGAGCTGAGCCGCCGACGCGGTCGCGCCCGGCTCGAGCTGCGCCAGCGTCGTGGCGCAATGCAGCACCCACTCGGTACTCACCGGCAGCTTCACGGTCCCAGACTATCGTAGATATTGCGGATCTTTTTAGTCCGAGATAGTGTCGGCGTGGCTTACCGAGAGGAAGATCATTATGCGGATCGCAGTCGCCGGCGCGACCGGCAACATCGGCAACCGCACCGTCGCCGTGCTGGAGCGGGCGGGGCACGAGGTCGTCCGGATCAGCCGCTCGCTCGGCGTGGACCTGTCCACCGGCGACGGGCTCGACGGCGCGCTGGCCGGCGTCGAGGCGGTGGTCGACGCCAGCAACGGGCCGGCGGTCGACCCGGCCGAGACGGTGGCCTACTTCGGCACCGCCACGCGAAACCTGCTGGCCGCCGAGGAGCGGGCCGGCGTCCGGCACCACGTGTTGCTCTCGATCGTCGGCATCCATGGGGTCGACGGAAACGCGCACTACGCGGGCAAGCGCGAGCAGGAGCGCCTGGTGGCCGCCGGCCCCGTGCCGTGGACGATCGTCCCGGTCACGCAGTTCCACGACTTCGCCGCGATGGTGGCGAGCTGGACCGAGCGGGACGGGGTCGTCACGCTCCCGCCACTGCTGATCCAGCCGATCGACCCGGACGACGTGGCCGACATCCTCGCCGAGATCGTCACCGGCGCGCCGCAGGGGCACCATGCCCCGGTCGCTGGCCCGGAGCCGCAGGACCTGATCGACATGGTGCGGCGCACCTACGCGGCGCGGGGTCGGGCGGTGCGGATCGCGCCGACGTGGTCCGGCATCTTCGGCCTCGAGATGGCCGGCAACGCGCTGCTGCCCGGCGACGGTGCCCGCATCGCCCCCACCACGTTCGACGAGTGGCTCGCGAAGAGCGCCTAGCGGGGCATTCCATGATCAAGGCGTCCCTCACGTCGTCCTAACGACGTCAGGGACGCCTTGATCATGAGAGGAACGCCGATCTCGAGGCTGTGATCTCGCACGATGTGGCTTTGGGCCTTTACCCTTGATAAGCACGTACCACGTGCTCAACCCTTCGAGGGAGGCTTGACGTGAAGACTTCTAACCCGGTGCTGACCCGGCTGGGCCAAGCGGCCGAGCGCGAGCGGGTCGCCGGGCACGCCCCCACCGGGCCTTATGGCGCTCCGGGCTACGGCGAGCAGTACCCACCTGCCGCCGGCTACCCGACCGCTCCCGCGGCCACGCGGCCGATGACCATCGACGACGTCGTGGTGAAGACCGTCACGATGTTGGCCATCCTGGGCGCCTCGGCGGCCGCCGCATGGGTGCTGGTGCCGGACGCGCTGATGGGCGCGGCCTGGATCGGCGCCATGGTGGTCGGGCTCGTGCTCGGGCTGGTCATTACGTTCTCCCGGGTCGCCAACCCGGCGCTCGTGGTCACTTACGCCGTCGTCGAGGGTGTCTTCGTCGGCATGGTGAGCAAGTTCTTCGAGGTCGTCGCCGGTTACCAGGGCATCGTGCTGCAGGCCGTGGTGGCGACGTTCGGCGTGTTCTTCCTGATGGCGATCCTCTACCGGGCCAAAGTCATCCGGGCCACGCCGCGATTCGCGCGGGGGCTCATCGCGGTGATGGCCGGCCTCTTCGGCGTCATGCTGATCAACCTGGTGCTGTCGCTCTTCGGGTTCAACACCGGCCTGCGCGACAACGGCGTGATCGGCATCGGCTTCAGCCTGATCTGCATCGTCGTGGCCTCGCTGAGCTTCGTGCTGAGCTTCGCCGAGGTCGAAGAGGGCGTCCGGATGGGACTCCCCCAGCGCTACGCCTGGACGGCCGCCTTCGGCATCGTGGTGAGCCTGGTCTGGCTCTACCTGGAGATCCTGCGCCTGCTGAGCTACTTCCAGGGCGACGACTAGTTTCTCCGTGATCAAGGCGTGCCTCAAGTCGTTCTAACGACCTGAGGGACGCCTTGATCACGAGAAGTTGTAGATGCGGATCTCCGGGGTCACCCCGGTGAACTCCTCGCGCGGGTCGTGCAGCTGCCCGAGGGCCACCACTTCCCGCTTGAGGAAGAACGCCAGCGTCCAGTCGATCACCACGCGCACCTTACGGTTGAACGACGGGATCCGGCTCACGTGGTAGGTGCGGTGCATGAACCACGCCAGCGGCCCGGTCAGCTTGATCCCGTACACCTGGGCGACGCCCTTGTGCAGTCCCAAGCTGGCGACGCTGCCGACGTGCTTGTGCTGGTACGGCGTCGGGGCCTTGCCCCGGATGACCGCGCGGATGTTGTCCGCCATCCGCGTCGCCTGCCGCACGGCGTGCTGGGCGCTCGGCGAGCAGTACGCCCCGGGCGGGCCGGTCAGGTCCGGCACGGCGGCGCAGTCGCCGGCGCTCCACGCCCCGTCGAGCAACCGGTCGCCGTCGACCACCTGGAGGGTGGGCAGGCAGGTGATCCGGCCCCGCGGGTCGCGCGGCAGGTCGGTGTGGTCGAGCATGGGTGACGGCTTCACACCGGCGGTCCACACGATGGTGTCGGCCGGGAAGCTGTCGCCGTCGGAGAGCTTCACCACACCGTCGACACAGGACTCCAGCCGGGTGTCCAACCGGATGTCCAGGTCGCGCTTGAGCAGCTGCTGCACCGTGTAGGCGCCCATGTCCCGGTCGACCTCGGGCAGCACCCGCTGGGTGGCCTCGACCAGCACCCAGTGCATGTCCCGCTGTTCGAGCTCCGGGTAGTACTTCAGGGCGTCCCGGGCCATGTCCTCCATCTCGGCGAGCGCCTCGATGCCCGCGTAGCCACCGCCGACGAAGACGAACGTCAACGCCCGCCGCCGGGTCTCCGGATCAGCCGTGGCGGCCGCCACGTCGAGCCGGTCGAGCACGTGGTTGCGCAGGTAGATGGCCTCACCGATGGTCTTGAAGCCGATGCCGTGCTCGCGCAGCCCGGGGATCGGCAGGGTCCGGGACACCGAGCCGGGCGCGACCACGATGTGGTCGTACTCGATCTCCCGGGGCGGGCCGATGATCGGTTGCACGGTCGCGGTCTTGCGCGCGTGCTCGATCTTGGTGACCGCTCCGGAGACGATGTGGCAGCGCCGCAGCTCGCGGCGCAGCGGCACGACGGAGTGCCGCGGAGAGATGTTGCCCGCCGCCGCTTCCGGCAGGAACGGCTGGTACGTCATGTGCGGCTGCGGATCGACGACCGTAACCTCGGCCTCCCGCCGCCGCAGTTTGGCGGACAGCCGCAGGGCCGCGTACAGCCCGACGTGGCCGGCCCCTACCACAAGGATCCGTTGCGGATTCACGACCTCCATCATTCCCCTGAGACCGCGCTCACATAACCGGGACGTCGCGATCTGTGACCTGCGACGCCGCCCGCGCCACGCGATGCCGCCCCGCTGCCCAAAGGGCAGCCCTCTGGGGCGTGAATTCCCCACAAGGGTCCCCTGTACCCGCCCAGGCATGTACAGGGCTGCCCTCTTGAAACAAAAGGGCTGCCCTCTTGAAACAAAAGGGCTGCCCTCTTGAAACAAAAAGAGCGAAGAAGGTCAGCGGCGGAGGAGCCAGGCGAGGAATGCGGTGGCGCCCACCGCGACCGCCAAGCCGGCGAGCGCCGCGGCCAGGAAGGCCGTGTCACCGGCCCGGTCGGCGGCGGCCAGCACGATCACGGTCAGCACCGCCGAGCCGAGCGTCACGGCGAGCGCCCGGGACACCCACCGGAACAGGACGTCGGTGGACACGATCGCGTCGTACGGCAGCACCGCGGCGAGCGCCGCCAGGCTGTGCGTCAGGTAGAGGAACGTGGCCAGCACCACGAGCCGCCACAGCGCGACCGGCTCCTCGTACCAGACCGTGCTGACGATCCAGCCGCCCACCGCGATCAGCACGGCGATCGTGACCCACGGGCTGCGCGGCAGCACCGCCGCCAGCCCGGCCTGGATGACCAGGATGCCGAGCAGGTATCCGGTCAGCATCTGTGCGGAGAACGCGGTCACGAACGCGGCGAGCGCGGTGGCGAACACGCCGGTGCGGACCAGGAGCGGCACCAGCGTCGCCCGGGTGACCAGCGCCTGCAGCCGGGTCAGCATCGCGCGCTCACAGCATCGCCTTCGGGGCGGACGCCAAGCGGGCCACGTCGCGGAGGACGAGGTCGAGGCTGCCCGCGCCGGCCCAGGCCACCACCGGTACGCCGTGTTCGCGCAGCTGGCCGATCGTGTTGTCGCGCTCGACCCGCCACAGCCGGTAGGCCACATCCGTCCAGGTGCCCTGCCGGGACGGGGTCACGTCGGCGGGCAGGGTGTCGACCGCGACCACGAACCGGCCGGCGCGGGCCAGCCGGGCCAGCATCGCGGCCGACCGGCCGTCGACCAGCGGGGTCAGCACCACCACGAGCGCGTTCGACGACAGCAGGTGCGGGCCGAAGAGCTGTTCGGACGGCTCGTACGGGGTGGGCGTGGCGTGCACGTCGAGCAGCCATTCGAGAACGGTCAGGTACTGCCGGCGGCCGGTCGCGGGGCGCAGCCGGCGCGCGTTCGGTCCGTACTCCAGCAGCGATACCCGGTCGCCCCGGTGCAGGTAGTGCTCGGCGATGGCCGCGGCCGCCCGCACGGTGGTGTCGAGGACCGAGGCGCTGCCGCCGATGCCACCCGACCGGCCGGCCTCGGCGAGCACGTCGAGCAGCAGCACCACCTCGGCGTCCCGGTCGGAGAGGGTGGCGGCGACGTGCAGCTGGCGGGCGCGCAGCGACACCCGCCAGTCGACGCGCCGGAGCCGGTCGCCGGGCGCGAACACCCGTACCCCGGCCAGCTCGCCGCCCTCCCCCGGCCGCCGCGACCGGTGCGCGCCCACCAGGCCAGCGGCCCGGGGCATCGCCTCGTCCGCGTCGAACGGCTCGGTGACCGGGTAGACCCGCACGTCGCAGGTGCCGATGACGGCCGGCTGGCTGGCGAGCAGGCCGTCGCACGCGATCGCCTGGGCAGCGGCCGGGCCGAGCCGGTGGCGGCCCCAGCGCAGCGCCGGGCCGTGCAGCGGCAGCTCTTCGACGCCCTGGCTGGGCAGCGTGAGGACGGTGGGCCGGTCGGCCTTCTCGACCCGGATCCAGCGGGGCGTGCGGGCGCGGACGATCACCACGTCGTAGGGCACGGCGGTGGGGTTGCCCACGGTCACGGCCCCGTCCGCCTCGTCACCCTCGGCGAGGTATCCGTCGTCGGCGCCGAGCGCGATCCGCGGCCGCTCGTCGGGGCGGCGGCGCAGCCCGAACGCCACGCCGACCGCGAACGGCACCGCGAGCACGACCAGGTCGACCTTGCCGGTCAGCACGCCGGTGATGAGCAGCAGCCCGGTGATCAGGATGGCTCGCCCGAGCGCTTTGGTGGGCATCCACTCCGGCCCGTTATCGGGCGGCTCGAGCTCGTCGGCCGCGGGGATCGCCGGCCGAAGGGTCGTCATGCCGGCGGGCCGGCGTCGCGGTGGCCGACCTCGAGGGGCTCGGTGACCCGACCGCCGCGTGGCTGGGGACCGAAACCACCCGCGTACGAGGGCAGCGCGCCGCTGGCCGGGGCGGGCACGCCCGCCAGCACCTCACCCACCACGAACGACGGGTCGACGCGCCGCAGCCACATTTCCGGCCGCAACGTGATGCGGTGCGCCAGCGCGGGCGCCGCCACGTCTTTGACGTCTTCCGGGATCACGTAGTCGCGGCCGGCGAGCGCGGCCCGCGCCCGGGACAGCAGCAGCAGCGCCAGCGATCCCCGCGGGGACGCGCCGACCATGACCGACGGGTGCGCGCGGGTGGCCGCGGTGAGCTCCACGATGTACCGGCCGACGGAGTCTTCGACGGCCACGTTCTCCAGGGCCGCCTGCATGGCGCGCAGCGTGCGCGGGTCGACGACCGGCCGCAGCTCCGTCTCCTCCTGCCGCCGGGACATGCGCCGGCGCAGCACCTCCCACTCCTCCTCGGCCGCCGGATAGCCGAACGACACGCGCAGCATGAACCGGTCCAGCTGCGCTTCGGGCAGCGGGTAGGTGCCCTCGTACTCGATCGGGTTGGCCGTCGCGAGCACGTGGAACGGCGCCTCCAGCCGGTAGGTCACGCCCTCGACCGAGACCTGCTTCTCCTGCATCGCCTCCAGCAGGGCGGCCTGGGTTTTCGGCGGCGTCCGGTTGATCTCGTCGGCCAGCAGCAGGTTGGTGAAGACCGGCCCGGCGCGGAACGTGAAGTCGGAGGTCCGCTGGTCGTACAGGAACGAACCGGTGACGTCGGCGGGCAGCAGGTCGGGGGTGAACTGGAGTCGCCGGAAGTCGAGCCCGAGCGCCTGGGCGAAGGACCGCGCGGTCAGCGTCTTGCCGAGCCCGGGCAGGTCTTCGAGCAGCACGTGCCCGCCCGCGAGGATGCCGGAGAGCACCAGTTCCAGGGCGCCGCGCTTGCCGACCACCACGGTGCCGACACTGTCCAGGACGGCATGGGCCAGGCGTCCCACCTCGTAGACGGGTACCGGTTCGACGTCCTTCATAGTTTCTCCAGGTGGGACAGGGCGGCCGCCAGGTCGCGCGGCGGCTTGCGCTTGGGCGGTCTGGTCAGCAGCGTCCACAGTGGATCACCTAGTAACGTCCGGGCGCGGTCGGGGTCGCTGGCCATCGTAAAGCCATGGCGCTGCCGCAGCCGCTCGTCGACCACCTGAGTCAGTGCCGACTGGGCCTGACCACCCGCCGCCTTGACGCTCACTGTGGACAGTCGTTGCTCCCAGCGCCGCACGGCGTCGTTCAGCCCGTCCTCCCCGACGGCCCAGTCGTAGTCGCCGGACTCCTCGCCCGCGGGCAGGCGCAGCGGGCGTCGCGGGCGCGGCGGCGGCGCGACCGCCCCGACCGCGCGCCGCAGCAACAGGAGCGCGAAACAACCGGCGTACCCGAGCAGGATGGGCAACTGGAAACCGAACAGCCGGGCGGCGAGCACCGCGACGGCCGCGAACCCGCCCGCGACCAGCACGGTGCGGATCCACCACGCGACGCCGCCGACCGGCCGGGCGCGCACCGGGTGCGGCTCCTCCTCATGGCCGAGCAGGTCGTCGATGCTGGCATTCGCGTCACTCACTCATGGCCCCCGCGGTCAGTTCGGCCCGGAGCCGCTCCAGCGCGCCGCGGGCCTGCGTGCGCATCCGCTCGTCGACGGTGTGCGTGCCGTACCGCGCTTCCCGGTAGACATTGGCGAACCCGGCCAGCACGTCGGCGCTGATGTGGTGCCCGCTGAGCAGCCGGGTCACCAGGTCTGTGGGCGTGTCGGTGGCCTGCCGCGGGGTGCCGGCCGCCGCGGCGGCCTGCTCCAGCCGCAGCCAGCAGGCGATCACCGCGCGGCGCGGGTCGCGGTCCGCATCGGACAGGTCGACCAGGCCGGCGTCGAGCGCGGCCACCACGTCTTCGGCGGTGGCGGCGCGGGTGCGGCGCCCGGGCATCGCCGCCCCGCGCCGGCGCCGCGTCAGGTCGCGAGCGAGGGACCACACCATCACACCGATGAGTACGGCGAGCAGCGCCCCGCCGATGCCCAGCGCGACGATGAGCAGCCAATCGGGCACGGCGGCGCCGCCGGACTCGGGCGCGGCGGTCGGCGCGTCGGTGGCGGCGGCCGCCGGTTCCTCGAGCGCGGGCAGCGACGGTTCGATGCCGACCGGCGACTCGACCCGCTTCAGCCGCGGCGACGAGTGGGCAGCCGCCACCGCCGCGAGCGCCAACAGAAGGGCGACCGCACCCAGCGGCCA
This sequence comes from Actinomycetes bacterium KLBMP 9797, assembly GCA_037414955.1. Taxonomy (GTDB): domain Bacteria; phylum Actinomycetota; class Actinomycetes; order Mycobacteriales; family Micromonosporaceae; genus Phytohabitans. The sequence goes on from JBBEWH010000007.1 coordinate 128,223, forward strand.
CCATTTCCGCAACAACCCCAGTGCCATTTTAAGTATTTTGTCCGAATGTCCGGGCGGGCAGATGCACCCACCAACTTAGCTGGCAAGCCGGAGAGCCTCGGCGAACACCTCGTCCAGCATGGTGGGTGTGAGCCGCCCGGTAAAGGTGTTCTGCTGACTGACGTGATAGCAGCCGAGCACGGTTGGCACGCCCGGCGCGCTCCACCGGGCGCCGTGTCCGAAGGCCGGCCGGGGTGCTGGCGGCCGCACCCCGTACACCGCCGCCAGCGCCGGCCACCACGCCGACCAGGCGAACGCGCCAAGCGCGACCACCACCCGCAGCGTCGGCTTGATCAGTTCCAGCTCGCGATGCAGCCAGGGCGCGCAGGTGTCCCGCTCCGCCGGCGTCGGTTTGTTGTCCGGCGGCGCGCACCGCACGGCCGCGAAAATCCGGGTGTCCCGGAGCGCCAGCCCGTCGTCGCGGGACACGCTGGTCGGCTGGTTCGCGAGCCCGGCCCGGTGCAGGGCGGCGAAGAGCACGTCGCCGGACCGGTCGCCGGTGAAGATCCGGCCGGTGCGGTTGCCACCGTGCGCCGCCGGGGCGAGCCCGAGGATCCCCAGCCGCGCGTCCGCGACGCCGAACCCGGGCACCGGCCGCATCCAGTACTCCTGATCACGGAACGCGGCCCGCCGGGTGCGCCCCACCTCTTCCCGCCAGGCGACCAGCCGCGGGCACGCGAAGCAGTCGGAGACAGCGCCGTCCAGGTCGGCGAGGTCGGTCGCTCGCGCGGCGCGGGCGACCACGCCATCGGGGGTACGCGTGTCAGCCGAGCTTGGCACGGAGGTGTTCGAGAGTGCGTGCCCAGGCGCTTCCCGCGGCCAGCCGGTCGAAGACCTCGGGCCGGTCGTCGTTGAAGAACGCGTGCTGGGTGCCGGGATAGTCGTACAGCCGGCACTGGCCACCGGCCGCCTCGATCGACCGCTTGGCCAGCTGCACGCCCTCGGCCTTCGACGTGCCGTCGCCCTCCGAGCAGTGGATGATCGCCGACTTGCCGGCGTACCCGGTCCAATCCGGACTCATCCGCTCCCAGGGCAGCGCCGGGTAGAAACCGACCGTGGCGAGGATGCGCTCGGACAGCGTGGCCGACCAGAGCGCCAGGCTGCCTCCGGCGCAGAACCCGACCGAGCCGATCTTGCCGCTCGCGCCCGGCTGCGCGGCCAGGTAGTCCGCCGCACCGGCGATGTCCTTCGCGGCCTGGTCCATCGCCAGCCCCATCAGGAGCTTGACCGCCTCGTCCGGCTCGCTGGCGTGCTTGCCGTGGTACAGGTCGGGCGCGAGGGCGACGAAGCCGGCGTCGGCGAACCGGTCGGCGAGCGCCTTGATGTGCGGCACCAGGCCCCAGTACTCCTGGATGACCACGACGGCGGGGGCCGGCGCGCCGGAGGCCGGCACCGCGAGGTATCCGTCGCTGACTCCCCCGTTGCTGGGATAACTAACCATTTCCCCCATATACCGTCCTCCTGTCGGTCAGTCATCGTTGGCTGGTCGCACAGTGGCGTTTCGCGTGCGGGTAGCGTGTCACGCCACACGCGAGGAGGAAACCCTTCTGCCCGTGATCAGGCCATGTCTTAATGCAAGGAAGGGCCCCTTCCTATCGTTTTGCGCATAGGAAGGGGCCCTTCCCATCGCTCAGCCGGTGGGGGTGGGGGTGGGCGTCGTCGAGGGCATCGCCGGGACCTGGAATGGGGCGAGTTCGGGGCATAGCGGATAGGTGGCGGCGTCGTACCGGCCCGTACCCGCGCACCGTTCGTAACCCAGCTGGATCGGGTCGCCGTTCTGGTCGAACAGCCGCACCCCGTCGAGCAGGTTGCCATGCTGGTCGTACACGTAGACGTCCTCGACGCTGCTGTACCCGTTGTCGTAATACGCCGGCGTGTATTCGCTCGGCCGGCTGAAGCCGTCGATGTCGGTGAGCCCGACGAGCGCGATCAGCACGGCCAGCCCGGTGGCGGCGTGCACCGCGCGCCCCGGCCAGCGCCCCAGCCGCACACCCCGGCGGCCGAACCAGATCGACCCGATCACGAACAGCGGGAGCAGCAGCAGTGACACCAGCGTGCTGTCCGCCAGGCGCGGGAGCAACCCGATCGACGGCCCGCCGTCGAGGTAGGCCAGCGCCATCGCGAAGAGGTAACCCCGGAGCACCCACCACGCGGGGCGCAGGAGGCGCAGGAAGTCGCTCGCGGCCGGGTACCCGATCACGGGCCCCACCGCGACGTCGAGTGACCGCAGCCGGGCGCGGACCCGGACGGTCGACGACCGGATCCGGTCGTCGAGGTTGCGTCGTGCCGGCGCGGCGCCGACCGCCGCGCGGAGCTCCGCCGCGTAGGTTTCCGGCGGCCCGAGCCGGTCGGCCAGCGAGCCATCCGCCTCGGCCGCCACCTCCGCGAGGTGCTCGCGCAGGTCGTCGAGCAGTTCGTCGCGGGTGGCCGCTGGCAGGTCAGCCAGCGCCGCCCGCACCCGCTCGGTGTAGTCCGCGACGTCGGTCACGCCGCCACCCCCCGTTCGTCGAGCAGGTTGTCCATCGTGGACGCGAAGGTGCGCCAGGTCTTTCCGGCCCGGTGCAGCTGATCGCGGCCGGCCGCGTTGAGCGCGTAGTACTTGCGGTGCGGCCCTTCCTCGCTGGGCACCACGTAGGTCGTCAGGAAGCCACCTTGGAAGAGCCTGCGCAGTGTGCCATACACCGAGGCGTCGCCAACCTCGTCCAGCCCGGCGGCCCGGAGCCGGCGCAGGATGTCGTAGCCATAGCCGTCTTCGTCTCTCAGCACGGCGAGCACCGCGAGATCCAGGACGCCCTTGAGCAACTGGGTAGTGTCCACCCGTCCACGGTATTTCGCTGTGCACAGTACCGTCAAGCCCGCAATACCCCATGATCAAGGCGTGCCCCAAGTGGTGTTTACAACTTGTGGGGCGGCGGGG
>JBBEWH010000008.1:0-104606 GCA_037414955.1 Actinomycetes bacterium KLBMP 9797
AGCCCGCAAACCCCCTTTAACACGGCGTCCCTCACGTCGTTAGAACGACTGGAGGGACGCCTTGATCATGGGGATATGAGGGCGTCGAGGGCGGCCGGGACGGAGTCGGCGACGACCAACGGGTCGAGCGCCTCCCGCGGACGAACGCCGTGTCCGCCAAGCCGCGCACCCAGGTCACCAGGCCGGTGTAGAACCCGTCGACGTCCACCAACGCGACCGGTTTGCGGTGCAGGCCGAGCATCCCGGTGGTCCAGACCTCGAACAGCTCGTCGAGCGTGCCCAGCCCGCCGGGCAGCACGAGGAACGCGTCGGACTTCTCGATCATCAACGCCTTGCGGCTGAACATGCCGTCGACGACGGTCAGCTCGTCGGACCGGGTGTCGGCGATCTCGCGGTCGACCAGGAGCTGCGGGATGATGCCCACGGTGTGGCCGCCGCCCGCGCGGGCGCCGTCGGCGACCGCGCCCATCATGCCGACGCAGCCGCCACCGGAGACGAGCGTGTGACCCCGCCGGGCGATCTCCCGCCCGGTCTCGGTCGCCAGGTCGAGCCAGCGCTGGTCGAGCGTGCGCGACGACGCGCAGAACACACAGATCGCGGCCACCGTCACTCCCCCGGTCCGGTGACCCGCGCCTGCGCCTCGGTCAGCGCCGCCTCCGAATCGACGATGTGCCGCACCGCCTCGTCGACGTCGTCCGTCACGCACATCAGGTCCAGGTCGGTGGGACTGATCTTGCCCTCGCCCGCCATCGTGTCCCGCAGCCAGTCGAGGAGACCCTGCCAGTACGCGGTGCCCATCAGCACCACCGGGAAGCGGGTGACCTTTCCGGTCTGCACCAGCGTGAGCGCCTCGAACAGCTCGTCCATGGTGCCGAAGCCACCCGGCAGCACGACGAACGCCTGCGCGTACTTGACGAACATCGTCTTGCGAGCGAAGAAATACCGGAAGTCGATGCCGATGTCGACCCACTCGTTGAGACCCTGCTCGAACGGCAGCTCGATGCCCAGCCCGACGGACCGGCCGCCGGCCTCGTTGGCGCCGCGGTTCGCGGCCTCCATGACGCCCGGACCGCCGCCGGTGATCACCGCGTACCCCGCGCGGGCCAGCGCCGCGCCGAGCCGTTGGGCCAGGTCACACTCGGGGCTGTCCGGCTTGCTGCGCGCGGATCCGAACACGCTGACCGCCGGCGGCAGGTCGGCGAGTGTGTCGAAGCCCTCCACAAATTCCGACAGGATCCGTAGCGCCCGCCATGCGTCCTTCGTTTTCCATTCCGCCCGCAGTCGCGAGTCGAGCAACCGCTGGTCTGCCGTGCTCATCGGGATCGACTCGCGACGCAGCGTCACCGCGCCTCGATGACGCTCCGGGCCGGGAATGCCGCTGCGGCTGATGTGGTTCATGGGGTCAACGGTAGTGCGCACTGCCCAGACAACGTGATGCAACCGAATGACCGCGTGGTGCGTCTTACCATTCATACGGGGGAAGCACATATCGGGTATGCACGGGAGGGGGAGCAACCGTGACCCGCAGCGAGATGATGCGGCTGCGCCGCCAGATGCAGCGACGGATCCGCGAGGTGGTCGCTGAGCGGCGGATGACCGTCAACCAACTACCGCCGCCGGCCGAGGCCACACCAGCGCCAGAGCCCGACAAACGGTGATCAGGGCGTCCCTCAAGTCGTCAGAGCGACGTGAGGGACGCCCTGATCATGGCAACGGGGCTGCGGCCCGGCGCTGGGTCGCGGGAGACTGTCGGCATGACCGAGCGGCGAGAAGAAGAGGGTCGGCGTCCCGGTGGGGACAGCGACAGTGCAGCGCCGGGTAAGGGTGCCGGCCGCGACTCGGACTGGGCCGGTCCGACCGCACCGCCCCCGGACGGGGACAGCTACGACGGCGGCGACTTCCGCGACTTCAGCTCGGAGGATGACGCCCACGACGGCGGCGACTTCCGCGACTTCAGCTCGGAGAAGTGAGCGGCGCACCGACCCCGGCCGACTTCGGTTGGTCCGGGCCCGTCCTGCTCCCCGACCTGTGGGATCAACTGACCGAACCGGACGCGATCGTCACGTTCAGCGCCCTCGCCTATGCGCGGATGCGCACCCAGGAGGCCGCGGTCCGGGGCGAGGCCCGCGCCGCCGAGGCCGCGCTGCGCCGCAAGTTCATCGAGCAGGAAGGGCCGATCCAGAACGCGTCGTACGGCCGGAACCTGCTCGGCGGCTGCGCGGTCACCGAGCGCACGCAGCGCATCGGCGGCCGCGACGTGACGGTTCGCCGGCTGCACAGCGTGCTGAACACGGACGTGCCGGTGCTGGTGGAGCTGGAAGCGAAATGCGCCGCGCTCGCCGACGACGCGATCACCGCGTTCTGCGCCCGCTCGGGCCTGGAACGCCAGATGCGCACCTCGACGGACCAGATCTACTCCGCGATGACCCGGGTGCTGCGCGCCGCTGACGAGCTGGCCGCCGGCGCGGTCGACGGCGCGCGCCGCAAGGACCTGCTGGCCATGGCCACCAACGAGTACGCGCACGCCCGGCGCCAGGTCAACGCCGCGATCCAGCGCCAGTCCCGGCTGACCTACTTCGAGGGCGCGCTCTGGGGGTCGCTCGGCACCATCGCGCTGTGCGCCTTGCTGGGCGCGGCCAGCGCGCAGTGGTGGTCGTCCGCGGTGCGCACGCCGGCGTTCGTGGCCGCGATCGTCTTCGGCGCGCTGGGCGCGGTGGCGAGCGTCTCGCAGCGCATCTCCACCGGCCGGCTGGTGCTCGACTTCACGGTGCCGCGCTGGCAGATGATCACCTTGGGCGCGCTGCGGCCGGTCATCGGCGCCGTGTTCGGCGCGGTCGCCCACTTCGGACTCGCGGGCGGCGTGTTCAGCGCCGGCGGCGGCGCGGACGAGGCGGCGGCGGTCGGGCTCTCCGCGGTCATCGGCTTCGCGGCCGGATTCACCGAGCGGCTGGCCACCGACATGATCGAACGTGCCGGCCGGGTCGCCTTCGGCGACACCCCCGACCCGGCGACCGACCCGGACCCGCCGGCACGCTCTGCACGCCAGCGCTAACCCATGATCAGGGCGTCCCTCATGCCGCTCTAACGACTACCGGGACGCCCTGATCATGAGGCGAGCCAGCGGTACAGGGTCGCCGCGCCATCCCGGATCTTGCCGATCTCCACGTGCTCGTCGGGGGCGTGCGCCAGGTTGGGGTCGCCCGGGCCGAAGTTCAGCGCCGGGATGCCCAGCGCCGCGAAGCGCGACACGTCGGTCCAGCCCAGCTTGGCCACCGGGGTCGCGGCGACCGCGGTCAGGAACTCCCGCGCCGGCGGCGCGGTGAGCCCCGGCAGCGCACCACTGGCCGAGTCGGTCACGGTGATCTCGAAACCCTCGAACACCTCGCGTACGTGCGCCTGCGCCTGCGCCTCGGTGCGGTCCGGCGCGAAGCGGTAGTTCACCTCGATCTCGCACAGGTCCGGGACGACGTTGCCGGCCACGCCACCCTTGATGCGGACCGCGTTCAGCCCTTCCCGATACGTGCAGCCGTCGATCGTCACGGTGCGCGCCTCGTACGCGGCCAGCCGGTTCAGCACCTCGCCGGCCCCGTGGATCGCGTTCACCCCCCGCCACGCGCGCGCCGAGTGCGCCCGCCGGCCGGTGGTGCGCACCATCGCCCGCATGGTGCCCTGGCAGCCCGCCTCCACCACCCCGTACGTCGGCTCGAGGAGCACGGCGAAGTCAGCGGTCAACCACTCGGGGTGGTTGTCGGCGACCAGCTTCAGCCCGTTGTACTCGGACTCGATCTCCTCGGCCTCGTAGAAGAAGTACGTCACGTCGAACCTCGGCTCGGTCACCGTCACCGCGAGGTGCAGGGCGAACGCGACCCCGCCCTTCATGTCGGAGGTGCCGCACCCCCAGATGAGATCGCCCTCCAGTCGGGACGGGAAGTTGTGGTTGTGCGGCACGGTGTCGAGGTGGCCGGCGAGCACCACCCGCTGCGGGAGGCCGAGGTCGGTGCGCGCCATCACCGTGTTGCCGTAGCGCTGGACCGACAGGTGGGGCGCGGCGCGCAGCACCTCTTCCACGCAGTCGGCGATCTCCTTCTCATGGAGTGAGACCGAGTCGATGTCGACCAGGGCACGGGTGAGCGCCACGGGATCGGCCAGCACGTCGGGGGTCAGCGGGTTCGCCATGCATGGCACGGTACCTTTCGTTCATGCAGACGTTGCCCGCCTGGGGTCTTGGACTGGCCACCGTAACGCCCGACGACCAGGTACTCGACGTGTGGTACCCGGTTGGCAAGCTCGGCCTGGGCATCGCGCCGGCCGGCGAGATCCACCCCACGGTGCTCGGCCAGCGGGCGCTGCCGACCTTGCGGACCGAGTCGGTGCGCACCGAGATCGGGTCGCTGGAAGACCCGCCGAAGGACACCGCCGACGCGTACCTGCGGTTGCACCTGCTCTCCCATCGCCTGGTCCGGCCGAACGAGCTCAACCTCGACGGCATCTTCGGCCTGCTGGCCAACGTGGCCTGGACCTCGGCCGGGCCGTGCCCGCCGGACTGGGTCGATGAGCTGCGCCTGATCGAGCGGTCCCAGGGCCGGCACCTGACCATCTACGGCCTCGACAAGTTCCCCCGGATGATCGACTACGTGGTGCCGTCCGGAGTCCGGGTCGCCGACGCCGACCGGGTGCGGCTCGGCGCCCACCTCGCGTCCGGCACGACGGTCATGCACGAGGGCTTCGTCAACTTCAACGCCGGCACGATCGGCGCGTCCATGGTGGAGGGCCGGATCAGCCAGGGCGTGGTGGTCGGCGACGGCTCCGACGTCGGCGGCGGCGCCTCGATCATGGGCACCCTGTCCGGCGGCGGCAAGGAGCGCCTCGTGATCGGCGAGCGCTGCCTCATCGGCGCGAACGCCGGTATCGGCATCTCGCTCGGTGACGACTGCGTGGTCGAGGCCGGTTGCTACATCACCGCGGGCGCGAAGGTCACGCTGCCCAGCGGCGAGATCGTCAAGGCGGCCACGCTCTCCGGCGCGTCGAATCTGCTCTTCCTGCGCAACTCGGTGACCGGCGCGCTGGAGGCCCGCCCGCGCAGGGGCACCGGCATCGAGCTCAACGCCGCCCTCCACAGCAACGACTAGGTCCACCCACGATCAAGGCGTCCCCGCGGTGCGGGGACGCCTTGATCAGGAAAGGACTACTTCAGACGGTACGCGTGGATGATGGTCTGGGTGACCGTGTTGCCGCCGGTGTCGACGGCGGTCGCCCGCAGCGAGACGAAGCCGGCGCCCTGCGGGTGCCGCACACTCGCGATCCACTCGTCGCCGACCTTCCGCAGCGACGCCGCGCGCCAGGTCTTGCCGTCGTCGTACGACACCTGGACGCTCAACCTCTTCACGCCGGCCGACGGGGCGCCGGGCTGGCGCAGCACGCTGACCGGGATCTCGAACGCCGCGCCGGCCGGTGCCGCGTGGGCGGCGTCCAGCTTCGGCGTGAACCGCACCACCGACGCCGGCGGGTAGGCCGGCTCCTCTCCGGCGACGTGCCCGGACCGGAACGTCCACGCGGCGCTGACCTGGGTGGTCAGGTCGCCGATGCTGCGGCTGTCGGCCACCTCCAGCCGGTAGTTCGCCCGGCCCGCCGGCACCTCGAACATCCCGCAGCCGGAGCAGTCGGTCTCACTGACCAGCTCCCCGTTGCGGTAGAGCGCCGTGCGGGAGGCGTCGGTCACCGAGAGGCCCGGGTGGCCGGCCCGGTCGCCGTACAGTGCCAGGTCGACGAAGATCTCGTCGCCGAGCCGGGCGATCGAGCCATCCGGCCAGAAGGCCGGCCCGAGCGGGGCGGCGGCCCACTCATCGCGGTACACCCGACCCGCCTGGTATGACTTCAGATCCTGGACGAACAGCATCTGCGGTTCGAGGAAGCCCTCCTCGTCGGGCACGCCGAGCCACAGGTCACCGCCCCACCTGACGCCCTGGGTGTTGACGTACTCGACCCGGCTGCTGGGCAGGTCCACGGGCAGGACGGCCGCGGACGCGCCCATGTCCGGCTCCAGGATCGGGAACACCGCCCGCTCGGCGAACAGGCCGGCCGGCCCGGCCGCGAAGTGCTGCCGGACGGTCGCCAGCTCGCTGGCCCGGTAGTTCCGGGTGTATCCGGTGGGCAGCCGGCCCGGGATGCCTTCGGAGACCGCGTAGAAGTACGGACTGTCCGCGAAGTCACCGTCCGGTCCGGGTTTCGCCCACTGACTCGCCACGTACGACGAGAACTCCTCGGCGGGCAGGGCGGGACCGTGATGGGCCGTCGTGAGCCCTTCGAAGTCGGACGCCCAGATGCCGGCACCGAACCAGCCGAACTCGGTGACGTGCGCGGCCGTGATGTCGATCAGCGCGGGCGCCGCCGAGCGTTCCGGGATCGTGGTCCGCACCGGCTTACCCTGCCGGGCGTCCACCGTGAGGCTCGTGTCCTTGGTCAGGTTGAAGGTCGGCCGCACCTGGAACGACGAGTCGTACTCGTTCTCGGCGCGCTCCCGGTCGATGAACGTGCTGAGGCCATACCGCCCCTTCGGCAGCCGGGCCGTGACCGTGCCGTCCTCCTCGTCGTACAGCCAACCCCAGAACTCCGCGTCGAGTCCCACCGCCACCGTGAGGCCGAGAAGGCCCGGCGCGCCGGTCTGGTCGATGTGCGTGACGGTGAGGTTGTAGCTCTCGACCTCCTTGTGGACGCCCAACGGCGTGGTGACCACGGCGTCGCCACCGGTCGCCACGAGGTGTCCGGAGTAGAGCCCGTCCGGCCCCGCGACCCGGGTGTCCGCGGTGACGGTCACCTGGGCGGTGCCGCCAGCCGGCACGGTCACCCGCGGCGCGCTCAGCACGAACATCCCCGCCGGTGCCGCCGCGCCCGTCGGGCCGACGATCCGGGTGGCGAGGTCGAGCGTGACGTCGCTGGTGCCGGTGTTGCGGTAGGTCACCGTCCGCGTGACCGGCTCGTCGTCGTTGTGCGGCCAGAACGGCCGGCCGAACGAGGTGCCGGCCGGATCGGTGGTCACGGTCTGGGTGATGGCGCGGGCCACGTCGACCCGGCCGGCACCCTGCTGGAACCCGGTGAGCGCCGGGTTCGGTCGCGCCGAAGCGGTGAGGGCCGCCTTGAGCTGCGCCGCCTTCCATCCCGGCCGGGCCTGCGCCAGGATCGCCGCCGCGCCGGCGACGTGCGGCGTGGCCATCGAGGTGCCGGACAGCGTCGTGTACGCGCTGCCGACCGGCTCGCCGATGTCGGTGCCGCTGCCCTTCGCGGCGACGATGTCGACGCCCGGTGCGGTGATGTCCGGCTTCATGCCGTCGTCACCGGCCCGGGGGCCGCGGCTGGAGAAGTCGGCCAACTCCTCGGACTTGTCCACCGCACCAACCGTCAGCGCGGCTTCCGCGCTGCCCGGCGAGTCGACGGTGCCGTTGCCGGGACCGCTGTTGCCGGCCGCGATCGCGAAGAGCGTGCCGTGCTCGGCGGTCAGCGTGTTGACCGCCTCCTCCAGCGGGTCGATCTCGGGGCTGTCCGTGCCGCCGAGGCTCATGTTGATCACGGTGGCGCGCGCCTCGGCCGCCGCCCACTGCATGCCGGCGAGGATCGCCGACTCGGTGCAGAACGAGGACTCGCACACCTTGCCGGAGATCAGCCGGGCGTCCGGCGCCACGCCCCGGTACTTGCCGTCGGAGGCGGCGCCGCTGCCGGCGATGATGGACGCCACGTGGGTGCCGTGACCGACCGTGTCGCCGTCCTCGGCCTCGGAGAAGTTACGCGACTCGGCGACCTTGCCGGCGAGGTCGGGGTGTTCCCCGTCCACACCGGTGTCGAGCACCGCCACCGTGATGCCCTGCCCGGTATATCCGCTCTGCCACGCGGCGGGCGCGCCGATCTGCGGCACGCTCTGGTCGAGGGAGATCCGCCGCAGGCCGTCGAGCCAGACCTTCTCGGCGACGGCCAGCGTCGACCACGCGGCGCTGGACTGCTCTTTGTGGACGGTGATCGCGACGCCGTCGATCGCGGCCAACTCGCGGGTCACCTGGGCGCCGTGGACGGCCCGGCGGGCCGCACCGTACTTGACGATCAGCGGCAACGTGTCGCGTGCCGCGTCGTGATAGCCCGCCTTGGCGAGCCCCGCGACGTCGAAGAGGCGCCGGTCGAGCTTTCCCGTCTGCACCAGGCGCTGGGCATCGCGGGGGATGACGTACAGGGCGTCGCCCTGCCGGTACACGGCGAACCCGATCTTTTCGCGTCCCTTGGCCGGCCGGACGGCGGCGTGGTTGTCGCCACCCGGTGCCAGCGTGACCTTGTCACCGGTCACCAGCGTGACCGTGACGGCGCCCTCCCGCGTCTGCGCGGCAGGGGCTGCACTGGGTGGCGCGGCCCATCCAGCCGGTGCCGTGCCGATCATGAGACCGATCGATACGGCTGCCACCATTGTTTTCCTGAGTAGACGCAACGCATCCTCCCCTCAGGGCGTCTATATAGACGCCGACCCCGTTGGTTGGAGAATCATTACATACTCGGTATGCATTGCGCTGTCCCGAAGTAGTCATAAATAGAAAAACTTAGTGATCTAGATAAATTTCATGATCAAAACCGCAGGTAGTCCGAGTCAGCGACATCGTGCGCAAGCGCCGCGCAGCGACTCGAACCGGTCATCCTTCACGTAGTTCTCACTACGTGCCGTCCGTTGAAGCGGCGGGTCCGCAGCGGCCGGTGCCGTGACGCGTCGATCAAGGAAAACCGCGCCGATCAAGGGCTCGGGCACGTGGATCCGAGGTCAAACCACGTGCCCGAGCCCTTGATCGGCGGCAAAGGCCTTGATCGGCGTTGCGCGCCCGCGCGCGCCCTCGCGCGCCCGCGCGTGGCTGCGGGTGGCCGCGCACCCGGGGCAAGGACGTACGCGCCGACCTCGTTGATCGAGGCCCCACCGTCCCGGTCGCCCGCCGATCGAGGGCCTATCGTCGCGGTTTGAAGATCAAGCCGCAACGATAGGCCCTCGATCCACGGGGATGAGGGACGATACGGCCTCGATCAACGGGGACGCGGGGCGTGCGGGACCGAGGACGGGGTTAGCGAGCGAGACGGTCGGCGGCCGCGGCCACGCGCTCGTCGGTGGCGGTGAGCGCCACCCGCACGTGCCGCTCACCCGTCGGGCCGTAGAAGGCGCCGGGCGCGACCAGGATGCCCCGGGCCGCGAGCCAGTCCACTGTGGCCCAGCAATCCTCGCCCCGGGTGCCCCAGAGGTAGAGGCCGGCCGTGGAGTGCTCGATCTCGAAGCCGGCCTTCAGCAGCGCGGTCCGCAGCACCTCGCGACGGGCCGCGTACACCGCGCGCTGCGCGTCGACGTGCGCCTGGTCGCCGAGCGCCGCGATCATGGCGGCCTGCACCGGCGCCGGCACGATCATGCCGGCGTGCTTGCGCACCGCCAGCAGTCGCGCGACAAGCGCCGCGTCGCCGGCGACGAACCCGGCCCGGTATCCCGCGAGGTTGGACCGCTTGGAGAGCGAGTGCACGGCCAGCACGCCGTCGTAGCGCCCGCCGCTGACCTCCGGCGCCAGCACCGAGACCGGGGCGGTCTCCCAGCCCAGCGTCGCGTAGCACTCGTCACTGGCCACCACCGCGCCGCGCTCCCGCGCCCAGTCGACCACCTTGCGCAGGTGGGCGGTGGGCAGGACCCGGCCGGTGGGGTTGGCCGGCGAGTTCACCCAGACCAGGCGGACCCGCGCCGGACCGACCGCGGTGAGCGAGTCGGCCCGGACGGCGGTGGCGCCGGCGAAGCGGACGCCCACCTCGTACGTCGGGTAGCAGACCTCGGGGATGACCACGGTGTCGCCCGGGCCGATTCCCAGCAGCGTCGGCAGCCAGGCGACCAGTTCCTTGGAGCCGATCGTGGGCAGCACGCCGAGGCCGTCACCGGTGGCGCCGCACTCCCGGGCCACCCAGTCAGCCAGCGCCGCCCGCAGTGCCGGCGAGCCGGCCGTCAGCGGATATCCGGGCGCGTCCGAGGCCGCGGCCAAGGCCTCCTGGATGACTGCCGGCACCGCGTCGACCGGCGTGCCGATCGACAGGTCGACCAGGCCCTCCGGGTGCGCGGCCGCGACCCGTTTGGCTGGTTCGAGCAGGTCCCAGGGAAAATCCGGGAGGCCGTTGGGCCCGATGCCGGCGGAGCCGCTCAGTGCCCGTCTCCGCGCGGCGGTTGGCCAGCGACGAACGTCGCGTCCTTTTCGATCTTGCCGACCTTGGAGGCGCCACCGGGCGACCCGAGATCCTCGAAGAACTCGTAGTTCGCCGCCGTGTAGTCCTTCCACTGCTCGGGCACGTCGTCCTCGTAGAAGATCGCCTCGACCGGACAGACCGGCTCACAGGCCCCGCAGTCGACGCACTCATCGGGGTGGATGTAGAGCATCCGGTTGCCCTCGTAGATGCAGTCGACCGGGCACTCCTCGATGCACGCCTTGTCGAGCAGATCAACGCACGGCTCGGCGATGATGTAGGTCACGGGTCTTCCTCTCCGCAAGCACTGCAAGCGCTGCCGCACTCTCCTCGCGACAATAAGGAGCCTAGTATCTCGCCGGAGAGGGGGTGTCACGTGCTCCGGCGGCAAGATGTGGGACACCGGGTAGTGGTGCGGCGAATTGTCGGGATTCGTAACGATCGTCCGTTGTACTCCGACGCGCTCGGCGAGTTGATCGAGGTTTCCGAGACCGATCTCACGCTGGCCACCGCGAGCGGCCCGCTCCGCGTACCCCTGGATCAGGTCCATCGCGCGAAACGGGTGCCGCCGGCGCGGCGGCCGAACGCCGCGCACGTCGTCGCCCTGGAGCTGGCCTCCCACGAGACCTGGCCGGCGCCGGTCCAGGACCGGCTCGGCGAGTGGCTGCTGCGCGCCGCCGAGGGCTGGAGCGGGCGCGGCAACTCCGCGCTGCCGATCGGCGACCCGGACCGCCCGCTCGAGGCCGCGATCGACGCGGTCCAGCGGTGGTACGCGGACCGCGACATGCCCGCCCTCGTCAACGTGCCGCTGCCCCTCGCGGCGCCGGTCAACGCCGCACTCGACGCGCGCGGCTGGGGCGCCCGGCCGCTGACGCTCTTCCAGACCGCCCCCCTGCCGGCCGTGCCGGCCCGGGTCGCGGTCGAGCTCGCGACGGCGCCGTCCGACGGCTGGTGGGACATCGTCGGGGCCAGGAAGGGCGGCATCCCGGCCGCCGCACGCCACATCCTCACCGCCGTGCCCCAGGTTCGCTTCGCGCACGTGTACGAGGACCGTGCGGGTGAGCTGCTCGCGATCGGCCGCGGCGCGGTGACCGCCGACCGGCGTTGGCTGGCGCTGTCCGTGATCGAGGTGGTGCCCGAGGCCCGGCGGCGCGGCCTCGCGCAGCAGGTGGTCGGCGCGCTCGCCAACTGGGCGGGAGAGCTCGGCGTCCCCCGGGCGTTCCTGCAAGTGGAGGAGCGCAACACGGCGGCCGTCGCGCTCTACGCCAAACTCGGCTTCACCACCCACCACAGCTACCTGACCCGCACCGCCCCATGATCAAGGAGGCTAGCGGCGGACGGGGCGGCGGGGCTTGGCCAGCTTGGTTTCGGCGAACCGCTGCAGCGACTGCGACCGGTAGTCCCAGCCCAGCGTCACCAGGATCAGGTAACCGAGCAGCGCACCGCCGATCGCGAAGCCGCCGTAGAGCCAGATCTGCGAGAAGAACCGTCCCGCGCCACCGGTGAACGGGCCGTCGCCGCTGAGGAACGGCCCGACGAAGATGGTCAACAACATCGCGCCCAGGGCCGCGGCGCCGAGATCGGCGATCCACCGGCCGACCGGGTAGCGGCGGCCCCAGACGAACGCCATCGCGGCGAGGATCAGCCCGATCACCACGAACATGGCGAGCGAGACGCGGTCCTCCGCCTCCGTCTCACCGTCGAACCCGAACCGCGCGACGAGCCGGGCCACCACGTTGACCGCGAACAACACGCCGGCGAGCACACCGATCCGCAGCCAACGATCCCTCATCGTCAACCCTCCCCTGACGCCTTCCCGCAGATGAACCGGGGCTCGGCGTCGTAACGCCAGCTGAACTTCTCTCGCTTAATTTCTTTACCGCCCTGACGGAAAATCCGCCAGGCATCTTGAGTAAACCCTTGACTACCCTGCGCGGCAATACAGTCGGGGCCATCTTCTAAGTGGACGGTGCGCGGCTGGGTGATGTTGCGCCGCGCGCTCCACTCGGTCTTGACGCTGTCGTAGACCTTGGTGCTCCACATCGTCACCGTGATCGAGTTGCTGGTGTACGACGTGTCGATCAGGACACCGTACTTCGTGTCGTTCTTGAACTTCAGATCCAGCGACGGGTAGAAGATCGTCGACTCGATGACGGCCGGGTAGCGGCTGAAGTAGTACGAGTGCGGCTTGTGCTCGACCTCTTCCAGGCCGGCGTAGTACGCCGCGTTGAACAACGTCGTGGTGAACTGCGACGCGCCACCGGCCACACCCGGCACCAGCTTGCCGTTCAGGATCACCGGCGCGTCGTGGTAGCCCTGGGCGTATCCGCGCTCGCCGGTGTGCCCGTTGAGGGAGAACGTCTCCCCCGGCTTGACCACCGCGCCGTCGACCTCCTTCGAGATCTGCACGATGTTCTTGCTGCGGGGGGACGACAGCCCACCGGTGAACTTCGTGGTGAACGTGGACACCTGCTGCTTGATGCCCATCTTGGTGAGGTCGTCGGTGGTCGTCTTCGGCTTGACCTCCACCATCTTGCCGGCCACCGTGCGGCCGTCGGCGCGCGCCAGCACCGGCAGCAGATCGGTGGCCAGGGCCTTCAGGTCGACGGTCTGCCCACCGGTGCTCGCGAGCACCTTCGGCGCGCCGCCGGCGATGCTGATCGTCGCCTCCTTCGGCGCGACCTCGACCTTGCCGAGCGCCGAGCCGAGGGCCGTCCGCAGCTTCTTCTCGTCGACCTTCGGAGTGATCTTGCCGGTGCGGTCACCGGTCAGGACGAGGCTCTTGGCGATCGCCGCCGGGGGTACCGTCACCGTGCCGCGCGGCGTCGTGACCGACACCGGCGCCGCCACGGCGGGTCGCGCCAGCTCCGCCACCAGCTTGTCGACCTCTTCCCGGGTGGTGACCGGATGCACGTCGACCAGCGGGATCTCGATCGGCGCCACCCAGTCGCCGCGCAGCCACGCGGCCCGCACCGCCTCAGCCGAGCGCGCCGCTTCGAGGCCGCGCCCCGGCTCGGGGTACACGGCTTTGGGGGTCGTGCCGGTGAAGGTCACCGCCGGCATCGTCATCGCCTTCGCGACCTTCTTGGCGGTCGGGCGCAGCGCCGCGTCGAGGCGCTCGGCGTCGACGGTGACGACCGGCTCGACGGTGCGCGAGCCCCACAGCCGGGGCCCACCGTCCGCCGCCGCCTCGGCGGTCGCGTCCGCGTCGACGCCCAGCCCGACGTCGGCCGGCTTGATCTGGGCGGACTGGTCACCGACGCGGACCGTCACGGGCGCGGTCAGCCGCGCCTCGCGCCCGACCAGGCCGTCGCGCAGCACGTCCGCGGCTTCGGCCCGGCTGAGCCCGCCGAGGTCGACGCCGAGCACGGTGGTGCCGCGCGGGATGTCACCGGCGAACGCGTAGGTCGCGCCGCCGCCGACCGCCACGAGCACGATCACGAGGGCACCACCCCCGATAATCGCAATACGTCGCAAACTCACCCGCGAATGATAGACGCACACCCCCATGATCAAGGCGTCCTTCAGGTTGCTAGAGCGACTAGAGGGACGCCTTGATCATGGGGGTGGTGGAGCGGGGGGTGAGGATCGCGCGGAACGCGACGATGGCGAACGCGATCGCGCCGGCGAAAATCATCGCGACGCCGACCCAACTGTTGCCGTCGACGACCGCGCCACCTTCCGGGCCGACCAGCAGCAGGTCACCCTCGGCGGTGCGGCCGGACGCCACGACCATGAAGACGAGCCACGCGCCCGCGGGCAACAGGATCGCCGCCTTGCGCCCGACCGTCACGTACGCGAACCAGCCGAGCGCGATGTTGGCCACCACCGCGAGCAACACCGACGCGCCGATCAGGTGCCCATTGATCCGCAGGGTCGCGAAGAGCAGCTCGAGGACCGCGGTCAGCACGGCCGCGATCACCGCGATAGCACCGCCGATTACTCGCAGCGTGACGTTGGCCACACGGTGTAACCGAGATGGCGGCACCGCCACCTCGGGCACCACCGTGGGGCTGGGCAGGCTCATTCCGGCAGACCGGCGAAGAGATCGCTCTCCCAGCCGTAGGGCCCGGCGCCGGGGCCCTTCACGCCGGCCGCGAGCGTGTAGTACTCCACGCCCATGAACTCGCTGCCGAAGTTGCCGGCGATCGAGTACAGCCAGGAGGTGTCCGGAATCTGGGTGGCGTGCGCCCGCATCGCGGCGATCTTCGCCTCGTGGTGGTCGGTGGCGTCGATCCGGGCGGCCACCTTCTCGTCGGGCGTGCCGAACGGGAAGTCGTCGACCTCGGTGATGCCGGCGAACGGGTTGTCGCTGGACTCCGCGAACGCCGCGATGCCGGCTTCCAGCACGCTCTTCGGCATCGCCGTCCAGTAGATCTTGGCGGGCCCGAAGCCCTCGGCCGATGCCTTCTCCGCCGCGCGCATCGCCACCCGGTGCGCCTGGATGTGGTCCGGGTGCCCGTAGAAGCCGTTCTCGTCGTACGTGATCAGCACCTGCGGGCGGACCTCGCGCATGATCTCCACGAGGTATCCGGCGGCCTCGTCGAGGTCGGCCTGCCAGAAACAGCGCGGATGGCCATTGGTCGGAAGGCCCATCATGCCCGAGTCGCGGTAGCGCCCGGCTCCGCCGAGGAACCGCTGGTCGGTCACGCCCAGCACCTCGCAGGCCGCCTTCAGCTCGGCCAATCGGTAGCCACCGAGCTGGTCCGCCTCCTGCGGGGCCAGCAGCGCCAGCTCCGGCACGTGGATCTCGCCTTCCTCACCGAGCGTGCAGGTCACCAGCGTGACCTCCACCCCGGCCGCGACGCAGTGCGCGATCGTGGCGCCGGTCCCGACCGTCTCGTCGTCGGGGTGTGCGTGCACCAGCATCAGTCGTCGTGCCACTCGCGTCACTCTACGCGGGCCCGGAAAGATCACCACGATCCGGGCACGCCCCGCCTCCCATGATCAAGGCGTCCCTGTAGTCGCTAGAACTGCTTGAGGGACGCCTTGATCATGGAGGGCGTACGGCGTGTCTGGGCGCCGGGCGATCTACGATCCGGGATGTGGAGTATCCAGAGCTGGCAGCCCGTACCCGGCGATTCAGCCGCGGCGCACCACGCGCGGTGACCGTGGCGAACGACGGCTCGCGCGTGGTGTTCCTGAGATCGGGCGGGCCGGAGGACGCGGCCGACGCGCTGTGGGTACTCGATGTGGCCACCGCCGAAGAACGGCTGGTCGCGGACCCCGCCGCGCTGCTGGGCGAGGATGGCGACGGCGACCTGCCGGCGCGGGAGCGCGCGCTGCGCGAGCGGCTGCGGCTCTCCACCGGCGGCATCGGGTCGTACGCGGTGGATCCGGCCGCCACCGTGGCGGTGTTCCCGCTGGCCGGCCGGCTCTTCCGGGCCGACCTGGCGCGCGGCGAGGTGGTGCCGGTGGCGACGGCCGGCGCGGTGGTCGACCCGCGGCCCGACCCGACCGGGGCCCGCATCGCGTACGTGACCGAGGGCCACCTGCACATCGTGCACCCGGACGGCACCGACGCCCTGCTCGCCGGCGAGGGCGGCGACGTCACCTGGGGCCTCGCCGAGTTCATCGCGGCCGAGGAGTTGGACCGGTTCCGCGGCTACTGGTGGGCGCCGGACGGCCGGTCGATCCTGGCCACCCGGGTCGACGAGTCGCGGGTGCCGCGCTGGCACATCCACGACCCGGCGCAGCCGGAGCAGGCGCCCACCGCCGTGGCGTACCCCTATGCCGGCGGGGCGAACGCCGAGGTGACCCTCCACCTGCTCGACCTCGACGGCGGCTGGGTCGACGTGCACTGGGACCGCGAGACCTACCCCTACCTGACGTCGGTGCACTGGGCCGAGGGCGGCCCGCTGATCACCGTGCTGCGCCGCCTGCAGCAGCACGGCCTGGTGCTCTCCGTCGACCCGCGCACCGGCGAGACCCAGGTGCACGCCGAGCTGGCCGACCCGCGCTGGGTGGAACCGATCGCCGGCACGCCCAGCCACCTGCCCGACGGCCGGGTGCTGGTGGGCGGCGAGCTGGCCCACGACGGGTACGACGCGCGCTGCCTCTTCGCCGACGGCACGCTGCTCACCCCGCCGTCGCTGTACGTGCGCCGGGTCGTCGGCCGGATGGCCGGCGGCGTCGCGCCCGGCGCGCCCGACCTGCTGGTCGAGGGCAGCGACGGCGAGCCCAGCGAGCAGCACCTGTTCCGGGTGCGCACGGCGATCGGCGCCGGCGGCACCGACGTGCAGGCGCTCACCACCGCCCCGGGCTGGCACTTCGGCGCGGTCGGCGGCAACGTGCTGGTGGTCGGCACCGCGTCGCTGGACCACGCGGGTACCCAGTGGACGGTCTGGCGGGCCGGCACCCGGATCGCGACGTTGCGGTCGCTGGCCGCCACGCCGCCGTACGCGCCGCGCCCCACGCTCGAGCGGGTCACCGACCGCCGCCTACCGGCGGCGGTGGTCTACCCGCGCACCCACGTCGGCGGCCGCCGGCTGCCGGTGCTGCTCGACGTGTACGGCGGGCCGGGCCACCAGGAGGTGGTGACGGCCCGCTCCCGGTGGCTGGAGCGGCAGTGGTGGGCGGACGCCGGGTTCGCGGTGGTCACTGTGGACAATCGGGGTACGCCGGGCGTGGCGCCCTCGTTCGAGAAGGTGATCCACCGGCGGGTCGCCGACGTGGCCCTCACCGACCAGGTCGACGCGCTGGCCGCGCTGGCCGGCAAGCACCCCGACCTCGACCTCGACCGGGTCGCGATCCGGGGCTGGTCATTCGGCGGCTGGCTGGCCGGGCTCGCCGTGCTACGCCGGCCGGACCTCTTCCGGTGCGGCATCGCGGGCGCGCCGGTCACCGACTGGCACCTCTACGACACCGCGTACACCGAGCGCTATCTGGGCATGCCCGAGGACAACGCCGACGTGTACGCGCACCACTCGCTGGTCGAACTCGCGGCCGAGCCGGCGGACGAGGCTCGACCGCTACTGCTGATCCACGGCCTGGCCGACGACAACGTGGTGGCCGCGCACACGCTGCGACTGTCGGCGGCGCTGCTGGCCGCCGGCCGCCCCCACGCGGTCATCCCGCTGCCCGGCGCCACCCACATGGCCGCGGGCGGCATCGCCGAACAACTCCTCCGCGTCGAACTGGACTTCCTCCGCGCCCACCTCTAACCCCCGCGCTTCGTTGCAAGGAAGGGCCCCTTCTTAATACCTCTCATCGTGAGGAGGGGTCCCTTGCACTCGCTCCCGTAATGGAAGGGCCCCTTGCTAACACGCTGAGGTGTTAACAAGGGGCCCTTCCTTGCAGCGCGGGGTTACTGCTTGACGTGGGCGTTCACGAAGGACGGGTAGCCGAAGACGCTGGAGATGAAGACGCCACCGGCCTTGGAGCCGTGCACGTAGAAGCCCACCTCCACGAACAGCGGCACCGCCGGAGCCAGCTCCTTCATGATCCGCTCGTCGAGCTTGGCCCACTCCGGCGCCTGCGCCGTCGGGTCCAGCGCCTGCACCCGGTCGAACTCGGCGTTGATCGCGTCGTTGTTGACGTACGACGTGTTGCTGTTGCCCTCAGCCTTGATCGAGCGCCCGTCGAAGAGCACCGGCAGGATGGACGCGCCGCTCGGCCAGTCCGAGGCCCACTGGTCCAGCCACAGGTCCCACGGGTTGTCCTTCTTCTTGGTCTCGTCGAGCTTGGCGTCGGCCGGGATGGTCCGCACGGTGATCTTGAAGCCGGCCTTCTCCAGGTTGGCCTTGAGCTGGGTGCCCAGCTCCGGCGCGTCGTCGCCGATGCCCAGCACCAGCTCGGGCGTCTTGCCGGCCAGCAGCTCCTTGGCCTTCTCCACGTTGCCGGTCGGGCCGGCCGGGTACGCGTCGTACTGCTTCCAGCCGATGGTGGCCGGCGGCATCAGCGTGGTCACCGGCGACGCCACCGTGGAGCCGCCGTAGACCTTGATGAACCCGTCCCGGTCGATCGCGTAGTTGAGCGCCTGGCGCACCGCGAGATCCGGGACCCGCTGGGTGTTGATGGTCAGGCGCCACTCCGACGGGGTCGGCGAGGTGATCGTGCGGGACTTCAGCGACGCGTCGCCCTCCACCTTGGACACCAGGGCGGACGGCACGCCGTTGAACGCGAGCGCGGCCGCGTCACCGCCGGTGTCGGCGATCACCCGGTTGGCGCCCGCGTCGGGGTCGGGGCCGAACGCCCACACGAACTTGTCCGGGTACTGGTGGCGCACCGGATCGGTCTTCGGGTCCCAGTGCTCGTTGCGCTCCATGACCAGCTCGACGCCCGGCGTGTGCTTAGTGATCTTGTACGGCCCGGAGGAGAACGGCTGGTTGTCCAGGTTGACGCCGGTGTCCTTGTCGGCCGGCAGCGGCGCGCTCATCGGCAGCGACAGCGCGAACGGCAGGTCGCACCGCGCCTTGGCGAACTCGAACCGGACCGTCTTCGGGTCCGGGGTGGTCAGGCCGGGCGGCAGCGACGCCTTGTTGGCCTTGAAGTTCCACTTGGTGTCGTAGTCCGCGCTGTCCGCGAGCCACTCCTGCACGTACGTGGGGCCGCCGGTCAGGTCCGGGTCGAAGGAGCGCGCGATGCCATACGCGATCTCCTTGGACGTGATGGGCCGCCCGTCCTCGAACTTGACCCCGTCCTTGACCTTGAACTCCCAGACCTTGCAGTCCTTGTTGACGTTCGTGCCGGGGGTCTCGGCCAGGTCACCGACCAGGGTGAGGTTGCCCTTGCCGTCGTCCTTCCACGAGGTCAGCGTGCGCGCGTAGAGCGGCGCGTTCATGAGGCCCGCGAACGAGTACACCCGCTGCGGGTCCAGGTGGGAGATCTTGTTCTCCCGGATGATCGTGAACGTGCCACCCTTGGCCGCGCCCGCCACCTCCGCCGCCGGACCCAGCGAGTCCTTCGGGTCGGTGGCGATCACGCCGGTCGCGACGCGGTTCTGCTCGACCTCGCCGCCGTCGTCGGTGGTCTCGGAGCAGGCCGCGCCCGCCACCAACACCAGCGCGACAGCGGCCGCCGCTCTCGATCTCATATAAAACCTCCCCTAGGAAACCTTCAGGACACTGAAGTTCACGACAACCTGACGCGCGGGTCGATGGCCGCGTAGAGCAGGTCGACCACGATGTTGGCCAGCACCACGAAGACCGCCGAGATGAGCACGGTCGCCATGATGACGGGCAGGTCGCCGTCGGTGACGGCGTCGACGGCGGTACGGCCGAGGCCGCGCAGCCCGAACGTGGTCTCGGTGATGACCGTGCCGCCCAGGGCCGCCCCCACGTCCAGGCCGGCGATGGTCACCAGCGGGGTGACCGCCGCGCGCAGCGCGTGCCGGCCGTACACCGTGCGCTTCGCCAGGCCCTTGGCCCGGGCGGTGCGCACGAAGTCTTCGGACAGCGTCTCCAGCATCTGCGCCCGGGCCAGCCGGGCGTAGATGGCGGAGAACAGGAACGCCAGCGCCACCCAGGCCAGCACGAGACCGCTGGCCCAGTCGAGCGGGTCGTCGAACAACGACGTGTAGTGCGGCACCGGCACGATCTTCAGCGTGTACGTGAACACGAGCAGCAGCACCGCGCCGAAGAAGTAGAGCTGGAGGGACGCGCCGGTCAGCGAGAAGCCGATCGCGACCCGGTCCAGCCAGGTGCCCCGCCGCAGCGCCGAGACCATGCCGAGCCCCACGCCGAGCGCCAGCCACAGGACCGCCGCCGGCAGCACGATGCTCAGCGTCACCGGCAGCACCCGGACGAGCGTGTCGGTGACGGCTTCGCTGTTCACGTAGGAGTACCCGAGGCACGGCGCCTCGCACTTGCCGCCCTGCGCGCTGCCCAGATCCCGCCCGACGAAGATGCCCTTCATGTACGCCGCGTACTGCTCGACCTTGGGCTCGTTGAGCCCGAGCTCCTGCCGCACCCGCTCGAGCCGCTCGGCGTTGCAGTTCTTCGGGCACATGCCGGTGACCGGGTCGGCGGGCAGCGCGAAGAACATCAAGAAGCTCACCACGCTGACCGCGAAGAGCGTCAGCGTCGCCGACAGCGCCCGCCTGATCAAGAATCGCACCATCGCAAGTACCCCTACCGGGACGACTTCGGGTCGAGCGCGTCCCGCAGGGCGTCGCCGAAGAGGTTGAACGCCAGCACCAGCGCGAAGATCGTGACGCCGGGGAAGAACACGTAGGCCGGGTCGCCCTGGAGGTACCGGATGCTCCGCTCGATCATCACGCCGAAGTCGGGCGTGGGGTCGACGATGCCGATGCCCAGGAACGACAGCGCCGCCTCGCTGGTGATGAACGTCGGCACGGCCAGCGAGAACGCGACCAGGATCGGCGCCCAGAGGTTCGGCAGGAGCTGCCGGAAGAGGATGTGCCCGAGCCCGGCGCCGCTGGCCCGCGCCGCTTCCACGAACTCCCGCTCGCGCAGCGAGATCACCTGACCGCGGACCAGCCGGGCGCTGCTGGTCCAGCCGAACGCCGCGAAGATCGCGATCATCGTGGCCACCCGGAACCACACCGGCACCTCGTCGCGAGGGCCGTAGAAGCGCAGCTCCAGCGGGCGCATCAGGGCCAGCGCGAAGATCAGGAACGGCAGGGCGAGCGCGAAGTCGGTGATCCAGCTGATCACCGTGTCCAGCCAGCCGCCCAGGTAGCCGGCCAGGATGCCCAGCGTCACGCCGATCGCGGCGGCCAGCAGCGCCGCGGCCAGCGCGATGAACAGCGACGTGCGCAGCCCGTAGACCATCCGGATGAAGATGTCCCGGCCGGTGCCCGGCTCGATGCCGAACCAGTGCTCGCCGCTGATCCCGCCGAGGTATCCGAGCGGCAGGCTGCCCCGCCGGGTCAGCTTGTCCTGGAACTGGTCGGTGGGCCCGATGCCGTACGCCATCTCGATCAGCGGCGCGGCGAGCGCCACCACGACGAAGAACAGCAGCGTCGCGCCGCTGATCAGCGCGATGCGGTCGCGCCGCAGCCGGGCCCAGGCGAGCTGGCCGGGCGACCGGCCCACCACGCCCGGCGTACCCGGGGGTGGCGCCGCGTCACCGGCCGGAACCTCCTGGCCCAGGATCTCGGGGGTGAGGCTCACGACGCCACCTCCTCGGGGCTGAGCCGGCTGCTTTCCGGGCCGAGCTTGTCGCTTCCCTCCGGGCCGAGCTTGTCGCTTCCCTCCGGGCCGAGCTTGTCGCTTCCCTCCGGGAAGTGACACGCCACGCCGGCGCGCAGCGGCGGCTCCTCGGTCGCGCAGATGTCCTGGGCCTTCCAGCAGCGGGTGCGGAACCGGCACCCGGTCGGTGGGTTCATCGGCGTGGGCACGTCGCCGGCCAGGCGGATGCGGCTGTTGGCCGCGCCCAGCGCCGCCACGTCCGGCACCGCGGACAGCAGTGCCTTCGTGTACGGGTGGCGCGGGCGCTCGTAGATCTCCTCGCGGGTGCCGATCTCGACGATCTTGCCCAGGTACATGACGGCGACCCGCTGGCAGAAGTGCCGCACCACGGCCAGGTCGTGCGCGATGAACACGAACGCCAGATCCAGGTCTCGCTGCAGGCCGCGGAGCAGGTTGACCACCTGGGCCTGGATCGACACGTCCAGCGCGGACACCGGCTCGTCCGCCACGATCAGCTTGGGCCGCAGCGCCAGCGCCCGCGCGATGCCGACCCGTTGCCGCTGGCCGCCGGAGAACTCGTGCGGGTACCGGTTGTAGTGCTCGGGGTTCAGCCCGACCAGTTCCAGCAGTTCCTGCACCCGCTTCTTGACGCCGCCCGGCGGCCGGATGCCGTTGACCTCCAGCGGCGTCGCGACGATGCGGCCGACCGTGTGCCGCGGGTTCAGCGACGCGTACGGGTCCTGGAAGATGATCTGCAGGTCCTGCCGGAGCGGCCGCATGGCCCGGCGCCGCAGGTGGGTGATGTCCCGCCCGTCGAACGTGATCCGGCCGCCGCTCGGCTCCAGCAGCCGCACCAGCATCCGGCCGGTCGTCGTCTTGCCGCAGCCGGACTCCCCGACCAGGCCCAGCGTCTCGCCGGCCCCGACCGCGAAGTCCAGCCCGTCCACCGCCCGCACCGCGCCACCGCGCGTCGGGAAGTGCTTCGTCAAGCCTTCAACGGCTAGGAGACTCATCGCGTCGCCTCCACCCCATGATCAAGGCGTCCTTCATGTTGCTCTAACAACTTGAGGGACGCCTTGATCATGGAGACTCGGTCCGGCTCGGGGAGGTGGCAGGCCACCAGGTGGCCGGCGTCCGACGTGGGCAGCAGCTCCGGCACGTCGGTCCGGGAACGGCCCGTCGCGTGCGGGCAGCGCGGGTGGAACGCGCACCCCGACGGCAGGTTGACCAGGCTGGGCGGGCTGCCCGGGATGGGCACCAGCTGGGCGTCCGCGTCGCCGTGCAGCGACGGTACGCTCGCCAGCAACCCCCAGGTGTACGGATGCTGCGGCTGGCGCAGCACCTGGGCGGCGCTGCCGTGCTCGACCACCCGTCCGCCGTACATGACCAGCACGTCGTCGGCCACCTGGCTGACCACGCCGAGGTCGTGGGTGATCAGCACGATCGCGGAGTCGAACTCCTTCTGCAGGTCGCCGAGCAGGTCGAGGATCTGCGCCTGCACGGTCACGTCGAGCGCGGTGGTCGGCTCGTCGGCGATCAGCAGGTCGGGGTCGTTGACCAGGGCCATCGCGATCATCGCGCGCTGCCGCATGCCGCCGGAGAACTCGTGCGGGTACTGCCGGGCGCGCCGCTCCGGCTGCGGGATGCCGACCCGGTCCAGCATCTCGACCGTGCGCCGATGCGCCTCCCGCCGGGTCGCGCGCGGGTGGTGCACCCGGTACGCCTCGGCGATCTGCCGCCCGACCGAGTAGTACGGGTGCAGCGCGGACAGCGGGTCCTGGAAGATCATGGCCATGTCCCGGCCGCGCAGCTTGCGGATCTCCTCGTCGGACCGGCCCACCACGTCGCGCCCGCCGACCAGGATCTCGCCCGTGACCGTCGTGCGCTTCGGGTTGTGCAGGCCGAGCACGGCCAGGCTGGTGACGCTCTTGCCCGAGCCGGACTCGCCGACGATGCCGAGCGTGCGACCGCGCGCGACGGAGAACGACACCCGGTCGACCGCGCGTACCACGCCGTCCTCGGTGTCGAACCGCACGCTCAGGTCGCGTACCCGCAGGTACGGGCCGTCGTCGTGTGGTGTCACCGAGCCTCCCTTCACGTCCCCGTGTTCGTAGAGAACTTACAACGGGTCACGCAGGGTGAAAATAATCTACGCAGTCACGACTCGATTTCTTTCGGCCCCCGTACGCGCCGCCCGACAGGTTATCGGGTGCCCGCTCGCCCCTCCATGATCAAGGCGTCCTTCACGTCGTTAGAGCTACCAGAGGGACGCCTTGATCATGAAGAGGGTTCGCTAGTCGCATAGGGTATTGGCGCATGAGCCAGTTCGAGGTGGCGACCGCCGCGGTCCAGGCGGCGCTGGATGCCGGCGCCCGATACGCGGACGCGCGCGTCATGCACCGGCGGTACGAGTCGATGACGGCGCGCAACGGCGACATCGAGGAATTGGGCCAGCACGAGGACGCCGGCATCGGGGTGCGGGCGCTGGTCGGCAGCGGCTGGGGCTTCTACGCCGTACCCGATCTCTCGGACGCCGCCGCGCGCGCGGCCGGCACCCGGGCCGCGAAGATCGCCGCCGCGTCCACGCGGGTCCCCGGACCGGCGGCCGACCTGGTGCCGGTGGCCGCGACCACCGCGTCCTGGGCCTCCCCGTGCGAGACCGACCCTCTGTCGGTGCCGCTGTCCGACAAGGGTGACCTGCTGGTGCACGTCACCAAGACGATGCGCGAGCACGGCGCCGACGTCGCCGAGGGCATCTACCAGATCTGGGACACCGCGAAATGGTTCGTCTCCAGCGAGGGGCACCGCATCGACCAGCACATCCGGGAGTGCGGCGCGGGCATCTGGTCGACCGCAATCGGCGACGGCGAGGTGCAGCGGCGCAGCTATCCGGCGCACCGCGGGCAGTACGGCACCCGCGGCTGGGAGATGGTCGAGTCGCTCGACCTCGCCGCGCACGCCGCCCGCACCGCCGACGAGGCGCGCGCGCTGCTCACCGCGCCGCTGTGCCCGTCCGGCGAGACCACGCTGATCCTCGGCGACGAGCAGATGGCCCTGCAGATCCACGAGTCGGTCGGGCACGCCATCGAGCTGGACCGCATCCTCGGCTGGGAGGCCGCGTTCGCCGGCACGTCGTGGCTCGACCTGAACCAGCTCGGCTCGCTCCACTATGGATCCGAGCTGATGAACATCACGATGGACCCGACGATCCCGGGCGCGCTGGGCAGCTTCGGCTTCGACGACGAGGGCACGCCGGCCGCGCCGCGCGACGCGGTACGGGAAGGGCGTTGGGTCGGCGCGCTCGCCGGCCGGGACTCGGCGGCGGTCGCCGGCCTCGACTACGGAGGCAGCGTCCGCGCCGACGGGTGGGCCCGGCTGCCGATGGTGCGAATGACGAACGTCGGCCTGGAACCCGGCCCGCACACGCTCGACGAGATCATCGCGGCGACCGACGACGGCGTCTACATGGACACCAACCGCTCCTGGTCGATCGACGACAAGCGGCTCAACTTCCAGTTCGGCTGCGAGATCGGCTGGGAGATCAAGAACGGCCGGCGCGGGCGGATGCTGCGTAACCCCACGTACACCGGCATCGGCCCGCTGTTCTGGCGGTCGATGGACATGCTCTCCTCGGAGATCGTGCCGTGGGGCACGCCGAACTGCGGCAAGGGCCAGCCGCCCCAGATCGGCCACACCGGCCACCCGGCAGCGCCGGCTCGATTCCAGAACGTACGGGTAGGAGTCCGCGGATGAACCTCGAGCTGGCGCAGCGGGTGCTTGGGCTGGTGGGGCCCGGCATCGAGGCGGAGGTTCTGGTCGACCACGCGGCGCGGGCCCTGACCCGGTTCGCGAACTCGCGCATCCACCAGAACGTCGCTGACGCCACCACCACGGTCCACCTGCGGCTGCACGTCGACGGGCGGACCGCCAGCGGCGCCACCACGGTCACCACCGACGACGGCCTGCGCGCGCTGGTGTCCCGCACCGGCGACGCCGCCCGGCTGGTCCCGCCGGACGACAGCTGGCCGGGCCTGGCGCCGCCGGCACCCCTCGCCGGCGAGGGCAACTGGGTCGAGGAGACCGCGCAGGCCTCGCCGGACGCGCGGGCCGATCAGGTCCGGGCGTTCGTCGACGCGGCCGGCGGGCTGGAGACCGCGGGCTACTGCCGCACCCTGCACTGGACGGCCGCGTTCGCGAACAGCGCCGGGCAGGCCGTGACCGGGCGCACCGCCGAGGTCGCCATGGACGGCATCGCCCGGGTCGAGGGCGCCGACGGCACCGCTCGCCTCGCATCGGGCCGGTTGTCCGACGTGGACGGTGCCGCGCTGGGTGCCCGCGCGGCGGCCAAGGCCCGGGCCAGTACCGGCGCGATCGAGCTGTCGCCGGGCCGGTACGAGGTGGTGCTGGAGCCGGCCGCCGTGGTCGACATGCTGCACAACCTGGCGTGGTATGGATTCAACGGCCGGACGTACAACGAGCGGCAGTCGTTCGCCGAGCCGGGCGCCCAGCAGTTCGACCCGGCGGTCACGCTCACCGACGACCCGCTGGGCGACGGTGACCTGGGCCTGCCCTTCGACGCCGAGGGCACGCCGCGGCGCCGGACCGCGTTCGTGTCCGCGGGCGTCACCGAGGCCGTCGCCCACGACCGCCGCACCGCCGCCGAGGCGGGCACCTCCTCGACCGGGCACGCCGTCGGTGGTACCCGCTCATTCGGCCCGCGGCCGTCGAACCTGCGGATGGCGCCGGGACCGGCCGTGGCGCCGGCCGAAGCCGGCGCGGTCATCGACCCGGCCGCCGCGGCGCTGGTGGCCGGCGTCCGGCGTGGACTGCTGGTCACCGACCTGTGGTACACCCGGGTTCTGGACCCGAAGAGCCTGGTGGTGACCGGCCTGACCCGCAACGGCGTGTGGCTGATCGAAGACGGCGAGCTGACCCACCCGGTGCGGAACTTCCGCTTCACCCAGTCCTACCCGCAGGCGCTCGGCCAGGGCGCGGTGCTGGGCGTTGGCCCGGCCGCCACGGCGCAGCCCGACATGTGGGGCACCTCCTGGTGGACCGCCCCCGCCCTGCACCTCGCGAGTTGGAACTTCACCGGCGGCGCCTCCGGCTAACCGCAAGGAAGGGCCCCTTCCAATCGTTATATGCATAGGAAGGGTCCCCTCCTAACATCAAGGCGTGACGGAGGATGGTTCGGCTACTACCGAGGGTTCCCGCCGGCGGCGGCGGTTTCTCATCATCGGTGGCGTGGTGTTGGCGGTGCTGGTCGTCGGGACCTGCATCGGCGGCATCGTGCTGGTCAACGCGGTCAGCCGGCTCGCCGACCGGGTCGACGAGCAGGCCCGCAGCGCCACCCGCACGGACGCCGCCTGCCTCGAGTTGGAGCGGCGGCTCAACCGGCTGAGCCCGCCGGGCGCCGCGCCGGACCCGAAGCGGCGGGCGGTCGCGGTGCGCGCCGAGAACGCCGCGGTCCGGCCGTTCCTCGGCGAGTTGGAGCAGATCCGTAGCGAGCCGGACGAGAGCTGGCGGGACTGGATCGAGTCCTGGCGGCAGCTGGTAGACGCGCGCATCGCGTACGCGGAGGCCCTGGACCGGGAGGCCACGGGCGGCGAGCCGGCCTTCTTCGTGGCGCCGCAGGGCCGGCACGGCACGCCGGTCGTCGAGCGGCTGACCGACGACTCCCCGGACAGCTGCGACGGCGCCATCCGACGCCTGGCCGGCCCCGACCTCTAGGACCCTTCCCATGATCAAGGCGTCCTTCAAGTAGTTAGAACTACTTGAAGGACGCCTTGATCATGGGGCAGAGCGGGACCGGATCTTAGTTAGGTAAGCCTCTCTTGTAGGGCTCCCAGGCGGCGCGGCGTAACGTGTACCAGCGAAATCGACGCGGTTGCGCCGTTAGGGAGACATAGAGGATGACGACCACGGCAACGAGGCCGGGAGGCGGGCGCCCACGCGCCGCCATCGCGAAGAAGACGTTGCGCACCGACAACTGGCGGTTGGCCCCGTTGATCACCGTCATCGGGCTGGGCGGCTGGGTTGCCTACGCGACCGTCCGCGTCTTCATGCACGACTTCTACTGGGTGGCGGACTACCACTACCTGACGCCGTTCTACTCGCCGTGCATCACGGACCGGTGCATCCCCGAGGCGGCGCACTTCGGCACCTACCTGCCCGGCTGGTGGATCGTCCCGGAGGCGGCGTTCAGCCTGCCGTTCCTGCTGCTCTTCCGGCTGACCTGCTACTACTACCGGAAGGCCTACTACCGGGCCTTCTGGGCGTCGCCCCCGGCCTGCGCGGTCCCCGACGGTCACCAGACCTACACCGGGGAGACCCGCTTCCCGCTGATCTTCCAGAACGCCCACCGGTACGCGTTCTACGCGGCCGGCATCATCGCGGTGATCAACACGTACGACGCGATCCTGGCGTTCCACAGCCCGGAGGGCTTCGGCTTCGGGCTGGGCAACGTGATCCTGGTCGGCAACGTGGTGATGCTCTGGGCGTACTCGCTGTCCTGCCACTCCTGCCGGCACATCGCGGGCGGCCGGCTCAAGCACTTCTCCAAGCACCCGGTCCGCTACCGGTTCTGGACGTTCGTGTCCAAGCTGAACGTCCGGCACATGGAGCTCGCCTGGATCACGCTGGGCACGCTCGCGCTGACCGACTTCTACATCATGGCCGTTTCCGCCGGCTGGTTCGGCGACCTGCGCTTCATCAACTGAGGGCACTGATATGGCTACCCGAATCGAACGTCACCACTACGACGTGGTTGTCATCGGCGCCGGCGGCGCCGGACTGCGCGCCGCGATCGAGGCCCGGCTCGCCGGCAAGAAGACCGCGATCATCTCCAAGTCGCTGTTCGGCAAGGCGCACACGGTCATGGCCGAGGGCGGCGCGGCGGCCGCGATGGGCAACGTCAACAGCAGAGACAACTGGATGGTGCACTTCCGGGACACCATGCGCGGCGGGAAGTTCCTCAACAACTTCCGGATGGCCGAGCTGCACGCGAAGGAGTCGCCGAGCCGGATCTGGGAGCTGGAGACCTACGGCGCGCTCTTCGACCGCACCAAGGACGGGAAGATCTCGCAGCGCAACTTCGGCGGCCACGAGTACCCCCGGCTGGCGCACGTCGGCGACCGCACCGGCCTGGAGCTGATCCGCACGCTCCAGCAGAAGATCGTCTCGCTCCAGCAGGAAGACAAGCGGGAGTACGGCGACTACGACGCGCGCATCCGGGTGTTCGCCGAGACCACGATCACCGAGCTGCTGCTCGACGGTGACAAGGTCGCGGGCGCGTTCGGGTACTACCGGGAGTCCGGGGAGTTCGTGCTCTTCGAGGCGCCAGCGGTGGTGCTGGCGACCGGCGGCGTCGGCAAGTCGTACAAGGTGACCTCGAACTCCTGGGAGTACACCGGTGACGGCCACGCGCTCGCCCTGCGGGCCGGCGCGACGCTGATCAACATGGAGTTCCTGCAGTTCCACCCGACCGGCATGGTCTGGCCGCCGTCGGTGAAGGGCATCCTGGTCACCGAGTCGGTACGCGGCGACGGTGGCGTGCTGAAGAACTCCGACGGCAAGCGGTTCATGTTCGACTACGTGCCGGACGTCTTCCGCAAGCAGTACGCGGAGACCGAGGAAGAGGCGGACCGCTGGTACACCGACCCGGACAACAACCGGCGCCCGCCGGAACTGCTGCCCCGTGACGAGGTCGCCCGGGCGATCAACTCCGAGGTCAAGGCCGGGCGCGGTTCGCCCGCCGGCGGCGTGTACCTGGACGTCTCCACCCGGATGCCCGCCGAGGTGATCCGTAAGCGCCTGCCGTCGATGTACCACCAGTTCAAGGAGCTGGCCGACGTCGACATCACCAAGCAGGCCATGGAGGTCGGTCCGACCTGCCACTACGTGATGGG
This sequence comes from Actinomycetes bacterium KLBMP 9797, assembly GCA_037414955.1. Taxonomy (GTDB): domain Bacteria; phylum Actinomycetota; class Actinomycetes; order Mycobacteriales; family Micromonosporaceae; genus Phytohabitans. The sequence continues at coordinate 29,225 of JBBEWH010000008.1, forward strand.
CGGGGTCGAGGTCGACCCGGACACGGCCGCCGCGGCCGGCACCGTGCAGGGACTGTTCGCCGCCGGTGAGGTGTCCGGCGGCATGCACGGCTCCAACCGGCTGGGTGGCAACTCGCTCTCCGACCTGCTGGTATTCGGCAAGCGGGCCGGCGAGCACGCCGCGGCGTACGGCGACGCGCTGGCCGCCCGGCCGCAGATCGCGGTCCGCGACGTCGAGGCCGCGGTGGAGACCGCGCTGGCGCCGCTGGAGCGCACCGGCGGCGAAAACCCGTACACCCTGCAGCAGGATCTCCAGGCCGTCATGGGCGACCTGGTCGGCATCATCCGCCGCAAGGGTGAGCTGGAGGACTCGCTGATCCGCCTCGCCGAGCTGCGCGAGCGGGTGGCCAAGGTGGGCGCGGTCGGTGGCCGGCGCTACAACCCGGGCTGGCACCTCGCGCTGGACCTGCGCAACATGCTGGTGGTCTCGGAGTGCACCGCGCGGGCCGCGCTGGAGCGCGAGGAGTCCCGGGGCGGGCACACGCGGGAAGACTTCCCCGCCATGCGGCCGGAATGGCGCCGGATCAACCTGGTGTGCTCGCTGGACGGCGACAAGGTGCGCCTGGAGCACAAGCCGGTGCCGAAGATGCGGTCCGAGCTGATCCAGCTCTTCGACCGCACCGAACTGGGCAAATACCTGACGGACGACGAGCTCGCCGAATTCGATGCCCTCGCTGAGGAGGCTGCTGTCTGATGGGCACCAAGCGTCATTTCCGGGTCTGGCGGGGCGACGAGTCCGGTGGCGATCTCCAGGACTACCAGGTGGAGGTCAACGAGGGCGAGGTGGTGCTCGACATCATCCACCGGCTCCAGGCCACCGAGACCCCCGACCTCGCCTGCCGCTGGAACTGCAAGGCGGGCAAGTGCGGCTCCTGCTCGATGGAGATCAACGGCATGCCGCGACTGGGCTGCATGACCCGGATGTCCACGTTCGAGGAGAACGAGACCGTCACGGTCACGCCGCTGCGCACGTTCCCCGTCATCCGCGACCTCGTCACCGACGTGACCTTCAACTACCAGAAGGCGCGCGAGACGCCCGCGTTCGCGCCGCCCGCCGGCGTGGCGCCCGGCGAGTACCGGATGCAGCAGGTCGATGTGGAGCGCTCGCAGGAATTCCGCAAGTGCATCGAGTGCTTCCTGTGCCAGAACGTGTGCCACGTCGTGCGCGACCACGAGGAGAACAAGAAGGCGTTCTCCGGTCCGCGATACCTCATCCGGGCCGCCGAGCTGGACATGCACCCGCTCGACGCCCAGCAGGACCGCAAGGAGTACGCGCAGGCGTCCATGGGCATGGGCTACTGCAACATCACCAAGTGCTGCACCGAGGTCTGCCCCGAGCACATCAAGATCACAGACAACGCGATCATCCCCATGAAGGAGCGCGCGGTCGACCGGCGGTACGATCCGATCGTGTGGTTGGGGCGAAAGATTTTCCGACGTGACCAGATCGATGGCGCCGGCGCGGCGTCCGCCGTGCCTGGCGGCCTGGTGAGCGCGTCGGCCGCCGGGGCCGGCGGCCATGAGGGCGATGAGGTACGCCGCGGCGTCAACTGGCACCGCGAGGTGCCCGCGCCGCAGACCGCCCCGGTGGGCGACGACGGCAAGCTGCCGATCTCCGAGGTCGCGTTCGACCGGGCCGGTGGGCCGTCGCCGTTCGGTGACGACCTCACGTTCCCGCTGCCGCCCGAGGGCCTCAACTACGCCCACCCCGACCAGAAGTAACCATGATCAGGGCGTCCCGCACGTAGTGAGAACTGCGTGCGGGACGCCCTGATCATGGGGTGGTTAGGCGCGGGCGTCGGTGCGGACGGTGGTCGAGAAGCTCTCCGACGCCAGGCCGGCGCCGCCGGTCCACAGCTCGAACCCCGCCTCGATGCCGCTCAGGAACCACCGGTCGGCGAGGTAGCCGCGCTGCGTGGCGTCCCGGATGAAGGCCCGTAGGTCGAGGTCCCGCACCGACGAGGTCGGGCTGGTGCGCACGTACACGACGTGGTTCCAGTCCCAGTTCGCGTACGAGACGTCCCAGGTGGTGTCGCCGATCCGCACGCCGCGAGCCACGACGTTGCCCTTCGGCCGGGCGTCCGGCGTGTGGTCCAACCAGATCATCAGCTCGGCGCCGTCGGGGCTGCGGTTGGCGTCCGCGGTGGTGTGGAACCACAGGTCGTACGCCGCGTTCCAGGTGCCGGTGGCGCCCCCGCGCCGGAAGCTCCAGCTGCTGTTCACGGTGCCCAGGCGGTCGACCCGGGCGGGCAGCCGGCTGCCCGCGCTGCACGTGCCCCAGTGGCAGCCGGTGTAGATCGCCGGGTACGCCGCGACGTTGGCGCCGTTGGCGTGCTCGGAACGGGCGACCTGGAACGCGCCGGTGCTGGTGTCGACGTCGAGGCACTGTTCGGTGTCGGCGCCCCAGACATTGGCCATCACGAGGTAGCGGCGCTCGTCGGCGCCGACCGAGCCGCGACACAGCTCGGCCCGCGCGGTCGCGTGGTCGGTGGGCGTGGTGGCACCGTAGGTGGCGGCGAGCAGCCCGGCGGCGGCGAGGACGCTGAGCGAGGTGAGCATTCGAGCGCGCTTCATGGCGAAGCTCCCTAGCGCGGGGGCGCGCCACGCACGGCGACGCACCGGTCGCGGGGCGCTGCCCAGGCGCACCCGCTCGGAAACGGCCCTGGTCAGGTGCGGCTTCCGGCTCCGCAGGGATGATATATCGACACCCATGATCAAGGCGTCCCTGTAGTTGCTAGAACGACTTGAGGGACGCGTTGATCTTGAGGAGGATCGGGTGGAGGGCGGTGACGATGGGGGCGTCGGCGGGCAGCCAGCGCACGCTGTCGAGCTCGTCCGGCGCGAGCCAGCGCAACTCCGCATGCTCGAGCCGCTCCGGCTCGCCGCCGTCGAGCAGCTGGGCGGCGTACACCCGCAGCACCGCGCGCCCGTGGGCCAGCGGCACCTCGGGGCCGACCCGCTCGCCCACCGCGACCCGGACGTTGAGTTCTTCTTCACACTCGCGCACGAGGGCTTCCGCGTCGGATTCGCCGGGCTCGACCTTGCCGCCGGGGAACTCCCACATTCCGGCCACTTCGGGAGGATCAGCCCGCGCACAGGCCAGCACGCGGCCATTTACGATAATCGCGGCACCAACGATGATCCTCTGGGTCGGCCGTTCGGTCTGCACGGCGCATCAGCCTTCCAGATCAATCGGGTTTTCGGGTGCCGGAGCCGTCCTGTAGGTCACTAGAAGACGGAAATGTGGGCGTGGACACACCAGCCGGTCAGCGACAAGACTAGTGGGCACCCGACGATGACGAGATGGCGACGATTTGGCCACAAGCCGGCAACGACGCCTGGGAGGTGTGGCGTATGCGTGCGCTGTGGGGTAGCAGAGCAGGCCGTGGTCGCGACTACCTCAGCGACGCGCTGACCCTTCTGGGTGGGTGGATTCGCGAGGGCAGACAGATCAAGCGGACGCTGGTGCTCGATGACGCCCAGCACGCGGCTCTCACCGAGCGTATCAAGGTGGTCGCCGATGCGTTGCACCTACGACCCGAGATCCGCCGGCTCGACGGCCGCACCCAGATCCGGCTCAGCCCTCGTGAGGGAGACGTCATCACCGAGGGCGAGGTGACGCTCGCGGCTCGGATCGAAGACGCCTACCGCACGGTCACCGCCAGCTCCGACCAGCCCTGACGAAGCCATTCAGACGTTGAAGCGGAACTCGACGACGTCGCCGTCGCGCATCACGTAGTCCTTGCCCTCCATGCGCACCTTGCCGGCAGCCTTGGCGGCCGCCATCGAACCGGCGGCGACCAGGTCGTCGTACGAGACGATCTCGGCCTTGATGAAGCCGCGCTGGAAGTCGGAGTGGATGACGCCCGCCGCCTCCGGAGCCGTCGCGCCGACCGGGACGGTCCAGGCGCGCGCCTCCTTCGGACCCGCCGTCAGGTATGTCTGCAGCCCAAGCGTGCGGAACCCGACCCGGATGAGCTGGTGCAACCCGGGCTCCGGCTGACCGATCGAGGCCAGCAGCTCGCGGGCCTCCTCCTCGGGCAGGTCGATCAGCTCGGACTCGATCTTCGCGTCCATGAAGACCGCCTCGGCCGGCGCCACCAGGGCACGCAGCTCGTCGAGGAACTCGGCGTTCGCCAACTCCTCCTCGTCGACGTTGAAGACGTACAGGAAGGGTTTGGTCGTGAGCAGGTGCAGCTCGCGCAGCTCGGCCACGTCGATGCCGGCGGCCGCCGCACCCGCGTAGAGGGTGGTGCCCTCGTTGAGGAGCTTGCCCGCCGCCGTGGCGGCGGCCACGATCCCGGCGCGGTCCTTCCGGGCCCGGGCCTCCTTCTCCAGCCGGGGCAGCGCCTTGTCCAGCGTCTGCAGGTCGGCCAGGAGCAGCTCGGTGTTGATCGTCTCGATGTCGTCGGCGGGCGAGATCTTGCCGTCGACGTGCACCACGTTGGGGTCCGAGAACGCGCGCACCACCTGGCAGATGGCGCTGGCGTCACGGATGTTGGCGAGGAACGCGTTGCCGCGCCCCTGTCCCTTCGAGGCGCCGCGCACCAGCCCGGCGATGTCGACGAACGAGACCGGCGCGGGGAGGATCTTCTCGGAGCCGAACATCTCCGCGAGCGTGTCGAGGCGGGGGTCGGGCAGGCCGACCACGCCGACGTTGGGCTCGATCGTCGCGAACGGGTAGTTCGCGGCCAGCACGTCGTTTTTGGTCAGCGCGTTGAACAGCGTGCTCTTGCCGACGTTGGGCAGGCCGACGATACCGATGGTGAGGCTCACGGGCCGCCAGTCTACGCGCCACCCATTCCGTGATCAGGGCGTCCCTCAAGTCCTTAGAACTACTTGAGGGACGCCCTGATCATGGGGGGTGCTTCAGTCGGGGCAGATGCCGTCGGCCGGGGGCTGGGTGCCGTTGATCAGGTGGACGGCCAGGCACTTGTCGAACGTGCCGGCGTCGATGCCGGGTCCGATGCCGCACGGTCCGTCGGAGTCGCCTGGCACCTTCACCCAGAGCAGTAGCTCCGGCCCGCCGCTGCCCACCTGCGACGGCACGCCGAGCTGACGCGACGGCGGGTTGCACCACTGGCCGTCGCCGGTCGCGCCCTTGCCGTTCCGGCTGGTGTCCACGATGTACCGGGTCGAGTACCCGTACGCGCTGGTCAGCGCCGCGTTCAGCTGCGTGGCGGCCGTGTTGGACTCGGCCGTCGTGTAGTAGTTGGACACGTTGAGCGCGAAGCCGCGCACGTTGCGCACGCCGGAGTTGTCCAGCGCCTGCGCGATCTTCGCTGGCGTGATGCCCTGGTTCCAGCCGTAGTTGCCGCCGTCCAGGTACGCCCAGGTGTTCGGCGCGTAGTCCCGGAACCGCTCGGTGGCGTACCGCAGCAGGTCCCACCGGGCCTGCCGCTCGGCGCCCGTCATGCAGGCGTCCACCATGGACTGGTTCACCGCGTCCGGCTCGATGACCACGATTGCCGGCCGGTCGCCGATGGCCCGCACGAACTGCTCGATCCACGCCCGGTACAGGGCCTCGTTACCGGCGCCGCCCTGCGACGGACCGCCACAGTCCCGGCCGGGGATGTTGTACGCGGCCAGGATCGGGAGCTTGCCCGCGGCGTCGGCGGCGCTCACGTACCCGCGCACCTGGGTCAGGTAGCCGTCGGTGACGTCGGCGTTCCAGTTGCCGAACCACCGCGCCCCCGCACGCTCCGCGATGTTCGTCCGGATCGGCCCGGCGGCTCCGTCGTTGGGGTTCTGCCACAGCCACCGGTACGCGTTGGAGTCCGGGTCGCTGTAGAAGCCGTTCGTCAGCGCGACCGGCGTGGGAGTCAGCGACACGTTGTCGAGCGTCGCCGTGAACGCGCCCTTCCCGCCGACCTGCACCGTGACCGCCCCCGCCGTGGTGGCCAGGCTGGACACGAACGGCAACTGATATCGCTTCAGCGTCGGGCCGAGCGCCACCTGCTGGTCGAGCGTCGCGGTGTAGGGCGCCGCCTCGAGCTGCACGGTGACGCGCACGCTGACGGCGGCGGAGGCCGCCGCGTCGAACACCAGCGTGTACGCCCGACCGCTGGTGAGCGCGATACGGCCCTGCCCGATCATCGCGTCATACGTCTGCGTCGTGCCCGCCGGCACGGTCGCCCGCAATTGGCCACCGGCCACGGCGATGGGGGTGTTCGCGCTGCTCCACCACGGCGCGGCCACACCGGTATCGAAGTTGCCGTTGGCCACCAGCTCACCCCGCGCCGGGACGAGCGCGGCCGAGGTGACGGCCGGCACACCGGCCGCCACCAGCACACCGATGACGAATCCGGATAGGACAGTTCTGGGTACGGCCACGCCAGCTCCCGTCGTCGCATCAATGCTGACCAGCGTGGCGAGGCCCGCCATCACGCCGCCATCCCCGGACCACCCCCATGATCAGGGCGTCCCTCAAGTAGCTCTAACTACATGAGGGACGCCTTGATCATGGGGGTGTAGGGTCGCGTCCGAAAACCGCCAGTCATCGACCGCTACCTGGGGCAGTATCGATGGCGTGGAGTTGGATTTCGAGACGCGATACCGGGCGGTGGACAGCCGTGACCAGCGCTTCGACGGCTGGTTCTATACAGCGGTCACGTCGACCGGCATCTACTGCCGGCCGTCCTGCCCGGCCGTCACGCCGAAGCCGGAGAACGTCCGGTTCTACCCCTCGGCGGCCGCCGCGCAGCGCGCCGGTTTCCGGGCCTGCCGCCGGTGCCGGCCGGACGCCGCACCGGGCTCGCCGGAGTGGGACGTGCGCGCCGACCTGGTCGGCCGCGCGATGCGCCTGATCGGCGACGGCATCGTCGACCGCGAGGGCGTGCCGGGTCTGGCGAGCCGGCTCGGCTACACCGAGCGGCACCTGCACCGGATGCTCACCGAGGAGTTGGGCGCCGGGCCGCTGGCGCTGGCCCGCGCGCAGCGCGCGCAGACCGCGCGCATCCTGATCGAGACGACCGACCTGGGCCTGGCGGAGATCGCGTTCGCGGCGGGTTTCGGCAGCGTACGGCAGTTCAACGACACGATCCGCGAGGTGTACGGGCAGGCGCCGTCGGGCTTGCGCAAGCCGGGCACCCGCACCGGCGTCGAGGCCGGCACGATCGCGCTCCGGCTGGCCTACCGGCCGCCGCTGCACGCCGGGTCGCTGCTGGAGTTCCTGGCGCTACGGGCGATCCCGGGCGTCGAGGAGGTGGACGCGACGACGTACCGGCGGGCGATGCGCCTCCCCCACGGCACGGCCACGGTCGCGCTGACCCCGACTCCGGGGTACGTGGTGGCGCGCCTGCGCCTGTCGGACGTCCGCGATCTCGCGCCCGCGGTGGCCCGGTGCCGCCGCCTGCTCGACCTCGACGCCGACCCGGCGGCGATCGACGCCACGCTGTCCGCCGACCCGGCGCTCGCGCCGGCGGTCCTGAAGGAACCCGGCGTCCGGGTGCCCCGGTCGGTGGACGGCTTGGAGATGGCCATCCGCGCGATCGTCGGCCAGCAGATCTCGGTGGTGGCGGCCCGCAGCGTCCTCGCGTCCATGATCAAGGCGTCCCTGCCGTCGTTAGAACGACTTGAGGGACGCCTTGATCATGAGGAAAGGGAGCTCGTGCCGTTCCCGTCGGCGGACGAGGTGCTGGCGCTGCCGGACGAGGCGTTCCGGATGCCGGCGGCCCGGCGGGACACGATCCGGGCACTGGCCAAGGCGGTGGCCGCCGGGCAGATCTACCTCGAGCCGGGAGCGGACCGGGACGAGACCCGCCGCCAATTGGCGGACCTGCCGGGGATCGGCGGCTGGACGGCCGGCTATGTCGCGATGCGCGCCATCGGCGACCCGGACGTCTTCCTCCCCACCGACCTCGGGGTACGCCGGGGCGCGCGAGCGCTCGGCGCACCCGACGAACCGAAGGCGCTCGACACGTACGCGGCCCGCTGGCGGCCGTGGCGCTCGTACGCCCTGATCAGATTGTGGAGACACGCATGAACACCACCACGATGGACACCCCGGTCGGCCCGTTCACGATCCTCGCCGGGGACGACGGCGCCGTGCGGGCGGCCGGGTTCACCACCGATGTGGCGGAACTGCTCACCCTCGTACACCCGTCGTTGCGGGCGGACCCGCGGCCGCGACCGGACCTCGGATCGGTGACCACCGCAGTGCTGTCCTATCTGGACGGCGACGTGATGGCGATCGACGAGGTCGCGATCGAGCAGCGCACCGGCGGGGCGTTCCTGGGACAGGCCTGGGACACGCTGCGCGAGGTGAAGCCGGGGCACCCGGTGACGTACACCGGCTTCGCGGAGCTGGCCGGGCGGCCCGGCGCGATCCGCGCGGCCGCGACGGCCTGCGCCCGCAACGCGGTCGCGCTCTTCGTGCCCTGCCACCGGGTGGTGGGCACGGACGGGACCTTGCGGGGGTACCGCTGGGGCCTCGACGTCAAAGAGTGGCTCTTGGCACATGAACGCAAATCTCTCTCGTAAAGATCCCCGGTAACCGCTAACGTCACTCTGTGCACTATGAGGGTCACTCGAGCCATCCGGTGCACAACCTGTGGCGATTGCGGCGTTATGTCCGGCCTTACCTGATACAGACCGTGCTGATGGTGCTGGCCGCGTTCGCCGCGACCGGCGCCGGCATCGCGGTGCCGCTGGTGGTCGCGCGGGTGGTCGACGGACCGATCGCCCAGCGCGACCCCGCCGGGCTCTGGCAGCTCGGCGCGCTCGCCGCCGCCTTCGGGCTGGTCGAGGCCGGCCTGATCTTCGTGCGGCGGTGGATCCAGTCGGCGTCGTCGGTCGGCATCGAGACCACCATCCGCAACGAGATCTACGCCCACCTCCAGCGGTTGCCGATCGGGTTCCACGACCAGTGGCAGTCCGGGCAGCTGCTGTCCCGGGTCACGACCGACCTGTCGGTGATCCGGCGGTTCCTGTCGTTCGGCCTGCTGTTCCTGATCGTCAACATCGCCACCTACGTCACCGTCGTGGCGCTGCTGATCCACCTGCGCTGGCCGCTCGGCCTGCTGGTGGCGGCGAGTTGCGTGCCGCTGTTCCTGCTGAGCCGGCACTTCGCCCGCAGTTACATCGCGGCGTCCAGGCGGATGCAGGACCAGCTCGGCGACGTGGCCACGCTGGTCGAGGAGTCGGCACAGGGCATGCGCACGATCAAGTCGTTCGGCCGGCGGCCGCACATGGCGCACCGGTTCGCGCGCCAGACCCGCCAGCTGCACGACACCGCGATCGGCAAGGGCCGGCTGCTGGCCTTCAGCTCGGCGCGCTTCGACCTGGTGCCCAACCTGACGCTCGCGGTCGTGCTGGTCGCCGGCGCGGTGTCGGTCGCGCAGGGCGCGATGACGCTGGGCGAGTTGGTCGCGTTCGTGTCGCTGCAGCTCATGCTGATCTGGCCGATCGAGTCCCTGGGCTGGATCATCGCGAACGCGCAGGAGGCGATGACCGCCTCCGACCGCATCCACGAGGTGCTCGACACCAAACCGTCCATCGTGGACCGGCCGGGTGCGGTCGCGGTCGACGACGTCGATGGCCACCTGCGGTTCGAGGGCGTGACGTTCCGCTACCCGGGCACGGCCGCGCCGGTGCTCCGGGGTGTCGACCTCGACGTACGGCCGGGCGAGACGCTCGCCATCGTGGGCGCCACCGGCTGCGGCAAGACCACGCTGGTGTCGCTCGCGCCCCGGCTCTACGACGTCACCGCCGGCCGGGTCACGCTCGACGGTCGCGACATCCGCGACCTCACACTCGGCTCGCTACGCCGGCTGGTCGGCATGGCGTTCGAGGAGCCCACGCTGTTCTCGATGTCGGTGCGGGAGAACCTCACGCTCGGCCGGCAGGACACCACCGACGAGGAGATCGCCGACGCGCTCGCGGTGGCGCAGGCCGAATTCGTGTACGACCTGCCCTGGAGCCTCGACACCCGGATCGGTGAGCAGGGGCTGTCGCTGTCCGGCGGCCAGCGCCAGCGGCTCGCGCTGGCCCGCGCGGTGATCAGCCGGCCGCGGGTGCTGGTGCTGGACGACCCGCTGTCCGCGCTCGACGTGCACACCGAGGCGCTGGTCGAGAAGGCGCTCTCCCGGGTGCTGAGCGGCACCACCGCGCTGCTGGTCGTGCACCGACCGTCCACTGTGGCGCTCGCCGACCGGGTGGCGCTGCTCGCCGACGGCGAGATCGTCGCGGTGGGCACGCACTCCGAACTGCTCCGCGACGTGCCGGCGTACCGGGCGGCGCTCTCCGCTGAGGCGGAAGATGTCCTCAGCCAGTAGCTGGCGCGGGATCGCGCCCGACCAGGCGGCCGAGCAGACCGTGGCGGAGACCGGCTCGGTGGTCCGGCTGCGCGCCCGCAGCCGGCGGCTGCTCGGCTCGCTGATCCGCCCGCACCGCCGCAAGCTCGCGGTCGCCGTCGGGCTGCTGCTGATCCAGAACGCGGCCGGCATGGCCGGCCCGTACCTCGTCATGCTCGGCATCGACTGGGGCATCCCACCGCTGCGCGACCGCGGCGACATCACGCCGCTCGCCATCATCGCGGCGGCGTTCCTCGCCGCCAGCGCCGGCGAGTACCTGGGCAAGCGCGGCTTCCTGGTGCTGTCCGCCCGGATCGGCCAGGCCATCCTGCTCGACCTCAGACAGCGCGTGTACGACCACTTCCAGCGCCTGTCCGTGAGCTTCCACGAGCGGTACACCTCGGGCCGGGTGGTGGCCCGCCTCACCAGCGACATGGACAACATCGCCGAACTCGTGGACGGCGGCATCGACGACCTCGTGCTCGCCGGCCTGTCGGTGCTGTCCGTCGCCGGCATCCTGTTGTGGCTCGACCCGCCGCTCGCGGCGGTCACGCTGCTGGCGTTCCCGTTCCTGCTGTGGCTGTCCCGCTGGTTCGCCCGCGCGTCCGCGTACGCCTACCGGCGCACCCGGGAAGCCATCGCCCTCGTCATCGTCCACTTTGTCGAGTCGCTGGGTGGCATCCGCGCCGTGCAGGCGTTCCGGCGGGAACCGCGCAACCAGGAGATCTTCGAGGCGGTCAACGACGACTACCGGCGGGCCAACCTGCGCGCGTTCCGGCTCATCGCCACGTACTCCCCCGGCATCAAGGTGATCGGCAACCTCACCATCGCCGCCATCCTCACCTACGGCGGCTGGCAGGTCATGCACGGCCACACCGAGATCGGTGTGCTCGCCGCGTTCCTGCTCTACCTGCGGCGGTTCTTCGAACCGATGCAGGAGCTGAGCCAGTTCTACAACGCGCTGCAATCGGCCACCGCCGCCCTGGAGAAGCTGTCCGGCGTACTCGACGAGAAGCCCGCGGTGCCGGAGCCCGCGCGACCTGCCCATCTCCCCGCGGACGCCGGCGGGGCCCTGGATTTCCAGGCCGTGACGTTCCACTACCGTCCGGACCGGCCCATCCTGCCGCACCTCGACCTGCACATCCCGGCCGGTCAGACGGTGGCCCTGGTCGGCGCGACCGGCGCCGGCAAGTCCACCATCGCCAAGCTCGTCGCCCGGTTCTACGACCCCGTCACCGGCACCGTCACGCTCGACGGCATCGACCTGCGCGACCTCGCCGACGCCGACCTGCGCCGCGCGGTCGTCATGGTCACCCAGGAAAACCACCTCTTCTCCGGCAGCATCGCCGACAACATCCGGTTCGGGCGGCCCACCGCCAGCGACGAGGAGGTCGCCGAAGCGGCGCGGGCGATCGGCGCGCACGACTTCATCGAAGCGCTTCCGGAGGGGTACGACACCGACGTGCACCGGCGCGGCGGGCGCCTGTCGGCCGGGCAGCGGCAGCTCGTGGCGTTCGCCCGCGCGTTCCTGGCCAACCCGACCGTGCTGATCCTGGACGAGGCGACGTCGTCGCTGGACGTGCCCAGCGAACGGCTCGTGCAGCGCGCGCTGCGCACCATCCTGCGCGAACGCACCGCGATCGTGATCGCCCACCGCTTGTCCACTGTAGAGATCGCCGACCGCGTCCTGGTCCTGGAGGCTGGCCGGATCGTCGAAGACGGCCCCCCAGAGGAGCTCATCGCGGGCGGCGGCCGCTACGCCCTCCTCCACACCCAATGGCGCGACTCGTTGGTGTAGCCCCTCCCCTCCCCTCCCCTCTCCTCGTCGATCAAGGGCTTAGGCACGTGCTTCGATCTCATTTCCGTGTGCCTACGGCCTTGATCGGTGGGTACTCCCTTGATCGACGGGCTGATGGTTCGTACGCTGCGGTGGCGCTGCCGCGACGGGGAGGTCCACAATGGTCGGTAAGTGGGATTTGGCGCGGTTGCGCCGTGGCACGGCATACGCGGTGGCCGGTATGGCGGTGGTGGCCGCCATCGGAATGCCGGCATCGCCGGGTTTCGCCGCACCATCCACGGCCGGTCCACAAGCGCCGGACAAGCCCACCGACCTGAGTACGGCGCCCGCCACCTCGTGCGATGCCGCGACGCCCACCATCGTCGGCGACGGGCAAGTCACGCTCTACGCGCCGGTCTCCGACCCCGACGGCGGGGTGCTCGGCGTCGCCTTCGCCCTCTGGGCGACCGCCACACCCGGCGCGATTCTGGTCTCCTCCGATCCCAGCTCGCTGACCGCCAGTTCTGGCACCACCGCCGTGCTGACCATCCCGGTCGCCACGCTGCGCACCGCGAGCGGCGGAGCCGTCACGCAGTTCTCCTGGCGGGTTCAGGTCACCGACTTCACCCGGACCAGCGACTGGTCGGCGACGTGTGACTTCCTGTTCGACCCCACCCGCACCGAGGCACCCGTCGTCACGCCACCTGTGGCCGCCACGGTCGGTCAGCCCGTCACCATCACGGTGGCGCCAGCGGCGACCGGCCCGACGCCCGCCAGGTACTGGTACCAGCTCAACGCCGGCCCGCCCGGTGTCGTCACCGCGACCGGCGGCACCGCCGCCCTCACCCTCGTGCCGAGGAGCCCTGCCAACAACCTCACCGTCACCGGCCTGTCCCCCGGCAGCAACGTCGGTGCCAGTACGACGATCTCCTTCACCGCCGCGCCGGCCCCTCCGGCCGCCGACGGCGACCTCACCGGCGACGGCATCACCGACCTGGTGACCGTTGGCGGCGCCCACGGCCTCCCCGCCGGCCTGTGGCTGGCGGCCGGAGACGGCACCGGACAACTCCCCGTGGACGCGACCAACATCGGCATCCACGGCACCGGCAGCTCCAGCACGAGCGGCCCCTCGGACTTCGATGGCGCGCAGATCCTTACCGGACGCTTCAGCGGCGCCGGCCCGCAGGACGTCCTGGTCTACTTCCCCACCGGGGAGCGTGCCGGCGGCGGCGTGCTGCTCCGCGGCAACGGCGACGGCTCACCCGTCGAGGCGCACGCGAACATGTGGGGCGGCGCGCTGTCCGACATCAACAACCTCAACCCGTCGCAGTTGGTCAGCGCCAGCGGCGGCGTCTACCCCGACCTCATCGCTGTCAGCGGTGACGACACCGTCGGCTACTACCTGAACTATTACGACAACCCGGGTGGCACACTCAATTACCAGTTTCCCGCCCAGTTGAGCACGCCGACCCCGACCGGTGGCGCCGACTGGCACACCTGGACCATCGCCACCGCGCACACCCCCGGCGGCACCGCGATGTTTCTCTGGCAGCGCGCCAGCGGAAAGTTGTACCTCTGGGACGATCTCGGCTTCGACGTCGACACCGCCACGTTCACCTACACCCAGCACGCGCTCTCCGACAGCTGGCACACCGGGCATAATCTCACCCTGCACGGCGGCGACATCAACGGCGACGGCACGGGGGACCTGTGGACTGTCGCCGACAACGCAGCCGCGACCGCCTGGATCGTCACCGGCCCATGCACCATCACCCCGCAGCCCTCTTCCATGATCAAGGCGTCCCTCACGTCGCTATAACGACTTGAAGGACGCCCTGATCATGGGGAGGATCGGGGGATGGTGGGTATTCCCGAGCGCCCCACCCTCGACGGGGTCGAGGAGAAGTGGGCGCGGCGCTGGCAGGAGGAGGGCACGTATGCGTTTGACCGGTCGAAGGACCGTGCGGACGTATACGCGATCGACACGCCTCCGCCCACCGTATCGGGCGAGCTGCACATGGGGCACGTCTTCTCGTTCACGCACACCGACACCGTCGCGCGCTTCCAACGGATGCGCGGCAAAGCCGTCTTCTACCCGATGGGCTGGGACGACAACGGCCTGCCCACCGAGCGGCGAGTGCAGAACGTCTACCAGGTCCGGTGCGATCCGTCGCTGCCGTATGACCCCGCATGGCAGCCGTCGGGGAAAGAGGAATCGATCTCCCGGCGTAACTTCGTGGAGCTGTGCGAGCGGCTGACCGTCGAGGACGAGCAGGCGTTCGAGGCGCTCTGGCGGCGGCTGGGGCTGTCCGTCGACTGGTCCATGACGTACACGACGATCGGTGCCCGGGCGCGGGCCGCGTCGCAGCGTGCGTTCCTGCGCAACCTGGCGCGCGGTGAGGCGTACACGGCGGAGGCGCCGACGCTCTGGGACGTCGGCTTCCGGACGGCGGTGGCGCAGGCGGAGCTGGAGGACCGGGAACGGGCCGGGGCGTACCACCGGCTGAGTTTCCACAATGGCGCGCACGCGGTCGAGATCGACACGACCCGGCCGGAGCTGCTGCCGGCCTGCGTGGCGCTCGTCTGCCACCCGTCCGACGAGCGCTACCAGGCGCTGGTCGGAAAGACGGTGCGCACCCCGATCTTCGAGGTCGAGGTGCCGGTCCACGCGCACCCGCTCGCCGACCCGGAGAAGGGCACCGGCATCGCGATGGTCTGCACGTTCGGCGACCTCACCGACGTGACCTGGTGGCGGGAGCTCCAGCTGGACACCCGGGTGGTGATCGGCCGCGACGGCCGGTTCCTGCCGGAGCCACCGCCGGGCGTGCCGGCGGCGCCGTACGCGAAGCTGGCTGGTCTGACCGTCAACCAGGCGCGGCGCGCGATCACCGACCTGCTCCAGACCGAGCCCCGGCCGATCATCCATCCGGTGAAGTTCTACGAGCGCGGCGACCAGCCACTGGAGATCGTGGCGTCCCGGCAGTGGTATATCCGCAACGGCGGGCGGGACGCCGACCTGCGCGAGGCGCTGCTGGCGCGCGGCCGGGAACTGCGCTGGGTGCCGGAGCACATGCGCCATCGCTACGAGCATTGGGTGAGCGGGCTGACCGGCGACTGGCTGATCAGCCGGCAGCGCTTCTTCGGCGTGCCGATCCCGATCTGGTACCGGCTCGACGACGTTGGCGAGCCGGACCATTCCCACCCTCTCATACCAGACGAGTCTCGGCTACCAATCGACCCATCTTCGGACATTCCAGACGGATACTCCGAAGCGGACCGAGGGCGGCCCGGCGGTTTCATCGGCGACCCGGATGTCATGGACACCTGGGCCACCTCGTCGCTGACGCCGCAGATCGTGAGCGGCTGGGAGAGCGATCCCGACCTGTTCGCGCGGGTGTTCCCGATGGATCTGCGGCCACAAGGGCCGGAAATCATCCGCACCTGGCTCTTCGCGTCCGTGGTGCGCGCGCACCACGAGCACGGCACGCTGCCGTGGCGCGACGCGGTCCTGTCCGGCTGGATCCTCGACCCGGACCGCAAGAAGATGTCCAAGTCGAAGGGCAACGTCGTCACCCCGATGGGCCTGCTCGAAGAGCACGGCTCCGATGCCGTCCGGTACTGGGCCGCCAACGGGCGGCCCGGCACCGACCTGGCCTTCGACCCCGGCCAGATCAAGGTGGGCCGCCGGCTCGCGACAAAGCTGCTCAACGCGTCGCGGTTCGTGCTCGGGCTGGGCGCCGCGGACGCCCTGCGGACGTCGGTCACGGAACCACTCGACCGGTCCATGCTCGCGCGGCTGTCCGGCGTGGTCGCCGCCGCGACGTCCGCCTTCGACGGGTACGACCACACCGCCGCCCTGCAAGCGACGGAGTCGTTCTTCTGGACGTTCTGCGACGACTACATCGAGCTGGTGAAGGGCCGTGCGTACGGGTCGGGGCCGGCCGCCGACTCGGCCCGCGCGGCGCTCGCCACCGCCCTGTCGGTGCAGCTGCGGCTGCTCGCCCCGATCCTGCCGTACGTGACCGAGGAGGTGTGGTCGTGGTGGCGGTACGGGTCGGTGCACCGCGCGCCGTGGCCGTCGGCGTACGAGGTGCCCGCTGACGGCGACACCGAACTGCTCGGCGTGGCCGGCGACGCGCTCACCCAGGTGCGGCGGGCCAAGTCGGAGCGGCGGCTCTCCATGCGCGCCGAGGTGCCGCTGGCCGAGGCGCTGGGCCCGGCCACGCTGCTGGACAAGCTCGCTCTGGTGGTCGACGACGTGCGCGCGGCGGGCCACATCGGCAAGCTCGACATGCTTCCGGACCGCACCCCGGAACTCGTGATCGCCTGCGCGTTCTAGCTCCATGATCAAGGCGTCCCTCACGTCGTTATAGCAACGTGAGGGACGCCTTGATCATGGAGAGGGTCAGTAGGGCCAGTCGCCGCGGGCCATGCGGAGGCCGATCAGGAAGACGATGACCGCCGGGCCGACCGCGAGCGCGATGGCCTGGAGCCGGTACTCGATGCGGTGCCGCAGCAGCTCCAACCCGTTCAGCACCACGATCACCGCGCCGGCCATCATGAACCAGCCCCACCAGTCGGTCTCTCCGAAGTCGACGGTGCCGCCGTTGAGCAGCAGAAACGTGACGCCCAGCGCGACCGCGACCAGGGCGAGCGACGCGATCGCGCGATGGAACGCGCGGGCCAGCGGGTGCTCCGGCCGGTACGCGTAGGTGCCGGCGACGGCCAGCGCCGGCAGGCTGATCAGTAACGGCCAGCCGTGGGTCATCGCGCCGCCCATGAGCAGCGCGCCCACCGTGAAGACCAGCGCGCCGACACACCCGATCAGGTAACCGATCGGGTGGCGCCGGGCCAGCAGCACCGCGCCGGTCGCCGCGATCATCGCACCCGGTACCAGGATGAAGCCGGCCCACCAGTGGAACCGCCCGGTCGCCTGGGCGACGCTGGTCGTCACCGCGACCGCGGCGGCAGCACCCACCGCGCCCGCGATCCAGATGCGGCCCGGCCGCGCCATCGACACCCCCGCCTGCACGCTCACGATGCGACTCTGCCGCGCTCGCCGGCGCCACACCATCCAGCTAGCCCTACTCTTCGTGGTCCGGCCTGCCCGTCTGCGGGCCAGAACCGTGGTCCGCCCGGCGCCCGCGCCGATCAAGGGACTTCGCGCCGATCAAGGGCTCCGGCACCGGCCAGAGAGATCAAAGCACGTGCCTCAGCCCTTGATCGGCGAGGAAAAGGGGGCCCGCGCAGGCGGGACACCCTCAGGGGAGGAGTTCGGGGGCGCTTGGTTGGCGGGGGGCTACCTCTAGCTGGGGTGGCACCGGGAGGTCTTCTCCTGCGACGCCCATCTCCGCCAACTTGCGGGCGCTTACCAGTACGCGGGCCTCCAGGGAGCCGACCGCCTTGTTGTACGCGGTCACCGCCCCGCCCAGCGCGCTACCCAGCTTCGACACATGATCGCCCATTGTGGACAGCCGTCCGTACAGCTCGCGGGCCAGCGTGTGCACGGCCACCGCGTTGCGGGCCAACGACTCCTGCCGCCAGGCGTACGCGATCGTGCGCAGCAGCGCCATCAGCGTCGCCGGCGTGGCCAGCACGATGTTGCGCGCGAAGGCGTGCTCCATCAACGACGGATCGCGCTGCAGGGCCGCGTCGAGGAACGGGTCGGCCGGCACGAACAGCACCACGAAGTCGGGCGACTGGTCGAACGCCGTCCAGTAGTTCTTCGCCGCCAGCGCGTCGACGTGCCCGCGCAGGTGGCGGGCGTGCGCGTCCAGGTGATTGTCGCGCCCTCGCTCGTCGCGTGCCTCCATGGCCGCCAGGTAGGCCTCGAACGGCGCCTTCGCGTCCACCACGACCGATCGGCCGCCGTACAGCTGGACCACCAGGTCCGGGCGTACCCCCTGGTGGTCGGTCGTGGCCGTGACCTGCTCCGCGAAGTCGCAGTGTTCGAGCAGGCCGGCGGCCTCGACGATGCGCCGGAGCTGGTGCTCGCCCCACCGGCCGCGGACCTGCGGCGCGCGCAGCGCCGCCACCAGCTGCTTGGTCTCGGTGCGCAGCTCGCCGGAGACCGCGGACATCGACCGCACCTGTTCGCGCAGCTCGGCGTACGCGTCGACGCGTTCCCGTTCCAACTCGGCGACCCGCTGCTCATACCGCCGCAGCGTCTCGTGCAGCGGCGCCACCGCCCGCGCGACCGCCTCCTGCGACTGGGCGGTGGCCTCGTAGGACAGCGCCCGCATGGACTGCTCCAGACGTCCCTCGCCGTCGCGGGTGGCGCGCAACGTCGCGTCCAAGCGCGCGATCTCCGCGCTGGACCGCGCGCGGGCCGCCAGCCAGCCCACCGCGCCGCCCGCGACGAGACAGACCACCACGACGGCCAGCGTCGAAAAATCCACCTGGCTAGCTTGCCAGCCCAACCCCTGGAAACCCGGGAGTACCGTCGAGACATGGAGCTGTTTTTGCTGGCCCTGCTGGTGCTCCTGGTCATCGGCGGTGGCCTTTGGTTCAGTCGGGCCAGCGCGGCGCGCCGGGAGCGCGAGTTGGCCGACGCGCGTGCGGACGCGGTCCGCTGGTATGAGCGGCTCGGCGGGCAGGTCATGAACCTGCACGGCGACCAGCCCGCCGTCCGGCAGGCGCTGGCCGACGCCAGCGAGCGGTACACGGCCGCCGGTAGCCAGCTCGAGCAGGCCAACACCGCGCGGCAGTACGCGCTGGCGCGCGAGACGGCGCTCGAAGGGCTGGCCTACGTGCGGGCCGCCCGGATCGCGCTCGGCCTCGACCCAGGCCCCGACATCCCGCCGCTCGCCGCCGCACAGGGCGCCGGCCAGCTCACCAAGGAGCGCGAGGTCGACGTGCACGGGCAGCATTACCGGGCGGGCCCGCGGCCGGGTGCCGAGACGCCGTACTACTACCCGGGCGGCCGGGTGCAGGGTCGGCCGGTACCCGCGGGTTGGTATTCGCAACCTCTGTGGAAGCCGGCTCTCGCCGGCGCGGCCGGCGCGATCGGCGGCCTCTTGATCTTCGACGCGCTGTTCTCGCCGGCGTTCGCCGACCCCGGTTACGGCTTCGACGCCGGCGGCGATGGCGATGGCGGCGGTGACTACGGCGGCGGCGACTTCGGGGGTGGCGACTTCGGCGGCGGAGATTTCGGCGGCGGAGATTTCGGCGGCGGCGACTTCTAGCGCCACCATGATCAGGGCGTCCCTGTAGTCGTTAGAACGACTTGAGGGACGCCTCGATCATGCGCCGGCGGCGGCCTTCATGTCGCGCTTCAGCTCCGGCGGAAGCGAGAACGTCAGCCGCTCCTCCACCGTGGTGATCTCGCTCACGTCGGTGAAGCCGCGCTCGGCGAGGTGGTCGAGCACCTCGTTGACCAGGCCCTCCGGCACGCTGGCACCGGACGTGACCCCGACCGTGGCCGCCCCGGCCAGCCACTCGTCCTGGATCTCGGCCGCGTAGTCGACGAGGTGACCTGCCCGCGCGCCGGCGTCGAGGGCCACCTCGACCAGGCGCACCGAGTTGGAGGAGTTGCGCGAGCCGACGACGATCACCACGTCACAGTCCGGCGCGATCTCCTTGACCACGTGTTGCCGGTTCTGGGTGGCGTAGCAGATGTCGTCGCTGGGTGGCGATTGGAGCAGCGGCAGCCGGGTCTTGAGCCGGGCGACCGTCTCCATCGTCTCGTCGACGGAGAGCGTGGTCTGCGACAGCCAGACCACCTTGTTGGGGTCGCGCACGGTCACCTGGTCGACGCCGTCCGGACCGTCGACGAGTTGGATGTGGGCGGGCGCCTCACCCGAGGTGCCGATGACCTCTTCGTGCCCTTCGTGCCCGATGAGCAGAATGTCGTAATCCTGCGCCGCGAACCGCTTCGCCTCCTGGTGCACCTTCGTCACCAGCGGGCAGGTCGCGTCGATGGCCTTCAACGACCGGGCCTTGGCCTGCTCATACACCTCAGGGGCCACGCCGTGCGCGGAGAAGATGACGGTGGACCCCTCGGGCACCTCTTCGTTCTCCTCCACGAAGATCGCGCCCTGGGCCTCCAGCGTCGAGACCACGTGCTTGTTGTGCACGATCTGCTTACGCACGTAGATCGGCGCGCCGTAGAGCTTGAGCGCCTCTTCGACGGTCTGCACCGCCCGATCGACGCCCGCACAGTAGCCTCGGGGCCTGGCCAGGAGCACGCGCTTGCGGATCTCGGTCACCCCGCCATCGTACGTGCCCCTCCCCAAGATCAAGGCGTCCCTCAAGTCGTTAGAACTACTTGAGGGACGCCTTGATCATGAGGAAGATCTCGCTTCGCGGACGGCGTCCAACCGCTCCCGCGCGCCGTCGAGCCAGCGCTGGCACACGTCGGCGAGCTGCTCACCGCGCTCCCACAGCGCCAGCGACTCCTCCAGCGAGCCGCCGCCGGCTTCCAGCCGTTCGACGACCGACGCCAGCTCGGCGCGGGCCTGCTCGTAGTTCAACTGCGGCTCACCCATGGTCGATCACCTTAGTCCGCAGCTCGCCTTCGGCCAGGCGTACCCGCAATTGGTCGCCGCCCGCGACCTCCTTGGCCGCGCGGACGACGTGGCCGTCCGCGCGCTGGACGATCGCGTACCCGCGGTCGAGCGTCGCGCCCGGCGACAACGCGCGCAGCCGGGCGAGCGTGTGCCGCAGCTCGTTCGCGGCGGCGCCGAGCCGGTGGTCGAGGCAGCGGGTCGCGCGGTCGCGCAGCGCGGCCACCTCGGTGGCCCGCTGGTCGACCATGACGTGCGGGCGGGCCAGGACCGGGCGGGACCGCACCCCGTCGAGGCGATGCTGCTCACGGTCGAGCAGCCCGGTGACCGCGCGGTCCAGCCGGTGCCGCGCCAACCGGATCAGCCGCAGCTCCTCGGCCAGGTCGGGGACGATCCGCTTCGCGGCGTCGGTGGGCGTCGACGCGCGCACGTCGGCGACGTAGTCGACCAGCGGGGCGTCGGTCTCGTGGCCGATCGCGCTGACCACCGGCGTGCGGCACGCGAACACCGCCCGGCACAGCGCCTCGTCGGAGAACGGCAGCAGGTCTTCCACGCCGCCGCCGCCCCGCGCCAGGATGATCACGTCGATGGTCTCGTCGGCGTCCAGCACCTTCAGCGCGTCGATCATCTGGGGCACCGCACTGGGGCCCTGCACGGCCACGTTCACCACCCGGAACTCCACGGCGGGCCAGCGGCGCCGGGCGTTGGTCAGCACGTCGCGCTCGGCGGCCGACGCCCGGCCGGTGATCAACCCGATCCGGCTCGGCAGGAACGGTGGCCGGCGCTTGCGCTCGCGGGCGAAGAGGCCCTCGGCGGCCAGCAGCTTCTTCAGCTTCTCCAGGCGGGCGAGCAGCTCACCGAGGCCGACCTGGCGGATCTCGTCGGCGCGCAGGCTGAGCGTGCCGCGCGCGGCGTAGAACTCCGGCTTGGCGTGCAGCACCACCCGGGCGCCCTCGGCCAGCTCCGGCGCGCCGAGGTCGAGCACGTCACGGTTGGTGGTGACGGTGAGGCTGAGATCCGCGGACGGGTCACGCAGGGTGAGGAAGACCGTGCTGGCGCCGGGACGCCGGCTGATCTGGGCGACCTGCCCGTCGACCCACACCCAGCCGAGCTTCGCGATCCACGCGCTCAGCTTCTGGCTGACCACCCGGACCGGCCACGGCTCCTCGGGGGTACTACGGGATGTCTCCGACTGCGTCACCCGGCCAGCCTAGAACGCCCCTCCCCATGATCAAGGCGTCCCTGTAGTAGTGAGAACTACTTAAGGACGCCTTGATCATGGAGTGGGGTCAGCCGCCGAGGATGTCGTAGACGTTTTTCGGCGCCTCGATGACGTCGCTGGCCGCCGGCTTCTTCGCTGGGCCCGCGGCGCCGTAGTCGCTGTACGTCACCTGCACCGAGTGTGCTTTCGTCTCGCCCGCCGCGGGAATCTCGACCTTCAACGTGGTGAGCCGCCCCTCGGCGTCGACCTTGGCCTCGAACGGCAGCGTGGTCGCCTGGGCGCCGAGCGCCTTGACGACCTCCTCGTCGACGAGCCCGGCGTCGCTGGCCTTGCTGAGGTCGACCTTCCCGGTATACGTGCCTTCGGCGGTCTTCTGCACCCCGTCGGCCGTGGCGAGAATCTTCTCCGCACCCGCCGGGTCGATGTCGTCGAAGTCGACCGAGAAGTCCTCGAGACTCTTGGCCTTCGACTGGTCGACATGCATCCACTTGTCGGACTTCAGTGCCTCGGCGCCGGGCAACTCGGCCAACTGGCCGAGGTCTATCTTCACCCAGCTGTCCGGCTCGATGAAGATCATGTCGATCTTCATCGAGAGAGCCTCGGACGCGAACGTCATCTTGAGCTGGGCGCTGCGGGACGGCGCGTGCACCTGACCGCCCCCGCTCACCTCATCGCCGGTGATGTCGAACTTGAAGTTGCCCTTGTCGATCTCTTCGGTCGCGGCGACCAGGACCACCTTCGGGTCTGCCGGTGCCGACGTAGCCGGGCCCTCGGCCCCGGTGCCGGCCTCCGTGCCGCACGCCGCCAACCCCAAGCCGAGGCCGGCGAAGGCGACAACACCCGTACGGATCCACCGTCGGTTGTTCACGTCAGTTCCTCCCACGCGAGCGCTCCCCCGTTGGAAACGCCACAAGTGGAGGAGCCTAGCGACACGGCGCCCCGCGCGTAGTCCCGCAATTGATCACTCTCATGATCGAGGCGTCCCTCAAGTCGTTATAACAACTACAGGGACGCCTTGATCATGAGACGAGTGGCGTGCCGTCGAAATCAACCATCGAGTACCGGGCGAGCTTCTCCAGCCGGTGGTACGAGTCGATGACCCGGATCGTGCCGCTCTTGGACCGCATGACGATCGACTGCGTGTAGGCCCCACCGGACCGGTACCGCACGCCGCGCAGCAGGTCGCCGGTCGTCACGCCGGTGGCCACGAAGAACGCGTTGTCGCCGGTCACGAGGTCGTCCGTGTTCAGTACCCGCTCGAGGTCGTGGCCGGCGGCGAGCGCCTTCTCCCGCTCGGCCTCGTCGCGCGGCCACAGCTTCGCCTGGATGGCGCCGCCCATGCACTTGAGCGCGCAGGCCGCGGTGATGCCTTCCGGCGTGCCGCCGACGCCGAGCAATACGTCCACATCGGACTGTTCGCTGGCGGCGGAGATGGCGCCGGCGATGTCGCCGTCGGAGATGAACCGGATCCGCGCGCCGGTCTGGCGGACCTCCTGCACGAGCTGCTGGTGCCGGGGCCGGTCGAGGATGCAGACCGTCACGTCGGAGACGGTGGAGTTCTTCACCTTCGCGATGCGGCGCAGGTTTTCCGCGACGCCGGCGTTGATGTCGATGACGTCGGCGCAGTCCGGGCCGACCGCGAGCTTCTCCATGTAGAAGACCGCGCTCGGGTCGAACATCGCGCCCCGCTCGGCGACGGCGAGGACGGCCAGCGCGTTCGGCATGCCCTTGCTCATGAGCGTGGTGCCGTCGATCGGGTCGACCGCCACGTCGACCTCCGGCCCGGTCCCGTCGCCGACCTGCTCGCCGTTGTAGAGCATCGGGGCGTTATCTTTCTCACCCTCGCCGATGACGACGATCCCGCGCATCTGGATCGAATTGATCAGCTTGCGCATCGCGTCGACGGCCGCGCCGTCGCCGCCCTCCTTGTCGCCCCGGCCCACCCAGCGGCCGGCCGCCATGGCAGCCGCCTCGGTGACGCGCACCAAATCCAGGGCCAGGTTGCGGTCGAGATCCTGCGGGGTACGGGCGGTGCTCATGCCGGGTCCTCCTCGCGGCGCTGCGGGCAGTCCTTATCCAGATAGTGTCATGAGCGGCCCGGACCCGGCCTGCCAAGATAGTCACATGGCGGAGACTGAGGTACCGCGGCCGACGCGCGGCGAACGGCGGCCGCGTGACATGGCGCTGTCCCTCGTGGTGCTGCTCGTGCCGGTGCTGGTCGTGGTGCTCATCTACCGGGTGGTGCAGGGCGGCGAGCAGCCCGTGACGGTCGATACCGCGCCGGTGCTGGCGCAGGCCCGGTCCGCGGGCGCGTTCCCGGTCAGCGAGCCGTCCGGGCTCGGCGACGACTGGCTGCCGATCAGTGCGAGCTTCCAGCAGGCCGACGGCGGCCGGGTGCTGCGCATCGGATACGTGACTCCGGATGACGCCGGGGTCCAGCTCATCCAGAGCGACGTGCCGGCGGAGCGGCTGCTGCCCGCCGAGCTGACCGCGCAGAACGAGGCGCGCGGCGGCGTGGATGTCGACGGGCAGGCCTGGCAGCGCTACACCGCCCGGCCCGGCGAGGCCGCGCTGGTGCTGCTCCAACCGGACCGCACGCTGATCATCGTCGGCAACGCGGACGAACGCGAACTGAACGAACTCGCCGCCGCCCTAACCCCATGATCAAGGCGTCCTTCAAGTAGCTCTAACTACTTGAAGGACGCCTTGATCTCGATGGGTTCAGGCGGCGCGGTGAGCGCGGTCGTTCGCGCGGAGGAACGCCGCCAGCCCGGCCAGGTCGTCGGTGTTGATGTGGTCGACGTCCGCCGCCAGCAGCTCACGCCACACCGCCTCGCGCGCCGGTCCCGGCACGTCCGGCGTCGCCCAGAACCGCACCCGCTGCCCGCTGGCGTGCGCCACCGCGACCGCCTGCCGCAGCCGCTCCCGCTCCGCCGCCGGCATCTCGCCGACGCCCTGCCAGGTGAACGCGTTGTTCCAGTTCTCGCTGATCAGTGGCGCGAACGACGCCGGCAGACCGGTGCCGAGGTCGGGCCCGCGGCCGTCGAAGAACGCGTACCGGACCGGCTGGGCGGCCATCAGGTCGCGGGGCCGGTCGCCGCTGATCACAACGGTCACCGCGCCGGGACGGACCTTCCCGTACGCGTAGCGGGTGAGCATCTTGCGGTAGTCGCGCAACACCCGGTCCAGTTCCGTGTACGTCGCCGCGCCGGTGTTCTTGATGTCGACCAGCAGCTGCACCTGTTGCCGGCTGCCCCGGTACACGCTGCCGTGGTTGGCGCGGACCCGGCGGGCCAGCGGATCGAGATAGAGGCTCTGGAGCGTGCGGCCCGGCACCAGGTCCTCCGGGTCGTGCGCGACCAGCAACTCGCCGTCGACGAGGTAGATGTCGGCTTCCACGCTGGTGAAGCCGTGGTCCAGCGCGTCCAGCAGCGGCCGCTCGTGCTCGTAGTCGTTGTGCGCGTGGGCGCGCGGCAGCGGCCGCGGGCCGCCAGCGCCGCCCGCCGGGGCCGGCGTCGCGGCCGCCGCGAGGAGCGCGCCGGCGGTCGCGAGCACCGCCACTACTCGACGGATCATGTGAGTCCCCCTGTCGCGTCGATGCGATGACCCGCCTGACCCTAGGCGCGACGGGTGAATCCCAGGTGTCGAGCGCTGGATACCCACGAGTAACATCGGCGCCGTGCCGAGCCTTGACCGCCAGGAGAACGTCTTCGTCCTCGACCTCGGGGACACCGAGAACCGATTCCACCCCGACTGGCTCGCCGCCGTGAACGCGGCGCTGGACGAGGTGGAGCGAGCTGGCGGCGAGGTCGCCCTCGTGACCGCCGCGACCGGCAAGTTCTACTCCAACGGCCTGGACCTGGAGTGGCTGTTCGCGCACGGCGACCAGTACCAGGAGTACGCCGCCAGCGTGCACGGGCTCTTCGCCCGGGTGCTGACGTTGCCGGTCATCACGGTCGCCGCCCTGCAGGGCCACACGTTCGCCGCCGGCGCGATGCTTTCGCTGGCGCACGACTATCGCGTGATGCGCGCCGACCGCGGCTATTGGTGCCTGCCCGAGGTCGACATCGACATCCCGTTCACGCCGGGCATGTCCGCGCTGATCCAGGCGCGGCTGGCGCCGCGGACCGCGCACGAGGCGATGACCACCGCCCGCCGCTACGGTGGCGCCGACGCGCTCGCCGCCGGCATCGTCGAGCGCGCGGTGGGTGAGGACGCCGTGCGCGGGGCCGCGGTGGAGCTCGCCGGGTCGCTGGCCAGCAAGGCCGGGTCGACGCTCGGCACCATCAAGACCCGCATGTACGCCGCCGTCCTGGAGGCGCTCCAAGCCTCATGAGGCGGGGGGCCTAGCCGGCGTCGGAGGAGTGGCCGGGGAAGAGGTGGGCGGCGGGGTCGATCGCCACCGCCGCGTTGTTCACCGCCGTGGCCGCCTCGCCGAAGCCCGTCGCGATCAGGCGCACCTTGCCGGGGTATTCGGTGATGTCGCCGGCCGCGAAGATCCGCGGCCGGTTGGTGGCCATGGTGGAATCCACCGTGATGTGGCGCTTGTCGAGCTCCAGCCCCCACTCGGCGAGCGGCCCGAGGTCGGCGGTGAACCCGAGCGCCGCCACCACCGTGTCGACCGGGACGGTCTCGGTGCCGCCGCCCTTCACGGTGATGTCCGCGCCGGTCACCCGCTCGTCGCCGTGCAGCTTGGTCACCTCGGCGTTGACCACGATCCGTACCGGCAGTTGCTGGACCCGCGCGACCGTCGAGGCGTGCGCGCGGAACTTCTCCCGGCGGTGGACCAGCGTGACGGACTTGGCGAGCGGCGCCAGCGCGAGCGCCCAGTCGAAGGCGGAATCGCCGCCGCCGACGATCAGCACGTCGTGGCCGGCCAGGTCGGCGAGATGGGGCACGAAATACACCACGCCGGCGCCCGGAAAGGCGTCCGCGGCCGGCAACGGCCGCGGTTTGAAGCTGCCCAACCCGCCGGTGATGATGATCGCTCCACAATGGATCTTATCGCCTTGGGAGAGCGTCAGCATCGGACGCTCCTCCAGATAGGACAATTCCTCGGCGCGCACGCCCAACAGATATTCGGGTGCGTAGGGCGCGGCCTGCTCGACGAGGTTGGCGACCAGCTCTCGACCCTTGATCACCGGAAAGCCGGCCACATCGAAGATCGCCTTTTCCGGATACATGGCGGTGACCTGACCACCCGGCTCGGGCAGCGCGTCGATGATGGCCACCGACAGGCCGCGGAAGCCCGCATAGTAGGCCGCGAAGAGCCCGGTGGGACCGGCCCCCACGATCGCCACATCGATCTCGCGCATGCTCAGACGGTATGCGCCGCCAATCGGGCCGGCAAGGATTCCCCATGATCAAGGCGTCTTCGCGTAGTTCCACCTACACACGAAGGCCGCCTTGATCATGGAGTGGCGGGACGAGCGCGGGCCTGGTACCAACGGAGCGTGGCGTACGACCAGACCGACCCCCGCCGCTTCGGCACCGAGGCGTTCTACGCCTCCCTCGGACGCGCGTTCGTCGCGATGTGCGCGGTCGTGCCGCTGCTGTTCCTGATCGAGGCCGCCGACTCCGGGCTCAATTTCTCGCTCGACGTGACCGCCGGCATCATCCCGCGCAGCATCGACGGGCTCGACGGCGTCTTCTTCGCGCCGTTCCTGCACAACGGGTTCAACCACCTCTACGGCAACAGCGTGCCGCTGATCCTGCTCGGCACGTTCGTGCTGGCGGCGGGCACCCGCCGGTTCCTGTACTCGACGCTACTGATCATCTTCGTCAGCGGCCTGGGTGTGTGGATCACCGGCGATCCGAACACCGTCGTCGTGGGCGCCAGCGGCGTGATCTTCGGATACCTGGGCCTGCTGCTCATGCGCGGCATCGTCGAGCGGAGCTGGTGGAACTTCGGCGTCGTGGTGTTCGTCGGGCTGCTCTACGGCTGGCAGCTGATCGGCGTCCTGCCCACCGACCAGCCGGTCTCCTGGCAGGGCCACCTGTTCGGCTTTCTGGGTGGATTGGCCGCCGCCATCCTCTTTCGCGCCAAGCGAGAGCTTCCCTATCCATGATCAAGGCGTCCCTCACGTAGCTAGAACTACCTGAGGGACGCCTTGATCATGCGAGGTCGGCCACCTCGCTCGCGATGTCCTCGGCGAACGTGGACAGCTGCGTGTACACGCCCGGGTAGTTCCGCCGCGCGCAGCCGTGTCCCCAGCTCACGACGCCGACCTGCACCCAGCCGCCGGCGCCGTCGCGCCGGACCAGCGGGCCGCCCGAGTCGCCCTGGCACGCGTCGACGCCACCCTTCCGGGTGTCGCCGGCACAGAGCATCTCCTTGTTCGCGAAGTCGTAGCCGGCGCCGCGGTACGCCTTGCCGCAGACCCGGTCGGACACGTACGGCACGGCGACCTCGCGCAGGTGCCGCTGCTGGCTCGACGCACCCTCCCGGGTCGCGCCCCACCCGAGCGTCGTGAAGGTGCCCCGGTCGTAGGTCGCGTCGGTGGTCACCCGCAGCGTCGGCAGGTCGAGTGCTTCGGAGAGCCGGATCAACGCCCAGTCGTCGCCCTTGATCGCCTCCCGGAACCCGGGAGCGCGCCGGACATATCGGGACTTGACCCGGATCGCGTCGGCCGAGTGCAGGTCGCTGGCGCCAGCGGTGATGGTGATGCTGCTGTCGTATCCGCTCTTCCGGACGCAGTGCGCGGCGGTGAGCACCACCCGCGGCGCCACCAGCGCGCCGCCGCAGCCTCGGGAGAGGTGGACCATCCAGGGGTACGCCCCGGGTTTGGCGACCCTGCCGCCGACGATCTCACGGCGGTCGTCCGGCGCCGCGACCGTAGCCGGCGCGGCGACCGCACCCGGCGCTGCCGGCGCCGCCGCCGAGGCTGGCCCCGCGACCATGACCGCCGTCGAAGCCGCCGCGGCCAGCGCGCCGACCCACCGCCGTACCCCCATGTTATTCCTCCATAATTGCCAGGTTTGCCCATTATGGAGGGTGTGGCGCGAAAACGGCGCGCACCACGCGGCCCGCACAAACGATCAGGGCGTCCCTCAGCACCTGAGGGACGCCCTGATCACCGGAACGGACTGCGGTCAGTACCAGCCCACGTCTTGGGAGTGGCCCCAAGCCTCGCAGGGCGTGCCGTACCGGCCCTTGATGTAGTTCAGGCCCCACTTGATCTGCGTCGCCGGGTTGGTCCGCCAGTCGCTCGCGACCGACCCCATCTTGCTGCCGGGAAGCGCCTGCGGGACGCCGTACGCGCCGGAGGACGGGTTCTGCGCCTTGTGGTTCCAGCCGCTTTCCTTGGTCCACAGCTTGTTCAAGCACGGGAACTGGTCGATCTTGAAGCCCGCCGCGATCATCAGTGCGCAGCCGGTCTTGCGGTTGCCGCTGAACTCGTTGCAGGACGCCGGGATCGGCCCGGTGTACGGCTTCGGCTCGGCGTCCGCCTCTTCCTTCTCCTCGGCCTCGCGCTCCTTGCGGCTCGCGGCCGCGGCGGCGGCCTTCTTGGCGCGCTCAGCCTCGGCCTTCGCGGCCGCGGCCGCCTTCTCGGCGGCTGCCTGCTGGGCTGCCCGCTGCTCGGCCGCGACGATCTCGTGCTGGCGGTGCCGTTCCCGGAGGTAGTCCATCTCCTCCTGATCGGTACCCGCGGCGGCGGCGAGCTGCGCGTTGATCCCTTGCTGCTGGACTTCTCGGTCCTGACCCAGGTAAACGCCGCCTGCGACACCAACGAGGAGCAGTGCGACGGCGAGCGCCCGGATTCCGAACCGGCTCCACAGCCGACTCACGAAGTGGTCCCTTCGTCGGGGGCAAGGACACGACGCGGACGAGCCCGAACGGGCCAGCTATCCGTGCCGTGGGCGCCCCTGCACCCCCGACGAATGGTGCCAGTGGTGCGCGAGCGCCCGCAGGACACCATTGCGCACCGTGAAGCGATTGTGAAATCCCGGGCTTAGATTGTGACTTCTGCCACGCCGTATTCCCGGGCAAATTCGGACTTATCAGAGCCCTAACGCGGGATGTCCTCCAACAGATCCGTGACCACCTCGGCGATCGGGGACCGCTCGGACCGCGTCAGTGTGACATGGGCGAAGATCGGGTGCCCCTTCAGGGCCTCGATCACGGCGGTCACGCCGTCATGCCGGCCGACCCGCAGGTTGTCGCGCTGCGCCACGTCGTGGGTGAGCACCACCCGCGACCCCTGGCCGATCCGGGACAACACGGTCAGCAGTACCCCACGCTCCAGGGACTGCGCCTCGTCGACGATGACGTACGCGTCGTGCAGGCTCCGGCCCCGGATGTGGGTCAACGGCAGGACCTCGAGCAGCCCTCGGGCCAGCACCTCTTCCATCACGTTCTCGTGGACCACCGCGCCGAGCGTGTCGAACACCGCCTGGGCCCACGGCGACATCTTCTCCGCCTCGGAACCCGGCAAATAGCCCAGATCCTGGCCGCCCACCGCGTACAGCGGCCGGAACACCACGACCTTCTTGTGCTTGCGGCGCTCCATCACCGCCTCCAGCCCGGCGCACAGCGCCAGCGCCGACTTGCCGGTGCCGGCCCGGCCACCCAGCGAGATGATGCCGATCGACTCGTCGAGCAGCAGGTCGAGCGCGATGCGCTGCTCAGCGGAGCGGCCCCGCAGCCCGAAGGCGTCGCGATCGCCGCGCACCAGCCGCACCGTCTTGTCCGGCAGCACCCGGCCGAGCGCCGAGCCACGCGACGAGTGCAGCACCAGACCGGTGTGGCACGGCATCCCCGCCGCCTCGCTGACGTCCAGCGTCTCGCCCGCGTACAGGCGGTTGACCTCGTCCTCACCCAACTCCAAATCAGACATACCGGTCCAGGTGGGGTCGCTGGCCTGGCCGTGCCGGTACTCGTCCGCGTCGAGCCCGACGGACGCCGCCTTGACCCGCAGCGGCATGTCCTTGCTCACCAGGGTGACCTCGCGCCCTTCGGCGGCGAGGCCGAGCGCCACCGAGAGGATCCGGGCGTCGTTCGACTCGTTGCGGAACCCTTGCGGCAGCACCGAAGGGTCGGAGTGGTTGAGCTCCACGCGTAGGGTGCCGCCCACGTCGTTGACGGGCAGCGGCGCGTCGAGCCGACCGTGCTTGATGCGCAGCTCGTCGAGCATGCGCAGGCACTGCCGGGCGAACCAGCCGAGCTCGGGGTGGTGCCGCTTGCCCTCCAACTCGGAGATGACCACCAGCGGAAGGACCACCTCGTGCTCGGCGAACCGGCGAAAACCAGCGGGGTCGGACAACAAGACGGACGTGTCCAACACGTACGTCTTTGTGGAGTTCCGCTGCTCTTCGGCCGGGGACTTGGTACGGCGAGTCGTCACAGGCCTGCTCCCGACGGGCGTGCACCCGGTCCGCCCGCGTTGCGCCGCGCCGGTGCCCGGACCGCGGGGTCGGATGCTGGCCCCGTGGCTGAAAGTCGCAGGTCCGGGCCCTCCGGATGGCGTGGGATGACCCCACGCCATGCAAAGAAGCTAACTGGCGAAAGCCAACTTCGGTAGTAGATACCTCACGCCACGCCGGTCCTTACTTATCGGCCACTCAGCCGATTCCTGGTGGAAAGCTCAACCAGGCGACGAGCGTGTTACGAGCGGGTACGCTGGCGCCCGTGCGGCCGAACAACGCGGGTCACCCACGCCCGTCCCGTCCTTTCACCGCGGATCAGGCGTGGCATCACACCGCTGCCCGGGCCGCCGAGTGTGTCCTGTTCTTCGACTTCGACGGCGTTTTGGCGCCCATCGAAGACGACCCGAACGCCACCCAGCCGGTGCCCGAGGTGACCGCGGCGGTGGCCGGCCTGGCCGACGCTGTGTCGAAGGTCGCACTGGTCTCCGCGCGGCCGGTCGAGTTCCTGCGCGACCGGTTCCCCACGCTGCACAACGTCGACTTCTACGGCCTCTATGGCCTGGAACACAGCAGCGGCGTGGGCGAGATCGTGACCGAGCCCGGCGCGGTGCCGTTCATACCGGCCATGGCCGAGCTGGCCGACCGGGCCCGCGCGGAGCTGCCAGCGGGCGCCCTGGTGGAGTACAAGCGGCTCTCCGTGGCTCTGCACTACCGCACGAACCCGGCGCTGGCGGGCCAGGTCGAGGCCTGGGGCCGGGCCGAGGCCGAGCGGCTCGGGCTGCGGGTGCAGGCCGGGCGCATGGTCATCGAGCTGAAGCCGCCGGTCGACCGCGACAAGGGCATGGTGATCGGCGACGCGGTCGGCGACGCGCGGATCGCCTGGTATTTCGGCGACGATGTGTCGGATATCAAGGCATTTCAGGCATTGCGCGCACGCGAGGCCGCCGATCCGGCATTCCTCGGCGTCTGTGTCGCCGTGGCCAACCCCGAGACGGGGCAGGAAGTGGCCAGCGCCGCCGACCTGACGATCGACTCGCCGCAGGCCCTGGGCAAATTCCTCGCGGCCGCCCTCCAAACCTTGCGCGACTAACCGCGCCGACCCCATGATCAAGGCGTCCCTCAAGTAGTTAGAACGACTTGAGGGACGCCTTGATCATGGGTGTCGGTCAGGCGCCGTAGCGGCGCTGGCGGTGGCCGTACGCGCGCAGGGCACGCAGGAAGTCGATGTGCCGGAAGTCCGGCCAGTTCATGTCGCAGAAGTAGAACTCCGACTGCGCCGACTGCCACAGCAGGAAGCCGGAGAGCCGCTGCTCTCCGCTCGTCCTGATGATGAGGTCGGGATCGGGCTGCCCCCGCGTGTACAGGTGCTCGGCGATGTGCTCGACGTCCAGCACCTCGACGAGCTCCTCGATCGTGCCGCCGGCCTGGGCGTGCTCACTCAGCAGCGAGCGCACCGCGTCGGCGATCTCGCGCCGGCCCCCGTACCCGACGGCGAGATTGACCTGCGCGCCGCCGGCGCGGCCGATGGTGCGCTCCTGGGCGGCCTTCAGCGTCGCGGCCGTCTCGGCGGGCAGCACGTCCAGCGCGCCCACCAGCCGGAGCTGCCAGGGGTTGCCCTCCTCGGCCAGCTCGACCACGAGGTCTTCGATGATCCGCAGCAGCGGGTCGAGCTCGCCGGCCGGCCGGCGCAGGTTGTCGGTGGCCAGCAGGTAGAGCGTGACGTGCCCGATGCCGGCCTGGTCACACCAGCCCAGCACGTGTTTGATCTTCTGCGCGCCCACCCGGTGGCCGTCGTTGGGATCGACATATCCCATCTCCCGGGCCCACCGGCGATTGCCGTCACACATGACGCCCACGTGTTGCGGCACCGGCTTTCCCGCGAGCTTCTTGGTCAGCCGACGCTCGTACAGCGAGTAGATCAGGCTTCGCAGATTCACCCATGCAGAGTAGGTCTTAGTCCGAAGAACCACTACCTGTCGAAATCACAATCCGGCGGAGAGTGCGCCCATCGAGTCCCCCGTCGCCCAACCCCAACTCCGCCAACGCGGTGAACACCCGGGCGTCGCGAGCGGCCGCAGCCACCGCCCGGTCGACGATCCACGGCCATCCGCCGAGCCAGGCCGCCACCCGGCTGTGCCGCAGGTGCCGGCTGAGCCGGCGGCTCAGGCTGTCCGTGTACCGGTCGGCCGCCGCCGCCCCGGAGACGGCCGCCGCCCCGGCAAGTGCGCCGGACAGCACCGCGTAGAAGATGCCTTCACCGGTGAACGGGTTGATCAACGACAGCGCATCGCCGGCGAGCGTAATGCGGCCGCGGCCGGGCCGTGGCCGGCGGGTCGACAGCGGCAGGTGATGGGCGCGCAACCCGGTCACCGCTGCCGGATCCACCTCGGGCAGCAGCGCCGCCATCCGGGCCAACAGATGGGCGCGGCTCACCGGCTCACCGCGCAGCACCTCGCCGTACCCGACGTTGGCCGACCCGTCGCCGATGGGGAACGACCAGGCGTACGCCGGCCATCCGGTCGCCGACGTGACAATAAGCTGCTCCGCGGCGGGCAGCGCTGCGGCGTACCCCCGGATAGCCAACGCCAGATGGCCCGCCGAATTGGGCGGAAAGCCCAGCGTGCGGCGGACGACCGAGCCGGCGCCGTCGGCGCCGACGAGCGCCCGCGCGGCGAACTCGCCGTCGACGACCACCAGGTCGTCGCGGACGTCGATCCGGCGCGCCGCGTGCCGGCGCAGTTCGGCGCCCGCGGTCACGGCGGCCGCCACCAGCCGCGCGTCGAAAACCTTGCGGGGAATCGTGTACGCCGGGCGCGGCAACGCCCGAGCGACGGCGCCGCCGCCCGGGCCGACCAGGCGCAGCCCTGGCACCGGCGGGTACCCGGCCACCGGATCCGGCACACCGAGGGCGGCAAGCACGTCAAGCGCGTGTGGCGCGATTCCGTCGCCGCACGCCTTGTCCCGCGGGAAGTCCGCACGATCCAGCAGAAGCACTCGGGCACCGGCCCGGCGGGCAGCGAGCGCGGCGCTCGACCCCGCCGGCCCGGCACCGACCACGACCACGTCGTAGACGCCCACCCCACGAGCATCCCCGGTATCCGGGCGCCGCGCTTCATGACCGCACCGTGAATCTTGACGCCGCACCGTCGCGATAGCCACGCTGCGGCGTCAAGATTCACCAAGCTCCTACGATGGTGCGGCGTCTAGGCGGGCTTTGAGGGCGTCTAGCTCGGCCCACAGCACCCCGGGCAGCTTGTCGCCGAACTTCTCGAACCACTCGGTGACCAGCGGAATCTCCGCCCGCCACTCGGCGGGGTCGACCCGCAGGGCGGCCTCGATGTCGGCGCGCGGCAGGTCCAGCCCGGTCAGGTCGAGCGCGTCGGCGGTGGGCACGAAGCCGACCGGCGTCTCGACGGCCGCGCCGCCACCTTCCAGGCGCTCGACGATCCATTTGAGCACCCGGGAGTTCTCGCCGAACCCGGGCCACAGGAACCGGCCGTCGTCGCCACGCCGGAACCAGTTGACGTAGAAGATCTTCGGCAGCTTGCTGGCGTCGCCGTTGGCCCCCTTGCCCATCTCGATCCAGTGCCGGAAGTAGTCGCCACCGTGGTAACCGAGGAACGGCAGCATCGCCATCGGGTCGCGGCGCACGACACCGACCTTGCCGGCCGCGGCGGCCGTGGTCTCGGACGACAGGGTGGCGCCGAGGTAGACACCGTGCACCCAGTCGCGGGCCTCGCTCACCAGCGGGATCGTGGTCTTGCGCCGGCCGCCGAACAGGATCGCGTCGATCGGCACACCGCGCGGGTCGTAGTACTCGTCGGCGAGGATCGGACATTGCGCGATCGGCGTGCAGAACCGGGAGTTGGGATGGCTGGACAGCTCGCCGGACTCCGGAGTCCAGTCATTGCCGCGCCAGTCGGTCAGGTGCGCGGGCGGTTCGCCCATGCCCTCCCACCACACGTCGCCGTCGTCGGTGAGCGCGACGTTCGTGAAGATGGAGTTGCCCCGATCCAGCGTGCGCATGGCGTTCGGGTTGGTCTTCCAGTCGGTGCCCGGCGCGACGCCGAACAGCCCGTATTCGGGGTTCGTCGCGTACAGCCGGCCGTCGTCGCCGAACCGCATCCACGCGATGTCGTCGCCGATCGTCTCCACCTTCCAGCCCGGGATGGTGGGTTGCAGCATGGCCAGGTTGGTCTTGCCGCAGGCCGACGGGAACGCGCCAGCGACGTAGTGCACCTTCCCCTCGGGCGTGGTGAGCTTGAGGATCAGCATGTGCTCGGCGAGCCAGCCCTCGTCGCGGGCCGCCGCGCTGGCGATGCGCAGTGAGTAGCACTTCTTGCCGAGCAACGAGTTTCCGCCGTACCCCGATCCGTACGACCAGATCTCGCGGGTCTCCGGGAAGTGCGAGATGTATTTGGTGTCGCTGCACGGCCAGGCCACATCGGACTGTCCAGGTTGGAGCGGCGCGCCGACCGAGTGCAGCGCCGGGACGAAGTCGGCGTCCTCCCCCATGGCGACCAGCACCTCGCTGCCCATCCGGGTCATGATGCGCATCGAGGCGACGACATAGGGACTGTCGGTGAGTTCCACACCGAACATCGGTGCGGGGGCGTCCAACGGGCCCATGCAGAACGGGATCACGTACATCGTGCGGCCGCGCATGCTGCCGCGGTAGAGCTCGGTCATGGCCCGTTTCATCTCGTCCGGCGCCATCCAGTTGTTGGTGGGACCGGCGTCGGCCTCGTCGACCGAGCAGATGAACGTGCGCTCCTCGACGCGGGCCACGTCCGATGGATCGGTGCGTGCCCAGAACGAGTTCGGCTTGCGGTCGGCGGCGAGCCGCACAAGGGTGCCGGCGGCGACGAGGCCATCGGTGAGCCGGCGCCATTCGGCGTCCGAGCCGTCGCACCACACGACCTCGTCCGGCTTGGTGAGGTCCGCGACCTCCCGCACCCAGGCGAGGAGTTTCTGATGGTGGGTGGGCGCGCTGTCGAGCCCTCGAACGGTGGCGGGGGGAGCCGTCATGACCTGTCTCCTTCGTGGTCCACGCTGACCAAACTAGGAATGCCTGATCACGACGTAGAGGTGGAGCCGCTACGCCGTTGCGAGTCAGGGATTTCCATGAGCGTAAGCCCAACGGCTGTCGACGGCAGCGGGGACAGTTGTGAAACTCTGCACAAGCTGCAGCATCCCTGCACTACAGCGGGCGATTTAACGCTCCCATGCGCAACTTCGCGCAAACTTTTCGGACGGATCTCGTTCTGGATGTTCCCAAAATCACCCCTTCGCTACTGGCCCGTATTGCCCTAAGGTACGGACTATCTGGTGAAACCGCCCGATTAGTCCCCCTGGAGGCGGCCCGTGACTACCCAGGTCGAGTTGAGCGACGCACACCTACTCGCCGCCGTCCGCGGCGGCGACCTCACCGCATACGGCGCGCTCTACACGCGCCACGCCGCCGCCGCGCGGCGGCTGGCGTACACGTTCGTGCGCTGCCCGGCAGACGCCGACGACCTCGTCGCCGAGACGTTCGCCAAGGTCCTTGCCGTGTTGCGGGCCGGGCGCGGCCCGCACGCGGCCTTCCGCGCCTACCTGCACACCACGCTGCGGCATGTCCGCTATGACCGGGTACGCCGCGACCAGCCGCTCGAATTCACCGACGACCTGAGCCGGTACGAGCAGGGCGTGCCCTTCCACGACACGACCGTCGCCCACCTGGAACGGGTGCACGCCGCTCGGGCGTTCGCCAAGCTGCCCGAGCGCTGGCGCACGGTGCTGTGGCACACCGAGATCGAAGGGGAACCGCTCGCCCGGGTCGCCCCCTTGCTCGGCCTCACCCCCGGTGGCGTGGCGGCGCTGGCGTACCGGGCCCGCGAGCGCCTCCGCGAGATCTACGCCCTGGAGTCCGTCTCGTGACCATCTCGTGAGCGGGACACGGCCAGTGCGGGCTGACGGCAGCCGGTACTCTCGACCCCGTGTCAGCGACTGTCACCAACGAGCCCGCCGGGTCCCCCGACGCCGCGCCGGGGTTCGTGCGCCGCCTCTGGGAGCGCTTCGGACACCTGGTGCACGAGCTGGGCAAGTTCGGCACGGTCGGGATCATCGCGTTCGTGGTCGACCTCATCCTGTTCAACATCGCGCTGACCGTGCTGGACATGGCGTCGATCCCCGCGAAGATCGCCTCGACGGCGATCGCTGCCACGGTGGCGTTCCTCGGCAACCGGTTCTGGACGTGGCGGCACCGCGCGCGCTCCAACCTCGCCCGGGAGTACGTGCTCTACTTCGTGCTGAACGCGATCGGTCTCAGCTTCAGCCTGCTCATGCTGCTCATTACCGACTACGGTTTGGGCAGCGTCTGGCCGGCATTCCAGCATCCGATCGTGGATAACATTTCCGCAAACATCATCGGCACGGCCATGGGCACGACTTTTCGTTTCTGGTCGTACCGTCGCTGGGTATTCCTCACTCCAGATACACAGGGAGTGCCGGCCCTAGCGACGGAGGGCGACTAGTCGTGACACAGGGAGTGCCGGACTCTCCACCTAAGGCGACGGAGAGCGAGTAGCGCGAGTGACGTTTGCCAAACCTCCCGCCGGTCGTCGACACGCGACCGCCGACCTGCCGTAAGGTGGCCCAATGCGTCTTGTTCGCCTGCTACCCGAGCGTTGGCAGAAGTTCATCCGCGAGGCGTTCAAGTTCGGTGCCGTAGGCGGCATCAACACCATCCTGAACTACGCACTGTTCAACCTACTGGTGCTGACCGTGCTCGGCAACGGCCAGCTCAAGGCGACCGTAATTGCGACCGTGGTGGCCACCACCTCGTCGTACTTCATGAACCGGCACTGGACCTTCCGGGACCGGCCGAAGTCGGCCATGCGCCGCGAATACGCGCTGTTTTTCCTGTTCAACGCGGCTGGCCTGCTGATCGAGCTGGGCATTCTGGGCATCGCTAAGTACGGCCTGGGCTTTGACAGCCTGCTCGCCCTCAACGTCGTCAAGACGATCGGGCTCGTGCTCGGCATGGTGTTCCGGTTCTGGTCCTATCGCACGTTCGTGTTCCGGCCGGTGCCCGCCGGCACCGAACACCCGCACCACCTCGACCCGGTGGGCGAGCTGGTCGAGGCCGTGGCCGAGTTGGAAGAGGCCGAGCACGACGGGGCCTCCGTCCCGCCGCAGTCGCGGGCGGCGCGGCGCGACTTCGACGAGCTGGACATCGAGCTGGTCACCGAGCTCGAGGCCGCCCAGCGCTCCCCCGCCCCATAACTCCGTTTCTTCACGATCAGGGCGCCCTCACACAGTGGGGGCGCCCTGATCGTTGGCGCGGTTCGTTCCGCAGGTGGCGACTACCGGCTAGCGTCAGCCCCGACATATCCGGTACGAGGAGGTTGGCGTGGCTTTCCCCGAGGACGTGCTCACCGCGGACGAGCACGTCGTGCTACATATGCACCCGCACTGGAAGGAAGCGATCCGGCCGGCGTTCGTGCTGGTCCTGGCGCTCGCTGCCGTGGTGGCCGGGTGGGTGCTGCTGCCGTCCGGCAGCGGCGGCACCATCACGCTCTACATCATCGCCGCGCTGGCGCTGGTGGTCGTCCTGTGGCTGTCGCTCTGGCCCATCCTGGTCTGGCGCACCACGCACCACGTGTTCACCAACGAGCGGGTGATCCTCCAGCACGGGGTCTTCTCCCGCGACCGCCGCGACATCCCGCTGGGGCGGGTCAACGACCACGCGATGAGCCAGTCGTTCATCGAGCGCCTGCTCGGCTGCGGCACGCTCACCATCGAGTCGGCCGGTGAGCGCGGCCAGGCGGTGCTGCGCGACATGCCGCGGGTCGAGAAGGTGCAGACAACGCTCTACGAGTTGATCGAGGCCAACCACGACAAGGACACCCTCGGCGACGAGGAGATGCGCGAGATCATGCGCGAAAAGAGCTGATCCCTTCTTCATGATCAAGGCGTCCTTCAAGTCGTTCTAGCGACTTGAAGGACGCCTTGATCATGAAGAGGCGCGGACGTGGACGACGTCGCCGGCCGCGATCGGGTGATCGCCGGCGGCGTCGCGCACCACGAGCCGGCCGTCCGCGTCGATCGCGGTGGCCAGCCCGGACAGCTCGTTTCCGGCCGGGAGCCGCACCTGGACCTCCCGGCCCAGCGTGCCGCAATGGTGCCGGTACGCCTCCCGCAGACCGCACGCCTCCGCGTCCCCGGCCGCGAGCCGCCACCGGTCGTACCAGGTGGCGAACGCGCGTAGGAGCGCGCGCAGCAGCGGGTCGCGATCGGTCAGCTCGGCGCCGGCGAGTTGGAGCGACGTGGCCGGACGGTCCGCCGGCAGCTCGTGAGCGCGCAGCGTGACGTTGAGGCCGATGCCCACCACGACGGCGCCGGCCGCGCCCTCCGCCAGGATGCCGGCGCACTTCGCGTCGCCGACCATCAGGTCGTTCGGCCACTTGAGCACCGCGGGCACCTCGGCCACCCGGGTCGCGGTCTCCACCAGCGCCACGCCGGCGAGCAGCGGCAGCCAGCCGTACGCGGACGGGGGCGCCGCCGGCCACGCCCGGTCGACGTCGGGGCGCCCCGGGCGCAGCAACACGCTCATCGTGATGCCGGCACGCGGCGGGGAGACCCACACCCGGTCGCGCCGCCCGCGCCCGGCGGTCTGCCGCTCCGCGACCACGACCAGGCCCTCCGGCTCGCCGTCGCGGGCGGCCTGGAGCGCGTCCGCGTTGGTGGAGGAGGTCTCCGCCCGCAGGTCGACCCGGCTCCACAGCCCGCCGGGCCGCACGAGCGCCCGCGTCAGGTTCCGGGCGTTCAGCGGCGGCCGATCAAGGTCCGTGTACGGGGAGCTCACTCATCGAGGTTAGTCGGATCTGGATAGGA
The DNA here is from genome assembly GCA_037414955.1 of Actinomycetes bacterium KLBMP 9797. GTDB lineage: Bacteria > Actinomycetota > Actinomycetes > Mycobacteriales > Micromonosporaceae > Phytohabitans. The sequence continues at coordinate 69,302 of JBBEWH010000008.1, forward strand.
GTCGGACACGTACACCGTCCCGCGCTCGGACGGCACATAAATGGCGTGCGCTTCGTAGTCGTACGGCGCGGGCACGGCCGGCTCGGCGGGTTCGACCGGATCACGGTCCCGCCAGGGCCACCCGCCGTGCCGCATGGCCAGCAGAACCGCCGCGCCGATCAGCATGAGCGCGATACCCAACAGCATCACACCCTGTAGAACGCGGAAACCCCGCGCGTCGATACGATCCAGCCATGACCGCCGCCGAGATCGACGTCCACACCACCGCCGGCAAGCTGGCTGACCTGGAGCGCCGCATCGACGACGCAGCGCACGCCGGGTCCGCCCGGGCGGTCGAGAAACAGCACGCGCGCGGTAAGAAGACCGCCCGCGAGCGGATCGAGATGCTGCTCGACCCGGGCTCGTTCGTCGAGCTGGACGAGCTGGCCCGGCACCGGTCGACCAGCTTCGGGCTGGACAAGACCCGGCCGTACGGGGACGGCGTGGTCACCGGATACGGCACGGTGGCCGGCCGCCAGGTGTGCGTCTTCGCCCAGGACTTCACGGTCTTCGGCGGCTCGCTGGGCGAGGTCTTCGGCGAGAAGATCGTGAAGGTCATGGACCTGGCCATGAAGATCGGCTGCCCGGTCATCGGCATCAACGACTCCGGCGGCGCCCGCATCCAGGAGGGCGTGGTCAGCCTCGGCCTCTACGGCGAGATCTTCTTCCGCAACGTGCGCGCCAGCGGCGTCATCCCGCAGATCTCGCTGGTCATGGGCCCGTGCGCGGGCGGCGCGGTGTACTCCCCGGCGGTCACCGACTTCACCGTCATGGTCGACCAGACCTCGCACATGTTCATCACCGGGCCCGACGTCATCAAGACGGTCACCGGCGAAGACGTCGGATTCGAGGAGCTGGGCGGCGCCCGCACCCACAACACCCGCAGCGGCAACGCGCACTACCTCGCCACCGACGAGGAGGACGCCATCGACTACGTCAAGGCGCTGCTGTCGTACCTGCCACAGAACAATGTGGACGATCCGCCGGTGTTCCCGGTTGCGGGCTCGCTGGAGGTGTCCGAAGAGGACCTGGCGCTCGACGTGCTGATTCCCGACTCGGCGAACCAGCCGTACGACATGCACCGGGTGATCGAGCACGTCCTCGACGACGGCGAGTTCCTGGAGGTGCAGCCGCTCTACGCGCAGAACATCGTGGTCGGCTTCGGGCGGGTGGAAGGCCGGCCGGTCGGTGTGGTCGCCAACCAGCCGATGCACTTCGCCGGCTGCCTCGACATCGCCGCGTCCGAAAAGGCCGCCCGCTTCGTGCGCACCTGCGACGCGTTCAACGTCCCGGTACTGACCTTTGTGGACGTTCCCGGGTTCCTGCCCGGCACCGGCCAGGAGTGGGACGGCATCATCCGGCGCGGAGCCAAACTCATCTACGCGTACGCGGAAGCCACCGTCCCCAAGCTCACCGTGATCACCCGGAAGGCCTACGGCGGCGCGTACGACGTGATGGGGTCCAAGCATCTCGGCGCCGACCTCAACTTCGCCTGGCCGACCGCGCAGATCGCGGTCATGGGCGCGCAGGGCGCGGTCAACATCCTGCACCGCGCGCGGTTGGCCGCCGCCGACGACCAAGCGACGCTGCGGGCCGAGCTGATCACCGAGTACGAGGACGCGCTGGCCAACCCGTACATCGCCGCCGAGCGCGGCTACGTCGACGCGGTGATCCGCCCGTCGCAGACGCGCGGCCAGATCGTCCGCGGGCTCCGCACCCTCGCGACCAAGCGGGAGACCCTCCCCCCGAAAAAGCACGGCAACATCCCGCTCTAGCCCCCATGATCAAGGCGTCCTTCAAGTCGTTAGGACTCTGAAGGACGCCTTGATCATGGTAGGTGGGGTGCGGCGAGGAGGGCGCCGCCAGCGGCCAGCGCGCCGAGGTTGACCAGGCCGAAGAACCCGACCCACAGCAAGCCGGGCAAGGGCGTGACGGCGGCGAGCTGGTCGGCGTCCGAGTCCGGCAGGCGCCCGCGCGACCGCAGCGTCTGCAACTCACCCACCGGGCGGACACCGCCGATCAGCAGGAACCAGACCCCCAGGTACGCGAACGCGGCCTGCACCTCCGCGGACGCGAACCACGACACGCTGAACACCACGCCGACCGTCACCAGGATCGACAGGATCCCGAAGATGTTGCGGATCATCACGAGCATCGCGAGCAGCAGGATCACCGCGATCCACAGCAGCAGCGTGATCCGGTTGCCGCCCAGCAGCCAGGCACCGCCGAGCCCGATCAGCGACGGCGCGATGTATCCGGCGAGCAGCGTGAACGCCATGCCCAGCCCGGTGGGCCGGCCCGCCGACAGGGTCAGTCCCGACGTGTCGGAGTGCAGCCGGATGCCGCGCAGCTTGCGGCCGGTCAGCAACGCCACCAACGCGTGCCCGCCCTCGTGCGCGATCGTGATGGCGTTGCGGGCGATCCGCCACGGGAGCCGGGTCAACACGACGGCGAGCGCCACGATGCCGGTGATGAGCACGAGGAGGGTGGGCGGGTCGGGTTGCGTGCCGAAAAGCCGATCCCAGATGTCGGTCACACCGTCGAGAGACAACACAGCCCGGGAGCGTACCGCTTTCCGCTGGGGGCCGCCTCCGCGTGACTCATAGTCAAGGCGTCCCTCATCTGCGGTAACAGCTTGAGGGACGCCTTGATCGCGGCGGCTGTTGGCCTAGCACCTCCCCAGGACCGGGCCAACGGGAACCGTCCTGAAGAAAACCTACCATGATCATGATGACTTGTGCGAAAACCGCCGACGACGCTTGCGGTTCGTCCTAGCTGCGCGCCGGTTTGAAGCTGGCGGCGATCAGGGCGAACTCGTCCTGGTTCGCGGCCCAGCTCTCGTCCGACGTCGACCAGTAGATCGCGTACGCCTTGTCGGGCGCGGTGACGAAGCCCCGGTTCACCACGTGGATCCGGTTGCCCCGGTCGCTCGTGTAGATCCACTCCCAGTCGGCGGCCTTGTCCCAGTAGTCCACCGCAGCGATCCTGACCCGCTGGTAGTCGTTGTAGTCACCGCGGCGCCGGCTCTCCTGGTCCCGCCAGTCGGCGACCGGATCGGGCTTCGGCTCATCGGTCTGGTCGATGCCGAGGAGCCGCTGCTCGCCGGTTTGCTCCCGGAAGAACACCATCGTGCGCTCGCGGCTCACCGACCAGTTCCCCGGCAGCGCCACCGAGAAGCCGGTGGAGTCGGTATACATGCGCCAGCCCGCCGGCAACTGCACGCCGCTCGACGAACCCGGTGACGCTGACGGACTGGCCGACGGCGCGGCGCTCGTGGCCGCCGCCGAGGGCGCCGGGGTCCCCGCGGCGGTCGGGCTGGGCACGGCGGTCGCGCTGCTCGCCGGGTTGACGTTTTGCGAGACGGGGTCGGTGTCGTCGGTCAGCGTCGTGAACAACACCACCGCCAGCAGGATCACGACTACCGCCGCCGCCACACCCGCGAGGAAGGGCCCCTTGTTAACGCCTTTTGCATAGGAAGGGACCCTGGCAATCCACGCCGGGATGGGTTTCGCGGTCGGCGCCTCAGCCACCAACGCGGGCTCCGGCCGGGGCGCCGCGGGGGTCTCGGAGGGGTTGGGGGTCTCGGCCGGGGTCTCTTCCGCGGGCGGCGCCTCGGTCGGAGCCTCGACGGCTTCCGGAGTCTTGGCAGCTTCGGGAGTCTCGGGCGTCTCCGTCGCCGGCAACGGAATCTTGGCCGTCTTGCCCGGAATGACGGGAATCGCCAGGTCCGCCGGCAGGCGCGGCGTGGGCACCACCCTCGTCGCGGCCTCACCCTCGGCCAAGGGCTCACGAGCACCGAGCGCGCTCGGACGTCGTACCCCATCGAGCATGGGGCGGTTGGCCCGCGTGCGGCGACCGGCCGCGCGGCGCAGCAGCCGCTCCGCCTCGTCGGCTTTGATCCGCACCCGCGGATCCTTGCGCAGCAAGCCATTGAGGACCGCTTTCAGCGGTCCCGCGTGGCGCGGCGTCGGCGGCGGCTCCGTCGCCAGCGCGGCCAGCGTGCCGATGGCCGACGGGCGCGCGTACGGCGCCTGGCCCTCCACGGCCGCGAAAAGCGTCGCGCCCAGCGACCACATGTCGGCCTCCGGGCCGGCGGTGCCGTCGCGGGCGCGCTCCGGTGCGATGTACGCCGGCGAGCCCAGCACCAGGCCGGTGCGCGTGACATTGGGGTCGCCGGGCACGGTGGCCAGGCCGAAGTCGGTGAGCACCACGCGGCCGTCGTCGGCGAGCAACACGTTGCCCGGCTTCACATCCCGGTGCACCACGCCAGCCCGGTGCGCCGACCGCAGCGCGCCCAGCACACCCAGGCCGATCTCGGCGGCCCGCACCGGCGAAACCGGGCCATCGACGGCGAGCACGTCCTGCAGGGACCGGGAAGCGACGTATTCCATGACGATCCACGGATCGCCATCCGTGCGCAGCACATCGAAAATACGGACCACGTTGATGTGGTTCAGCCGGGCGATCGCGCGCGCCTCACGCAGGGAACGCTCGCGCATCTCCTGCCGCTCCTCGGGTGTGAACCCAGGCGGCGGCACCAGCTCTTTGATCGCGACTTCGCGGTGCAGCACCTCGTCGCGGGCCTTCCACACCCGTCCCATGCCACCCTGACCGAGCGGTTCAACCAGTCGGTAGCGATTGGCAACGAGTTGGGAGGAGGCAGACACCCGTGGACTTTACCCTGACAGCCCTTCCACCACACGGCTGGGGAGGCCGTCGATGTGACGTACGCTGCTTATCGTGTCGGAGAGTAAACCGCTGTTCCGGGTCATCCGTGGCGCACCAAACGCCGAAGAGCTGGCCGCGTTGGTCGGCGCCATCCTGACACGAGGTCAATCGACAGTCACGGAGAGCAATCCCGTCTCGTGGTGGGGCCGGGCCGCCCGCCCAGGCGGCGGTTCGTGGGGCCACGCGACTAGATGGAATCGACTAACCTCGTAGTGTGACAGCGCGCCCGGCTGACGACGCCTCACCCGCCTGGCTGGGCGACTACGCGCAGATCGAGGCCGACATCGGCCGCATGGAGCAGTTCGCGGCCGCGCTACGCGCCGAGGTCATCGAGAACTACGCGCCCCACTTCGCGTCCGTCGCGGACGACATGGGCGTCGACCTTCCCGAGCCGCCCGACTCGTTCGCGGAGCTGGCGGAGTTCGTGCGGACCCATCGCACCTCGCAGCTCAACACGTCCGACCTCGTCTACTTCTACCAGGAAGCCACCTGGGGCCTCGCCACGGCGGCGTCCGACATCAGCGCGCGATACCGCGAGGTCGACGCGTTCTCCGCCGCCCGGGTCACCGAAGTGGAGGCGGCGCTCGACCAGACCCCGGCCGCCAAACCGCCGGCGGTGTAGGCGATGTCTGGCGTCAAGGGCGGCGTGCCGGGCGGGCATTTCCGCACCGATTGGCGCCAGCACGACGTCGTCAGCATGTGGCACACCATCGAAAACCAGCAGGGCGACAACCACTGGAAGCTGGTCTCCGGTTGGCGCCGCACCGCCGAATTGACGGCCGCGCACCTCCAACGCCTGGTCGACTACCGCAGCCAGTTGGCGGCCGTCTGGTCACCGGAACGCAACGCGGCCGCGGCCGCGTACGTCGCGCGGCTCGACTTCCTCATCACCAGCGTGCGGGCCACGCACGACGTAGCGGCCGCGAACTACTCCACATTCGCCGCGACGGTCGGCGCGCTCACGAGCGCGCGACGCGACCTCAAACCGATCTACGACGAGTACGTCGAAAAGCACCAGGCGATCCGCAGTTACGACGATCTGGTCGCGCACAGCCGCTCCTTCGAGGGTGTGTCGCCAATTCCAGAGCGGCCCGCGACGCAGCAGGATCTGGAACGCCTGAACTACCGAGCACGCGCCATCATGTACGACCTAAGCCGCACCCTCGTCGAAGCCCAATCCGCCCTCAAACACCCCCCGACATACCTCGCCCGGATGCCTACTGGTAGTGGAGATCCAGACGTCTACGGCGCCAGTCGGCACTCCCCAACGAACGTCTCGTCCGAAGGATCTCAAGCCAGATCAACGCGTTCGACATCGGTTCCGCTGACCACTCAGCCGATCGGCAACGGGCATTCCGCCGGAGCTGGACCCGGTGCCGTCAGTGCAGCCGGGTACCCACCAAGTCCACGCCTGATTTCGTCAAAGCAGCACGCTCCGGCCAGTGCTCGACCTCCCACCCTCGACACACGTCCAGTGAGACAGATACCCCGTGCCCGACAGCGTCACGGGCTTTCGTCGGACACGGTCCACTCGAATACAGGTGAGAGCGCGGGTAAGAGCCGTCCGGTGCTTCCGGTTGGCGGCATCATCGGCGCACCGCCTGCTGCCCCGTACCCATCCAGCGCACCACATCTGGCTAGCACCACAAGCCCGGCGAACCGGGTAAATCCCGTCGGCGGCGTCATCGGCGGCGTCATCGGCGGCGCCCAACCATCTGATCCGCTTAGGGCAAGCCAAGGACCAACGAATCGGCACGCGGACGATGTATGGGAGGTGGCAACTGGCGTTGCGCCGATCATTCAACCGACACTATTGGGCGGGCCCATCAATCCTGGGCCCGTGATTGGGCTGACCGGCTAATGACCGCGCCGGCGGGGCATGTGGCGTGCCTTGTGCTCGCCATTACCTTGACCACTGCGCCAGTTGACCAAGTGAGGGAAAACCAGTGGCACCTGCGCTACCTCCACGTCATAGACGCCCATCAGTCAAACCGCGGCGACGGCGTCACAGTCGCGGTGGTCGACACGGGTGTGGCACCGCACCCGGACCTACGAGAAAACCTGCTCCTTGGAAGCGATATCGTCGGTGGCGGTTCCGGATCTGGTCAGGATGAACCTCATTGGCACGGCACCAGCATGGCTGGCCTTGTGGCAGCGCACGGCCGTGGCAACATCGGGGCGCTCGGTATCGCCCCAGGTGCGAAAGTCTTGCCAATCCGTATAGCCGCCGACGTTGTGTTGGACGACAGCGACGCCGTGGCGGCTGGTGTCGAGTGGGCGACAAGTTACGGGGCTAGGGTCGTAAGCATTTCCAATGCTGGCAGCCCGTCGCCGCGTCTGCGGCGTGCTGTGGAGGCAGCACTCCGGGAGGATGTCGTGGTCGTGGCGGCGGTCGGGAACAGGCCTCGGTTGACGAATGTTGGCTTTCCGGCTGCGCTGGAAGGGGTGGTCGCGGTGGGTGCGACCGATCGCGATGGCAACCACGCGGACATCTCGGTCACCGGCAACGCAGTGGTCATCTCCGCGCCGGGCGTGGACATCTACAGCACAAGCACGGACGGCAACTACTCGCGTGGCAGTGGTACGTCGGCGTCCACGGCGATCGTGGCGGGTGCGGTGGCCCTGGTGCGCAGCAGGTTTCCGGATCTGTCGGCGTCGGAGGTCGTTCACCGACTGACGGCCACCGCAGTCGACAAAGGACCACCTGGACGGGACCCGGAGTACGGGTACGGCGTACTCGATCTCGTCGCGGCCCTGACTGCCGACGTGCCGGCGGTGTCCGCGAGCGCCGCGCCCAGCGCCACCTCGTCCGCGTCGCCGGAAGGCGGTGGTGATGGCCGGATTCCGGTCGTACTCGCGTTGGTGGTTGGCGGCGCCGTCATCGGGTTCTTTCTGATCCGCTCACGGCGCCGGAGGTCTCCTTGATCGTTGTCCCAAAAACCACGCGACACGCCGTACTGGAGGTGGTTTTTGGGACAACGATCAAGGAGAGCCGCCCCGCCGCTCCGCGGTGCGATATGGACACGTTAAGGGCCACGCGAAACGTCGCTTCGCGGCACAGATGAGCGAAGCTCTCCATGATCAAGGCGTCCTTCAAGTCGTTATAGCGACTTGAAGGACGCCTTGATCATGAGAGAGGGCGGGATTGTCAATTAAAGTCGCCAATGTCAGGGGGACTGTACTGAGAGGGCGGGATTGTCATTGACAGTCGCCTATGTCAGGGTGACTGTACTGCGGCAGCAAGCTAGGGAGATCGGTGACATGAGGCGTTTCATCCCTGTCGGGGCTGTGACCGCCCTGCTCGTGGCTAGCCCAGCGCCGGCCGCAGCTCACCACGATGATCGGCACAACCGGCCACCGACGGTGGGTTTGTCAGCCCGGTGTCCGATCAGGTGTTTCGGTTCACCGACCAGATCCTGTTGAGCGCGACGGCGAGTGACGACCGTGGTGTGGCGCGCGTCGAGTTCCGGGTCGACGGCAATGTGATCGTCACCGACGCCACCGCCCCCTATGGCGCCGCGGTGACGGGCCTGCCCGCCGGCGAGCATGTCGCCCGGGCCACCGCCATTGACGGCGGGACGCCGCCACGGGCGACCTCGGCCCAGGTCAGATTCCGGGTGGACGGGGCGATCAACCCGTATGTGGGCGCCCGGGTGTACGTCAATCCAGAGTGGAGCGCGAAGGCGCTCGCCGAGCCCGGCGGCGACCGGGTCGCCCACCAGCCGACGGCGGTGTGGCTGGACCGCATCGCCGCGATCCAGGGCAGCGCGACCGCGATGGGCTTGGCCGAACACCTGGATCAGGCGGTCATCCAGGCGGCCGGGCAACCGATGGTCGTCCAGCTCGTCCTCTACAACCTGCCCGGCCGTAACTGCGGTCGGATGGTCTCCCACGGCGAACTCAGCCCGGCCGAGCTGTCCCGCTACAAGGCGGAGTTCGTCGACCCGATCGCCGAGATCATCGGCCGGCCGGCGTACGCCCATCTGCGGATCGTCACCGTGATCGAACCGGACTCGCTGCCGAACCTGGTCACCAGCACCGGCGGGCGGCCGACGGCGACCATGCTCTGCGAGGTCATGCTGACCAACGGCGCCTACGTGAACGGGATCGGGTATGCCCTGGCGCGGCTCGGAGCGCTGCCCAACGTGTCCAACTACGTCGACGTGTCGCACCATGGCGTGATCGGCTGGGAAGACGACCTGGTGCCCACTGTGGACCTCCTCGCCCGGGCCGCGGTCGCGTCCGGCAGCACCAAGGCCAACGTGCACGGCTTCGTCACCAACACGGCGAACTACTCGGCGTTGCGGGAACCGTTCATCCCGATGACCGACCAGTACCGCGCCACGAACTGGGTGGACTTCAACCAGTTCAACGACGAGCTGACGTTCGCTCAGGCGCTGCGGGGGCGGCTCGCGCAGGCCGGCTTCGCTCCGAGCGTCGGCTTCCTCATCGACACCTCTCGCAACGGCTGGGGCGGTCCGACCCGCCCGGCCGGGCCGTCCACGGCGCTGGATCCGAACGTCTTCGTCGACCAGTCCCGGATCGACCGGCGCATCAGCAAGAATAACTACTGCAACCAGGCTGGCGCGGGGCTCGGGGAACGCCCCACCGCCGCGCCGGCCGAGGGGATCCACGCCTACGCGTGGATCAAACCGCCGGGCGTGTCGGACGGCCCGAGCGTCAAGATTCTCGACGAGGGCTTCGACCGTATGTGCGACCCCACCTACATCGGGCCACCGCCCGGAAGGGGTACGCCGACCGGCGCGCTCGCCGGCGCACCGGACGCCGGTGTCTGGTTCCCGGCTCAGTTCCAGCAACTCATGCAGAACGCCTATCCGCCGCTGTGACTCCGGAGGACCACGGTAACGTCGAATCGTGCGTACCCGATTGGTCCTGGCCTCGGCGAGCCCGGCGCGGCGACGGCTGCTGCAGGCGGCCGGCATCGAGCCGGAGGTGGTGGTCAGCGGCGTCGACGAGTCGGCCGTCGAGGCCGCCACCGCCGAAGAGCTGTGCCTCACGCTGGCCACACTGAAGGCCGAAGCTATCCCAGCGAGGGACGCGTTGGTCCTTGGCTGCGACTCCGTGCTCGCCTTTCAGGGGGAGGTCCTCGGCAAGCCCGCCGACGCCGACGAGGCGACCAAGCGCTGGCTGCGGATGCGTGGCAACCACGGCGTGTTGCACACCGGGCACTGCCTGATCGACCCGGACGGGCGGCGCGCCCGCGCGGTCGCGTCCACGGTGGTGCACTTCGCCGAGGTCAGCGACGCGGAGATCGCGGCGTACGTGGCGACCGGTGAGCCGCTGCACGTGGCGGGCGCGTTCACGATCGACGGGATCGGCGGCGCGTTCGTCGAGCGGCTCGAAGGCGATCATGGCAACGTGGTCGGCTTGTCGCTGCCGCTCTTCCGTAAGCTGCTCGCGGATCTGGGCCGCAATATCACCGACCTGTGGAGGGGCCATGACCCTCAAGACACTGCCGATGACCGATGAGCTTCAGTCGTACGTCGTCGCGCACGGCACACCGCCGGACGACATCGTCCGGGACCTGATCGACGAGACCCAGCGGTCGCTGCCGGAAGACGCCGGCATGCAGATCGCGCCGGAGCAGTCCGCCTTCATGACCCTGCTCACCAAGCTGGTGGGGGCCCGGCAGGCGGTCGAGGTGGGCACGTTCACCGGGCTCTCGTCGCTGTCCATCGCGCGCGGGCTGCCCGCCGACGGCAAGCTGATCTGCTTCGACATCTCGGACGAGTTCACGTCGGTGGCCCGGCGGTACTGGACGCGCGCCGGCCTGGCCGACCGGATCGAGCTGCGCATCGGCCCGGCGGCCGACGGGCTGCGCGCGCTGCCCGCCGAGCCGCACATCGACCTGGCGTTCATCGACGCCGACAAGACCGGCTACCTGACGTACTGGTCGGAGTTGGTGCCACGGATGCGCCCGGGTGGCCTGATCGTGGTCGACAACGTGCTGCGGCACGGGCGGGTCCTCGATCCGCAGGATGCGGGCGACCACGCGATCGTCGAGTTCAACGACCATGTCGCCAAGGATGACCGGGTAGACCTCGTCATGCTGCCGATCGCGGACGGCCTGACGCTCGCCCGCAAGCGCTAGCACTAGCGCCGCCCCAGCACGAACCCCGCGCGAAGCCGCGGCGCCCCAGCGCGGACCCGCGGCGTTAATAAGGGCCCCTTGCTATGCGTAAAGCGATAGCAAGGGGCCCTTCCTTGCAGCTAGCGGACGCTGCGGGCGAAGGAGCGGGCGGCCCAGCTGAGGGACGCCGCTGTAAGCGCGCCGAGGATCAGCAGCGCCTGCCAGACGCTGCTGTCGCCCGGGTCGCCGGCGAAGAGCGCCCGGCTCGCGTCGACCGCCCAGGAGAACGGGTTCCAGTCGGCGAGCCCTTGGAGCCACCCGGGCGCGAGGGTCAACGGCAGCAGGATGCCGGACAGCAGCAGGATCGGCTGCCCGACCGCGTTCATCAGCGGGGCGAGCGCGTCTTCGCTGCGCAGCTTGAGGGCGACCGCGTTGGACGCCGCGGACAGCATCAGCCCGATCAGCGCCAGTAGGAGGTATGCCAGCAGCAGGTCGCCGAGCTGGATCTCCAGCCCGAACGGGATGGCCAGCACGGTGATCAGCGTGGCCTGGAAGAGCAAGGCGACCACGTCGCGCAGGGAGCGGCCGAGCATCAGCGCGAGCCGGCTCGCCGGGGTGACCCGGCTGCGCTCGATGACGCCGGCGCGCAGTTCGGCGATCAGGCCGAAGCCGACGAACATCGACCCGAAGATCGCCAGCATCACCAGCAGGCCGGGCACGAAGAGCTGGTAGGCCTCGCCGGTCGTGGTGCCGGGCCCCAGGGCCGGCTTCACCAGCGGCGCGAACAGGAACAGGAAGTAGAGCGGCTGGATCACGCCGATGATCAACCACACCGGGTTGCGCAGCACCAGCAGCATCTGGCGCTGGAAGACCAGCCACGTGTCGCGTAGCAGTTTCATCGGTCAGCTCTCCCGCAAGGATCGGCCGGTCTTCTCCAGGAACACGTCGTCGAGGCTCGGCCGGTGCAGCTCGATGGAGCCGAGCGTGATGCCGGCGGCGGCGAGCGCGCGCATGATCTGCGGCATCGCCGTAGCGCCCTCGTCGACGTAGAGCCGGAGTCCATTGTCGACGGTCTCGAGCTTCCGCACGAACGGTTCAGCGTCGAGCAGATCGGCCGCCGCGGCGGATGAACCATTCACCCCGACGGTCACCACGTCACCGGAGATCTCCCGCTTCAGCTCCGCCGGCGTGCCCTCGGTCACGATCTCGCCATGGTCCATGATGGACATCCGGTCGCAGAGCGCGTCGGCCTCTTCGAGGTAGTGCGTGGTGAGGAAGATGGTCATGCCCTCGCCGCGCAGCCGCCGGATCTCGTCCCACATGTGCGCGCGGCTCTGCGGGTCGAGACCGGTGGTCGGCTCGTCGAGAAAGAGCACCTTCGGCTCGTGGATGATGCCGAGCGCGATGTCGACGCGCCGCCGCTGGCCGCCCGAGTAGGTCTTGCACTTACGGTCCGCGTACTCCGTCAGCTGGAACGCCTCGAGCGCACGCTCCGCCCGGCGCCCCGCCTCCGCCTTGCCGATGCCATACATCCGGGCGTGCAGGACCAGCTCCTCGCGGGCGCTGACCTCGTCCCACGTGCTGCCGCCCTGCGCCACATAGCCGATGCGGCGGCGCACTTCGCCCGGGCTCTTGCGCAGGTCGGCGCCCGCGATGCTGGCTTCGCCGCCGTCGGGCTCGATGAGGGTGGCCAGCATGCGCAGGGTCGTGGTCTTGCCGGCGCCGTTGGGGCCCAGGAAGCCGAAGATCTCGCCTTCCTGCACGACCAGGTCGACGCCGCGAACCGCCTCGACGGTCTTGGTTTCTCGGCCTTGGCGGGATTTGAACGACTTCCGCAGGCCCTTGGTCTCGATCATGTACCGCTCCCCGTGGGCACGGTTGGGTGGACGCCCGCCACGCTAACGCGATATAGCGCCCCTAGTCAAGCTTGATTATTACTCGATGCTCTCCCGCCACCGGTTCCAGTCCTCGTTCTCCGACATGATCTCCGGCAGGTACGACACCCCGGACGCGATCTGCTCAGCGATCCGCTCGCACCAGCCGATCTCGGCCTCGCAGCGGACGATCATCAGCTCGAACATCCAGCCGACATGGGTCGGCTTGCTGTGCAGCCACCCGCCCGGGCCGCCCGCCGCCCGCATCGACGCCACAGCGGCGCGGAGCTGCTCCGCCCGGTTGCTGAGCGCCGCCGACGCCTCCTCCCGCGACAGCGAGGGCAGGAAGGAGAACGCCGGCAGGAACGGGTCGTGCACCGTACTCAGGTCCCACCAGTACCCGCGCAGCATGCTCTCGAACTCATGCTGGCCCGCCAGGGTGATCTCATACGTGGTGCGAGCCGGCCGGCCGCCCACCTGCTCGGTCTTGACCTCGCGCAGCAGGCCTTCCTCGGCCAGCTTGCGCAAGGCATGGTAGATGGAACCGGGGTGCACATTCGCCCATTTATCAGCGCTCCAGCTGAGCAACTCGCGCCGCACGTCGTAACCGTGCACCGGCTGCATCCAGCCCACGAGGCCTAGAATCATCATGCGGGTCGTCGACACCCCTCCAGCGTAATAGCCAAACTTGACTAAACTCGCCGGTAGGTAGACTCCCGCCATGCGTAAGGTCCTCATCGCCAACCGGGGCGAGATCGCCGTGCGGGTCATCCGCGCGTGCCGGGACGCCGGGTTGGGCAGCGTCGCCGTCTACGCCGACTCCGATCGCGACGCGCTGCACGCGACCCTCGCCGACGAGGCCTACGCCTTGGGCGGCGACACGGCGACCGAGAGCTACCTGCGCATCGACAAGCTGATCGACGTCGCCCGGCGGGCCGAGGCCGACGCCGTCCACCCCGGCTACGGCTTCCTCGCCGAAAACGCCGACTTCGCGCAGGCCGTGCTCGACGCGGGTCTGACCTGGATCGGCCCCACGCCGCAGGCGATCCGCGACCTCGGCGACAAGGTCACCGCGCGGCACATCGCGCAACGGGCCGGCGCGCCGCTCGTACCCGGCACGCCCGACCCCGTCGCCGGCCCGGACGAGGTCGCCGCGTTCGCGCGCGAGCACGGCCTGCCCGTCGCGATCAAGGCCGCCTTCGGCGGCGGCGGCCGCGGTCTCAAGGTCGCCCGCACCCTCGACGAGATCCCGGCCCTCTTCGAGTCGGCCACCCGGGAGGCGGTCGCCGCGTTCGGGCGCGGTGAGTGCTTCGTCGAGCGCTACCTTGACCAACCCCGCCACGTCGAGGCCCAGGTGCTCGCCGACCAGCACGGCAACGTGATCGTCGCGGGCACCCGCGACTGCTCACTGCAGCGCCGCCACCAGAAGCTCGTCGAGGAGGCGCCCGCGCCGTTCCTCACCGACGACCAGCGCAAACAGATCCACGAGTCGGCCAAGGCGATCTGCCGGGAGGCCGGCTACCACGGCGCCGGCACCGTCGAGTATCTCGTCGGGCAGGACGGCACGATCTCGTTCCTGGAGGTCAACACCCGGCTCCAGGTCGAGCACCCGGTCACCGAGGAAACCGCCGGCATCGACCTGGTCCGCGAGCAGTTCCGGATCGCCGACGGCGAGCGGCTGCGGCTGCTCACCGACCCGGAGCCGCGCGGCCACGCGATCGAGTTCCGGATCAACGGCGAGGACGCGGGTCGCAACTTCCTGCCCGCGCCGGGCGCCGTGACCCGCCTGCGCCTGCCGTCCGGCCCCGGCGTCCGCGTCGACGCCGGCATCGAGGAAGGCGCCGTGATCGGCGGCAACTTCGACTCGTTGCTCGCCAAGGTGATCATCACCGGCGAGACCCGCGCCGAGGCGTTGGAGCGGGCCCGCCGCGCGCTCGACGAGATGGTCGTCGACGGCATGCCCACCGTGCTGCCGTTTCACCGCCTGGTGGTGCGCGACCCGGCGTTCACCGCCGAACCCTTCGCCGTCCACACCCGGTGGATCGAGACCGAGTGGGCTGACGCCGTTCCGGCGTGGACTCGGGCCGGGTCGGCGCCCGCGGAGCAAGAACGTCGTGACACCGTCCTGGTCGAGGTCGGCGGCAAGCGCCTCGAGGTCTCGTTCCCCGCCGGCTTCGGGGGTACGCCGGGCGGGGCGCCCACCCGAGGCGGCGCTCCGCGCCGAGGTCGTGGCCGGACCGCTACCGCGGCTGCCGGCGGCGACACGCTCACGTCCCCGATGCAGGGCACGATCGTCAAGATCGCGGTCGCCGAGGGAGACACCGTGGCGGCCGGCGACGCCATCGTCGTACTGGAAGCGATGAAGATGGAGCAGCCGCTGACCGCCCACAAGGACGGCGTCGTGACCGGCCTGTCGGCTGCGGTCGGCGACGTAGTGACTGCTGGCGCAGTGATCTGCACCCTCAAGTAACCGCTTGCAAGGAAGGGCCCCTTCTTATCGTTTTGTGCATAGGAAGGGCCCCTTCCTCACCCGGGGTCAGCGGAAGAGGAGGGTGACGACGGAGCGGGCGGCGGCTTCGGCGTCGGGGCCGATCTCCTCGGGCAGCACGCCGCCGAGCCACAGCGTGGCGAAGCCGTGCACGATCGACCAGGCGGCGAGCTGCGCGGGCAGCGGATCGCCGCCGGTCTGCTCCGCGGGCAGGTTGGCCACGCCGCCGCTCAGCACGGACCCGGCCCGCTCCCGCGCCGCGATCACCTGCGGGTCGTCCGCCTGGTAGAGCTCCGGGCGGAACATCACCTCGAAGTGCGCCCGGTGGTCGACCGCGAACTTCACGTACGCCACCCCGACCTCCCGCAGGTCGCCGGTCCGCTCGTGCGCCTCGGTGAGCGCCGCGGCGAGCCCGTCGAACCCCTCGATCGCGAGGGCGGTGAGCAGGCCGGACTTGTCGCCGAAGTGGTGTGCCGGCGCGGCGTGCGAGACCCCCGCCCGGCGGGCGAGCTCGCGCAGGCTGAGCGCCGCCGGGCCGGACTCCTCGATCGCGGTCACCGCGGCGGCCAGCAGTGCCCGCCGCAGGTCGCCGTGGTGGTACGAGCCCCTGGGTGTCATGCCGTTCACCCTAACTTGCCATTGACAAGATCCGCCAGAGAGGGCAATCTTGTCGGCGACAAGTTCAGACACCTCCCCACGATCAAGGCGTCCCTCATGTAGCTATGACGACTTGAGGGACGCCTTGATCATGGGGACGGCAGGGAGGTCTCGTGGCACCGCTTATCGCTCTCGTCGCCGGATTCATCGTGGCGCGCGTCGTCGGCCTCGCCGGCGTCGATGCGGTCGACGGCTGGCAGCCGGCGCTGCGCGTCGGGCTGGCGCTGATGTTCCTGCTCACCGGGTCCGCGCACTTCGCACCGAAGATGCGGCGCGACCTGATCGCGATGGTCCCACCCCGGCTGCCGCGACCGGACCTGCTCGTCACGGTGACCGGCGTGCTGGAGTTCGCCGGCGCGGTCGGCCTGCTCATACCCGCCACCGCACCATGGGCGGCCGCCGCACTGGGACTGCTCATGATCGCGATGTTCCCGGCGAACGTGTCGGCGGCACGCCGGAAGGTACCGTTCGGCGGCCGGCCCGCCACCCCACTGGGCATCCGGACCGCCGAGCAGGTTCTCTTCGTTGGGGTGACGGTGGCAATATTGTTTGGCACCTAACGGTCAGGCGGCTAACATAGCCGCCGTGGAACTCGTGACGCTGCAGGATGTGCCGCTGGGTCGGCTGGTCGCCATGGCCGGCCGCCTGGCGGTCCAGCGGTGGCAACGGATGCTCGCCGAGGAGTTCGACCTCAGCCCATCGGGCATGACGGTCGTGATGACGCTCCTGGCCCGCGGCGAATTGACCCACCGCGAGATGGCGGATCAGTGCATGGTCCGGCCCGCCACCCTCACCGGCATCATCGACACGCTGGAGAAAGCGGGATACGTCGAGCGCCGTCGCACCGGCACCGACCGGCGCGCGGTCACGCTCGCGCTCACCGAGTCCGGCGTCGAACGCGGGCAACGGCTCGGGAAGTACGCCCATCGCGACCAGCCGTTGACCACTGTGGACGCTGACCCGGCGAAGGAAGCGGTGATTCGCGAGTTCCTCCTGGAACTGATCGGAAAGCTGAGTACGGGGGAGGAACTCGATGTCCACATCCGTTGAAGTGCGCGACCTGGTGAAGCGATACCCGAAACGCGACGTGAATGCGGTTGACGGGTTGAGCTTCACGGTGGCGGAAGGGGAGATTTTCGGGCTGCTCGGGCCGAACGGCGCCGGCAAGTCCACCACCATCGGGGTACTGACCACGCGGGTCCGCGCCACCAGCGGGGACGCCACGGTGGCCGGCATCGACGTGATCCGCGATGCCGTCGGCGCACGGCGGCACTTCGCCGTCGTACCCCAGCAGAGCAACCTGGACCGGTCGCTCACGCCGCGGCAAAATCTGGCCTTTCACGCGGCGTACCACGGTTACTCGCGCGCGGACCGCAACGCCCGCGCGGCGGCCCTGCTCGACGAGTTCGGCCTGGCGGAGCAGGCCGACGTGAAGGTCGACTGGTACTCCGGCGGCATGGCGCAGCGCCTCATGATCGCGCGCGCGATGATGCACGAGCCAAAGGTGTTGTTCCTCGACGAACCCACCACCGGCCTCGACCCGCAGTCGCGCATCTTCATGTGGGAGCGGGTCCGCGAGCTGCGCTCCCGCGGCGTGACCGTGGTGCTGACCACCCACGACATGGACGAGGCCGCCGAGATGGCGGATCGGGTGGGCATTGTGGACCACGGCAAGCTGCTCGCTCTCGACACGCCGGCCGGGCTCACCCGCCGGCTCGCCGGTCAGGGCGTGCTCGACCTGACCGTCGCCCCCGGTCCCGGCGACGACCTGGAAAAACTCATCGCCGCCCTGACCGACGTCGACGGCATCGAGCGCGGCGAGACGGTGGCCGGCGGCTCGATCCGGCTCTACCTGACCGCCGAACCCGAGACGCTGCTCGGCCCGGCCATCACCGTGCTCAGTGGACGGTCCGCGACCGTGACCGACGTGCACATGGGCACGGCCAGCCTCGAAGACGTCTTCATCGAACTCACCGGAAGGGCACTGCGATGACCACTGTGGACGTGCGTCCCTCGGCTGGACGGGCCTTCCGCGCGATCCTGTGGCGCGACGTGTTCGTCACCGGCAAGGAGTTCTGGGTGTTCCTGGCCCAGGTGGCCCTCCAGCCGCTGTTCATGCTTTTCGTGTTCGCGAAGGTGCTGAACGCCGGCGGATACGTCACCGACGAGTACGCGCATCTGCTGCTGCCCGGCATCGTGGCGCTGACCGCGTTCCTCACCGCGCTGCAGACGGTGTCCTTCCCGCTCATCATGGAGTTCAGCTTCACGAGGGAGATCGAGGACCGGCTGCTCGCGCCGCTGCCCACCTATCTGGTGGCGGTGGAGAAGCTCACCCTCGCGGTGCTACGGGCGCTCGCCTCGGCGGTCATCATGTTTCCGGTCGGCGCGCTGGTGTTGGGTTCCGCGCCGTGGCACACCGATGGCCTGCTGCTGCTCGTCGTCAGCCTCGTGCTGGGCAGCTGGGTCGGCGCCGGCATCGGGCTCGCCCTCGGCACGCTGGTGCCGCCCAGCAAGATCAGCGTGGTGTTCGCGTTGATCCTGACGCCGTTGATGTTCACCGGCGCCACCCAGTACCCGTGGAAGTCGCTCGACTCCATGCGGTGGTTCCAGGTGGTGACCGCGTTCAACCCGCTCACCTATCTGTCCGAAGTGGTACGTGCGGCGGTCGTCCCGGACGTGCCGCACATGGCACCGTGGATCTGCCTCGTGGTCCTGGTCGCCTCCGGCGTCCTCTTCACCGTGATCGGCATCCGCGGCTTCATGCGCCGCGCCCTCAGCTAAGGCACCCCGCCACCATGATCAAGGCGTCCCTCAAGTCGTTCTAACGACTACAGGGACGCCTTGATCATGAGAAGGGGACGGCGGCGGCCTCGCGGAGAAATTCGACGGCGGCAGGGATGGGCATCGAGTCGAGTGGCGCGCCGTTGCGCGGGCGCAACGAGACCCGGCCCGGCTCGCGGGCGCCCAGCACGGCCGCGTACGGGATGCGGCGGTGCGCCGCCTCGCGTACCCGATTGGCGAGAGTGCCCTCGGCCGCGACCTCGACGCGCAGCCCGGCCGCGAGGGCGGCCTTGACGAACCCCTCGACCGCGACCCCGACCGGCAGCACCGCGACCTGCACCGGCGCGTACCACATCGGGAACGCGCCCTCGTGCACCTCGATGAGGTGGGCGAAGAGGCGCTCCATGCTGCCGACGATGCTGCGGTGCACGATGACCGGGCGCCGCCGCGCGTTGTCGGCATCCACATACGACAGCTCGAACCGGGCGGCCTGGTGGAAGTCGAGCTGCACGGTGGAGAGGGTCATCTCGCGACCGCCCGCGTCCACCACCTGTACGTCGATCTTCGGCCCGTAGAACGCGGCCTCGCCCAGAGCGTCCACATAGTCCAATCCGACGTCATCCAACGCCTCGCGAAGGATTCCCGAGGCACGGTCCCACATCGGCGGGTCGTCGACGTACTTGCCGCCGTCGCCGCGCAGCGACAACCGGAAACCGGCCGGGCGTACGCCGAGCGCGGCGTGCGCCCGCTGGATCATCCGGAGCACGTCCGCCACCTCGCCGGCGGCTTGCTCCACGGCACAGAAGGTGTGCGCGTCGTTGAGCCAGATGTTCCGCACCCGGCTCAACCCCCCGAGCACGCCGGAACGCTCGGCGCGATACATGCCGCCGAGTTCGGCGATCCGCAGTGGAAGGTCGCGATAGGACCGTCCGCGTGCCCGGAACACCAGCGCGTGGAACGGACACATCGACGGTCGCAGTAGGAACTCGTCGTCGTCCGACAGTCGCATCGGCGGAAACATGTCGTCGTCGAAGTGCGCCAGGTGGCCGGACAGCTCGAAGAGTTGGCGTTTACCGAGCGGCGGCGAGTACACGTGCTGGTATCCGGCGCGCCGCTCCTCCTCCCGGATGTACTCCTCGATGGCGTGCCGGGCCGCCGCGCCGGCCGGCAGCCAGATCGGCAACCCGGCGCCGGCGAGTGGATCGGTGTGGAAGAGGTCGAGCTCGCGGCCCAACTTGCGGTGGTCGATCATGTCGCTCTCCTTGGGGTACGCGGGGCGGCCCGCCCGCGGAGATACGACAAAGCCCCGGAGCGGTGTCGCCCCGGGGCCTGGTTGATGACTGCGTCAGCGGCCGGCGCCGGGGTCTCCCGGCGTCGTCGTGTCGATAGCGCTACGCATCCCCCCATGATGCCCATGATCAAGGCGTCCTTCAAGTCGTTATAGCTACGTGAAGGACGCCTTGATCATGAAGAGAGGGGGTCAGCGGAGGCGGGTGACCGTCACCTCGACGCCCTGGCCGGTGTTGGCCGGGCCGGAGTAGACGCCCTTCAGCGGCGGCACGTCGCCGTACTCCCGGCCGCGCCCCACCACGACGTGCCGCGCCCCCACCGGGATGCCGTTCGTGGGGTCGAACGGCATCCAGCGGCCGGCCCACCACTCGACCCAGGCGTGGCTCTGCCCGACCACCGGCTCGCCGATCGTGGCGTCGCGCGACGGGTGCAGGTAACCGGAGACGTACCGCGCCGGCACGCCCATCGCGCGCACCAGCCCCACCACGAGGTGGCTGATGTCCTGGCAGACGCCCTCGCGCTGCCGCCAGGCCTGGACCGCGTCGGTCTGCACCCCGGTCGCGCCCGGCTGGTAGGCCACCTCCTCGCGGACCCGGTCGCAGATCGCGATGGCCGCCAGGTGCGGCGTGGCGTGCCCGGCGCGGACCTCCGCCGCCAGCGCGGTCAGCTCGTCGTCGAGCGCGGTGCGCGACGACGGCAGGAGCAGGTCATACCACCGGTCGATCTGGTCGGGGTGGGCCAACTCGGCCCAGCTGGCGCCGTCGTCGATCCGGTCCCCCGCCGGCAGCGTCTCCACCGTGGCCGTCGCCGTGACCTGCAACGACTCGTGTGCGGCGTGCACGTCGAACGCGGTGACCGCGGTGCCCCAATAGTCCTCGTACCGGTAGGTGCGGGCCGGCGGCCACACCTCCACGCGGGTGTCGAGGACCGCCTGATGCGGCTCGTTGCGCGGCTGCATCCGGGCCTCGTTGTACGACGAGCTGACCTTGCCCGCGTATGTGAAGCCGGTCTTGTGCTGCACCCGCAGCCGCCAACTCTGCACCGTCACGCCACTGCCTCCGAAACCCATGCGACCGCCGACGTCTGGCGGAAGTAACGCCGGGACACCGCATCGTTCACCTGGGAGCAGGTGCGTTGCAGGCCGGACAGCACCGAGCCGAGGTCGGCCAGCAGCTCGTCGGCGCCCCGGAACTCCAGGTTGGTGCGGGCCCGCCCGACGATGCGCTGGGCGTCGGTGGCCACGCCGGCGCGGCCCGGATCGGGCTCCAGCTCGGTGAGGCACGCCTCGGCGGCGGACAGCGCGGCGAACACCGACCGCGGGAACAGCCGGTCGAGCAGCAGGAACTCGGCGGCGTGCCGGTCGTCGAGCGAGCCGCGGTAGGTGCGGAGATAGGTCTCCCAGGCGCCGCACGAGCGCAGCAGCGTCAGCCAGGACGGGATGCTGCCGCCGGCGCGCACGTGCGTGGAGAGCAGCCGCGTGGTCATGTCGACCCGTTCGATGCTGCGCCCGAGCACCAGGAACAGCCAACCCTCGTCGCGGCTCATGGTGGCGTCGGTGAGGCCGGCCATGACGGCGCAGCGCTCCCGGACCCACCGGAAGAACGCGTGCACGCCCTGCTGCTCGACCCGGCGCCGGGCATCGGGCAGCCCGTGCCAGGTGGCGTTGAGCGTCTCCCACATCTCGGAGGAGACGGTCTCGCGGGCGCCGCGGGCGTTCTCGCGCGCGGCGGCGAGCGCGCCCACCACCGAGGCGGCGTTGGTCTCGTCGAGCCCGAGCAGCCCGACCACCCGGGCGGCCGAGAACGGCGCCTCCACCGTCGACATGCCCATCACGCCGAGCAGGGACCGGCAGGCGATCTGCTCGTCGACCCACGGGTCGGCCAGCATCCGGTGCAGGTGCACGTCGAGGATCCGCGCCGTGTCCTCGGCCCGCTCCACGTATCGCCCGATCCAGTACAGCGACTCCGCGATCCGGCTCAGCATGGGGTCACCCGGCCGGACTGCTGTTGCTGCTGCTGCTGTGCGGAGGCCGGCCCGGTATCCGGGCCCGGATCGGGTCCGCGCGCGTCGGACGTCACCACGGTGGCCGGCTCGAAGACCTCCTCGGCGGCGACCGCCCCGTCGGCGAGCACCCAGGTGTCCTTCGAGCCACCGCCCTGGCTGGAGTTCACCACCAGCGCGCCCTCGGGCAGCGCCACCCGGGTCAGCCCGCCGGGCAGCACCCACACGTGCTCCCCGTCGTTGACGGCGAACGGGCGCAGGTCGATGTGGCGCGGCCGGAGCCGGTTGCCGATCAGCGTCGGGACCATCGACAGCTTCACCTCCCGCTGGGCGATCCAGCCGCGCGGGTCGCGCTCGAGGTGGACGCGGGTCTCGGCGAGCTGCTCGTCGGTGGCCTGCGAGCCGATCACGATGCCGGCGCCGCCGGAGCCGTCCACCGGCTTGAGCACCAGCTCGTCGAGGCGGCCGAGCACGTGCGCCAGCACGTCGGGGTCGTCCAGCCGGTAGGTCTCCACGTTGGGCAGGATCGGCTCTTCGTTGAGGTAGTAGCGAATCAGCGCCGGCACGTACGTGTAGAGCAGCTTGTCGTCGGCCACCCCGTTGCCGACCGCGTTGGAGATCGTGACCTTGCCGGCCCGGGCGGCGTTCATCAGGCCCGCGCAGCCGAGCACCGAGTCGGCCCGGAAGTGCACCGGGTCCAGGAACTCGTCGTCGACCCGGCGGTAGATCACGTCGACCCGCCGCTCGCCCGCCGTCGTGCGCATCGCCACCTCGTTGCCCACGCAGACCAGGTCGCGGCCCTCCACCAGCTCGACGCCCATCTCGCGGGCCAGCAGGGCGTGCTCGAAATACGCCGAGTTGTGCACGCCGGGGGTGAGCACCACCACGGTGGGTTCGCCCACGCCGACCGGTGCGGCGGCGCGCAGTGCGCGCAGGAGCTGAGTCGGGTACGACTCGACGGGCTGGACCCGGGTGGAGGCGAACACCTCGGGCAGCACGTGCGCCATGGCCCGCCGGTTCTCCATCACGTAGCTGACCCCGGACGGGATCCGCACGTTGTCTTCCAGCACCCGGAACGTGCCCTGCTCATCGCGGATCAGGTCGACGCCGGCCACGTGGATGCGTACCCCATTTGTCGGGTTGATGCCGGCCGCCTCGCGGTGGAAGTGCGCGCTCGTCACCACCACCCGCCGGGGCACGATCCGGTCGGCCAGCACCTCGCCGGCGCCGTACACATCGGCGAGGAACGCCTCCAGCGCGCGCAGCCGCTGCCCCACCCCCGCCTCGACGGTGCGCCATTCCGCGGCGGCGATGATGCGCGGCACGATGTCGAGCGGAAATGGCCGCTCGACGCCCTTGAGCGCGAACGTGATGCCCTGATCGAGGAACGCCCGCGCCAGCACGTCGGCGCGCACGCCGAGCTCGGCGCTGGACAGCGGCTGCAGGGTGGCGTGCAGGGCCTCGTAGGTCGCCCGGGGCATGTTCGGCTCGCCGAACATCTCGTCCCAGCCCGGCCCGAGACGATAGTCCTCGAACAGATCCGCCATGGCCCGACGCTACGCCGATCTCGTTGCGCCCGCGTAACGCGGATTACCAGGTGGACGCGCGTCACAGATAGATGGACCGCCGGCGCGGGACCCGCCGGCGGTCCGGAACGCCTCAACGAGACCAGGAACGGGGGACCCGGCCTACAGCGGCGCTCACCTGCAACGGTACGCGCCGGACAGCCAACCGCCGAGCGTCGTCACCTTAGAACCCGCTGAGAGAAAATCCGGCCGCGTACCGCCCTGCCGGAAACTATCCTGCACCCGGGGGAAGGGAGGTGGCGGCCGGTGGTCGAGCTGCTGAGCGGTGCCGCCTCGCCGCTGGCGGCGTACCTGCTGTTGATGGCCCTCCTCGGCGCGGACGCCTTCGTGCCGGTCGTGCCCACCCAGGCGGTGATGATCACCAGCGGCGCCCTTACGGTGTACGGCGATCTGGATCTGGGGATGATCGTGACCGTCGGGGCGCTCGGCGTCTTCGCCGGCGACGTCGCCTGCTACCTGCTCGGCCGGTCGACGCGGCGGCCCGACCCGGCGGCGCCGCCGGCCCGCGGCCGCGCGCGGCGCGCCGCGCTGCGCTTCACGCGCGGGCTGCGCCGTCCCGGGCCGATGACCATCTTCCTGTGCCGGTTCGTGCCCGGCGGCCGCATGGCCGCGTGCTTCCAGGCCGGCCGGGTCCGGTACCCGGCGCGGCTGTTCCTGCCGTACGCGGGCGGCGCGGCGCTGGCGTGGGCGAGCTACGGCGGGCTGGTCGGCCACCTGGGCGGCGCGGCGCTCACCGCGTCGGCGTGGCGGCTGGTGGCCGTCGCCGCCCTGGCCGCCGCGATCTTCGCCGCCGCCGGCTGGATCCTCGCCCTGGCCGGCCCTCACTCCCCATGATCAAGGCGTCCTTCAAGTCGCTATAACGACATGAAGGACGCCTTGATCATGGGCGTTATTCGAGGCCGTGGAGCATGAGCTGGCGGGCGGCCTCGGTGATCGAGCCGGACAGCGACGGGTAGATCGTGATCGTGTGGGCGAGCTGGTCGACCGTCAGGTGGTTCTCGACCGCCATGGTGATCGGCAAGATCAGCTCGCTGGCCTTCGGCGACACGACCACACCGCCGATCACCGTGCCGGTGGCCGGCCGGCAGAACAGCTTGACGAAGCCGTCGCGCAGGTCGGCCATCTTGGCCCGGGCGTTGCCGGACAGCGGCAGCATCACCTGCCGGGCCGGCACCTTGCCGGAGTCGACCTCGTTCTGCGACACGCCGACAGTGGCCAGCTCGGGATCCGTGAACACGTTGGCCGAGACCGTGCGCAGCCGCAACGGCTGCACCGCCTCGCCGAGCGTGTGCCACATCGCGATCCGGCCCTGCATGGCGGCCACGCTGGCCAGCGGTAACACGCCGGTGCAGTCGCCAGCGGCGTAGATGCCGGGCACGTTGGTGCGGGACACCCGGTCGACGGTGAGGTAGCCGCCCTTGGCGACCGCCACGCCGTACTGCTCCAGGCCCAGGTCCTGGGTGTTGGGCACCGAGCCGACCGCCATCAGCGCGTGCGAGCCGGCCACCGTGGTGCCGTCGGCCAGCTCCACCCGGACCCCGTCGCCGGTGCGGCGCACCGCGGCGGCGCGCGAGTTGTTGAGGATCGTCATGCCGCGGGAGCGGAAGACCTCCTCGATCGCCATGGCCGCGTCGGCGTCTTCGTGCGGCATGACCCGGTCGCGGCTGGACACCAGCGTCACCTTGACACCCATGGCCAGGTAGGCGCTGGCGAACTCGGCGCCGGTGACGCCGGAACCCACCACGATCAGGTGTTCGGGCAGGTCAGGCAGGTCGTAGACCTGGCGCCAGGTCAGGATCCGCTCGCCGTCGGGCGCCGCGTCGGGCAGCACCCGGGGCGTCGCGCCGGTCGCGATGAGGACCGTCGACGCGTCGATCGAGTACTGGGAGTTAGCTCCGTCACTCTCGATCACCACCCGGTGCGTGTGACCGAGCGTATCCTCGCCGAGCCGGGCGCGCCCCTGGACGAATGTGACGCCCGCCTTGATCAACTTGGCCTGGATGTCGCTGGACTGGGCGAGAGCGAGCCGTTTGACCCGGCCGTGCACCGCCGCGGCGTCGACCGTCACCGCCTCCAGGCCGTCGGAGTGCACGCCGAACTCGTCCGTGTCCCGGTAGCCGGTCACCACCTCTGAGCTGGCGATAAAGGTCTTCGATGGGACACAGTCCGACAGCACGCAGGCACCGCCGGCCCCCTCCGCCTCGACCACGGTGACGTCGGCGTCGAGCTGGGCGGCGACGAGCGCGGCCTCGTACCCCGCCGGGCCCCCGCCGATGATGACGATGCGACTCATTTTCCCCCCAGAAGGATCCGACACGGTCGGTTGTATTCTCCCCCAACCGTCCCTCGGGCTATCGTCATCGCCGTGCGTCATTACGCCGCGTATGGCTCAAACCTGGATCCCGCTCGGATGCGTGCTTACTGTCCGCATTCGCCCATGGTGGGCACCGGCTGGCTGGAAGGCTGGCGCCTCACCTTCGCCGGCGAGGGGGTGCTCGGCTGGGAAGGTTCGGTCACCACGATCGTGGAGTCACCCGGCGACCGGGTCTTCGTCGCCATCTACGACGTACATCCCTGGGACGCCGCCCAACTCGACGAGGTCGAGGGGGTCACGGCGGGCACGTACCGCAAACTCACCGTGCGGGTGGTCACGCTCGACGGCGAGGTCACCGCGTGGGTGTACGTGTTCGACGGGTACGAGGGCGGCATGCCGACCGCCTGGTACCTCTCGGAGATCGCCAACGCGGCCGAGAAGGCCGGCGCACCCGACGACTACGTGGCCGCGCTGCGCGCCCGCCCCACCCGCACCGCATCCCCATGATCAGGGCGTCCTTCAAGTCGTTCTAACTACTTGAAGGACGCCCTGATCATGGGCTAGGCGGCGCTGTCGGTGGTGGCGCCGGGCGGGGGTGCCGTCTTGGACTGGACAAGGGTGCGGGCGCTCTCCAGCAGGCCGACCAGCTCCACCCGCTCGGACGCCTCCAGCACCGCGAACGCGCTGGAGCTGATCCGGTCGGTCACCGCCTCCGCCCACATGCGGCGGCGCACCAGCGGGCCGATCGGCGGGTACGGCGGCTGCCAGCCGAACGCCACCGCGCCCGCCTCGCCGTCCGGCCCCGCGATGATCGCCTCCAGCGGTGTCAGCCCGCTCGCCCGTACCGCCAGCAGGTGGCCGCCGCCCCGGTGCTCGCGCAGCAGGTGCAGCAGCACGGCGGCGCGTGCGGCGGGCGCGTTCTCGGGTACCGGCATCGCGCGCCACGCCGCGAACAACGGCATGCCGGCGGGGTCGGCCGAGACGACGATCCGCTGCACCAGTTCGGTCAGCCGGTCGAGGAGCGGGAAGTCACCGAGCTGCTCGATGCCCCAGCGGCAGCACTCGGCGAGCCGGGCGGCGGCCACGTCCATCGGCGTCGCCACGCGGCGCGCCGCCTCCCAGCCGTCGATGACGGCCTCGGGCGCGATGAAGCCGAGCGCCGCGGCCACCGTGTCGGTGCGCACGTCGCCCAACGCGCCGCCCCGCCCGGCGACGTAGAACGCCCAGCCGGACAGGCCCATGACGCGCGCCTGCCGCAGGGTACGCGGATCGTCGTTGAACGCCCCACCCAGCTCCAGGACGCCCGGTTTCGCGGCGGTTGCGGCCTGTTCAGGGGTCACGCGCCAGATTGTGCCTTCCCGACCGGGTCCCGGTCGAGCGCTTCCAGCGCTCCTTCCACCTCGCCGGTACGCCGGCGGGCCGCCGCGACGGCGCGCTCGGCCGTCTTGCGGGCGAGTTTCCGCTGGCTGAGCGCTTGCTCAGCGGCGGCGCGGCGGCGCTCCAGGTCGGCCAGCGCGATCTCGATCTCGCGCAGCGTGTCAGCGCTGTCGCGCTCCTGGTCGGCGGCGCTCGCCAGATCCTTCTCCGCCGCCTGGAGGGCCGCGCGGGCGGCGGCCAGCTCCTTCCGGAGCGCCGGCCGGCGATCCTGCGGGGCCGGGCGCGGCCGCTCCGGCGCGATCGCCGCCTCCTCGGCGACGTCGTCGCCGACCAACCGGAGGCGCGGCCGGGGCACTTCGCCAAATCCCGCGTATGTGGCGGCGCGCACCAGCCGGCCCGAACGGACCTGCGCGGCCACCTCCTCGTCGGACAGCGCCGCGTTCAGGGTCGCCTCGACGTCCGCGAGCGGCAGCTTGGCGCGCGCCAGCCCGGGGTCCTCGGCGACGGCCAGCGACTTGGTGGCCGCGACCAGCGCGGCGACCGCCTCCCGCCGCTGGCCCGACAGCTCGCGCAGCTCGGCCCCGCGCAGGTTGCGCTGCGCGGCCCGGAGCGCACCGGACAGCTCGACCAGCTCGTCGACCAGCTCCGGCCGGCGGATCGCCAGCAGGTTGACCAGCCAGGCCGCTACGGTCGGCTTGCGCAGCTTGGCGATCTGCCGGGCGGCGTCTTGATCACCGGCGGCGCGCGCCTGGGCGACCGCCTCGTCGCGGGCGGTCACGAACTGGTCCGGCGCCTGGCTGTAGAGGCGTTCCGCGACCTCTTGAATGCTCACGCGACCTCTTGACTGCTCAATGGACCATCGACCCCGGCGCCAGCCACTCGTACTCGGTGCCGGACAGCCGCTCCAGGTGGGTGTTGACGACCTTCAGCCCGATGTCGTTGAGCAGCCCGTCGTGGAGGGCGAACGCGCGCCGCGGCCGGACCGCGCGGGCGAACTCGATCGCCTCGGCCAGCTTCAGCCAGGGCGCGGACACCGGCACGAACAGGGTGTCGACCTGCGCGTCGTCCGGCGCGTCGAACGAGTCGCCGGGGTGGTAGACCGCACCGTCCACCAGATAGCCCAGGTTGGCGACGCGCGGGATCTCCGGGTGGTTGATCGCGTGCTGCCCGCCGTACGCCCGGACGGTGAAGCCAGCCGCCTCGAACGACTGCCCGGCGTCCACAGTGACCACGATGTCACCGAGAGCATCCAGTTTGGACTTCACGGCGGCGTGCGTGTGGACGGTCAGGTCGGACCGCTTCTCCACGGCCGCGGTGAGCGCCGCGACATCCATGTGGTCGAAGTGCTCGTGGGTGATCAGCACCGCGTCGGCCTCGTCGAGCACGTCGGGACCGCTGAACTCGCCCGGGTCGATGACCAGGACCGCCCCGTCACGCTCGATCCGCACGCACGCGTGCCCGTACTTCGTCAGTCGCATCGTCGTGACCTCCTCTCACCGCACCACGACGCCAGCTGAGGCGGTCGCCAGCACCGCCGCGCGCGTTATGGACCAGCCCCCATTTCGTGACGCTACTGCAAGGAGTCTCCCGGAACCTTCGGTTCACTGCCGAGCGTCTCAGCGACACCACAGGGGAATCGGAGGAACGGCATGCGGATCAGCTGGATAGGCGGGGTCGTCATCGTCGCGGCGGTGGCGTTGAGCGGGTGCGGCGGTGGCGGCGCGGACAGCGGCGCCAGCAGCGGCTCCGCCGCGCAGGACGAGGCGGCGGCGGTCGCGCCGCAGCAGGGCGGCCAGCCGGCGGCGGGCGTGCCCGTGAAGTACCGGCAGGAGGGCCGGGCGATCATCTACACCGGTTCGATGGCGGTGCGGGTGACCGACGTGCCCCAGGCCGCGACGAAGGCGACGACGATCGTCACCGGCGCCGGCGGGTTCGTCGGCGGCGACAAGCGGTCCGACGACGACTACGCCGATCAGGCGACGCTGACGCTGCGGGTGCCGGCGGCCCGGTTCGCCGGCGTGGTCGACGAGCTGGCCCGGCTGGGCGAGCCGGAGCGGCGCGACATCAGCACCGAGGACGTCACCGAGGAGGCCCTCGACCTGGACGCCCGGATCGCCACCCAGCGCGCCCGGGTGGACAGTGGCCGGCGGCTGCTCGCCCAGGCCAAGTCGCTCAGCGACCTGGTCATGCTGGAGGGCGAGGTGGCCAAGCGGGAGGCCGACCTGGCGTCCCTGGAGGCCAAGAAGCGGCGGATCGACGACCTGACCGCACTGTCCACGATCACCCTCGAGTTGCGCGCGCCAGCGCCCGAGCAGGACGACGAGGAGGTGCCGCTCGGCTTCCTCTCCGGGTTCAAGGGTGGGTGGACCGCCCTGGTGGCGGCGCT
This sequence comes from Actinomycetes bacterium KLBMP 9797, assembly GCA_037414955.1. Lineage (GTDB taxonomy): Bacteria > Actinomycetota > Actinomycetes > Mycobacteriales > Micromonosporaceae > Phytohabitans. The sequence continues at coordinate 98,914 of JBBEWH010000008.1, forward strand.
GGTGGTGGGCGTGACGGTGCTCGGCGCGCTGCTGCCGTGGCTGGTGACGCTCGGCGTACCCGCGCTCGGTGCTGTGTGGCTCACCCGCCGCCTCCGCCGGCGCACCCGCCCCGCCGCATGACCTCCTCATGATCAAGGCGTCCTTCAAGTAGTTCTCACTACTTGAAGGACGCCTTAATCATGGATGGGGTTAGAACGCTCCGGTGGAGATGGCGGCGAGGGCGGTGTGGACCATGACGCGGACGCCGTACCCGATGCTGCGCTCGTCGATGTCGAACGACGACTGGTGGATGTCCATCGGCGCGGCGCCGGCGATGCCGGTGCCGAGCCGGATCATCGCGCCCGGCACGTGCTCCAGGTAGTAGGCGAAGTCTTCGCCACCCATGCTGATCTCGGCCTCGACGATGCGGTCGCCGCCCAGGACGGCGCCGGCCGCGCCGGCGGTGATCGCCGCGCAGGCCCGGTCGTTGATGACCGGCGGGACGCCCCGGGTGTAGGTGACCTCGACCTCCGCACCGGTGCCGGCGACCACGTCGCGCACCACCTGGGGCACCAGGTCGGGCAGCTCCCGCCAGGCGTCCCGGCTCAGCGCGCGGACGGTGCCGCTGACCTCGCCGGAGATCGGGATCGCGTTGGGCGCCTGGCCGGCGTGCGCCGCGCCCCACGTGAGGGACACCCCGGCGCGGGTGTCGATCCGCCGGTCGAGCATGGCCGGCACGTCGGTGATGACCTTGCCCAGCGCGTACACCAGGTCGGTGGTCAGGTGCGGCCGGGCGGTGTGCCCACCGCGCCCGGCCAGCCGCACCGACATCACGTCTGCGGCCGCGGTGATCGGGCCGGACCGCACCCCGATCAGGCCGGTCGGGATCTGCGGCGCGCAGTGCAGCGCGAAGATCGCGCGGACGTCCTTCAGGCCGCCGGCGTTGATCACTTCCGGCGCACCGGAGGGGAACTTCTCCTCGCTCGGCTGGAAGAGCAGCCGGACCCGGCCGGGCAGGTCACCGCGCTCGTTCAGGTGAGCGAGCGCGAGGCCCACGCCGAGCATGATCGTGGCGTGGACGTCGTGCCCGCAGGCGTGGCAGACGTTGGGGACGGTCGAGCGGTACGGGACGTCCTTGGTGTCCGGAAGCGGTAGCGCGTCGATGTCCGCGCGGAGCGCGATGACATCGTCACCGTGTCCAATATCACAGATCACCCCGTTGCCCTTGGGCAGCAACTGCGGGTTGAGACCGGCCACCGCGAGTTCGCGCGCCAGCAGGGCGGCGGTCTCGAACTCCTGCCCGGACAACTCCGGATTGGCGTGGATGTGCCGACGAATCGCTACCAGCTCGGCACCTCGTGCGGCAAGCCAACGATCCAGCTGACCTGGCAGCGGATCCGCCCCGGGAGCTGACTGGGGCCAGGACGATGCCAGCGGGGCACTGCCGTCCGGCAGCGTCAACGCACTCGTCACGTCAGATTCTCGATCACTGTGAATGGGATAGGACTGGGACAGCCTAGACCGGAAATGGTGACGCTGCGCAACATCGTTCTGGTAGTAATCAGATCGCGCAGCGTCACGAATGCCCTGGTAGGAGCGCTCTGCAAGCGTAGGGACACCGTTAGCGCTGTTATCAAACGCTGACATGTGTCCCACACCTCCTACAACGCGTGACCATCACATCCGTCACGCGCGACATCGACAAAGCCGACGAAACGCCGCACTCCACCACAGGGAGCGGCTGGGCTTCCCAGCGTGTCACCACCGAGATCGTCGTGGCGGACACGCCGTCCGTTCACCCTGGCGACCCAGGATGTCTGCCCTGGTACCCCGAGATCACGGGATTACGCCAAGAAAGGTTCAGAAACGGTCCGTCGGCCGGTAGACCCCCCAGACCCGGCGCAAGGCGTTGCTTACCTCTCCCACAGTCGCACGTGCGCGCAACGCTTCCTTCATGGGATAGAGCACATTCTCCGTACCGGCCGCCGCCGACGACAGGTCGGACAGCGCCCGTTCGACCGCGCCTCCAGCGCGCTCCGACCGCAGCGTGGCCAGCCGCGCGGCCTGCGCCGCCTCGATCGCCGGGTCCACCCGCAGCGGCTCGTACGGCTCCTCCTCGGATACCGCGTACCGGTTCAGCCCCACCACGACCCGCTCGCCGGAGTCGATCTCCTGCGCCACCCGGTACGCCGAGGTCTCGATCTCCCGCTTCTGGAACCCGACCTCGATGGCGTCGACCGACGAGCCGTGCGCGAAGACCCGGTCCATCAGCGCCACCGCCTCCCGCTCGACGGCGTCGGTCATCGCCTCCACCACGTACGACCCGGCGAACGGGTCCACCGTGGCGGTCAGGTCGGTCTCGTACGCCAGCACCTGCTGGGTGCGCAGCGCCAGGCGGGCGGCCTTCTCGGTGGGCAGCGCGATCGCCTCGTCGTAGCTGTTGGTGTGCAACGACTGCGTGCCGCCGAGCACCGCGCCCAGACCCTGCACCGCGACCCGGACCAGGTTGACCTCCGGCTGCTGGGCGGTGAGCTGCACGCCCGCCGTCTGGGTATGGAAGCGCAGCATCCACGACTTCGGGTTCTGCGCGCCGAACTCCTCGCGCATCAGCCGGGCCCAGATCCGGCGGGCCGCCCGGAACTTCGCCACCTCTTCGAGCAGCGTGGTGCGGGCCACGAAGAAGAACGACAGCCGGGGGGCGAAGTCGTCGACGGCCAGCCCGGCGGCGAGCGCCGCGCGCACGTACTCCACGCCGTTGGCCAGCGTGAACGCCACCTCCTGCACGGGCGTCGCGCCGGCCTCGGCCATGTGGTACCCGGAGATCGAGATGGTGTTCCACTTCGGAACTTCCTTGCGGCAGTACGCGAACGTGTCCGCGACCAGCCGCAACGACGGCTTCGGCGGGTAGATGTAGGTGCCGCGGGCGATGTACTCCTTGAGGATGTCGTTCTGGATGGTGCCGTTGAGCGCGCTGCCCGGCACCCCGGAGTCCTCGGCCACGATCTGGTAGAGCAGCAACAACACGGCCGCCGGCGCGTTGATGGTCATCGACGTCGACACCTTGTCGAGCGGGATGCCGTCGAAGAGCAGCCGCATGTCGTCGACCGAGTCGATCGCCACCCCGACCTTGCCGACCTCGCCGTGCGCGACCGGGTCGTCCGAGTCGTACCCCATCTGGGTGGGCAGGTCGAACGCGACCGACAGACCCATCGTGCCGGCGGCGAGCAGTTGGTGGTAGCGCGCGTTGGACTCCGCGGCGGTGCCGAAGCCGGCGTACTGCCGCATGGTCCACGGCCGCGACGTGTACATCGTCGGGTAGACCCCGCGGGTGTACGGGTACTCCCCCGGCGCGCCGGACCGGACGTCGAGGTCGGCGGGCAGATCCGTCGCGTCGTAGACCGGCTTGATCGGAAAGCCCGACTCGCTTAGCCGCCGTTCGCTCATAGCGGGATCGTATGGCGCCGATGGTCTCGTCCGGGTGAGGGATACCACACAATCCGGGTACGCTGGGCAGCTGGATCGATACACGAGGTCATGTTCTGGTGTCCGGCTTTTCTCTGGGGCCCGTACCCCGCAAGATAGGGGGGTTGGTTTCCCTCGGCCCCTCGAATCCCCCTCGGTGGCATTACCAGTGACTCAGATTCCGACGTGGAGTGGCGGGCAAGTCAGCCCCACCAACGGACGTGCGGCACCCGGCACCACCATTGGCGGACGGTACACGTTGCGCGCGGCCGTGGGCCATGGCGGCATGGGCACCGTGTGGCGCGCCGCCGACACCCTGCTGCGCCGCGACGTGGCGGTCAAAGAGGTCGTGCTGCCGCCCGGCCTCGCGCCCAGCGACCGGGACTCGATGTACGAGCGCACCCTCCGCGAGGCGCGCGCCGCCGCGGCCCTCCAGCACCCCGCGGTGGTGCAGGTCTACGACGTCGTCCACGAGGGTGGCCGGCCGTGGATCGTGATGGAGCTGCTCGACGCCCGCAGCCTGGCCGACATGATCATCGAAGACGGCCCGGTGGCGCTGCGGGCGGTCGCCAAGATTGGCATTGCCCTGCTCGGCGCGCTCGAGGTCGCCCACGCGATCGGCGTGCTGCACCGCGACGTCAAGCCGGCCAACGTGCTGATCTGCACCGACGGCCGCTGCGTGCTCACCGACTTCGGCGTTGCCCGGATGCCCACCGAGGTGCAGCTCACCACGCCCGGCATGGTGCTCGGCTCACCGCACTTCATCTCGCCCGAGCGGGCCATGGGGCAGGACTTCGGGCCGCCCAGCGACCTCTTCTCGCTCGGCGTCACGCTCTACACGGCGGTCGAGGGGCGGCCGCCGTTCGACAAGGGCGACCCGATCGAGACCATGCACGCCGTCGTCGAGGACCCGCCGGCGCCACCCACCCGCGCCGGCGCCCTCACCCAGGTGCTCATGGGCCTGCTGGAGAAGGACCCCGCGCGGCGGTACGACGTCAACACGTCCCGCACCATGCTGCGCGAGCTGCTCGCGGGTCCGCTGGCCAGCAAGGCGCCGGTGCACATGACCACGGACCCGTACGCGGTGGTGCCCGCCCAGCGCCCCGCCCGCCCGGCGCCCGCGGCACCGGCGGCCCAGCCGACGCCCTCCGGCCAGATCGGCGGCCGCGCCATGCTGGCGCCCGGCGAGTCGCTCACCGACCGCATCAAGCAGCTCCGGCAGGAGCAGGCCGGTGGTGCCGCGCCAGCCAGCGGGGGTACCCCGACCGGCGCGTACCCGACGCCGGCCACGGACCTCGAGCGCACCACCGCGTTCGCGTCCTCGTCGGCGTCGTCCGCCACCGACGCCGACCGCACGACGGCCGTGCACCCACCCGCGCCCGGATATCCCCCGCCGGGCTACCCACCGCCCGGATACCAGCCGGCCAACTACCCGGCGGCCGGGCCCGGCTGGGTGCAGCCCGCCGGCGCGCCCGGTGGCGCCAAGCCGACCGCCCTCGACCAGGCCCGCAAGGCCGGCGACAAGCTGCTCACGACGGTGCGCGGCTGGCCGCGCAACGTGCAGATCGGCGCCGGAGCCGCGCTCGCCGCGGTCGTGCTGCTCACGGCCATCATGCTCTCCACCGGCGGCGACCCGGCCGCCAACACCCCGGCCCAGGCCGGCAACAGCGAGCCGGCCGCGCCGAGCTTCCCCACCCAGGCCCACAGCGAACGCGGCATCACCGTCAACGTCCCGCAGGGCTGGAAGAAGACGACCGCGGGCCTGTACGTCGACTACACCGACCCGGACGACAGCGGCCGCCGGGTGCGCCTCCTCATCGAAAACTCCAAGGCCGAGCCCGCCAAGTTCCTGCAGGTCGCGAGCGATCGACTGAAGAGCAACGCGAACAAGAACTGTGCCCGGCCGTACACCCAGGTCGCCCTGACGAACGTCGAGGTCGGCGGGAAGCCGGCCGCCGAACTGGAGTACACCTGCGGCTCCGGCGACAACGCGCGGCACGGCGTGTGGCGGGCGATCGTGCAGGACGGCAAGGCGTACTCGTTCTACCTCACCACCCCGGACAGCCGGTTCGCCGAGAGCAAGGAGATCTTCGACGAGCTGGTCCGCACCTATCAGGTGACGGCCGCGTAGTCGCTCGTTGATCGAGGAAGTTTCGTGGCTATCATGTCCAGATTTTTCGTGACTTGATAGCCACGAAACCTGCGCGCACAACGCCCGAGATTCGCGCGCGCGGAACGGCCCCCGGCTTTC
>JBBEWH010000009.1:0-80907 GCA_037414955.1 Actinomycetes bacterium KLBMP 9797
GTTTTGAGTGTTCTTTTTTGGTTTATATCTTTACATTTTTGATTGTTATTCGATAGCCACGAAACTTCCTCGATCAACGCGATAGATACGCGCGCGCGTAACGGACACGTGCTATCAAAGCGGCATGGCTTCTGCGACTGACACCGCGGACGTACTCGACGAGCTCCGCGATCGCGCGGAGGCCTGGATCGTCGATGACCCTGATCCCGCTTGCCGCAGCGAACTGCGCCGCCTGATCGACCAGCTGCCCGGGACGGCCGCCGAACTGGCGGACCGGTTCGCCGGACCGCTGGTCTTCGGCACGGCCGGGCTGCGCGGCCCGCTGCGAGCCGGTCCCAACGGCATGAACCTCGCCGTCGTCACCCAGGCGGCGGCCGGCCTGGTCACCTGGCTCACGGCACGGGGCACGCCGGGTCCGCTCGTGATCGGGTACGACGCGCGGCACGGCTCACGATCCTTCGCCGAACAGACCGCCCGGGTGGCCACCGGGGCGGGCCGGCCGGCGCTGATCCTGCCCCGGCCGCTGCCCACCCCGGTGCTGGCATACGCCGTGCGGGCCCTCGGCGCGGTGGCCGGCGTCATGGTGACGGCCAGCCACAACCCGCCGCAGGACAACGGGTACAAGGTCTATCTGGACGATGGCGCGCAGATCGCGCCGCCGGTCGACCGGCAGATCGAGGCCGCGATCCGGGCCGTCGGGCCGCTCGTGCGCGTGCCCCTCGGCGAGCCGGGCGAGGTGCTCGGCGAGGAGATCGTCACGTCGTACCTGGACGGGGCGGTCGCCGTGGTCGAGCGGGACGGGTTCCGCGACCTCGCGGTGGCGTACACGCCGCTGCACGGGGTGGGCGCGCCGGTGCTCACGGCGGCGTTCGCGCGGGCCGGGTTCGCGACGCCCGCCGTGGTCGCCGAGCAGGCCGAGCCGGATCCGGACTTCCCCACCGTAATGTTCCCTAATCCGGAGGAACCCGGCGCGGTCGATCGGCTGATCGCGCTCGCGGAGGCCAACGGCGCGGACATCGCGATCGCCAACGACCCGGACGCCGACCGCTGCGCGGTGGCCGTGCCCACCGGGCCGGCTGGTTCGCCTTCGGCGAACGGCGCGCGTGGCTGGCGGATGCTGCGCGGCGACGAGGTCGGCGTGCTGCTCGCCGATCACCTCATGCGCCGGGGCGTCCGCGGCCGGTACGCCACCACGATCGTGTCATCGTCGCTGCTCAAGGCGATGTGCGCGGCGCGCGGCCGGCCCTACGGCGAGACGCTGACCGGCTTCAAGTGGATCGTGCGGGCCGGCGACGACCTGGTCTACGGGTACGAGGAGGCGCTCGGCTACTGCACGGCGCCCGACCACGTCCGCGACAAGGACGGCATCACGGCCGCGCTGCTGGTCGCCGAGCTGGCCGCCGGACTCAAGGCCGAGCTGTGCACGCTCACCGACCGGCTGGACGAGATCGCCGCCGAGTTCGGCGTATACGCCACCGACCAGCTTTCGGTGCGGGTCGACGCGCCGCACGAGATCCAGGAGATCATGACCCGGCTGCGGAGCAAGCTTCCCGGGGCGCTGCTCGACGAGCCGGTCACGACGGTCGAAGACCTGCTCCCCGACGCCGACGTGGTCATCCTGCGCACCGAGAGCGCCCGGGTGGTGGTCCGGCCATCGGGCACCGAGCCGAAACTCAAGGCGTACCTGGAAGTGGTGGAACAGGTCGCGGAGGACGACATCCCGGCGGCGCGCGAGCGCGCCGCGGCCTCGGTCCGTGCCCTCCACACCGAGACGGCCGCCGCCCTCGGCATCTGGTGAAAGGAAGGGCCCCTTCTTATCGCTTTTCGCATAGGAAGGGCCCCTTCCAAACACCGCGGGCGCTTCTAGAGCGCGGTGTAGGACCAGCTCAGGGCCTTGCCGTTGGCGAACGGCATCACGCCGTGGAAGACCCGCGGCCGGTCCGCGAACACCAGCGGCAGGAAATGCCGGTCGCTCTCCCACATGGGTACCCGGCCCGCGAGCACGTCCTCGACGTCCTGCCATACCAGGGTGCCCTCGTGGTTACCGGCCAGCGGCTCCCCGGTCCACGCCGGCACCCGGAACAGGAAGCCGAACCAGTGCTCCCCGTGGCGCCCGAACCCGGGCCACGAGATCGTGCCGGCCAGCTCCACGTCGAGGCACTCGATGCCGGCTTCCTCCCGGATCTCGCGCCGCATGCCGGCCACCACGTCCTCGTCCGGCTCCAGCTTGCCGCCCAGCCCGTTGTGGTACCCGAAGTGGATGTCGTCGGGTCGCGTGTCGCGCCGGATCATCAGCAGCCGCTTGCGGTCGGCCGACAACACATACCCCAGCGTGGCGAGAATGGCCTGCACGCGGGCAGGTTAGCGGGCCCCGGCGGAAACGTGGAGCGCAGCGGAGCGTTTTCGTTGGGTGCTTTAATGCATTGGCGGGAAAGGTCAGCTACCGTGCGAGGCCATGACCACCGTTGCGCTCCCCGAAGAGCTGCTGCTGCTCGCCTACGACGACATCTCCGGCAAGGCCGTCGTCTCCCGGATCGGACTCGACCTGGGCATGGCGGCCGCGATCCTCGTCGAGCTGGCGCTGGCCGGCCGGGTGGCGTACGCGGACGGCATGCTCGAGGCGATTGACGCCACGCCGACCGGTGAGCCGATCGCCGACGACGTGTTGCGGCGGATCGCCGAGGACTCCCCGCACACGCCCGCGTCGTGGCTGCAGCGGCTGCGGCACGGGCTGCGCGACCGGGTGCTCGCCGACCTGTGCGCCCGCGGTGTCGTCCGCGACATCGACGAGACCGCGCTCGGCTTCATCCACGTGCACCGCTACCCGACGGTCGACCCGACGGTGGAGACCGACATCCGGGCCCGGCTCGCCAAGGCGCTGCGCGGCGACGAGGTGCCCGACGAGCGCACGGCCGCGCTGGCCACGCTGGTGGCCGCGCTACGCATGGAGCCGACGCTCGGGCTCACCGACAGCGAGGCGCGCGAGGTGCACGCGCAGCTGGAGAAGATCGGCGGCACCGCCGGCTTCACCGGCGAGGTGAGCCTGGAGGAGTCCACGATCCGGCCGTCGGTCGCGCTGGTGATCGCCACCCTCGCCCGCGCCATCAACTCCGCGCTGGGCCAGCCCCGCCCATGATCAAGGCGTCCTTCACGCCGTTCTCACGACTACCGGGACGCCTTGATCATGGCGGGGTCTCCGCGCGCGGGGGCACTGGCCAGGTAGGTTGACCGCCGTGGACGTACTCGTGGTTGACCACCCCCTGGTGCAAGCGCGGCTCACCGCGATGCGCGATGCCCGCACCGACTCGGCGACGTTCCGCGCCGCGCTGCGCGAGCTGACCTCCCTGCTGGTGTACGAGGCCACCCGGAACATCGCGGCCGAGCACTACCCGATCGAGACGCCGGTGGCGCCCACCCAGGGCACCCGGCTGGCCAACCCGCCCCTGCTGGTACCCGTGCTGCGCGCCGGCCTCGGGATGGCCGACGCGGCGCTCGCCCTGCTGCCCGAGTCGTCCATGGGGTTCGTCGGGCTGGCCCGCGACGAGGAGACGTTCGAGCCGCGCGCCTACCTGGAGTCGCTGCCCGTCGACCTCACCGGCCTGCCGGTGCTGGTGCTCGACCCGATGCTGGCCACCGGTGGCTCGCTCGAACACTGCTGCCAGCTGCTCGCCGACCGCGGCGCCACCGACATCACGATCCTCTGCGTGCTGGCCGCGCCGCCCGGTGTCGAGCGGCTGGCCCGCTCCGGCCTGCCGCTGCGCCTGGTCACCGCCTCGATCGACGAGCAGCTCAACGACAAGGCGTTCATCGTGCCCGGCCTCGGCGACGCCGGCGACCGCCAGTTCGGCGGCATGCCCCGCTTCTAAGGCCCCCGCTCTCATGATCAAGGCGTCCGTCAAGTCGTTCTAACGACTTGAAGGACGCCATGCGCAAGGGGGGAGGGAGCGTCTGGGATTGACAAGCGCTATGACGGCGATAGCTGGGCCGGCGCTCGCCGACATCGGGCGCTCCGAGGCGACCTTGCGTACTTTCCTGCGCGGTTTGCCGGGAGTCGACCAGGTGGGCGCCGAGCAGCGCGCCGCGATGCTGGCCACCCGCTCGATCAAGACGACCGCCAAGGCGTGGGCGATCGACCTGGCGATCCGCATGGTCGACCTGACGACGCTGGAAGGCGCGGACACCCCGGGCAAGGTGCGCGCGCTGTGCGCCAAGGCGCGCCGCCCCGATCCGGCCGACGCCTCGGCGCCGCCGGTGGCGGCGGTCTGCGTGTACCCGTCGATGGTGCCGGTCGCCGCGCCCGAGCTGGCCGGCAGCGGCGTCCACCTCGCGAGCGTGGCCACCGCGTTCCCGTCCGGGCAGGCGCCGCTCGACGTCAAGATCGCCGACACCAGGGCAGCGGTCGCGGCCGGCGCCGACGAGATCGACATGGTGATCAGCCGGGGCGCGTTCCTGGCCGGCCGCTACGGCGAGGTCTACGAGGAGATCGTGGCGGTCAAGGAGGCGTGCGGCGACGCCCACCTCAAGGTCATCCTGGAGACCGGCGAGCTGGCGACGTACGACAACGTGCGCCGCGCCTCCTGGTTGGCCATGCTGGCCGGCGGCGACTTCATCAAGACCTCGACCGGCAAGGTGCCGGTGGCCGCCACGCTGCCGGTGACGCTGGTGATGCTGGAGGCGGTGCGCGACTTCCGCGCCGCGACCGGCCGCCAGGTGGGCGTCAAGCCGGCCGGCGGCATCCGCACCACCAAGGACGCGATCAAGTACCTCGTGCTGGTCAACGAGACCGCCGGCGGCGACTGGCTCGACCCGGACTGGTTCCGCTTCGGCGCCTCCACACTGCTCAACGACCTGCTGATGCAGCGCACCAAGCTCACGACCGGGCACTACTCGGGCCCCGACTACTTCACTGTGGACTGATCGATGTTCGAATACGCTCCCGCGCCCGAATCGCGCTCCATTGTCGACCTCAAGCCGGCCTACGGGTTGTTCGTGAACGGCGAGTGGGTCGACGGCGAGGTGCGTAACAAGACCGTCAACCCGGCCACCGAAGAGGTGCTCGCCGAGGTGGCCTGGGCCACCGAAGCCGAGGTCGACCGGGCGGTCCGCGCGGCCCGGGCGGCCTACGACGAGGTGTGGTCGACGATTCCCGGTGCGGAGCGCGCCAAGTACCTCTTCCGCATCGCCCGCATCATCCAGGAGCGCGCCCGCGAGCTCGCCGTGCTGGAGTCGCTCGACAACGGCAAGCCGATCCGCGAGTCGCGCGACGTCGACCTGCCCCTGGTGGCGGCGCACTTCTTCTACTACGCGGGCTGGGCGGACAAGCTGCGGTACGCCGGCTTCGGCGAGGCGCCCGCGCCGGTCGGTGTCGCCGGCCAGGTCATCCCGTGGAACTTCCCGCTCCTCATGCTGGCCTGGAAGATCGCACCGGCGCTGGCCTGCGGGAACACGGTTGTGCTCAAGCCGGCCGAGACCACGCCGCTGACCGCGCTGGTGTTCGCGGAGATCTGCCAGGAGGCCGGCCTGCCGCCCGGCGTGGTCAACATCGTCACCGGCGCCGGCGAGACGGGCCGGGCGCTGATCAACCACCCTGGCGTCGACAAGGTGGCGTTCACCGGCTCGACCGACGTGGGCCGGGAGATCGCGCGCGCCGTCGCCGGCACCCGCAAGAAGCTCACCCTGGAGCTGGGCGGCAAGGCGGCCAACATCGTGTTCGACGACGCGCCGATCGACCAGGCGGTCGAGGGCATCGTCAACGGCATCTTCTTCAACCAGGGCCACGTGTGCTGCGCGGGGTCCCGGCTGCTGGTGCAGGAGTCGGTGTACGACGCGGTGCTGGAGTCGTTGAAGCGGCGGATGGCGCTGCTGCGGGTCGGCGACCCGCTCGACAAGAACACCGACATCGGCGCCATCAACTCGGCGGCCCAGCTGGAGCGGATCCGCACGCTGTCCGAGATCGGCGCGTCCGAGGGCGCGTCCCGCTGGTCGCCGCCGTGCGCGCTGCCCGACCGGGGCTTCTGGTTCGCGCCCACCATCTTCACCGGCGTCACGCAGGCGCACCGGATCGCCCGCGAGGAGATCTTCGGGCCGGTGCTGTCGGTGCTCACCTTCCGCACGCCGGCCGAGGCCGTCGAGAAGGCCAACAACACGCCGTACGGGTTGTCGGCCGGGATCTGGAGCGAGAAGGGCTCCCGCATCCTGTGGATGGCCGACCGGCTGCGCGCCGGCGTGGTGTGGGCCAACACGTTCAACAAGTTCGACCCGGCGTCGCCGTTCGGCGGGTACAAGGAGTCGGGCTACGGTCGCGAGGGCGGCCGGCACGGGCTGGAGGCTTATCTCAGTGTCTAGGCTCGCGGTGCGCAAGACCTACAAGCTCTTCGTCGGCGGGAAGTTCCCGCGCAGCGAGTCGGGGCGGTCGTATTTCGTGCAAGAGTCCAATGTGGCGCTCGGGTCGCGGAAGGACGTGCGGGACGCGGTGCTCGCGGCCCGCGCGGCCGTGAAGGGGTGGTCCGGGGCGACCGCCTACAACCGCGGGCAGATCCTCTACCGCATCGCCGAGATGCTGGAGGGCCGGCGTGACCAGTTCGTCGCGCTCGGCGAAACGCCATCCGACGTAGACGCCGCGATCGATCGCTGGGTCTGGTACGCCGGCTGGAGCGACAAGATCACCCAGGTGTACGGCGGCGCGAACCCGGTCGCCGGCCCCTACTTCAACCTCTCCGCACCTGAGCCCACCGGCGTGGTCGGCATCATCGCGCCGCCAGAATCGGCCCTGCTCGGCCTGGTCGGCGTCGTGGCGCCCGCGATCGTCACCGGTAACACGGTGGTGGTGCTCGCGGCCGAGGAGCGGCCACTGGCGGCGGTCACGCTCGCCGAGGTGCTGGCGACGTCCGACCTCCCGGGCGGCGTGGTGAACATCCTCACCGGCAAGGTGGCCGAGATGGCGCCGTGGCTGGCCGCCCACATGGACGTCAACGCGATCGACCTCACCGGCGTCGCCGACCCGTCGCTCGCGCGGGAGCTGGAAGCGGCGGCGGCAGAGAACCTGAAGCGCGTGCTCCGCCCCCCAGCCACCGCTGTGGACTGGAGTCGGGACCCCGGCCTCGGCCGCATGACCGCGTTCCTCGAAACCAAAACGGTCTGGCACCCCAAAGGCACTTAGTGGGTATGCTGGATGCCAAAGCAGAGGAGGCGATGTGACCATTACGGAATTCACGCCTAAGGCCGACGAATGGACCGTCAGCGACCTGGAGGAGCTCCCGCCGGGCATCCGCGCCGAGGTTCATGGCGGTAATCTGGTCATCATGTCTCCAGCCCGGCTCTGGCATCAGCACGTAGAGCGTCAGCTCTGCAACATTCTTGAATGCGCCGGCCGATTTGCATTCACGCAAGTTGGCGTGTTCGGTCGACCAAATGACACGCGCATTGCCGAGGTGGGCGTATTTCACGAGGAACCGGACAATCTTCAGGAGTCGTGGCACGATCCCGCCGCGCTGGCGCTGGTCGTCGAGGTGTGGTCGCCCTCCTCAGAGGACAAGGACCGCAACCCTCGCTGGTACCTGGCGCGTGGCATCGAGGAGTACTGGCTCGCCGAGCCGATCAAGGGCGAGAAGTACGACGCCTTGGTCACCATGTGCCGGCGGGGCCGGAACCTGTCTGGCTTCATTGACTACGTCGAATACCGCCAGGCACGGCTCAGCGAGTTGGAGCGCGACGGTCTCGGCTAGCGACCGATTCAAAAACACCAAGCATGGCGCCCCACAACCAACTAAAGAATTCCACGATGGCACGTTGCTAATTGGGTGCCGGTCGACAATCCAGAACCCCAGCACCACGGCAAACCAACCACCTCCTTCGCATTAAATACCGACACCGCGTCGATCAAGGCCCTTCCCGCTGATCAAGGGCCCGGGCACATCCTTTGATCTCTATTCCGGGTTCCTTAGCCCTTGATCGGCGAGTTAGCCCGTGATCGGCGTCCGCTTGGATGGTGGGGGCGTGGACTCGATGGAGGCCTTGATCATGTGAGGGGTCCGAGGGCCGGTACCATCGATGGCGTGATGCGGCTGGGTGAGTTGGAACGCGCGGTCATGGATGTGCTGTGGGATCGGCGCACTCCGTTGACCGTGCGTGAGGTGGCGGAGGCGCTGCAGGACCGGGCACTGGCGTATACCACGGTGATGACCGTGCTGGACCGGCTCGCTGGCAAGGGCATGGTCGAGCGGGAGCGGGCCGGCCGCGCCTGGAGCTATCGCCCGGCGGCCAGCCGCGAGGCGTACATCGCTCAGCTCATGCTCGACGCCCTCGACCTCGCGGGTTCCCGCGACGCCGCGCTGGTCCGGTTCGCGCGCTCGGTGAGCGGCACGGAGGCCGACGTGCTGCGGGCGGCGCTGGCGGAGGAAGCCGCGGACGGGAAGGACTGACCGCGATGGTGTACGCCGCTCATTTCGCCGGTGCGGTGGTGGCGTGCTACCTCACCGCCCAGGTGCTCGGCCGGTCCACCTGGACCTTCCGCAGCCCCGGTGTGGCCATTGTCTGCTGGCAGGCGGTCGGTCTGGCGCTCGGGCTGTCCGCGATCGGCCTGCCGCTGGCGGTCGCCCTGACGCCCTACGAGGCGAGCGTCGGCAGCGCACTCGGTCGTCTGGTGGGCGGCGAGCAGCCCGCCAGCTTCGGCCTGATCAACCTCGCGCTGATCGGCATGAGCGTGGGCATCGCGGCCATCCTGATCGGCACCACCGTCGTCTGTGGACTGCGCGCCATCCAGGCCCAGCGGCGCCACCGCGACCTGCTCAACCTGGTGGCCCGCAACGACCCCGCCGTGCCGGGCGCGCTGGTGCTCGACCATCCGAGCGCGGCGGCGTACTGCCTGCCCGGCGTCCGGCCCCGGGTGGTGGTCAGCGCCGGCACGCTCAGCCTGCTCGACCGCCCACAGCTGGCGGCCGTGCTCAGCCACGAGCGGGCGCACGCCGACGAGCGGCACGACCTGGTGCTGCTGCCGTTCACCGCGCTGTGCCGGGCACTGCCGTGGGTCCGCTGGGTGGCGGCCGCGCGGGAGCGGGTGGCACTGCTGGTGGAGATGCGCGCCGACGACAAGGCCCGGCGGCTGCACGCCGACGGCCCGCTCGCGGCCGCGCTGCTGCGCTTCGCGACCGCGCCGTCGCGGGTCACCCCGGCGGGCGCGCTGGGCATCGCGGACTCCCATCTGGACGCCCGGGTGCGCCGGCTGATGACCACCGGCCGCCCCCCACGGGTCCGCGGTGCGCTGGCCCTCACGGTGACGCTGACTCTGGTAGCGGTACCCATCTCCCTCTTCTTCGCCTGACCCTTTCCATGATCAGGGCGTCCCTCAAGTAGTTAGAACGACTTGAGGGACGCCTTGATCATGGACATGGGGTAACCTACTACCGTTCGTAGTAGCATATAGGTAAGATCCCTACCTGTAGGCTCTCTAGTCGAAGAGGACCTACCTAGGAGATGAGGCCATGGACGCGTTGCTGCTCGCGCGCCTCCAGTTCGCCACGACGACCTCGATCCACTTTCTGTTCGTGCTGGTGACGCTGGGCCTCGTCACGCTGTTGGTCTACCTGCAGACGGCGTGGCTGATCACGAAGAAGCCGGTGTACGAGCGACTGACCCGCTTCTGGGGCACCCTCTACCTGATCAACTACGTGCTCGGCATCGCGACCGGACTGGTGATGGAGTTCCAGTTCGGACTGAACTGGAGCGGCCTGTCCCACTACGTCGGCAATGTCTTCGGCGCACCGCTGGCCATGGAGACGCTGGTGGCGTTCTTCCTGGAGTCCACGTTCCTCGGCATGTGGATCTTCGGCTGGCACCGGCTGCGCCGCGGCGTACACCTGGCGTTGCTCTGGGGCGTCGCGATCACCGCGTACGCGTCGGCCTTCTTCGTCATGGTGGCCAACGCGTTCCTCCAGCACCCTGTCGGCTACGAGCTGCGGGACGGCGTCGCGCACCTGACCGACTTCGGCGCGCTCCTGGGGAACCAGTCGTTCGGGATGGCGTTCGGCCACGTGACGTTCGCCGCGATCACGGTCGGCGGCTTCCTGGTGGCCGGCGTCAGCGCGTGGCACCTCATCCGGCGCACCCACGACTACGAGCTGTTCCGCAAGTCGCTCCGCATCGGCGTGGTCACGGCGAGCATCGGCAGCGTCATGGTGACCGGCTTCGGGTTCGCCCAGTTCGGCTACCTCGGCGAGCTGCAGCCCACCAAACTCGGCAGTGAGGCCGACAAGGCCGCCGCCGCGGCCAGCTTCGCCGCCCGGTTCGGCGGCGACCCAGCCGACTACCTGCCACCGGAGTGGGTCGGCGCGCCGCTCGGCTTCATGATCCTCATCGGCAACCTGCTGAGCCTCGTCATCTTCCTCCTGCCGCTCTACTACCGGGACTGGATCATCCGCCTCCGGGCGCCGCTCTACCTGCTGCTGCTCGCCGTGCCGCTGCCGTTCGTGGCGGCCATCTTCGGCTGGCTGTTCCGGGAGCTCGGCCGCCAGCCCTGGGTGGCGTACGGGCTGCTCAAGACCGCTGACGCGGTCACGCCGGCCAGCACCGGCGTGATGCTGGCGTCGCTGCTCGGGTTCTCCGCGCTGCTGTTCGCGCTCGCCGGCACGAACTGGTACCTCTTCGCCCGCTACGCCCACCACGGCTGGGCCGACCCGGCTCTGGGGAGGCCGCCCGCGGCCGGGACCCCCGACGCCACGCGACCCGCCGAGTCCGTTGGTCGGCCTCCGGCCGAACGCACACTGGCCTGAGGAGCGCTCGATGGAAACCGCCTGGTACGCCCTGCTCGGGCTGTTCTTCGCCGCCTACCTGGTGCTCGGCGGCTACGACTACGGCACCGGGATCCTGCTCGCCCGGGCCCGCACCGCCGAGGAGCGGCGCGGCATGCTCACCGCCGTCGGCCCGTTCTTCCTCGGCAACGAGGTGTGGCTGGTGGCGACGCTCGGCATCCTCTTCGGCGCGTTCCCCATGCTGGAGGGCGAGCTCCTGTCCGGCCTCTACCCGGCCATCGCGATGGCGCTCGCCGGCGTGCTCACCGTGACCGTGTCGGTGCAGCTCCGCAGCCGGCCGCCCGGCGGCCGCGCCCGCCACGCCTGGGACCGGGTGATCATCGCGAGCAGCGTCGTCGCCGCGTTCGGCTGGGGCGCCGTCCTGGGCGGTCTCCTCCAGGGCGTGCCGCCCGCCGACCAGGTCGGCGATGTGATCACCCCGTTCACCGTCGCCACCGGGCTCACCCTGGTGATTCTCGTCACCGTGCACGGCGCGGCGTTCCTGGCCCTCCGGCTCCCGGACCGGGACTTCGGCCGGATCGGCCGCCGGCTGATCGCGGTGGCGCTCACCGCGCTCACCGCCGCCACCGTCGTGGGCCTGCTGTCTCCTCGGGTACGCGACGCGGTGCAGCAGCCGGCGTTGGCCGTACTCGGATGGGGTGTGCTGGTGGCGGCGCTGCTGGTGGCCCGCGCGACGCTGGGCCGGCGACCGGGTTGGGCGTTCACCGCGACGTCGCTCGCGCTGGTGGCCCCGGTGCTGCTGACCGGCGCGGCGATCTGGCCCTACGCGCTGGTCTCCAGCGCGGACCCGGCGGCGAGCCTGACCGTCGCGGACGCGGCGGCCAGCGCTCCCACCCTCCGGTTGCTGAGCTGGCTCGCGATCCCCCTCGTGCCGGCCCTATTAGGCTTCCAGGCGATGTGCTGGTGGGCGTTCCGTGGCCGGATCGACGACCGGGCACCGGTGTACTGGTGAGCCAGCGCCGGCCCCCCGTCGATCCTCGCCTGCTGCGCCTGGTCCCCGCGACCCGGCGCCAGTTCGGCGCTCTCGGATTGCTCGGGGTGGCCGCCGCGGCGGTCGTGATCGCCCAGGCCACCGCGCTCGCCGCGGTGCTCGCGGCGGCGGCCGGCGGCCGGCTCGACCGCGCGGCGCTCGCCGCGTTCGTGGTCGCGGTGGCGGCGCGGGCCGGCGTGCTGTGGGGGCAGGGCATGGTGGCCGCCCGGATGGCCGCGACCGTAAAGGCGGCGCTGCGCGCCGAACTGCTCGGCGGGGTCGGCCGGCGCGGGCCGGCCTGGGTCGCCGGCCAGCGGGCCGGCGAGATCGCCACGCTCGCCGGCCGCGGCCTGGACGCGCTCGACGCATACTTCACGGGCTACCTGCCGCAGCTCGTCCTCGGCGTCACCGTGCCGGTCGCGGTGCTGGCCCGGCTCGTGTTCGCCGACTGGAGCTCGGCGGTGATCGTGGCGGTCACGCTGCCGCTGATCCCGATCTTCGGCGCGCTGCTCGGCTGGCAGGCGCAGGCCGCCACCGAACGGCAGTGGCGCCAGCTCTCCCTGCTCGGCGGGCACTTCCTCGACATGGTGGCCGGGCTGCCGACGCTGCGGGCGTTCGGGCGGGCGCGGGCGCAAGTCGACGTCGTGCGCCGGATGGCCGACGGGCACCGGGTCGCGACCATGCGCACGCTGCGCATCGCGTTCCTGTCCGGCCTGGCGCTGGAACTCGTGGCGACGCTGTCGGTCGCGCTGGTCGCGGTGCCCATCGGCCTGCGCCTCCTGGCCGGCGGCGTCACGCTCCAGACCGCCCTGCTGGTGCTCCTGCTGGCACCCGAGGCGTACGCCCCGCTCCGCGCGGCCGGGGCCAAATTCCACGCCAGCATGGAGGGCCTGACCACCCTCAACGCCTCCTTCGCCTTGTTGCAAGGAAGGGACCCTTCCTATGTAAAAAGCGATAGGAAGGGTCCCTTCCTTGCTTCGGTCGAGTTGGTGGGGGTGACGGTTGAGTACGAGCGGACCACCGCGTTGCGGGACGTGTCGCTCACCATCCGGCCCGGGGAGAAGGTCGCGCTGATCGGGCCCAGCGGGGCCGGGAAGAGCACGCTCCTCGGGCTGCTGCTGGGGTTCGTGCGGCCGTCCGAGGGGCGGGTGCTGGTGGGCGACCTGGATTTGTCCACCGTGGACCTCGACGAGTGGCGCGAAGAGCTGGCGTGGGTGCCGCAGCGGGCGCACCTGTTCGCCGCCTCGCTGGCCGACAACATCCGGCTCGGCGCGCCCAACGCCAGCGACGAGGACGTGCGCGCCGCCGTCAAGGCCGCCGCGCTGGACGAGGTCGTCGACGCCCTGCCCGACGGTCTCGAGACCGTACTGGGCGAGCGCGGGCACGGCCTCTCCAGCGGCCAGCGGCAGCGGGTGGCGCTGGCCCGGGCATTCCTGCGCGACGCGCCGTTGCTGCTGCTCGACGAGCCCACCGCCCGCCTCGACGGCGCCTCCGAGGCGGCTGTCCTGGCGGCCACCCGGCAGCTCCTGGCCGGGCGCACCGCGATACTCGTCGCGCACCGGCCAGCCCTGCTGGCCGAGGCCGACCGGGTCTTCCGCGTCGAGGACGGCCGGGTCGTCGAGATCAAGGCCGCCGAGGTGACCTCATGACGTCCTCGCCCATGATCAAGGCGTCCCTCAAGTCCCCGCCCACCTCCCCTGAACCACAGCGACTTGAGGGACGCCTTGATCATGAGAAGCGGGTGTTGCGGCTGACCCGGCCGTACCTGCCTCGGCTGCTCCTCGCCGGCCTGCTCGCCGCGGGGACCGAGATGGCCGGCATCGCGCTGATGGCCACCGCCGCCTGGCTGTTGATCACGGCAGCCGGGCAGCCGCCGGTCGCCGCGCTGACCGTCGCGATCGTCTCGGTGCGGGCGCTGGCCATCGGGCGCGGCGTGCTGCGGTACACCGAGCGGCTGGCCGGGCACGACGCCGTGCTGCGGATGCTCACCGACGTACGGGCCCGGGTCTTCGCCACCCTGGCGGCCCGCCGGGAGCAGACCCGGTCCGGCGACGCCCTGAGCCGCCTGGTGTCCGACGTCGACGCCGTACAGGATCTGCTGCTCCGCGTCCTGGTGCCGGGTGCGGCGGCCGGCCTGGTGGGCGTACTCGCGATCGGTGGCGCGGCCCTGATCTCCCCGGCGGCGGCCCTGCCCCTCGCGGCCGGCCTGCTGGTGGCCGGCGGTGCGCTGCCGGCGCTCGCGGCCCGGCTCACCCGGCGCGCGGCCGACCAGGTCGCCCCGCTGCGCGGCGCGCTCGCCGCCGACGCGATCGACCTGACCCACGGCGCCGCCGATCTCGCCGCGTTCGGTGCGACCGGCGCGGCCCTGGACGCGGCGGCCGGCCGGGCCCGCGAGCTGGCCCGGCTCGAACGCCGGCTCGGCACCGCCGGCTGGGCCGTCGACGCCGTCGGCGTGCTGGTCGCCGGCGCCACCGCCGCGGCCGTGGTGGCGGTCGCCCTGCGCGCGGGCGTGGACGGGGTACTCGTCGGCGTGCTCGCCGTCGGCACCCTCACCGCCGTCGAGTCCGGCCTCGCCCTGGTCACGGCGGCGCGGCAGGCGAGCGAACTGCGCACCGGACTGCGCCGCGTCGCCGAGTTGCTCGACCCGCCGGGCATCGCCGAAGCCGACGGCCCCGCGCCGACCGGGCTGCGCGACGCGACGTTCCGGTACCGCCCGGACGCGCCGCCCGCGCTCGACGGCGTGACCCTCGACCTGCCACCGGGCCGGAGGGTCGCCGTCGTCGGCCCCAGCGGCGCCGGCAAGAGCACGCTGCTGCACGTGCTCACCGCGCCGGCCGCCCCGACGGCGGCCGGCGGCCTGCTCGCCGAGGCACACGTGTTCCACGCCACGGTCCGGGAAAACCTGCTGCTGGGCCGCGCCGGTGCCAGCGACGACGACCTCGCCGCGGCGGCCGCGGCGGCCGGACTCCTCGACTGGGTACGGGAACAGCCGGATGGCTGGGACACGATGGTCGGTGAGGACGGCGGCCAGCTCTCGGGCGGCCAGCGGCAGCGGCTGGCGCTGGCCCGGGCGCTGCTGCTCGACCCCGCCGTGCTGGTGCTGGACGAGCCCACCGAGGGCCTGGACCCGACGGCCGCCGACCAGGTGCTCGCCTCGGTGCTCGCGGCGGCGCGCGGCTCGGTCGTGCTGGTCACCCACCGGCTGCGCGGGCTGGCCGACTTCGACGAGATCCTGGTGCTCGACGCGGGCCGGGTGGTGCAGCGCGGCCGGCACGCCGAGCTGGTCGCGCGCCCCGGGTGGTACCGCGACCAGTGGCTCGCCCAGGAAGCCGCCGAACGCGGCTACCTCGCCCTCTCGTGATGAGGGAAATGCTTAGGGGAAGGTCCCCGATGTGAGGGGCGGGCGGGGCGTGGCACGCTCGGCGGTATGCGCCCTGCCGACGCTCCCCACGACGCGTACCTTCGACAGCTCGCCGGCCACCTGCACGGGCCACGCCGGCTGAAGGCTGACGTCGCATGCTGATCGAGGAATACGTCGACCACCTGGACCGGGCCCTCACCGGCCCACCGCGCCTCAAGAACGACCTGGTCACCGAGGCGCGGCACGGGCTGTCCGACGCGGCGGAGGGGTACCGCGAGGCGGGGCTGCCCACGGCGGACGCGGAACGGCAGGCGGTCGCCGAATTCGGCGCGGTGCCCGAGTTGGCACCGGCCTACCAGGCGGAGTTGGCCGCGGGCGCGGCCCGGCGGCTGACCCTGCGCCTCGCCCTGGTGACGGCGCTGCTCGGGCCGCTGACGCAGCTCATGTGGTGGCGTGCGCCGTGGGCCGATTCGACCATCGAGCTGCCCGGCGGCTACCAGCTGCTCTCCGACGCCCAGGACCGGCTGGGGCCGACCGTCCTGGTGCTGGCGCTCGTGGCCTACGTGTTGCTGCGCCGGTCGAGCCGGCGGGGGCTCACGTTGGCGGCGAGCGTGGGCGTAGCGAGCCTCCTCACGCTCAACGTGCTGAGCGGCGTGCTCCTCTTCGCCTGGTCCGCGCTCTTGTGGGACGCGGCACTGACCTGGCCGCCGATGGTGCTGGGCGGGCTCGTCCTCGCGACGGTCTACGCCTGGCTGGGCCGGTCGGCGGCGACCTGCGTGGCGGCGGCCCGCGCGGCGTGACCGTGCCGGTGGCCGTGGGGCGGGCTCGGGCGCCTCTCAGCGAGGTTAGCGGCTCGGGCGCGTTAGGCGGGCTCGGGGCGGCCGAGGAAGCGGCCGACCGTGTCGCTGAACTCGTGCCAATTCGCCCGCTCGCCGGCCAGCGCCTTGAGGCCGGCGCTGGTGAGCCGGTAGGTGCGCCGCTCGCGACCGTTTACCGTGCTCCAGGCGCTCTCGACGTATCCGGCCCGCTCCAGGCGCCGCAGCGCCGGATAGATGGTGCCGGTGGGCAGGCTGAGCGTGCCGCCGCTGCGCGCCTTGAGGGCCTCGATGATGGCATAGCCGTGCTGCTCGCCGTCCTCCAGAACGGAGAGCAGCAGTGCATCGAGGTGGCCGTGCAGGGCTTGCGCCTTCATAAGTAGGTAGCCTACCGATTCTACCGCGTAACTCCAATGAACTTTCCTTGATCATGGCAGGTTAGATAGCTATTGGGGTGCGGCCACCCGAGGTCTCGCGTCGCCCATTAGGGTGTGTGTGCGCAGCGTCACCGATCCACAGTCCCTATCCGGAGGTCAGCGTGGCCCGCCAGTCTCCCCAACGGCCAGACGCCGACGAGCCCGAACTCGAGCTCGACGACGACATTCCCGCCGATGACGACATCGACACCGACGATGCCGATGCGGCGGGAGACCCGTCCCTCTGGGCCGACACACGCATCGATCCCGTGGAGATCGCCCTACCGTCGGGCGCCGGCTTCACGCTCCGGGCGTACCGGCTCTCCACGGCCCTGACGCCGACCGACATCGCGGACCGGGAAGAAGACCCGTTCGAGACCCGGGCCCGGCACGCCGTCCCGGAGGACGACGAGGACACCGTCGTGATCCTCGACGACGACTTCCCCGGCGACGACGAAGACGAGGACGACGACGCCACCGAGGAGATCGAGCGGCGCGGCAAGCACGAACGCACGGACGAGGAAGCCGCGGACGACGAGGAAGAGGACGACGAGGAGGCCGAAGAGGTCCCGGTCTTCCTCAGCCACAAGGGACGGGTGCTGCTCTTCAAGAGCACCGAGTCGCTGGTGTCGTTCGTCCGCTCCGGCGCGCCGAACGACCTCGCCCAGCTCGACACGTGGAACGAGTTGCGCGAGCGGCTCCAGCCCGCCGACGTGACGCCGTCCGACGAGGACTCTTACGAGCTCGACCTGGTGGTCGAAAACCTGCGCGGCGGCCACGACACCTGGGATCCCAACCTGTTGATCCAGGCGGGCGAGGCCGCACGTGACCTGTCGTACGCGCTGCGGCTACGATCCGTGCTCGCCGCCCTCTCGCCCGGATCGCCGCTGGATGACCTGGACGAGGCCCTCCGTTCGGCTGCTAAGGGTGGCCTAGGCGGCTTCCGGGCCCGGCGCCGGATGAAGAAAATCGGGGCACAACAGGCAAGTGTTGGCTGGCGCACGATTATCGGCAAGATCTCTGCCGCTGTGGACTGGCGCGACTGACCCCTCACCAGGGAGCATCAGTCCTTGGCACACGACATCTGTCCGGGGAGGAGGACGACGCCGTGGCGCTCGTGCGGGTGTACTGCGGTCTGGCGACGGCGGATCCGACGGCGCGACAGGCTCCGGCCGAGTCGCGTCTGACGGTCGCCGTAGTGGACGACGCAGGGCGGCTGCTCGACGTCTGCGAGATCAGCGACGATCCGGCGGGCTACGCCCTGCTGGGCGCGCTGCTCGTGGAGCGGTCGAGCGGTCCGACGGGCGTGGCGATCGCCGCTGACAGCGACGATCACCTGGTCACCTCGCTGCTCACGGCCGCTGGCCGGCCGCTCGCCATCGCGGACGACGACGCCGCGGACGACTACGCCGAGCGATTCGCCGACGACGAGTCGGTGGAGGAGATGGAGTCGCCCGCGGCCGAACGCCGCGCGGTCGGCCTGGCTCGCGCGTTGCAGGCCGGTGCGCTGTCCGCCGTCGTCCTGCCGGTGCCCCGGGATCTCGTCCCCTACAAGCCGGTGCTGGCCGCCCACGCCGCCCTCTGCAACGGGCGGCTCGCGGCGGCCGCCGCCCTCCGCGAGGTGCTCCGCGAGCTGTACCCGGCGGCCCTGCGCGCCTACCCGGACCCCGCCGAGCCGGTGTCCCTCGCGGTGCTCGACGCCCTCCCCGAGCCGAGCATGGTGAGCGGCAGCGGCGGGCGGCGCGACTCCACCGCCGCCAGCCAGGCGATCGTCGCCCGGCTCGCCGCCGATGGGGTCGCCGACGCCGAGGCCATCGACGACGCCATCACCGCACTGCGGGTGGCGATCTCCGAGAGCCGCCGGGCCGGCACCACCAACAAGACCGTCACCTCCGCGATCGCCGAGAGCGTGCGGCAGTCGGTCGCCGCGGTCCGGGCCTGCGACAGCGGCTGCGAGGCCCTCATCGGCACGCTCAGCGCCCGCATCACCACCCCGCCGACGAGTGCCCGGCGCACCGTCCGCCGGGTCGGCACCGAGCAGCCGGCCACGCCGGCCGCCGCTCCCGCAACGACCGGGCTGCACGCGGTGCCGGCACGGTCGGAGCCGATGCCCACCCGCACCAGCCGCCGGGCCCGCCCGGAGGCGCCCGCCGCCAGTTCGGCGCCGGTCACGCCGCAGCCGCTCACCACCCCGCCGGTCGCGCCCGCGCCGGTCTCCCGGCCGCCCGTCGCCCCGCCGCCGGTCAACCGGCCCGCGGCGGCCGCCGCGGAGCCGCCGGCACCGCCGGTCGCGCCCCCGATGTCGCCCGCCGCGATCACCGCGCCCACCCCGCTGCCGATCCGTTCCTCCGCCCCACCTGCTCGGCCGGCCCTGCCCGCGGCGTCATCCGCACCGATGCACGGGGCGCCGACGCCGCTGCCGGTGACGTCCGGGCCGCCGATGCCGTCCGCGCCGCTCGGTCCGCGGGCGCCGGAGGCGCCGGCCGCTCGCGCGCCCGAACTGCCCGGGCGCCCGACTGAGCAGCCTGGCCGCGCGTTTGACCTGCCCAGCCGCGCGCCTGAGCAGCCTGGCCGCACGTTCGAGCAGCCTGGGCGGGCGCCTCAGCTGCCCGGCCGCGTGCCTGAGCAGCCTGGGCGGGCGCCTGAGCAGCCCGGGTGGGCGCCTCAGCTGCCCGCGGCCCGCCTCGAAGGGCCGGCCAACCGGCCGATCTCGCCGCCGCCACCGCCCCCGCCGGGCATCACGCCGATCGCCCCCCTGGTTCCCACGCAGCGGAGCACCGCACCGGTCGACGCGGGAGAGCCTTTCCGCGCCACGCTCACGACCGCGGCCATCAACAGCGCCCGCGCCGAGCGGCGGCCCACGCCGATCGTGCCGCGGCCCAACACGCGCACCGATCCGCCACCGCCGCCGGCCACCGGCGGGTTCGCCGCCACCGACCTCACCGTGCCAGTACCCGCCCCGCGGCCCGCCCTCGACGCGCCGCCGCCCGGCTCGCGGGCCAACTGGCCGCTGGTCAGCGGTTCTTCCGACGACGACCGCCCGTACGGGTACGGCGAGCCGCAGCGGCCCGCCGCCTCTGCCGGCGCACCCAACGGCCGGGTCACGCCGCCGTGGCAGGCCGACGACCTGCCTCAGGAGCCACCCACGTTGCGGCTGGTCGAGCCGCCACCGCTCGCCGACCGGGCGCTGCGCGAGGATCTCGGACCGATCGGCCTGCCACCGCTTGACGCGCCGCCGCTGCGCCTGGTCGACGCCGACGGCCCGGGCGCCCGCAGCGCCCGCTCCCGGCGCGCCGTCGAGCGCAGCGCGGCACCGGTGCCCGAGGAGGGCGACGGTGATCTGCTGATCTTCGCCCAGACCCGTTCCGCATGGTTCGTCGGTCACCCGGAGGCCGAGACCGACCTGATGTGGAGCTCCTCCGAGGCCGACAGCGGCTGGCGGGCCGCCGAGCAGCTCGCCCAGCCCGTGGTCGGTGCCGAGACCACCTCCGGGCTGCCCCGGCGAGTGCCGAACGCCAACCTGGTGCCCGGCTCGCCGCTGCCGCCGCGCGAGGAGCGCCCGCTCCGGATCGTCCGAGACGCGCAGAGCATCGCCGCGCACACCACCGGCTACTTCCAGGGCTGGCGGCGCGGTCAGGAGATCGGCGGATACGCCGTCGGCGGGCGTCCGGGTCGCGAATCGGCGGGCGGCTGGGACTTCAGCCGCGACACCACGAACCCCGATCGCGACGATCGCGACGACCGCGAGGACCGCAACGGATACGAGTACCGCTCCGCCGGCTACCGCTCCTAACCCTCATGATCAAGGCGTCCTTCAAGTAGTTCTAACGACTTGAAGGACGCCTTGATCATGAGTGGGAACCGGCGAGCCGCGCAACACGCCCATGATCAAGGCGTCCTTCATGTCGTTAGAACGACGTGAAGGACGCCTTGATCTTTGGAAGTTGGTTAGGCGGGGGCGACGGCGCGGGAGCGGCGCATCGACAGTACGTACTCGACCAGCGAGATGAGCACGTGCTTCGTGGACTCGCGGTTGCGGGCGTCGCAGCTGATCACCGGCACGTCGCCGGTGATCGCGAGCGCGTCGCGCACGTCCTGGGGATCGTGGTACTGCATCCCGTCGAAGCAGTTGATCGCCACCAGGTACGGCAGCCGCCGGTGTTCGAAGAAGTCGATGGCCGCGAAGCAGTCAGCGAGGCGTCGAGTGTCGACGAGCACCACGGCACCGATCGCGCCTCGGACCAACTCGTCCCACATGAACCAGAAGCGTGTCTGGCCCGGTGTGCCGAACAGGTAGAGGATCAGATCGCGGTCGATCGTGATCCGGCCGAAGTCCATGGCGACCGTGGTGGTCGTCTTGCCCGGCACCTGCCGCGTGTCGTCGACACCCACACCTGCCGAGGTCATGATGGCCTCGGTGGTCAGCGGTGTGATCTCCGAGACCGAACCGAACAAGCGTCGTCTTGCCGACGCCAAACCCACCGGCGATGACGATCTTCGCCGAGGTCACTCGCCCGGTCACCGGGCGGTGCGACGTGTCAGAGCCTGCGAAGTCCACTCAGCACCCTCTCCAGCAGTTCAGTGCCCACCGCGTCGTTGGTGTCCTCGAGAGAGGCCGGCTCGTATACCGCCAGCAGGCCGTCAGAGGCCATATCGGCGATGAGGACCCGGGCCACCCCGAGCGGCAACTGCATCCGCGCCGCGATCTCCGCGAGCGACTGCAGCCGGCCGTCACACAGCGCGGCGATGTATTGATGCTCCCGGCCGGAACCACCCTTGGTGGCCCCCGCTGACCGGCCACGCACCGTGGTCTCGACGAGCGCTTCCAGCGCGATGTCCAGCTTGGGACGGGTCCGGCCGCGGGTTACGGCGTACGGTCTGACCAGCGCACCGGTTGGTTCGTCACGTTCTGCCATCATCGCCGTTCACCCCCTCTTCTGGCCCGATCCATCAGCTGGTCGCCCAACCCACGTATGTCCGTCTGTCAACCCAGCATGCCCGCGGTGGTCCGCGGTGCCGGGGTGAGCGCGTCGCCGACCCGGTCGACGAGTAGTGCCATTTCGTAGCCCACCTGCCCGACGTCGCTGTTGCGCGCGGCCAGCACGGCAAAGGACGAGCCGTCGGAGATCGACATCAGGAACAGGAAGCCGTTGTCCATCTCGACCACCGTCTGCAGGACGGCGCCGCCCTCGAAGCACCGCGCGGCGCCCTGGGTCAGGCTCACCAGGCCGGACGCGATCGCGGCGAGCTGATCGGCCCGGTCCCGTGGCAGGTCACGGGACGAGGCCAGCAACAGACCGTCCGCGGACACGGCGACCGCGTGAGCGACCCCGGGCACACGATCGGCGAAGTTGGCGAGCAGCCAGCCGAGATCCTGTGTTGTTGTCATCACTCATGCTCCTTCTGGCCGTTTCCGGCCGCGGGGCCCGCACCGGCCTGCGGGGATTGCTGCCCCACCTCCGGGCCCGCCGGTTGGTCGTCCTTGGTGTGCGTCGTGCGCCCGCGCTGCACCCCGCGGTGGTACGCGGACAGCAGACCGCGCACCGCCTCCGGCGTACGACGCTGCACCGAAGTGGCGCCCTTCTCCACCCCACCGGGCACCAGTTGCGCCATGGGCACCCGCTTCGGGAGGCCCGCCGAGGTGGTTTCGGGTCTGCTGGACTGTGCCGATGCCGCGGTCGCCGCGCGCCAGCCGTCGTCGGCAGCGGTCTGCCAGCCGCTCGTGCGACCCGCTTCCGGCCGGGGTGCGCCGTTGCTCGGCGTGCCGTTGCTGACCGAGCCGTTGCTGGGCTTGCCGGCGCCGGCGCTGCCGCCCCGGACCGCCCCGGCGCCCACCGGGTCGCCACTGACCGGCGGCGCGGAGACCGGCGCCGGTGTGCTGGCCGCCGTCGACCCGGAGGTCTTGGCGTCCGCGGTGACGAACTCGGTTTCGCTCGCCTCGGCCTCGGCGGCGGGCGCCGCCGGCGCGGCGGACGTGGTCGGTGCCGCGGACGTGGTCGGTGCGGTGGACGTGGTCGGTGCGGTGGACTCCGCGGGCGTCTCCGGAGCGCCCCGGCGGGTGCGGAACCACGCCGACTCCAACTCGCGGAAGATGGGCAGTTCCATGGTCTCGTCAGCGACTCGGGGCTTCGCGCCGGCCGCCGCCGCGGCTGCCGAGGCGGCCGCCGCCGCGTTGGCGCCCGCGGTGGTGGTCGGCGGGGTCGCCGCGGTGGTCTCCGGGCGGTTGAGCCGCGGCAGCTCCGCGGTCATGTCGAGGGCCGCGGCGAGCCGCTCGGGAACCGCCGGTGGGCTGGCTTCCCGCTCGGGTGTGTTGACCGGTGGCCACGCCGGTGGCGCGCTGACCGGCGGGGTCGGCGGGGCGCTCGTGGGCGGCATCATCGGGGGCACGCTGGGCTGCGGCGCCGGGGCGGGCGGAGCGGACGCCGGCACACCGGACACCGGCGGCACGGCGTAGGGCGGGGCCGGCGGTCCGGAGACCGGTGGGCCCATCGCCGGCGGCGACGAGACCGGGGGCGGCGGGAGCTGGCGCGGGATGTTCAACCCGGGCCGGCCGGCCACCTCGCCCTCGACGGTCCAGTGGTCGTTGCCGCGCCGCTGCGGGAGCGGGTCGCCGTGCTGGCCGTTCGTCGGGGTGCGCGGGTTGAACGAGTCGCCGTGTGCCCCGTTCGCGGTGCCGTTGGGGGCGGAGCTCGCGCCGGTCAGGTCGGACCAGGCCGGCATGGGGCGCGGTGCGTTCGTCGGTGCCGGCAGGCCGCCGCCGTTGAGCGGGGTCGGCTCGAACGGCCGGACCGGGGCGGGCGGCGGTGCCAGGGGCGGGCCGCTCTCCAGCGCGAGGGGCGCACCGAACGTCGGGCGCGGCGAGGCGTGCGGCTCCTGCTGGACGGGTGCCGACTGCGGCCCAGGACCGAGCTGGGGGCCGCGTCCGGAGAGCGCGCGGGGCACGAGCACCGAGGTGGGCAGCGTGACGTCGGCGACGGTGCCGCGCTCGGCGGCGGGTCGCAGCTCGACCTTGACGCCGTGCCGGGCGGCCAGGCGGGCGACCACCACGAGACCCATCATCCGGGACACGGCCACGTCGACCATCGGCGGCGTGGCGAGCCGCTCGTTCAGCTCGCGGAGCTGTTCGGGGCCCATGCCGATGCCGCGGTCCTCGACGTAGAGCACGGCTCGGTCGCCGACCCGGCGCGCCTCGACCACGACGTGCGAGTCGGGCGGCGAGAAGGCGGTCGCGTTGTCGAACAGCTCGGCCACGAGGTGCACGAGGTCGTTGACCGCGTTCGCGGCCACCTCGATGTCGCGGTCGATGACGCCGAACTCGATCCGGGTGTAGTGCTCGACCTCGGACTGCGCGGCCCGCAGCACGTCGATGAGCGCGGCCGGCTCCCGCTGGACACGGGTCGAGTCGGCGCCCGCGAGCACCAGCAGGTTTTCGTCGTTGCGCCGCATCCGGGTGGCCAGGTGGTCGAGCTGGAACAGCTCGGCCAGCGCGTCCGGGTCTTCCTCGCCGCGCTCCAGCCGGTCGAGGTGGCCGATGAGCCGGTCGACCAGGATCTGCGAACGGCGGGCCAGGTTGACGAACATCGTGGCGACCGAGGCGCGCAGCGCGGCCTGCTCGGCGGCGGTGCGGACGGCCTCGAGGTGCACCGCGTTGAACGCCTCGGTGACCTGGCCGAACTCGTCTTTGGTGCGTACCGGCAGCGGCTCGGCGATCTGGGCCGCCACCTGCACCGGCGAGAGGTTGCTGGACAGCGCCGGGTCGCGC
The DNA here is from genome assembly GCA_037414955.1 of Actinomycetes bacterium KLBMP 9797. Classification (GTDB taxonomy): domain Bacteria; phylum Actinomycetota; class Actinomycetes; order Mycobacteriales; family Micromonosporaceae; genus Phytohabitans. The sequence continues at coordinate 24,130 of JBBEWH010000009.1, forward strand.
AGCCGGGAGACGGCCTGGGGCAGCCCGTACTGCGCGACGGAGAGCGCGCCGTGCCGCAGCTCACGCAGCGACCGGGCCATCGAGCGGGCGACCGCCCAGGCGAAGAGGATCGCCAGCAGCAGGACGCCGAGCAGCACGCCGGCCTCGACCAGCAGCTGTTCGTACTCGTTGTCGCGCAGGCTGGTGGCCCACTGCGCCACGTCGCCGTCGACCCGGGTCTCGACCCCGCGGATCAGGTTGGACACGGCGACCGACGCGGCGTCCCAGGTGTCCGTGTTGAACGGGGCACCGGCCATCGTCGCGCCGCTGTTGCTGGTGAGGAAGCCGGTGAAGTCGGTCATCTTGCGCTGGTCGGGACCGGCCACCGTCTGGTCGTACAGGTCCTGGTACTCCCGGGTGGCGACCGTCTTGAACGACTGCACCGCCTGCTCGTTCGCCGCCTGCGCCTTGATGAAGTTGTTGCGCAGCTGCGGTGTGAACGCGTTCTTGCTGAGCATGTCGTGCACGATGATGCGCTGCTGCGACAGGGCTTCGGTCGCCCGCGAGAGCGCGGCGCCGGCCCGCATCTGGTCGCCGAGCGCGCTGTCGCCGGAGAGCTGGGCGGCGGAGTCGCGGATGGACAGCAGCTGGGTGACGAGCTGGGTGTAGTTGCCGCTGGCGTCGCCGAGGGCGAGCCGCCCGTTGGTCACCTGGCTGCGGATGGCCGGCAGGTTGGCGAGCCGGGAGTCGATGTCGTCGAGGGCGCCGCGCAGGTTTTCCGGCAGGTCGCCGGCGTTGAGGGTGTTGCGCTCCTGCTGGTACGGCCGGGTGGTCTCGTCGACCGCGGTGTTGACGCCCTTATATTTCGTGAGGTAGCGCTGCCGGGTGTTCCCGTCCTGCGCGCCGAGCGCCATGATGGCCGACGCCCGCTCGTCCTGCAGGTTGTGCACCAGGGCGCCGGACGCCTCGGTGAGCTGCGCGAGCGTGCGCGCCCGGTCGGCGTCGTTGGCGGTGCCGAGGTGCTCGATCAGACCGCTGGTGCCCACCCCGATCGTCGCCAGCGTAGGCACGATCATGATGAGGCCCAGTTTCGACCAGATCGGCAGATCTCGGAGCCGGCCCAAGGGGCGCCGGAGGCGCGACATGACAGAGTCTGCCGTCTTCGGCCGCTTGCTCACGTCACCGCCCTCCCTGTCGGCCCTGATGGCTCAGGCACCGCTCACCGACCGACCCAGTCGGGTCGAACCTCCGAGATTCCATCACGACCTGTGTCAAAGAGAAAGGCCAGGTTGCCCCCGATCGCCCCGATCTTGCATACCCAATGGTATTTCGTTGCAGGGCGCACATGTCGAATGACAGAGAGTAGCCAGAGCGGCCGTCCAAAGTGTCTATTTAAGTCCATATGGTGTTGGGACAAGACGCCTAATCCCGGACGCACCGGACTGACTCCTCTGGGCACGATGACTGGTTGTGCAGCCCCACCATTGCCCGACCGGGGGGCGGGCACAAGGCCGAAGTGCCGGATTACGCGGCCAGCGCATCCCACTCAATAACCACTCGTACCCTTGACGCTCACCGGAATCGGTAGGACCCCTATCCGAAGATCGGTCAAATCAGCTTCGCGTACGCCGGTTTGATCACTTCATTGATGATCAGGAGCCGCTCGTCGAACGGTATGAACGCGCTCTTCATCGCGTTGATCGTGAACCACTGCAGCTCGGCCCAGCCGTACCCGAACGCCTCGACCAGCAGCGCCATCTCCCGCGACATGGAGGTGCCGCTCATCAACCGGTTGTCCGTGTTCACCGTCACCCGGAAGCGCAGGTCGCGGAGTAACCCGATCGGGTGTTCCGCGATGGACGGCGCCGCACCGGTCTGCACGTTCGACGACGGGCACAGCTCGAGCGGTATCCGCTTGTCGCGCACATATGCCGCCAGCCGGCCGAGGACCGGACGGCTGCCCGGCGTGATGTCGTCGATGATCCGCACGCCGTGCCCCAGCCGGTCGGCGCCGCACCACTGGATGGCCTGCCAGATCGAGGGCAGCCCGAAGGCCTCCCCCGCGTGGATGGTGAAGTGGAAGTTCTCCCGCTGCAGGTACTCGAACGCGTCGAGGTGCCGGGTGGGCGGAAAGCCGGCCTCGGCCCCGGCGATGTCGAAGCCCACCACGCCGGCGTCCCGGTACCGCACCGCCAGCTCGGCGATCTCCTGCGACCGGGCGGCGTGTCGCATCGCGGTCAGCAGCGTGCCGATCCGGACCGGCTGGCCCTGCGCGGCCGCGGCGGCGGCACCGTCGGCGAACCCGGCCAGCACGGCCTCGACCACGGCGTCGAGCGTCAGCCCGCGCTCCAGGTGCTGCTCGGGGGCGAACCGCACCTCCGCGTACACGACGCCGTCAGCGGCCAGGTCGAGCGCGCACTCGGCCGCGACCCGGCGCAACGCCGGTGCGGTCTGCATCACCGCTACCGTGTGCGCGAACGTCTCCAGATAGCGCTCCAGCGATCCCGAGTCGGCGGCGGCCGCGAACCACCGTCCGAGCTCGGCGGGATCTGTGTGCGGGAGCTGATGGCCCACGTCGGCGGCCAGCTCCACGATCGTCGCCGGCCGCAGGCCACCGTCGAGGTGGTCGTGCAGGAGCGCTTTGGGAGCCTTGACGATGTCCTCAAATCCGATGGTTGCGACCATGGAACGAGTATGGATCCTCTGACCTACCTCCGGTGTCCGCTGTGTCACGATTCGGTGGCCGTCACACCACAGGCTGTGCGCTGCGCGCGCGGCCACGGCTTCGACCGGGCCCGGCAGGGCTACGTCAACCTGGCCACCGGGCGGGTGCCGCACTCCGGCGACACCGCGGAGATGGTCGCCGCGCGCACCGAGTTCCTCGCCGCCGGGCATTACGACTTCGTGGCGGCCGCCCTCGCGGCGGCCGCGCGGTGGGCGTACCCCGGCGGTGTGGTCGTGGACGCCGGGGCCGGCACCGGCTGGCACCTGGCCGCGGTGCTCGACGCGCTACCGGGCGCGCCCGGCCTCGCGCTGGACGTGTCGAAGGCGGCGCTGCGCCGCGCGGCGCGCGCCCACCCACGGGCCGGCGCGGCGTTGTGCGATACCTGGGGCCGGCTGCCGCTCGCGGACGGCGTTGCCGGCCTGATCGTGAATGTGTTCGCGCCGCGCAACGGCGCGGAGTTCCGGCGGGTGCTGCGCCCGGACGGCGCGCTGCTCGTGGTGACGCCGGCCGGCGATCACCTGGCCGAGTTGGTCGACCGGCTGGGCCTGTTGCGGGTCGACCCCGACAAGGCGGACCGGATGGCGGCGAGCCTGGCCGGGCACTTCACGCTGGCCGCGCAGGACATGCTCCGCCGGAAGCTGAAGCTGTCCGCGGTGGAGGCGCAGGCTTTGGTGGCGATGGGCCCCAGCGCCTGGCACGACACCCCCCCACCCCCGCCGATCGAGGTGACCGCATCCATCCGCCTGGCCGCCTACATCCCCCGTTGATCGAGGAATCTTCGTGGCTATAATGTCCGCATATTTCGGGATTTCATAGCCACCAAATCTCCTCGATCAACGCCTAATTGCGCCTCGGGGCGCCTAAGTGGAGAGGTCGATTTCTTCCCAGCCGGCTGGGGGGTCGTGGTAGGGGCCGTGCAGCACCACGGCCCACTCCAGGGCCCAGCGGCGTTGGCCGATCGAGTTGGCGTCGATCTCGCCGGGCGGCGGCATGCCTTGCCGCTCGGCCTCCAGGTAGGCCCAGTCCAGGCAGTAGTAGAGATCGAGCACGATCGCGCACTCGACGGCGGCGCGCGGCGCGGCGAGCGAGCGCGACCGCCACTGGGCGAACGTCTCCCCCGCCGGCAGGTGCGGCAGCTGGTCCGCCAGCCGGTCGTCGGGCGGCGCCTCCGGGTCGAGGTGCTTGGTGAGGCCCAGCACCCAGGCCAGCGCGGCCACCGCTTCGTGGTGCAGCACGAACGACCGGTGGTCGCCCTTGCCGACCACCACGAACTGCCACTCCGGCGGCGTCACCTGCTCCACCAGGTGCGAGGCCAGCAGCCAGCTCATCGCCGCGTCGGGCGGCATGCCGAAGCAGCGGGCCAGCACGAGGTGCAGGATCGCGGTGCGGGCCTCGATCTCGGCGGTCGGGCGCAGCTCGACCTGGTCGCCGGGCTCCCAGACGAGCGGGAACTGCGGGGGTGGGAGCGGCAGGCGCATCCGGCGCAGCTCATCGACGCTGGCGGCGCGGACCGCTCGGGGGTCAGGGGCGGGTACAGCCACGGTGCCATCCCTGTCTCGACAGATGTTCCCCCTGGCCAGGGAGGATAGCGCCGGTCAGGCGATCCGGTCGAGCACCAGCGGACGCGGGCTCGGCGCGGCCGCGTCGACCACGACCGCGCCGCCGGCCGCCGCCAACGCCGCCGGGATCCGGCTGGCCTCCTCGGTACGCAGCTCGTAAAGCGCCTCCCCGGCGCGCACCGGGTCGCCGGGCTTCTTGAACAGCACCACCCCGGCGGAGGCGCTGACCGGGTCCTCCTTGCGCGCCCGCCCGGCGCCCAGCCGCCATGCGGCCACCCCGATCGGGTACGCGTCGACCGCCGTCACGAATCCGTCCCGGTCGGCGCGGACGGTCTCGGTCTCCGGGGCGACGGCCAGCGGGGCGTCCGGGTCGCCGCCCTGCGCCCGCACCATCGCCCGCCACGAGTCCATGGCCCGGCCATCCGCGAGCGCCTTCGCCGGATCGCCGTCGAGCCCCGCCGCGGCCAGCATCTCCCGGGCAAGCGCCAGCGTCAGCTCGACGACGTCGTCCGGCCCGCCGCCGGCCAGCACCTCGACCGACTCCTCGACCTCCAGCGCGTGGCCCACTTTCCGGCCGAGCGGCGTCGACATGTCGGTGAGCAGGGCCACCGTGCGTACCCCATGGGCCTGGCCCAGCTCGACCATGGTGGTGGCGAGCTCGCGGGCGTCCGCCTCGGACTTCATGAACGCGCCGGAGCCGACCTTCACGTCGAGCACCAGCGCGCCGGTGCCCTCGGCGATCTTCTTGCTCATGATCGAGCTGGCGATCAACGGGATCGCTTCGACGGTGCCGGTGACGTCGCGCAGCGCGTACAGCTTGCGGTCCGCCGGCGCCAGACCCTCGCCGGCGGCGCAGACGACCGCGCCCACGTCGCGGAGCTGGGCCAGGAACTCGGCGTTGCTCAGCCGGGCCCGCCAGCCGGGGATTGCCTCCAGCTTGTCGAGGGTGCCGCCGGTGTGGCCGAGGCCGCGCCCGGACAGCTGCGGCACGGCCGCGCCGCACGCCGCCACGAGGGGGGTCAGCGGCAGCGTGATCTTGTCGCCGACGCCGCCGGTGGAGTGCTTGTCGACGGTCGGGCGCGGGAGGCTGGACAGGTCCAGCCGCTCGCCGCTGGCGATCATCGCGCCGGTCCAGCGAGCGATCTCGCCGGGCGTCATGCCGCGCAGCAGGATCGCCATGGCCAGCGCGGCCATCTGCTCGTCGGCGACAACCCCGCGGGTGTACGCGTCGACCACCCAGTCGATCTCCGCGTCCGACAGCGCGTGACCGTCCCGCTTGGTGCGAATCACATCTACCGCGTTGAACACTCCCGCTCCCCTCTCCCCATGATCAAGGCGTCCTTCAAGTCCCCGCCCACCGCCCCTACGCCACAGCCGACTACAGGGACGCCTTGATCATGATGTAGCTTCCGGCGGGTCGCCCTCGCCCACCCAGCGCATCGTGCCGTCCTCGGTCACCAGGATCACCCGCGGTGTCCGCGCCCGGCCCCACGCGATGGCATCATCGACGTCCGGCCAGGTCGGCGCCTCCTCCAGGATGCCGGTCTCCTTGCCGTCCGTGCCGGTGGACCGGTCCCAGTACCCGGTCCAGACGCGCTGGCCGCCAGCCAGGTCCGGATGCACGAAGGCGGTGCCGCGGCCGCGCCAGCGCAGCAGGCGCGGCGGCACCGGCGACTTCTCCGGCTCGACATCGCGGGCGGCGGCCGCGGCCAGATCGGCCGGCCCGAACGCGTGCGGCAGCAGCTCGTCCATCCGGAGCGGCCGGGGCACCGCCTCGATCAGGCACTCCGGGCCGCCGTGCTCCCACAGCAGCTGCCGGCAGCGCCCGCACGGCATGAGGGGCTGCCCGTCGCCACCCACACAGGACAGCGCGACGATCCGCCCACCGCCGGTGGCGTGCAGGGACGAGATGACGCCACACTCGGCACACAGCACCACGCCGTAGGCGGCGTTCTCCACGTTGCAGCCGGCCACGATCCGGCCATCGTCGACCAGGGCGGCCGCGCCGACCGGAAACCGCGAGTACGGCGCGTACGCGTTGCGCATCACCTCGACCGCCGCAGCCCGCAGCTCCGGCCAGTTGATCTCCACGCCTCATCCTATCGCCGACGCTCACCACCGCCCCCCACCCGCCACGCACCGCGCCTACCCGCCACGCACCGCGCGCCGCGCTTACCCGCCCGCGCACCGCGCCTGCCCGCCGCGCACCGCGCTTACCCGCCGCGCACCGCGCTTACCCGCCGCGCACCGCGCTTACCCGCCGCGCACCGCGCTTACCCGCCGCGCACCGCGCTTACCCGCCGATCAAGGGCTTGGGCACATGGTTCGATCTCTGTTCTGGGTTCCGGAGCCCTTGATCGGCAGGGTTTTCCTTGATCGGCGGGGCCGGCGGCCGCGGGAACGAGGGCCGCGGGGTCGGCGGCCGCGGGAACGGGGTCCGCGGGAAACGGGGGCGGAAGTGGAAGTGGGAGTGGGAGCGGGGCCGCGGGAATGGGGTCCGCGGGAACGGGGGCGGGAACGGGAGTGGGGCCGCGGGAACGGGGGCGGGAATGGGAGTGGGGCCGCGGGAACGGGGCCGCACGAGCGGGGCCGCGTTGCCGCCGCCCACGCGGTTCAGGTCGAACCGGACGTCGGGCACCAGGTGACCGTGCGGTTGATCTGGGTGGCCGAGTTCCGCTGTGGAAGTCGTCGAGTTAGGGCGAAATAGCGACCCAAACTCGGCTAGATCCACAACGGCGTGGGGTGGGCGCCGGCCCTGGGCCCGCGCGCATCGGCATCCACCATGCGGTCGGTCGCCCCTCACTGGTGGCCGGCCACCAGCCACTCACCGTCCAATTCGGCCAAACGCACCGTCACGATACCCAATGGGTTGCCACGCACGTCGACGGTCGCGTTACCGCCGGTCACCGTGACGCTCGAGGTACCCGTTTCGCCCAGTTCCTTTCGCTCCGCGCCGGACAGATCCGCGAGCATGGCGGAGACCGCGCCGGCACACTCCCCGGCTGACCAGCGGCTGGTCATCTCCCGCTGGAACGACCTCGTCATCCGCTGGCAGGCGTCGTCGCCGTCGCCCGCGCCCAGAACCTCGAAGTAGGCGCGCGCGGCGTCGCGGGGCCCGTCGGTGGCGCGCCACAAATACCCGACACACATGACGGCGACGCACACCGCCACGACGGGAATGATCGCGCCCACGGGGACTTTCTTGCTCATCCCCCGAGCATCGCATTCATGATCAAGGCGTCCTTCAAGTAGTTCTAACTACTTGAAGGACGCCTTGATCATGAGGGGGGTTAGCCCTTGATGTAAGGCTTGCCGTCAGCGGCCGGGGCGCGCACTCGGCCGACCAGGCCGGCTACCGCGAACATCGTCGCCAGGTACGGGAGCATTGCCGTGAACTGGCTGGGGATGACGCTGTTGATCGCGCTCAGGTAGGTGCCTAGCTGGTCGGCGAAGCCGAAGAACAGCGCCGCCAGCAACGCGCCCGTAGGGCTCCAGCGGCCGAAGATCAGCGCGGCCAACGCGATGAAGCCCTTGCCGCCGATCATGTTCTTGGTGAACGAGTAGAGCAGCAGCGTGTACGAGGCGCCGCCCATGCCCGCCACCGCGCCGGCGAGCAGCACGTTGCGGTACCGCAGCCCCAGCACCCGTACGCCCAGCGTGTCGGCGGCCGTCGGATGCTCGCCCACCGACCGGGTGCGCAGCCCCCACCGGGTCCGGAAGAGTCCGATGTGGACGACCGCGACCAGGATCAGCGCGGTGTAGAGGAAGATGTTGCCGCGGAAGAGCGCCGGCCCGAGCACCGGGATGTCCGACAGCAGCGGGATCTCCCAGGTGCCGAAGTGCGGCGGCTGGTTGTACGACTGCTGATCGGTCTGCATCAGCCGCTCGTAGAGGAAGCCGGTCAGGCCGACCGCCAGCAGGTTGAGCACGATGCCCATGACCACCTGGTCGACCAGGTAGCGGATGGTGAACACGGCGAGCAGCAGCGAGACGAATACCCCGCCCGCCATCGCCGCGATCAGGCCGGCCCACACGCTGCCGGTCATCGTGCCGACCAGCGCGCCGCCGAACGCGCCCATCAGCAGCTGGCCCTCGATGGCCACGTTCACCACGCCGGACCGTTCACACAGCACGCCCGCGAGTGCCCCGAAGATCAGCGGTACGGCCAGCAGGAACGTGCCGCGCACCATGTTGACCAGCGGCATGAAGTTCTGCCCGGTGGGCGCGTCGGAGATCTGCCAGCACAGGAACGACAGCACCAGTCCGACCACGCCGGCGCCGAGCAGCCAGGGGAACCAGCGGTCCCGCACCAGCAGCGCCGCGCCGGCCGCCGCCGCGATCAGTCCGAAGAGGATGGCGCCGAACGTGCCGTCGATGCTCAGCGCCGCGCCACTGGCGTCCTCGCTGAGCGTGAACCGAACCGTCTGCGATGTGGCCAACGCTCCAAAGAGGACGGCGGCGAGCACACCGGCGACCGCCAGGCCCGCGCCGACCTTGCGGCCGCGGGTCCAGAAGCTCACCGGTACCGGCGCGAGCGTGACCTCGTCTGCGGTGGTGGTGGGCACCCCGCTCACCACCCCTTCGCCAGGCTCGTCTGTAGCCGCGCGGCGCGGGCGGCGCGTAGCTGGAAGATCGCCTTCACCAGGGCCGGCGCGGCGATGAAGATGACGATCAGCGCCTGCAGCACCGTGACCAGCTCGAGCGAGATGCCGGAGAACGACTGCATCGTGTTGCCGCCGGCGCGCAGCGCGCCGAAGAGCAGTGCGGCCAGCGCCACGCCCCACGGCTTGACCCGGCCGAGCAGCGCGACCAGGATGCCGTCGAAGCCGATCTGGGCCACCACCAACGGGGTGAGCGCCTCCGCGGTGCTGCCGAGCACCATGTTCGCGCCGCCGAGGCCGGCGAGCCCGCCGGAGATGACCATGACCATGACGTACACGCCGGTGACGCTGATGCCGGCGGTGCGGGCCGCGTCCGGGTTGGCGCCGACCGCGCGCAGCTCGAAGCCGAACGTGGACCGCTCCAGCAGCCACGCGACGCCCCAGGTGGCGGCGACCGCCAGCAGGATGCCGGCGTGCACCCGCAGGTCGTCACCGAGTAGGCGGGGCAGCTGCGCGGACGAGTCGACCGGCTTGCTGATCGCGTCGGTGCGGCCCGGGTCCTGGATGCCCTTCTGGATGATGATCCAGCCCAGGAAGTAGATCGCGACGTAGTTGAGCATGATCGTGTTGATCACCTCGTGGGCGCCGGTGCGCGCCTTGAGGAAGCCCGGGACGAACCCCCATAGCGCGCCGCCCAGCGCGCCCGCCAGCAGCGCGACCACCAGGTGCAGCACCGGCGGCAGCGGCAGCAGGAAGCCGGCCATGGCGGCCAGGATCACGCCGACGATCGCCTGACCCTGGGCGCCGATGTTGAACAGGCCGCCGCGGAACGCGAGCGCCACCGACAGCCCGGTGAAGACCAGCGGCGCGGTGTAGGTGAGCGTCTCCGAGATCGGCCCGAACACCGGCTGCCAGCCGCCGTCGCCACTCAGCCAGTCGCCGACCGCCGCCGGGTCGACGATCGCACCCTTGAACAGATTCGCGTACGCCTCGCTGACCGCCTGCCAGCTGCCGTTCAGCGCGTCCTGCGGTCGGGACGTGAAGTAGCCGAACGTCTCCAGCACGTCGGGATCGGAGACGATGATCAGGATCCCGCCGATGACCAGCGCGAGCACCACCGCCAGCACGCTCACCATGACGGTGTTGGCCGCCCACAGGTTATGCAGGAACAGCCGCGCCAGCGACGGCGGCTTCTCGTCCGTTTCGCTCATGCCGCCTCCTCGGCGTGGATACCGGCCATCAGCAGGCCGATCTCCTCGCGCGGGGTCTCCGGGGAGACGATCGCCAGGATCTGGCCCCGGTACATCACCGCGATCCGGTCCGCCAGCCCGATCACCTCGTCGAGCTCGCTGGAGACCAGCAGCACGGCGGTGCCGATGTCGCGCTCGTGCACGATCCGGCTGTGGATGAACTCGATCGAGCCGACGTCGACGCCGCGGGTCGGCTGGGAAGCCACGAAAAGCTTCAGCGGGCGGGACATCTCGCGCGCCACGATCACCTTCTGCTGGTTGCCGCCGGAGAGCGTGCCGACCGGCGTCTCGTGCGACGACGTACGCACGTCGAACTGCGCGATCCGCTCCTTGGCCGACGTGGCGATCGCGTCCGGCTTGAGCGCCAGGCGGGAACCGAACGGTGGCCGGTCGTAGATGTCCAGCACCAGATTCTCCGCGACGGTGAACTCCTTGACGATCCCGTCGACGCTGCGGTCCTCCGGGACGTACCCGACGCCGGCGCCCAGCACCTTCTTGGTGGACCAGCCGTCGATCCGCTCACCGGCGAGCGTTACCGTGCCGGCCACCAGCGGGCGCAGCCCCATGATGGCTTCGACCAGCTCGGTCTGCCCGTTGCCCTGCACGCCGGCGATGCCGAGCACCTCGCCCGCCCGTACCGTCAAATCCACGCCCGCGACCGCTTGGTGGCCGCGCTCGTCGTTGACGACGAGCCCTTCCAGCGTCAGCACCGGCTCGCCCGGCTCCGCGGGCTTCTTGTCGACGGTCAGGCTCACCGTGCGACCCACCATCAGCGCCGCGAGCTCGTCGCGGCTCGCGTCCGGCGCGGCGGTGCCGACGGTGCGCCCGCGGCGGATCACCGTGATCCGGTCGGCGATCGCCTTGACCTCGCCTAGCTTGTGCGTGATGAAGACGATCGACTTGCCGGACTCCTTCAGCGACCGCATGACCGTGAGCAGGTCCTCGGTCTCCTGCGGGGTCAGCACCGCGGTCGGCTCGTCGAGGATGAGCAGCTCCACGTCGCGGGTCAGCGCCTTGACGATCTCGACCCGCTGCTGCACCCCGACCGGCAGGTCCTCGACCGTGGCGTCCGGGTCGACGCGCAGCCCGTACCGCTCGGAGACCTCGGCGACCTCGCGGCGCGCGCGGCGGTGGTCGAGGAAGCCGGCGATGCCACCGCGCACCTTCTCCGCGCCGAGCATGACGTTTTCGGCGACGGTGAAGACCGGTACCAGCATGAAGTGCTGGTGCACCATGCCGATGCCGGCCGTGATGGCGTCGCGCGGGCTGCGGATCTGCACCGGTTCGTCGTCGACCAGGATCTCGCCCTCGTCCGGCTGGAGCAGCCCGTAGAGCACGTTCATCAGCGTCGACTTGCCGGCGCCGTTCTCGCCCAGCAGGGCGTGGATCTCGCCAGGCTCCACCGTCAGGTCGATGTGGTCGTTGGCGACCAGGTCACCGAACCGCTTCGTGATGCCACGCAGTTCGAGCTTCAGCGGAGCCTCCCGCTTTTATGGTGCTCAGGGCGTCCCCCATGCTGGGGGACGCCCTGACCACGTGGTCCTTACTTCGGCTGAGCCGGCGAGGTGACCTTGACCGTGCCGGCGATGATGTCCTGCTTGAGCTTGTCGACCTCGGCCTTCAGCTCCGCCGGGACCTTGCTGTCGAACTCGTGGTACGGCGCGAGCGAGACGCCGTTGTTCGCCAGCGTGCCGAGGAAGCCGGACGAGCTGGCGAGCGACTCACCCTTGGCGCCCTTGAGCACGGCGTCCTTCACCGCGTCCGGGATGTTCTTGACGACCGTGGTGAGGAACTGCGCGCAGTACTGTTGCGCGCTCTCGCACCCGTCGACGTCCACCCAGATCACGGAGTACTTCTCGCCCGCCGCCTGCGCGGCCGCCGCGGTGCCGAGGCCGGCGCCACCGGCGACCGGGAAGACCACGTCGGCGCCCTGGGCGACCAGGGTGTCGCTGACCTTCTTGCCCTCGTCCTGCTTGACGAAGTCGTTGGTGAACGAGCCGTTCTGGCTGGTCTTGTTCCACCCCAGCACCTGGACGTTCTTGCCCTTGACCTGGTTGTAGTGGGCCACGCCGTCGGCGAAGCCGTCCATGAAGATCGTCACCGGCGGGATCTTCATGCCGCCGTACGTGCCGACCTTGCCGGACTTGGAGTAGCCGGCCGCCAGGTACCCGGCGAGGAACGCCGCCTGGGCGGTGTCGAACTGCATCGGGTAGACGTTCGTGGCGTCAGCGATCTTGCTGTCCACGATGCCGAACTGCTTGCCCGTGTTCGCCTTCGCGACGTTGGCCGTCGCCTTCTCCATCAGGCCGCCGACCGCGAGGATGAAGTCGCAGTCCTTGCTGACGTAGGCCTTCAGGTTCACCTCGTAGTCGGCCTCGGCGCTCGACGCGACGTATTCCTTGTCGATGTTGCTGTCCTCGGACGCGGCGGCCTCGATGCCCTTCCACGCCGACGTGTTGAACGACCGGTCGTCGATGCCACCGACGTCGGTCACCATGCAGGCCAGATACTTGTCGGCGGCCGTGCCGCCGCTGTCTTCTTCCGGAGCGTCACCACAGGCGACGGCGCTCAGCGCGAGCCCGCCTACCGCAAATATCGAGACGACCCGCATCCCACGCGCAGAGCGCAAGACGATCTCCTTCCCCACAGCGCACCGCTGGTTGGCGGTGATTCCACGGTCGGGAGCGTACGCTGCCGACCGCCCGCCGGCCGAGGATCATGCACGGTTGTTTAGCCCCTGTTACACGCCCGTGACCGGCGAGTAGACCCCTTCCCTCATGATCGAGGCGTCCCTCACGTCGTTATGACTACATGAAGGACGCCTTGATCATGGAGCGGGGCGCCCACGGCGGACGGTCACCGCCAGAAGACGGCGACCGCGGCGTTGACCAGGGTGAGCGCGATGATGCCAATGAAGTGGCCCCGGTTGACCTCCTCGCGCTTGCGGGAGAAGAAGACCATGACGAAGATCATCAGGGCGATCAGGAGCTTGACCGCGAGCTTCACCGGCGACGGCTCGGCGTCGCCGCCGCCCCGCAGCGGCGCGGCCAACCCCACCCCGGTGACGACCATGGTGATCGCGCCCGCGAGCATCGCGACGTTGATGCGGATCTTGCCCGAGACAAACTGGACGATCGCCCCGCCGAGCAGCAGCGCGAACCCGATCAGGTGCGCGTATCGAAGAATCAGCCGGAGTGCTTCCACGGTCGATGACTATAGCGACGCCCATGATCAGGGCGTCCTTCAAGTCGTTAGAACTACTTGAAGGACGCCCTGATCATGGGGCTACGCGGGGGCGGACTCGGGGTGGGTGGCCTTGCGGCCGAGCACCACCAGCGTGAGGCCGACCACGGCGTACCCGGTCAGGACCATCGCCGCGAACGCGCCGCCGGCGCCGTCGAAGTAGGCGGTGGAGCGCAGCAGCGTGGCACCGGCGCCGACGGGCAGCCACTGGCCGACCGCGCCCCACGGCTCGGGCAGCAACTCCGGCGCCGAACTGACCGCCGACAGTGGGTTGGCCACCAGGAAGACCACCAGCGCGCCGAGCCCGATGCCGGGGGTGCCGAGCAGCGCGCCGAGCCCGGTGACGGTCGCGGCGGCGGCCAGCCCGAACAGCGCGATCCCGGCGGCGTTCAACAGATAGTCGCCGGGCAGGACACCCAGCCAGTACTGCAGCACGGCCGTGGCGACCACGCCGGCCAGCACGGCGTACGTGGCGAGGCCGGCCAGCCGGGCGGTGCGCGACCGCAGTAGCAGGACGAGCACGGAGCCCGCGGCGAGGCTGGTCATGGCCAGCGGCAGGAACCCGGTGGCGAAGCCGGCGCCGCGCGGGTCGTCCGGGTCGGTCGGCACCACGTCGACCACCTGGACCGGCTGGCTGCCGGCGAACTGCTGCGCCGCCTGGCCGAGGATCGCCGCGACGGTGGGGCTCGCGCCGGACGCGGTGTGCAGCGTCGCGCCGCCCGCGCCCACCACGAATGCGGCGTACGCCTCGTGGTCGCGCAGTGCGGCGTCGGCGGCCGCGGCGTCCGGCTTCGTGACGATCTCGAACCCGCCGGGCCGCGCGGCCGAGAGCCGCTGGGCGAACGCGTCGGCGGCGGGCGCCGGGCCGGCGACGATCACCGGCAGGTCGTGCGGTTCGGGCTGGGCCGACGGCGCGACGAAGAGCGCCACGAGCAGCCCTTGGAGCAACACCACAGCCGTCGCGGCAACGACACCCAGAACGACAGCGGGCGGTTGGCGGTGCGCCATCTCGACTCCTTAAAACGAATCCTCGTTCTCTATAAGCACAATGCTCCCGCAACGGGAAGGTGTCAAGAACGAGCATTCGTTTTACACTGTGTGCCATGCCACGCGTGTCCGACCAACACCTCGCCGCCCGGCGCCAGCAGATCCTCGACGCCGCCCGGGTCTGCTTCAGCCGGAACGGCTTCCACGCCACCTCCATGCAGGACGTGATCGCCGAGGCCGGCCTGTCCGTGGGGGCCGTCTACCGGTACTTCAAGAGCAAGCAGGAACTCGTGACGGCGATCGCCGAGGAGGTGCTGGAGGGCGCCGACGAGGTGTTCGGCGAGATCGTCGCGCACGAGCCGCCGCTGCCCCTGGCCGACGCGATCGACCGGGCACTCGGCTTCGCCGACGCGCAGACCGGGCCCGACGGCGTCTTCCGCATCGCGATCCAGGTGTGGGCCGAGTCGCTGCGCGACCCGATCCTCGCCGGGTTCGTCGCCGACAAGTACGGCCGGTTCCGCGGGCGCTTCACCGCCATCGCGCGCCGCGCGCAGGAGGCCGGGGACCTGCCCCCGGAGGCCGACCTCGAAGCCATCGGCGCCGTCCTCTTCGGACTTATCCCCGGATATGCGCTCCAGCGCGTCATCGCGGACGGGCCGGACAAAAAAACCTACGCCACGGCCATCCGAGCCTTGTTAATGCGTTGAACCTCCAGTGGGGGGAGATTTCACGATCGACCTCATGAACATCGGTGAGCTGGCGGACCGCACCGGCCTGTCGGTCAAGACCATCCGGTACTACTCCGACCTCGGCCTCGTACCCGAGGCCGGCCGGACCCGGTCCGGACACCGGCGGTACGACGCGGAGAGCGCGCTGCGCCTGGACTTCGTGCGGACGCTGCGCGACCTCGGTCTGGACCTGGCCACGATCCGGCGGGTGCTCGACCGGGAGGCCGACCTGGGCGGCATCGCCGCCCGGCACGCGGCGGCCACCGACGCCCAGATCCGGGTCCTGCGGGTACGCCGTGCCGTGCTGCGCGCCCTGGCTCACCGTGACCCTTCACCGCGGGAGGTAGATCGCATGAACCGCATTGCCAAGGCGACCGCCGAGGAGCGGCGCCGCATCATCGAGGAGTTCCTGGACAGCATCTTCGACGGCGTGCCGGTGGATCCGCAGCTCGAAGCGAAGCTGCGCTCGGTCACGCCGGAACTGCCCGACGAACCCACCGACGAGCAGATCGACGCCTGGCTGGAACTGTCCGAGTTGGTCGCCGATCCCGACTTCCGCGCGCTCCTGCGCGGGATGAGCACCTCGGGCGCGCGGGCCGGCGCCTCGCTGGGAGCGGAGACCCACGAGCTGATCAGCGAGAAGGCCGGTGCGGCCGTGGCCGCCGGGATCGACCCCGCGGGGCCCGCGGCGGCGCCGATCCTGGAGGACCTGATGGCCGCGCTCGCGGCGGCGTCCGGACGGGCCGACGGACCCGAGTACCGGCAGGAGGTGCTCACCCTCCTGGAGTCGACCGTCGACCCGCGCCCGGAGCGGTACTGGCAGCTGATGGCGATCATCAACGGCTGGCCGCCGATCCCCGCCCAGATGCCCAACTACACCTGGCTCCGCGACGCCCTCCGCTGAGTGCAAGGAAGGGCCCCTTCTTATCGCTTTGTGCATAGGAAGGGTCCCTTCCTAACCACAGGGTGCGAGATAGCGTGCAGCCATGCGTGCACGGCTGGCGGACATCGCGGAGCAGGCCCAGGTCAGCGAGGCCACGGTGTCGCGCGTGCTCAACGACCGGCCGGGCGTTTCCACCGAAACCCGCCAGGCGGTGCTCACCGCCCTCGACGTGCTCGGCTACGAGCGTCCGGCCCGGCTGCGCAAGCGCAGCGCCGGTCTGGTCGGACTGGTCGTTCCGGAGCTCGACAATCCGATTTTCCCGGCCTTCGCCCAGGTCATCGAGTCGAACCTGGCGCGCAGCGGTTACACCCCGGTGCTGTGCACGCAGACGCCCGGCGGGGTGACCGAGGACGAGTACGTCGAGATGCTGCTCGACCGGCAGGTGGCGGGCATCGTTTTCGTGTCCGGGCTGCACGCGGACACCGCGGCCGACCCCGACCGGTACCGTCGACTGCTCGCCAAGTCGCTGCCGATCGTGCTGGTCAACGGGTACGTGGCGGGCGTCGACGCGCCGTTCGTGTCCTGCGACGACCGGGAAGCCGGCGAGCTGGCCGTCGGTCACCTGGTCGCGCTGGGCCACCGGCGGATCGGCCT
The DNA here is from genome assembly GCA_037414955.1 of Actinomycetes bacterium KLBMP 9797. Taxonomy (GTDB): domain Bacteria; phylum Actinomycetota; class Actinomycetes; order Mycobacteriales; family Micromonosporaceae; genus Phytohabitans. The sequence goes on from JBBEWH010000009.1 coordinate 40,739, forward strand.
CATCTCCGGGCCGAGCCGGTTCATGCCGGTGCGGCGCAAACTCGCCGGGTACCGGTCGGCGATGACGCGCCTCCTCGGGCTGCCCGACGAGGAGGTCGACGAGCTGATCTCGCTCTCGCTCTTCGGTGTCGAAGGCGGGCAGGCCGCCGCGGCGCGGCTGCTCGACCGGGGGGTCACCGCGATCGTCTGCGGCTCGGACCTGATGGCGCTCGGCGCGATCCGCGCGGTACGCCAGCGCGGCCGGTCGGTCCCCGCGGACGTGTCGGTGGTCGGGTACGACGACTCGCCGCTGATCGCCTTCACCGACCCGCCGCTCACCACGCTGCGCCAGCCGGTTACCGCGATGGCGGCGGCGGCGGTGCGGGCGCTCGTCGACGAGATCGGCGGCCACGGCGCGCCTCGCTCGGAGTACGTCTTCCGGCCCGAGCTGGTGGTGCGCTCCTCGACCTGTGCGGCCACAGTGGACAGCAGCGCGCCCCGAACCCAGTAACGGGCCGGGGGCGCCGGATCCAGCCGCCCGGCGGCGCGAAGCTCGACGAACGACCGGCGTACCGTTCGGCTACCCGCGGCCCGACCGGGGTAAACACTCATGACCAGATCTGGGTGGTGAGGCGGATGGCGAGCCGGGACTGGCCGGCGCGCACCTCGTCGGGGGTCGGCGGCTCCGACGGCTCGACGTACTCCTGCTCGTAGTCGCCACGGTCGTCCGGATGTTCGTGGTCCTCATCGGACTGTTCGGCCGCCAGCCGTGCCGCGGCGATCTCCCGCCGGATCTCGTCCACCGTGGTGTACGGCAGCATCGGCTCGATGACCGCCAGCAGGTCTTCTTCGGCGGCGATCGATTCCGCGAGCGCGACCGCGTGCGCGCGCTCGTACGGCCCGCATACCACCGGCTCCCAGCCAAGATCGTCTTCCAGCGGCCCGAACGTGATGACCCACGGCAGTTCGCGCGCCGGCACGTCACCCGGCAGGTCGAGCGTGATGAGTGCCCCCATCTTGTTCATGATGGCCCGCTATCCGGCCTCCGGTCGCCGTTTCGCCAAATCCATGATCAAGGCGTCCTTCACGTCGTCATAGCGACATGAAGGACGCCTTGATCATGAAGGGTCGGAGTGGTTGTTCGGGGCGGAGAGGTCGATGACGCGGCCGTGGGTGCTGGTCGCGGCCAGGGCCGCGCCGAAGAGCAGCAGCTGGTTCAGCAGGTACAGGTAGAGGAGCAGGCCGACGGCGCCGGTGACGACCGTGTACGCCGGATTCCGGTCCGCGCGCACGATGTACTCCCGCCCGATCGTGTTCAGCACCGTCACGCCCACCGCGACCAGCACGACCGCCGGCAGGAAGCGCCGCGGGTGCATCCGCAACCGGGGAACGGCGACCAGCAGCGCGGCCGCGAGCACCACGTTCAGGAAGGCGGTCAGCACCCAGCTCACCACGGTCACCACCGGCGCCGGGGCGAGCCAGCGCAGCAGCGTCTCCAGCCCGTCGACGGCCGCGACCGAGACCGCGAGCAGCAGGAACACCACGACCATGACGGCCAGGTCGACGATGCGGCGGATCACGATGTTGCCGGGCTGCTGCGGTACCCCGTAGATGAACCGCTGCGACGAACGGATCGCCTCGATCCAGGCGATGCCGGTGAGTACCAGCACGGCGAGACCGACGATGCCGACCGTGTCGCTGCTGTCGCTGATCTGCTGGATGTTGAGGAACGGCAGGTTCTGGTTCAGGAAGTCGTCGACCGCCAACCGCACGTCGATGCTGCGCCGCAGCACGAAGCCGAACGCCCAGTACGCCACCAGCGCGAGCGCGAACACGGCGAAGAACCCGTAGTACGCGATCGCGGCCGCCAGCCGGGCGCCCAGCACCTCGCCGTACCGGTCCATCGCGCGCCAGAAGTGGTCGAAGGCGGCGGATCGCCGGCGCGCGGCGGCGAGCGCGGCCTCGATGCGCGCGACGATACTCACGCGCACATCTTGACCTAAGCCCCGCCCACCTAACCGCCGGCACCCATGATCAACCGCCGAGGGGGAAGTCGCGCCGGGGTTGCCAGCGCGCCTCGCCGGTGTGCGAGAAGAGCGTGAACGCGTCCACCGCGAACCGGGCCTCGAAGCCGGCCAGATCGTCGTACACCTGGTCGAGCGCGGCGGCCGGGACGTCCTGGGCCACCGTCACGTGGGGGTGGTACGGGAAGCGGGTCTCCCGGCGCAGCTCGTCGGCGGCGCCGATGGCGGCGGCGAGCAGCTCGCACTCGCTGATGCCGGCGGCCACCACGACGAAGACCACCTCGGTGAGCGGCCGGAACGTGCCGGTGCCGCGCAGGTGCATGACGAACGGCGGGTGTCCGGCGGCCACCGCGGCCAGGTGTTTCTCAATCGCGTCGAGCTGGTCCGGCTCGATCTCGGTGGGTCCGAGCAGGGTGAGGTGGGCCGGCACGTACGCCGCCTGGGGGTCGCCCGCCGCGGCCCGCCGCTGGGTCAGCACGCTCCCCCACGGCTCGGGGATGTCGATCGCCACCCCGACCCGGGTGAGCCGGTCGTCGCTGGCCGCCACGCGTCAGGCGGTCCGCGCCGGGGGCAGGAACCCGATCCGGTCGTACGCCGTACGCAGCGTCGGCGCGGCCACCGCCCGGGCCTTCTCGGCGCCGATCGCGAGCAGCTTGTCCAGCTGCGCCGGATCGTCCAGGTATCCCTGGGTGCGTCGCTGGATCGGCCCGACGAACTCGACCACCACCTCGGCCAGGTCCTTCTTCAGATCCCCATACCCCTTGCCGGCGTACGCCGTGACCAGCTCGTCGATGGACCGGCCGGACAGCGCGGAGTAGACGGTCAGCAGGTTGGCGATGCCCGGCTTGCTCTCCGCGTCGAAGATGATCTCGCGACCGGTGTCGGTGACCGCCGACTTGATCTTCTTCGCCGACTTGGCCGGGTCGTCGAGCAGCTCGATGATGCCGGCCGGCGAGGACGCCGACTTCGACATCTTGGCGGTCGGCTCCTGCAGGTCGGTGATCTTCGCGGTGTCGCGCACGATATACGCCGCGGGCACGGTGAACGTGTGCCCGAACTGCCGGTTGAACCGCTGCGCCAGGTCGCGGGTCAGCTCCAGGTGCTGACGCTGGTCCTCGCCCACCGGCACCGCGTCGGCCTGGTAGAGCAGGATGTCGGCGGCCTGGAGGATCGGGTATGTGAACAGGCCCACGCTGGCCCGGTCGACACCCTGCTTGGCGGACTTGTCCTTGAACTGGGTCATCCGGCTCGCCTCGCCGAACCCGGTGATGCAGCCCATCACCCACCCGAGCTGGGCGTGCTCCGGGACCTGCGACTGCACGAAAAGCGTGCACCGCTCGGGGTCGAGCCCGGCGGCGAGGAGCTGCGCCGCCGCCACCCGGGTGCGCTGGCGCAGCAGTGCCGGGTCGTGTCCCGCGGTGATCGCGTGCAGGTCGACGACGCAGTAGAAGGCGTCGTGGGTCTCCTGCATCGCCACCCAGTTACGGACCGCACCCAGGTAATTGCCCAGGTGGAACGAATCAGCGGTCGGTTGGATGCCGGAGAGCACCCGGGGGCGGGGGGCGAGGTCATTGGCTGACACCGACATGCCGGCCATTCTGACAGCCCCACCCCTCCCCCCTGACAGCGGCCACCGCCATGATCAAGGCGTCCCGGTCGTGGTTCTCACGACGTGAGGACGCCTTGATCTTGGGAAGGTTGGCGCGGGTCATGGGAGGGTTGGCGCGGTACGGCGAGGGGGGCCACGCCGACGCGGGCCACGCGGCGGCCGTCCAGGTCGAGCACGCGCAGCCGCCAGCCGCCCGCGGCGCCGTCCGGCGCCGCCACCGTCACCTCGTCACCGGCCGCCGGCAGCCGGCCCAGCCGCGCCATCAGGTACCCGCCGACCGTCTCGTACGGCCCGGGCTGGAGCGCGAACCCGGTGCGCTCGGCGAAGTCGGCGAGGTTGAGCCGGCCGTCCACCACCACGGGCGCGCCCGCCGGCGCCGGGTCGGGCGCGGCGTCGTACTCGTCGTGGATCTCGCCGACCAGCTCTTCGATAAGGTCTTCCAGCGTGACGATGCCGGCGGTGCCGCCATACTCGTCGACGACCACGGCGAGGTGGTGCCGCTCGCGCCGCATCTCGGAGAGCGCCGCCAGCACTCGCTTGCTGCCGGGCAGCCGCTTCACCTCGCGGGTCAGCTCGCGGACGGTGGCCCGCGGGTCGCCGGCCGGCCGGATCAGCAGGTCGCGCAGGTGCACGAAGCCGACCACGTCGTCGTGGGTGCCGTCCACCACCGGGTACCGGGTGTGCGTCTCGGCGCGCACCATGCCGACGGCCTCGTCCAGGGTGAGTCCCGCCTGGAGGAAGACCACGTCGGTGCGCGGCATCATCACCTCGCGGACCAGGCTGGCGCCGGCGACGAGCACCTCGTCGATGATCCGGCGCTCCACCGGGTCCAGCACCGTGCTCGCGGCGATCAGGTCGCGCAGCTCGGACTCGCTGATACTCTCCCGCCCGGCGGTGCGGCCCACGCCGAGCAGGGCGGTGAGAGCATCGGCGACGCGCACGACGGCCCGCGCGAGCGCCCGCGCCACCGCGCCGGGTCTTCGTCCCATGACGACATGCTAAGCGCCCCGCGTAATGTTCGAATGTGTTGACTATTGGTAGAATCTGATGACAGGGTGCACCCAGTCTCCGGACGTAGCCTGTGCCGGAAACCTCAGGGCTGGCTTACCACGAGTGAAGGGGGAGCAGTGAAACTGCTCGTCACCGGCGGCGCCGGATACATCGGCAGCGTGGTCACGCGGCTGCTGCTCGACGCCGGCCACGAGGTGGTCGTGCTCGACGACCTGCGCACCGGCCACGCCGAGGCGCTGGCTCCCGACGCCACCTTCGTCCGGGCGTCGATCCACGACGCCGCCACCGTGCTCACCCCGGACGCCGGGTTCGACGGCGTGCTGCACTTCGCCGGCCTCATCGCGGCCGGCGAGTCGATGACCAAACCCGAGCTGTACTGGGACGCCAACGTCGTCGGTTCGCTGGCGCTGCTCGACGCCGTGCGCGCCGCGGGGGTGCGCCGGTTCGTGTTCTCGTCCACCGCCGCCGTCTACGGCAACCCCACCGAGCTGCCCATCCGCGAGTCCGCGACCAAGGCGCCCACCAGCACGTACGGGGCGACGAAGCTCGCCTTCGACCTGGCGCTCACCTCCGAGGCGTTCGCGCACGAGCTGGCCGCCGTCTCGCTGCGCTACTTCAACGTGGCCGGCGCCTACCGGCGCGCGGGCGTCGCGATCGGCGAACGCCACGACCCCGAGACCCACCTGATCCCCATCGCGCTTCAGGTGGCCGCTGGCCGGCGCGACAAGCTGCAACTCTTCGGCGATGACTACCCGACGATCGACGGCACCTGCGTGCGCGACTACATCCACGTGGCCGACCTGGCGCAGGCCCACCTGCTCGCCCTCGACTCCGCGACGGCCGGCGAGCACCGGATCTACAACCTGGGCAACGGCAACGGGTTCAGCAACCGGCAGGTGGTCGAGGTGGTGCGCGAGGTGACGGGGCACCCGCTGCCGGTCGAGATGGCCCCCCGCCGGGAGGGTGACCCGGCCGCCCTGGTGGCCTCGTCCGACCTCGCCCGCGCCGAGTTGGGCTGGACGCCCGCCAAGCCGACCCTCCACGACATGGTGTCCGACGCATGGGCCTTCTACCGGGAGCACGTTGTTCTATGACGCAGCCTATGAAGCAGTTCGTCGCGGTCTACGGCAGCGAGCCGGAGGGGGTCTGGGCGGCGCCCGGCCGGGTCAATCTGATCGGCGAGCACACCGACTACAACGACGGTTTCGTGCTGCCGTTCGCGCTACCGCACCGCACCGTCGCCACGGCCTCCCGGGCGGACGGTCCGCAGTGGACGGTGTGGTCGGAGCAGGCTGGTGAGCAGATCTCGTTCGGCGCGGCCGAGGTGGCCGAGCCCGGCGTGGTGACCGGTTGGGGCGCCTACGTCGCCGGCGTCGTCTGGGCGCTGCGCGAGGCCGGCTACGACCCGCCGGGCGCGCGGCTCGCCATCACCTCCGACGTACCGCTCGGCGCCGGCCTGTCGTCGTCGGCCGCGCTGGAGTCCGCGGTCCTCACCGCGCTCGTCGACCTCGGCGGCATCGACCTGCCCGTCGACGAGCGGCCCGCGCTCGCCCGGCGCGCCGAGAACGTGTACGTCGGCGCGCCGACCGGGATCATGGACCAGTCGGCGTCCATCCGCTGCCGAGCCGGCCACGCGCTCTTCCTGGACTGCCGGTCGCTCGCGGTGGAACACATCCCGTTCGACGTGGCCGCCGACGGGCTGACCGTGCTGGTGATCGACACGCGGGCCCCGCACCAGCACGTCACCGGCGAGTACGCCGCCCGGCGCGCCACCTGCGAGGCGGCGGCCCGGCTGCTCGACCTCCCGGCGCTGCGCGACGCGACCCTGGCCGACGTCGACCGGCTGACCGACGAGGTGACCCAGCGCCGGGCCCGGCACATCGTGACCGAGAACCAGCGGGTGCTCGACACCGTCGACCTGCTGCGCTCGGGGCGGGTCCGGGAGATCGGTCCGCTGATGACCGCCTCGCACGCGTCCATGCGCGACGACTTCGAGATCACCGTGCCGGAGGTGGACACGGCGGTCGAGGCGGCCCTGACCGCCGGTGCGTACGGGGCCCGGATGACCGGCGGCGGCTTCGGCGGCTGCGTGCTCGCCCTGGTCGACGCCGACGCGACGGGCACGGTGACGAGCGCGGTCGCGGCGGCCTACGCGGCGCGCGGCTTCACCCGCCCCGAGGCCTTCCCCGCGACGCCGGGACCGGGCGCCGCCCGCGTCTAAGGAACCCCGCCGATCTTGCACTTGTCAGGTCCCATATCGGACTTTTGGGCATGACAACCGCAAGATCGGCGGGTTTCGAGGCGGGGCTAGCGGGTTTCGATGATCATGCCGGCCGCCACGGTGCGGTTGCTGGCCTCGTCTATCAGGATGAAGCCGCCGGTGGTGCGGTTGCGCCGGTACTCGTCGGCCAGCAGCGGCGTCGTGGTGCGCAGCCGGATCCGGCCGATCTCGTTCAGCCCCAGGCTGGTCGCGGCCTCGTCCCGGTGCAGCGTGTTCACGTCGAGCCGGTACTGCAGGCCACGGACCACGGTGCGGGCGGTGCGGGTGGTGTGCTTGATCGTGTACTTGCTGCCCACCTGCAGCGGCCGGGTCTCGTCCATCCAGCAGACCATCGCCTCCACGTCCTGCGTGACGGCGGGCTGGTTGTGCGGACGGCAGATCAGGTCGCCGCGCGAGATGTCGATCTCGTCTTCCAGCCGCACGGTGACGGACATCGGCGGGAACGCCTCGGTGACCGGCCCGTCCGCGGTGTCGATGGCCGCGATCCGGCTGGTGAACCCGGACGGCAGCACCATCACCTCGTCGCCCGGCTTGAGCACCCCGGAGGCCACCTGCCCGGCGTAGCCGCGGTAGTCGGTGACGGTGGTGGACTGGGGCCGGATCACGTACTGCACCGGGAAGCGGACGTCGACCAGGTTGCGGTCCGAGGCGATGTGCACGTGCTCCAGGTGGTGCAGCAGCGACGGCCCCTCATACCACGGGGTGTTCTCGGACCGGGAGACGATGTTGTCGCCGTTCAGGGCGGAGATGGGGATCACCGTCAGGTCCGGCGCCTCCAGCTTCGCCGCGAACGAGGTGAACTCGTCCGCGATCCGCTCGAAGACCTCGCGGGACCAGTCGACCAGGTCCATCTTGTTCACGCACAGCACCAGGTGCGGCACCCGCAACAGCGAGCACAGGAAGGCGTGCCGCCGGGACTGCTCGACGATGCCTTTGCGGGCGTCGACCAGGATCAGCGCCAGGTCGGCGGTGGACGCGCCGGTGACCATGTTCCGCGTGTACTGGATGTGCCCGGGGGTGTCCGCGATGATGAACTTGCGCCGCGGCGTGGCGAAATATCGATACGCCACATCGATCGTGATGCCCTGCTCCCGCTCGGCCCGCAGGCCGTCGGTGAGCAGCGCGAGGTTGGTGTATTCGTCGCCGCGCGCGGCGCTGACCGCTTCGACGGCGGCCAACTGGTCGGTGAACAGCGACTTCGTGTCATACAGCAAGCGGCCGATCAACGTCGACTTGCCGTCGTCCACCGAGCCGGCGGTGGCGAAGCGGAGTAGATCCATGGCTCGGTTTTGATCCATTGCTCGGTTTTCGGTGACCACAGCGGTCATCAGAAGTAGCCCTCCCGCTTGCGGTCTTCCATCGCGGCCTCACTGACCCGGTCGTCGCCGCGGGTCGCGCCGCGCTCGGTGATCCGGGTCGCGGCGACCTCCTCGATCACCTGCTCGACCGTTTCGGCGTCCGAGCGCACCGCCGCGGTGCACGAGGCGTCGCCCACCGTCCGGTACCGGACCGTGGCGGTGAACGGGGTCTCGCCCGCCCGGGCGGCGAGGAACTCGTTGACCGCGTAGAGCATGCCGTCACGCTCGACGACCTCGCGCTGGTGCGCGTAGTAGATCTCCGGCAACGAGAGCCGCTCGCGGGCGATGTAGTGCCACACGTCCAGTTCGGTCCAGTTGGACAGCGGGAACACCCGGATCGACTCGCCCGCGTGGTGCCGCCCGTTGTAGAGCGCCCACAGCTCGGGCCGCTGGTTCTTCGGGTCCCACTGCCCGAAGTCGTCCCGGAACGAGAACACCCGCTCCTTGGCCCGCGCCTTCTCCTCGTCCCGCCGCGCGCCGCCGAACAGCGCGTCGAAGCGGTACTTCTCCACGGCCGCCAGCAGCACCGGGGTCTGGATGCGGTTGCGGGACCCGTCGGCCGGCTCGTGCACGAGACCGGCCTCCAGGGCCTCGGGCACGCTCGCGACCACCAGTTGCAGGCCCAGCTCGGCCACCCGGCCATCCCGGTAGGCGAGCACCTCGGGGAAGTTGTGGCCGGTGTCGACGTGCATGACCGGGAACGGGATCCGCGCCGGTGCGAACGCCTTCTCCGCCAGCCGGAGCATCACGATCGAGTCCTTGCCGCCGGAGAACAGCAGCACCGGCCGCTCGAGCTCGGCCACCACCTCACGCATGATGAAGATGCTCTCGGCTTCGAGAGCATCCAGGTGCGAGACGCGGTATGTCGACGACGTCTGGCTCACGAGTTCCAGACCTTCCCGATAGGTTAGACGCAGAGAGCTACTCTACCCGGAGGTTCCGTCGCAGCGCCGCGAGCAGCCGGGTGGCCAGATCCTTGCGGCACACGATCAGATCGGGCAGGCGCGGATCGGCCTGGTTATATTTCAGCGCGGATCCGTCGATCCGGGAAGCGTGCAGGCCGGTGGCCGTGGCCACAGCGACCGGGGCGGCCGAGTCCCACTCGTACTGCCCGCCCGCGTGGATGTAGGCGTCGACCTCGCCGCTGATGACGGCGGCGATCTTGGCGCCGGCCGAGCCCATGGGCGCCAGCTCCGCGCCCACCTCCGCGGCGACCGCGGTCAGGAACGCCGGCGGGCGGCTGCGGCTGGCGGCCAGCCGCAGCGGGCCGCCGGTCGCGGCCGGGAGGGGCATCGGCGGGTACGCCGGCGGATAGTCGGTGCCGAGCACCCGGTGCTGCGCGGGCAGCCCGACCGCCCCGGCGGCGAGCTGGTGCGGGCCGGGCGCGTGGCGCGCCCACAGCGCCACGTGGACGGCCCAGTCGCTGCGCCCCTCTTCGGCGAACTCGCGGGTGCCGTCGAGCGGGTCGATGATCCACACCCGGTCGGCGTCCAGCCGGATCGGCGCCGCCGGCCCGTCGCCGGCCACCCAGGCGCGCCGGGCGTGGTCGTCCTCCTCCGACAGCACCGCGTCGGCCGGCCGCCAGCGGGCCAGCTCGGTGCGGATCAGGTCGTGCGACATCTTGTCGCCCGCCGCCTTGAGCGCCGCCGGATCCTCGTGCCCGTGCTCCGCCCGGACGTCGAGCAGCAGCTGACCGGCCCGGGCCGCGAGCCACCGCGCGAACGCGCCGTCCACCACGGGCGGACTGACCGGGGCGGTCATCAGTAGGCCCCGGAGGATCGGGTCACGGCGGTGACGGTGCGGGCCAAGATCACGAGGTCGAGCGACAGCGACCAGTTCTCCACATAGCGCAGATCCAACCGGACCGCCTCCTCCCAGGGCAGGTCCGAACGACCGGAAACCTGCCACAAACCCGTCATGCCGGGCTTGACCGCTAGCCGGCGCCGCGCATCATCTGGATACGCGGCCACCTCCTCTGGCAGCGGCGGCCGCGGACCTACCAGCGACATCTGCCCCCGCAGCACGTTGCACAGCTGCGGCACCTCGTCGAGCGAGAAGCGGCGGAGCCAGCGCCCGACCGGCGTCACCCGAGGATCGTTGCGCACCTTGAACAGCACTCCATCGTGCTCGTTCAGGTGTTGGATCTCCGCGAGCCGCGCCTCGGCGTCAAGGTACATGCTGCGGAACTTGTACATCAGGAACTCCTGGCCGTCACGGCCCACGCGCACCTGACGAAAGAATACCGGCCCGGGCGAGTCCGCACGGATACAGACCGCCAGCACGAGCAGCAGCGGAGCCATCAGCACCAGCAGGAGCGCGGCGCCCACCCGATCGACGATCTCCTTCACGAACCGGGCACCGCCGTCCAGTCGGGGATGCTCCACGTGCAGCATCGGCAGCCCGTCCACCGGGCGGATCGTGGTGCGGTCGCCGGCCACGTCGATCAGCGCGCTCGCCACGATCAGGTCGACCTCGTCGCGCTCCAGCCGCCAGGCCAGCCGGCGCAGCGCCTGGCCGTCCAGCTCCGGGCAGGACAGCACCAGCACGGTGTCCGCGCCGGCCGCCTCCACCGCGTCGGCGACGTCGTCCAGCGTGCCGTACACCGGCACGCCGACGGCCTGGTCGCCGCCGGCCGGCAGGCACGCGCCCACCACCTCCAGGCCGTGGTACCGCTCGCGCCGCAGCTGCGCGGTCATGTGGAGCGCGGCCAGCTCGTGGCCCACCAGGATCACCCGGCGCAGGCACTCGCCGCGCTCGCGCAGCCGGTGCAGGCGCTTGCGCGCCGCGAACCGCACGAGCAGCACGGTCGCCGTCGACGCCGGCAGCGCGGCCAGCACGTAGGACCGGGCCAGCGGCAGATCCAGCGCGTACGACACGATCGCGGCCGCCGCGATCAGGCTGAGCCCCGAGCGGATGACCCGCTGGTACTCCTCGGAGCCGACGAACAGGAACCGACCCTCGTACGCCCGGTGCATCGCCAGCATCGTGACCAGCGCGATCGGCAGCAGCAGGGACAGCAGCAGGTACACCCGGTTGTACGCGGTGACGGTCTGGCCGAACCGGAGCCCGAAGGCGAGGCCGCCGGCGCCGAGCCCGACGAGCAGGTCGCCCAGCAGGAGCGCGCGCACGTAGCGGGCTTCCCACAGCCCGCGTCGCGACGTCGCCGCGTGCCGCCCGGCATTGCGGCGCCGGGGCCGCACCGCCGGACGGGGCGGTGCGGACACCCGGAGCCGCGGCGGCGCCTCGCGGCCCGCCGCGCCGCCCTGCGGGCGGGAGATGATGCGCAGCTCCTGGTCGAACGCGTTCTCGACGTCGCGCACCAGTTCGGCGTCGTAGCCGCCGAACCGTCGCTGCCGCACGCCGCCCCCCGAAGTCACGTCTGTCGGTTCAACGCGCGACCGGCGGTGGCGTCACGGCCCGTTATAAGCGTTTTGCGCCGCTTCTATCCCTTGCGTGACGATTGCCTCGACCACGTCGGCCGCCCGGTCCAGCAGGAAGTCCAGCTCCTTGCGCTCCACGGCGGAGAAGTCGGACAGCACGTAGTCGGCCGGATCCTGCCGCCCCGGCGGGCGGCCGATCCCGAACCGCACCCGCGGATACTCCTTGCCGCCCAACGACTTCGACAGCGACCGGAGCCCGTTGTGCCCGCCCTCGCCGCCACCGAGCTTCGCCTTCACCTGCCCGTACGGCAGATCCAGCTCGTCGTGCACCGCGACCACCTGCCCGAGCGGCACCTTGTAGAACTGGGCCAGCGCGGCTGCCGGCCCGCCGGACAGGTTCATGTACGTCAGCGGTTTCGCCAGCACGACCTTCGGCCCGCCGTACCCGAATCGGCCCTCGACGGCCTCGGCCACCGCGCGACGGTGCCGACCGAACTTGCCGCCGATCCGCGCGGCCAGCAGGTCGGCGACCAGGAAGCCCACGTTGTGCCGGTTGCCCGCGTACTCCCGGCCCGGGTTGCCCAGGCCCACGACGAGCCAGCTCTCGTCCACGTCTCGCCCTTCGATGCCCAAAAAGGGGGCCCGTGGGCCCCCTTTTTCTCACGCTGTGGTCAGGCCTGCGCGGCGGCCTCGGCCGGCTGCTCCTCGGTCACGACCTCGGCGGCCTCGCCGGTCTCGCCCTCGAGCTGCTCAGCGGTCGGCGCGGCGCTGATCGCGGCCACGGTGGTCTCCGGGTCGGACGCCAGCGCGGACCCCTTCGGCAGCGGCACGTCGGCGGCGGTCACCCGCGACCCGGCCTCAAGGCCCTCGATCGAGACCTCCAGGTGGTCGGGCAGGTGCAGCGCCTCGGCCACGATCGACAGCGTGGTGTTCTCGGTCACCACCAGCGTGCCGCGGGCCGCATCGCCGATCAGCTGCACCGGAACGTCGACGGTGACCTGCTCGCCCCGCTTCACGATGAGCAGGTCGATGTGCTCGAGCGTGTCTTTGATCGGGTCGCGCTGGATCGCCTTCGCGAGCGCGAGCGTGGTCGCACCGCCCGCGATGTCGATCGCGAAGACCTGGTTGCTGCCGCCGTGCCGGATCGCCGCGGCGAACTCACGGGCGGGCAGCGCGATGTGCTGGGGCTTCTCGCCGTGGCCGTACAGCACGGCGGGCACCTTACCGGCCCGGCGGGTACGACGGGCACCACCCTTGCCGAACTCGGTGCGGGGCTCGGCGCTGATCTTTACCTCGGACACGGAAGTACTCCTGAAATTTTTGGTCTGCTGCGTGGGGTCGGCGGCGGTGCCGGGCGAGGAGGCGCGCTGGGCATGGCCCGGAGCACCGCGTCGATCACGGTGACCCGTGCGGATGGTGCCGTGTCAACAGCGGCCCGCACTGCACCCTCGCCGTGGCAACCGCACCAGTCTACCCGAGCCTTTGGTCCCACTCACGCCACCCTCTCATGATCAAGGCGTCCCTCATGTCGTTATAGCAACCTGAGGGACGCCTTGATCATGGTTGTCGGCTAGGAGAGGCCGCCGAAGAGGGTCGTCACCGAGCCGTCGTCGAAGACCTCGCGGATCGCGCGGGCCAGCAGTGGCGCGATCGACAACACCGTGATCTTGTCGAGGCGCTTCTCCGGCGGCAGCGGCAGCGTGTTCGTCACCACCACCTCGCTGATCCGGCTGTTCTTCAACCGCTCGGTCGCCGGGTCGGACAGCAACGCGTGCGTCGACGCGACCAGCACATCGGCCGCCCCCGAGTCGTGCAGGATGTCAGCCGCCCGAGTGATCGTGCCCCCGGTGTCGATCATGTCGTCGACGATCAGGCAGACCCGCCCCTCGACGTCACCGACCACCCGGTTCGCCACCACCTGGTTCGGCTTCAGTGGGTCGCGGGTCTTGTGGATGAACGCCAGCGGGCAGCCACCCAGCCGATCCGTCCACCGCTCCGCCACCCGCACCCGGCCCGAATCCGGTGCCACCACCGACATCGGCCGGCCCGCGTACTTGCGCTCCACATAGCCGGCCAGCACATCCATCGCGAACAGGTGATCCACCGGGCCGTCGAAAAAGCCCTGGATCTGCGCGGTGTGCAGGTCGACCGTCAGGATCCGGTTCGCCCCGGCGGTCTTCAACATGTCCGCCACCAGGCGCGCCGAGATCGGCTCGCGGCCGCGGTGCTTCTTGTCCTGGCGCGAGTACGGATAGAACGGCAACACGACGGTGATGCGCTTCGCCGAACCGCGCTTCAGCGCGTCGACCATGATGAGGGTCTCCATGACCCACTTGTTCACGCCCTCGGTCACCGACTGGACGACGAACGCGTCCGAGCCACGCACCGACTCCCGGTACCGGACGAAAATCTCCCCGTTCGCGAACTCAAACGCGTCAGTCGGGGTCGGTGCCACCCCGAGGGCCTCCCCGATCTCCTCCGCGAGTTCGGGGAATCCCCGACCCGAGAAGAGCATCAGGCTCTTGCGGTTCTCCGCGACGATGCTGCCCATCGGCCAATCCGCTCCCGTGGGTCGGTACGACTACTCGCTTGCAGTATCTCCCGAGGTCGTACCCTCCTGCTCCGCATCTTCCGCAGCGTGGAATGCCTCACCCTCACGGGCCCGGGCGCGGCGCGCCGCCTCCGCTGGCGCGGTGCCCGGCCGCTTACGCTCCGTCCAATCCGGGATGATGCGCTGCGGGCCGCCCGACACCGCCAGTGCGCCCGGCGGCACGTCGCGCCGCACCACCGTGCCAGCCGCCGTGTACGCCCCGTCACCCACCTCGACCGGCGCCACGAACATGTTGTCCGCGCCGCCCCGCACGTAGTTGCCGACCACCGTGTGGCTCTTCTTCTCCCCGTCGTAGTTGACGAACACCGACGCCGCCCCGATATTCGTGTGCTCGCCGATCGTCACGTCCCCGGCGTACGACAGGTGCGGCACCTTCGAGCCCTCGCCGATGTCGGCGTTCTTCGTCTCCACGAAGGTGCCGACCTTCGCCTTCCGCGCCAGCTTCGAGCCCGGCCGCAGATACGCGTACGGACCCACGCTCGCCTCCGGCCCGATCTCCGCGCCGACCGCGTGCGCCCGCACCACCGACGCGCCCGCGCCCACCACCGTGTCGATCAGCGTCACATCCGGCCCGACCGTCGCGCCCGCCGCGATCGCCGTCGCGCCGCGCAGCTGCGCATTCTGGTCGAGCACCACGTCCGGCTCCAGCGTGGCCGTCACGTCGATCCAGGTGGTCGCCGGGTCCAGGATCGTCACACCGGCCCGCATCCAAGCCATGTTCACCCGGTCGCGCAGCAAACGGCGCAGCGCCGCCAGCTCCGCCCGGTCGTTGCAGCCCAACGTCTCCGTCGCGTCCGGCGCCACGTGCACACCCACCCGGCGGCCATCCGTCGCCAACAACCCGAACACGTCCGTCAGGTACTCCTCGCCCTGGTCGTTGTCCGTGGACAGCTTGCCCAGCGCGGCCCGCAACAGGCGGGCGTCGAACGCGTACACCCCGGCGTTGATCTCGCGGATCGCCCGCTGCTCAGCGGTCGCGTCGCGCTCCTCCACGATGCGCTCCAGCGCGCCCCGCGCGTCACGCACGATCCGGCCCAGGCCCGTCGGGTCCGCGACCTCGGCCGCCAGCACGGTCGCCGCGCCACCGCTGGCCTCGTGCGCCGCCACCAGCGCCGCCACCGTCTCCCCGCGCAGCAGCGGCACATCGCCGTTGAGCACCACGACGGTGCCTGCGGCGTCCGACGCCGCCTCCAGCGCGATCCGCACCGCGTGCCCGGTGCCGTTCTGGTTGGCCTGGACGACGGAGTCGGCCGTGGGCGCGATCTCCGCGACGTGCGCGGCGACGCGCTCGGCGCCGTGCCCCACCACGACCAGCGTGCGCTGCGCGGCAAGCGGCTCGGCGGCCGCCAACACGTGCCCGAGGAGGGTGCGCCCGAGAAGCGGGTGCAGCACCTTGGGGAGGGCGGACTTCATCCGTTTGCCCTCACCGGCAGCGAGAACGACGACGGTGCGGGGGTGGGGCGAGGTCACGAGAGAGCTCCCGTCGGGGGCGGCAGTCGATTGCGGCCTCATGGTAATCCCCGCCGCGCCGGCCCACTGGCGTATGCTCAGGTCGGGAATCGGACATATATGGATGGCTCGGCTGCCAGGACTCGAACCTGGACATACGGTACCAAAAACCGCAGTGCTGCCAATTACACCACAGCCGACTGTTGCGCAAGCGCCAGCGTAACGCTTGGCTGATCGCAACCAGAACCTACTACGCCTCCGCCTCGCCGAACAGACCCGCCATAACTCCTGGAGTAGCTCCTTGCCGATGCCGAGCCGCTCGCGGATCTGGCGGGCGGAAAGCTCTTCCTCGATGCGGAGGCGCCGCGCTTCGGCGGCGAGGGGATGCGTCATGCGGGGAGGCTAGGACCCCCCACCGACAACCCCGATCCTCCCCATGATCAGGGCGTCCCTCAAGTAGTTCTAACGACTTGAGGGACGCCCTGATCATGGGGAGGGGAGGCGGCGGCGGGGCGGTCCGCGGCGCGGGGTCAGGGGGATCGCGACGAGCATGCCGAAGAGGAAGCCGGCCACGTGCGCGAGGTAAGCGACGCTGCCCGCGTCGGACACCGCGTATCCCGCCGAGTACACCCACTGGACGACGAACCAGAGGCCCAGCACCAGCCAGGCGGGCAGCCGCAGCGGGATGAAGAACAGGATCGGTACCAGGCTCCACACCCGCGCCCGGGGATAGAGCATGAGGTAGGCGCCGAGCACGCCGGACACCGCGCCGGAGGCGCCGATGAGCGGCTGGACGGCGTCGCCGTTCGCGAAGGCGAAGGCGTACGCCGCGGCGTACCCGGCGGCCAGGTAGAACAGCAGGTATCGCAGGCGGCCCAACCGGTCTTCGACGTTGTTGCCGAAGACCCAGAGGAAGAGCATGTTGCCGAGCAGGTGCAGCCAGCCGCCGTGCAGGAACATCGAGTAGAGCACGGACACGGCCGGGATCTTGTCGTACGTGGGCGGCCCGACCACGCAGCCCGCCCCGCGCGCGTCCTCGCCGACGGCACCGGTGGGCGCGACCGGGAGTGGCTCGTTGTCGGT
Organism: Actinomycetes bacterium KLBMP 9797; assembly: GCA_037414955.1. GTDB lineage: Bacteria > Actinomycetota > Actinomycetes > Mycobacteriales > Micromonosporaceae > Phytohabitans. Next base: position 57,524 of record JBBEWH010000009.1, read on the forward strand.
GAGCTCGCGCGGGATGGCGGCGTACCGGTCGTAGAACGCCTCCTGCTGGCACAGCTCGGCGAGGCTGACGTTCTGCACGCCGCTGGTGTCCGCCGCCGGCGACAGCAGGAAGACGATCAGGTTCAGCGCGATCAGCAGATAGGTGACCCACGGCGTGCGGCGGGTCGGGTTGACGTCGTGGACCGGGATCACCACATGCCCATGTTCCCATGACGGGCCCCATGATCAAGGCGTCCCTCAAGTAGCTATAACGACTTGAAGGACGCCTTGATCATGGGTTTAGCGGGTGCGGCGGGTGAGGAGGGAGGGTTTGGCCTCGAGGTGGGACAGGCCGTTCCAGGCCAGGTTCACCAGGTGGGCGGCCACCGTCTCCTTGCGCGGCTTGCGCACCTCCAGCCACCAGCGGCCGGTCAGCGCCACCATGCCCACCAACGCCTGCGAGTACAGCTCGGCCAGCTTCGGGTCGTACCCGCGCTGCTTGAACTCGGCGCCGAGGATGTGCTCGACCTGGTGCGCCACGTCGTTGAGCACGCTGCTGAAGTTGCCGGTCGCCGACATCACCGGCGACTCCCGCACCAGCACCCGGAAGCCGTCGGTCTCGCCCTCGATGTAGTCGAGCAGCGCCAGCGCGGCTTGCTCCAGCAGTTCGCGCGGGTGTCCGGCGGTCAGCGCGTTGGTGATCCGGTCCAGCAGGGCCCGGACCTCGCGGTCCACCACGACCGCGTACAGGCCCTCCTTGCCGCCGAAGTGCTCGTACACGACGGGTTTGGAGACCTTAGCGCGCGACGCGACCTCCTCGATGGAGGTCGCGTCGAACCCGCGCTCGGCGAAGAGTTGGCGGCCGATGACGATCAGCTGCTCGCGGCGCTGCGCCGCCGACATCCGGACCCGGGAGGTCGGCTTCGGCGGCACGCCGTTAGCGCTGGTGGTTTCTGTCACGACGACGGTTGTACCAGCTTTCGCTACGGGGATGACGATTTCACCAGCTTCGCGGCCAGACGCTCGGGCTTGGGCCAGCGCACGTCGTAGGCGGCGCCGACCTTCTCGAACACCCAGATGGTGCGGGCGGAGATGTCGACCTGACCGCGCATCACGCCGTGCCGGGCGCAGGTGGGGTCGGCGTGGTGCAGGTTGTGCCAGCTCTCCCCGAAGGACAGGATCGCGAGTGGCCAGAAGTTCGCCGCGCGGTCGCCCTGGCGCATCTCGAAGGGGCGCTCACCGTACACGTGGCAGATCGAGTTGATCGACCAGGTGACGTGGTGCAGCAGGCCGATGCGGACGATGCCGGCCCAGAAGAACGCGGTGAGCGCGCCCTGCCAGGACCAGGTGACGAGGCCGCCCGCCAGCGCCGGCGCCACCAGCGAGATCATCACGAGCAGCGGGAACAGCCGGTCGACCCGGCTGATGTCCTTGTCCCTGAGCAGGTCGGGGGCGAAGCGCTCCCGGTTGGAGAGCTCGCGGTGGAACAGCCACCCCATGTGCGCGAACCAGAGGCCCTTGGTCAGCGCCCAGAAGCCGGTGCCGAACCGCCACGGCGAGTGCGGGTCGCCCTCCAGGTCGGAGTACGCGTGGTGGCGGCGGTGGTCGGCGACCCACTGGGTGACGTTGCCCTCGACGGCGAACGACCCGGCCACCGCGAGCGAGACCCGCAGCCACCGCTTGGCCTTGAACGAGCCATGCGTGAAGTACCGGTGGAAGCCGACCGTGATGCCGAGGCCAGACGTCACGTACATGACGGCGAAGATTGCCACGTCGGTCCAGGACAGCCAGCCGCCCCACGCGACCGGCACGGCGGCGAACACCGCCAGGAAGGGGATGACGACGAAGGCCCAGAGGCCGATCAGGATGCCGGTGGACTGGCTGCCGTCGGTCAGTGGCTTGGGCGCGTTCGCGCTGGTGGGAGTGGTGGTGCCGGTCGCGTTGTCGAGGGCGGCAGTGGACATGGAACCTCGCTGCATGGTTCGGGGATGCTACGGAAGCTACGCTTACGTCACCGTAACTTACGGAACCGTAGTTTGACGAGGGTCGGTTCCTACCAGCTGGTTGTGAAACGACTACGGGCGGCGAGCGGACGCCGGGGTCGCGGCGCGGCGGAACGCCTGCTCGGCTTCCGCCTCTTCCGAGCTGCCCACCTTGTCGTACAGGCCGGCGGTGAACACGAGCAGGCCGAAGACGAGCGACACGATGACCGTGGACATCGAGAAGTTGAGGATGTTCGCGTCGGTCTGCATCAGCGTCATCATGAGCATGCCGGCGAACATGAACAACACCCCGGCGCCCACGTTGACCAGGTGCTCGAGGTTGCCGCCGAGGAGGTTGGCGCCGAGCAGCACCAACCCGTACGCGATCGACAGGATCGCGAAGGCCAGGTTGGTGCGCAGGCCCAGCACCCAGACGTCGCCGCGGTCGAAGAGCGGGTCGCCCCAGGTCTGGATCAGCCCGATGACGCCGAATACCAGGATGTACGCGCCGATCAGGCCGGCGAGCGTGCGGTACAGCGGCCGGAGTGGATGGTTGACCGGGATGTGCGCCATAGCAGGATTGTCACCCAGCTACGGCGCCCCCGCAGCGCTACCGGAAGGTTAGAGCAGGAGCCGGGCGGCCTCGGCGGCGCGCGCCTGCTCGTCGGTGCCCGTCTTGCCGTACATGCTCGCCATGAACAGCACCAGCCCGAGCGTCATCGTCACGATGACGGTGGGGATGGTGAAGTTCAGGTAGTTGGCGTCCGTGCGCAGCACGGCCAGCGCGGCCAGGCCGAGCGCCATCAAGCCGTACCCGAGAAGCTTGTTGATCACGACGTCGAGGTTGCGGCCGACGCCGATGCCGATCAGCACGAGCAGCCCCACGGCGATCGTGATCACCGAGTAGCCCAGGTTGGTGCCCTGGCCGAGGGCCGCGCCGTCACCCTGGTCAAAGAACCCGTCGCCGCTGGTCTCGACGAGGCCCAGAACGCCGAAGGCCGCCAGGTAGAGGCCGGTCAGCCCGCTGATCGCCCGGTAGGTGGGTCGCAGCGGGTGGTTGACGGGAGTGTGCGCCATGGCGGGGATTCTGACGTATCCCGCCGGGTGGCCGGCGGGCGGCCCCGGGATCAGTGATCCGGCACTCGTTCCGCGAGCGCCAGCCACTCCTCCTCGAGGCCGTCGCGCTCCGCCCGCACCGCCTTGACCTGCGCGTCCAGGTCGGCCACCCGGGCGTAATCGGTGGCGTTCGCGGCCAGCTGGTCGTGCAGCGCCGACTCCCGCTGCTCCAGCTTCGCGATGCTCCGCTCCAGGCGCGCGAGCTCCTTGCGGGCCGCGCGCGTGTCGACCGCCTTCTCGCGCGGCGGGCGCGGGGCGGCCGGCGCCGACTCGGCCGGGGTGACGCGCGACAGGTACTCCTCGACCCCGCCCGGCAGGTGGCGGAGCTGGCCGTCGCCGAACATGCCGAAGACGGTGTCGGTCACCCGTTCCACCAGGTATCGGTCGTGGCTGGCCACGATCAGCGTGCCCGGCCACGAGTCGAGCAGGTCCTCCAGCCCGGCCAGGGTGTCGGTGTCCAGGTCGTTGGTGGGCTCGTCGAGCAGCAGCACGTTGGGCTCGCCGGCGAGCAGGCGCAGCAGCTGCAGCCGGCGCCGCTCGCCCCCGGACAGGTCGCTCACCGGCGTCCACACCCGCCGGTCGGTGAAGCCGAACACCTCGGCGAGCTGCGCGGCCGACAGCTCCCGGTCGCCGAGCACGACCCGCTTGGCCACCTCTTCGACGGCCTCCAGCAGCCGCAGGTGGCCGGGCAGTTCCGCCAGCTCCTGGGACAGGAACGCGGAGCGCACGGTGGCACCGACCCGCGCCTCGCCCGCTTCCGCGGCGAGGCGGCCGGCCAGCAGGCGCAGCAGCGTCGTCTTGCCGGCGCCGTTCGCACCGAGGATCGCGATCCGGTCGCCGGGGCCGACCCGCCACGTCACCCCGTCGAGGATCTGCTTGGGCCCCGCGTGCAGGGTCACGCCCTCCAGGTCGTACACCTGCTTGCCGAGCCGCGCGGTGGCGAGCCGGCGCAGCGAGACCGTGTCGCGCGGCGCCGGCACGTCGGCGATGAGCGCGTTGGCCGCGTCGATCCGGAAGCGTGGCTTGGAGGTGCGGGCCGGCGGCCCGCGCCGCAGCCAGGCGATCTCCTTGCGCAGCAGGTTCTGCCGGCGCGCCTCGGTGGCCGCGGCCACCCGCTCGCGCTCGGCGCGGGCCAGCGTCCAGGCGGCGAAACCGCCCTCGTAGGCGCGCACGGCCTGGTCCCCGACCTCCCAGGTAAGGGTGCAGACCTCGTCGAGGAACCACCGGTCGTGGGTCACGACCACCAGCGCGCCGCGCCGGTCGCGCAGGTGGCGCGCGAGCCAGTCGACGCCGGCCACGTCGAGGTGGTTGGTGGGCTCGTCGAGGACCAGCAGATCGGAGGACCGGACCAGCAGCGCGGCCAGCGCGACCCGGCGGCGCTCGCCACCGGACATCGGACCGACCGGCTGGTCGAGGCCGAGGTGCGGCATGCCCAGACCGTCCAGGATGGACCGGACGCCGGCGTCGCCGGCCCACTCGTGCTCCGCGCCGAACCCCTCGCCCAGCCAGGCGGTGCCGATCACCACGTCGCGCACGGTGGCCTCGGGTGTCAGGTCGAGCACCTGCGGCAGCGAGGCGACCCGGAGGTCGCGCCGGTGCGTGACCCGGCCGGCGTCCGGCTCCTCCGCCTTGATGAGCAGCCGCAGCAGCGTCGACTTGCCGGCACCGTTCAGCCCGACCACGCCCACCCGGTCGCTGTCGTCGAGCCCGAGGGAGACGTCGGTCAGCAGCTGCCCGGCCGCGCCGTATCCCTTCGACACCCGGTCGAGGTTGACGATATTAGCCATGATCAAGGCGTCCTTCATGTAGCTCAAACAACTTGAGGGACGCCTTGATCATGGGAGTGGTCATGCTCAGGTCACCCGGGCGCCGGGCACGGGGCCGTGCGCGGTGTGGGCCGCGCGGCACACGCCAGCGGCGGTGAGGTCGTCGGCCATCCGCTCCGCGTGCCGGCTGTCGGTGGCGAGGAACACGCAGGTGGGCCCGGACCCGGACACGATGCCGGCGAGCGCGCCCGCCGCGTGACCGGTCTTGAGCACGTCGGCCAGCCCTGGTCGCAACGACAGCGCCGCCGCCTGCAGGTCGTTGTCGAGGGCGGCACCCAGCACCGCCGGGTCGCGCTGCCGCAAGGCGGCGAGCAGCCGGTCGGCGCCGCCGACCAGCGGGTTGCTGGCGTGGGTGGGCAGCCGCGGCGCCTCGCCGGTGAACCGGAGCCGGTCGAGCTCCCGGTAGACGTCGGGTGTGGACAGTCCACTGTCGGCGACCGCGACCACCCAGTGCCAGGTGTTCGGCCGGGCCAGCACCGGGCTGACCGACTCACCGCGGCCGGTGCCGAGCGCGGTGCCGCCGTAGACCAGGAACGGCACGTCGGAGCCCAGCTCGGCGGCCACCCCGGCGAGCTCGTCGCGGGACAGGCCGGTGCCCCAGAGCGCGTCGCACGCCACCAGCGCGGCGGCCGCGTCGGCGCTGCCGCCGGCCAGCCCGGCGGCGAGCGGGATCTGTTTGCGCAGGTGTAGGCGGGCGTGCGCGGGCACGCCGACGCGCTGGGCCAGCGCTCGGGCCGCGCGGATCACCAGGTTGCTCTCGTCGAGGGCCAGCTCGCCGGCCCCCTCACCCTCCATCGTGAGCGTCAGCGTGTCGCCGCGGCGCGCGGTCAGCTCGTCGTAGAGGGAGATCGCGTGGTAGACCGTGCTCAGCTCGTGGTAGCCGTCGTCGCGCGCCGGCCCCACGCCGAGGTGGAGGTTGATCTTCGCGGGCACGCGGACCCGCACCGGGCCGGAGGTCGCCAGCCGCGGCCGGTCGTAGTCGTCTTCCGGCCGCCACGCCTCGGTCACGGAGTGATGTCCTGGATGGGCAGGCAGAGATCGCGCAGCTCGACGCGCGGAGCGTCGTCGGGAAGGGCGAGCACGTCTTCGATGGTGTAGTTGGCCATGCGCAGCCGGATCGGGTCGGGCGTCCACCTCTCCCGGCGCGCCGGCTCTGCCGGCTGGACCGTCACGACGTCAACCTCCTCACGGACACGCCGCCAGACTACTCGGCAGCAGGGGTCGACACGGGGACGGCGGCGGCGATATCGGCGAACTCTCCGACGGTGAGCGACTCACCGCGGGCCCCCGGATCGACGCCCGCCGTGGTGAGTACGGCGGCCGCGCGGTCCGGGCCGCCGGCCCAGCCGGCGAGGGCCGCCCGGAGGGTCTTGCGGCGCTGCGCGAACGCCGCGTCCACCACCGCGAAAACCCGATTCGCGGGTACGTCGACGCGCGGTGGCTCGCGGCACGTGAAAGCGACCAGACCGGAGTCGACGTTCGGCACCGGCCAGAACACCGCGGGCGGCACCCGGCCGGCGCCCCGCGCGTCGGCGTACCAGGCGAGCTTGACCGACGGCACGCCGTACACCTTGGAACCGGGACCGGCGACCAGCCGATCCGCGACCTCTTTCTGGACCATGACCAGGCCGTGCCGCAGGGTGGGCAGGCCGGCGAGCAGGTTCAGTACGACGGGTACCGCGACGTTGTACGGCAGGTTCGCGACCAGCGCGGTCGGCGGCGGGTCCAACTCACCCGCGGTGATCCGGAGGGCGTCCGCCTGGTGCACGGTCAGGTTGTCGGGATGGCCCGCGGTCTCGGCGAGCGCGCCCGCGAGCACCGGGTCGATCTCGACGGCGTGCACGTGCCGCGCGGCCGGCAGCAGGCCCAGCGTCAGCGAGCCGAGCCCCGGGCCGACCTCGACCACCACGTCGTCGGGGTGCAGGCCGGCGGCGGCCACGATCCGGCGCACCGTATTCGGGTCGTGCACGAAGTTCTGGCCCAACTTCTTGGTCGGGTGGACGCCCAACCGCGCGGCCAACTCCCGGACCTGGGCCGGGCCGAGAAGACCGGTCATGGCTGCCTAGCCTACGACCCCCCATGATCAAGGCGTCCCTCACGTCGCTAGAACTGCGTGAGGGACGCCTTGATCATGGATAGGCGCGGCGGGCGATGAGCGCGGCCAGGCCGTCGAGGATGCGGTCCAGGCCGAAGTCGAACGCCTGGTCCGCGCCGCCGCGAGCCGCGTCCGCCACGCTCGCGGCCAGCGCCGGGAAGCGTTCCCCGTGCTCCCGCAGGATGCCGGCGAGCTGGCCGACCAGCTGAGCCTCCGGCGCCGGACCGGGCGCCGCCTGCTGGGCGATCATGCGGGCGTGCCCGGCGAGCACCGCGATGGTGTCGAGCCGGTCGGCGCCGCTCAGCCCGGTCGGGGCCAGCAGGGCCAGCGCCCGGTCCATCCAGCCCAGCTCGTGCGGGCCGAGGGGGCGCGGTCCCACGGTCGCCTCCAGCGTCCACGGATGCCGCAGGTATCGCGCCAGCAGGCGGCGTGACCACTCGGCCAGGCCCGCGCGCCAGTCCGCCGCGTCGAGCGCCGGCGGCTCGCCCACCGCCCGTTCCACCATCAGGGCGACCAGTTCGGCCTTGCCTGGCAGGTACCGGTACAGGGACATCTTGGTGAACCCCAGGTCGGCGGCCACCCGCTGCATCGACACCGCGGCGAGGCCCTCGGCGTCGGCGATCTCGATCGCGGTGGCGGCGATGCGGTCCAGGCTGAGCGCCGGCTTCGGGCCGCGGCTGGGCGGTGGCCGGCCGCCCCACAGGATGTCGTTCATCACGTGACTTGCCCTCCCACGAAACTGTCTCTACCGTACACAGAATGAACAGTGTCCACCGGAAACAGTTATCCGTTCTCATCTCCGGCGCGAGCATCGCCGGCCCGGCGCAGGCGTACTGGTTGGGCCGGCACGGGCACCGGCCGACCGTCGTGGAGATCGCGCCCGCGCTCCGCGCCGGCGGCATGGCCGTCGACTTCCGCGGCGAGACCCATCTGGGCCTGCTGACCCGCATGGGCGTGCTCGATGACCTGGCCAGGATGCAGACCGGCGGCACCGCGATGCGCTTCGTGGACGAGCACGGCCGCCGGCTCATGGAGCTGCCGGCCGACTTCGCCGGCGGCGAGATCGAGGTGCTGCGCGGCGACCTGTCCCGGGTGCTCTACGAGCACACCCGGCACACCACCGAATACCTCTTCGGCACCAGCATCACCGCGCTGAGCTCGACGGACGCGGGGGTCGAGGTGACGTTCACCAGCGGCGCCCGCCGCGTCTTCGACCTGGTGATCGGCGCCGACGGCGTGCGCTCGAACGTGCGCCGGCTGGCCTTCGGGCCGGAGGAGCGGTATGTCCGGCACCTCGGGTACTACGTGGCGACCTGGTCGGTGCCCAACGACCTGGGCGTGGACCGGCACTCGACGATCTACAACGTGCCCGGGCGGATGGCCAGCGTCGCCGCCGACCACCGGGACCCGGCGAAGGCGGGCGCGTTCGTGGCGTTCGCGTCACCGCCACTGGAGTACGACCGGCACGACCTCGACCAGCAGCGCCGGCTCATCGCGGACCGGTTCGCCGGCCTCGGCTGGCACCTGCCCCGACTGCTCGCCGCGCTCCGCGACGCCCCCGATCTCTACTTCGACGCCATCTGCCGGGTCGATGTGCCGTCCTGGCACGCGGGCCGGGTGGCGCTCGTCGGCGACGCCGCGGCCGGGGCCACGATCGGCGGCATGGGCAGCGGCACGGCCATCGTGGCGGCGTACGCGCTGGCCGGCGAACTGGTCGCCGCCGGCGGCGACCACACGGTGGCGTTCCCGCGCTACGAGGGGCTGCTGCGCGACTTCGCCCAGCGCTGCCAGAAGGGCGGCGACAGCACCGGCCGGTTCCTCGCCCCGCGGCACACGTGGGCGATCCGGGCACGCAACGGGCTGCTGAACCGCAAACTCTTCCTGAACCTGATGCTGAAGGCGGCGAAGGACCGCACGACAGCCATCACACTGCCCGCCTACTCATGATCAAGGCGTCCTTCACGTCGTTAGGACTACGTGAAGGACGCCCTGATCATGGAAGGGCGTATTCGATGTCGACGGTGCGGTGCTCGGTGAGCTCGGCGGTCGGGGCCCACACCTCGTAGACGCCGCGCTCGTAGCACCGGGCGCCCACGGCGGCGACGCTGCCCGCCTCCGGCCGGCACAGCCGCAGCCGGGTCCAGCCGGCCTCCTGATGCAGGGCGGTGCAGGGCACACCGCGCCACTGCGCGTACGTCAGCCGCCGGCTCAGCGCCTCCACCGCATACCGCGCGGCGCGCGTCATCGCGAGCACCCGGAACTCTTCGGGCGGGTCGGCGACCGCGTCGTACTCCTGGCCGCGGAAGCGCCCGACCAGCCGGGTCGACTTGGTCTTCTCATCGCTGGGCACATATTCCTGGTCGGGCGCCAACTCCGGCACCCGTGCCAGCAGGTGACGCCACTGCGGACCGGCCATCCGCAGCCAGCCGCGCTGCTCCGGCTGGAACGTATACAGCACCACCTCGGCGCCGTCCGGCGTGTAGGCGAGCAGGGTCGCGTTCGCCGGCATCGGCAGGTCGGCGACGTCGGTGGTGACGAACTCGGGGATCACGAACCGCCCACTCGGGGTGAATCCGGTGCCCAGCACCGGCGGCCCGACCCGGTCGTGCGCCGGCATGCCCACCAGCCCGCGCTGGTTGGCGCCGAGGGGGATCTCGTAGTCGTAGGGATCCACCGCCCGCCACCGCAGCGCGAACGCCACGTCGTCATCGTCGCGGCCGGCATCGGCGTCCGTGCGCAGCAACGCCAGGTCGGACGGCGTCCGCAGGTGCGCCACGTCGTGCTCGCGGTAGCAGAACCCGTACGGCAGCCAGCCCCGCAGATAGCCGGACAGCTGCCGCGCGGACAGCACCTTGATCATCCGGGTGCCGCGCCGGATCGTGGCGGTGCGGCGGATGCCCGCGACGGTGGGGTCGTCGGCGTAACCGGGAGTCTGGCTCAGCGCGTGGATGTCGTCCCAGCCGAGGGCGCGGTTGAGCGGCACCATCAGGGGTGTCTCCAGCACGTCGGGCGTGGCCGCGGCTCGGCCGCCCCGCACCGCACTGACCTCGGTGACGTGCACGAATCGATGCCACGGCAGGGGTGCGCCGGCTCGGGGATTGCGCTGGAACCCGGCGGTCGGATCGGCGCTGAACAGCTCATACGCCGCGCCGTGCGCGACCTCTTCGGCGTGGTAGACCACGCCGCCGTACATCACCTGCAGGGCAGCCGGCGTCTCGGCCACCCCGGCGTCCTGCCGGGTGACGGTCACGGCTCGACGATAGGACCCACGCCTCGGCGTCGGGTGAACAGCGGATTACGGTTCGCTGTGATCTGCAACTCCCATCTCGCCGTGATCCAGGGGCGTCCCTTAAGTCCCTCTTACGCCTTGCGGGACGCCTTGATCGCGCCGGTGGTGCGCGCCATACGATAGCCGCGACGTTCAGCGGACCCCCCAAAGTGGACTTTAAGGACTAATGTGGACGACGGTCAAACGGGAAGTGGTGCGGTCGAGCGGCGGCCTCTCGCCGAGGTGTTGCCCGGACTGGCTGTCCATCCCCTGGACGAGGGTGAGGCGGCCGAGGAGGCGTTCATCGTCATCAAGGTCCGCGGCAAGGACGGCGCCACATACTGGTCGTACCGGACGACCCATCGCCCCAACCGGGAAGAGCTGCTCGGCGCGTTGACGGTACAAGCCGATCTGTTGCGGCGCGACATGGTCAACGACTGGGAACATTCCTAGGCGACTCCATGATCAAGGCGTCCCGGTAGTCGTTCTCACGACCACCGGGACGCCTTGATCATGGGGGTGGGTGTGTGATGCTGGGCGGTGATGAGACAGAGCCGACGTCAGCGGGCCGGGGAATTCCCGCCCGCGCCGCCACCGCTGGCGATACCCGTCATCGACAGCCACACCCACCTCGACATCACCGTGCGGGAGGAGGGCGCGCCGGGCGGCGTACCCGAATTGATCGCGCAGGCGGCGGCCGCGGGTGTCGACCGCCTGGTGCAGGTCGGGGTTGATGTCGAGTCGTCGCGGTGGGGGGCGGCGCTCGCCGCCGCGCACGAGGCCGTCGTGGCGACGGTCGCGCTGCATCCCAACGAGGCGCCGCGGCTGAGCGACCTCGACGAGGCGCTGCGCGCGATCGAGGCGCTGGCCGGGCAGGACCGGGTACGCGGCATCGGCGAGACCGGGTTGGACACGTTCCGCACCGGCGACGAGGGCCGCGCCGCGCAGGAGATCAGTTTCCGGGCGCACATCGCGATCGCGAAGCGGTACGGCAAGCCGCTGATCATCCACGACCGCGACGCGCACGCCGACGTGCTGCGGGTGCTCGGCGAGGAGGGCGCGCCGGACACGGTGGTGCTGCACTGTTTCTCCGGGGACGCGGAGTTCGCGGCGGAGTGCGCCCGCCGGGGGTACGTGTTGAGCTTCGCCGGCACGGTGACGTTCGCCAACGCGGGTGCGCTGCGCGCGGCCGCCCAGGTCACCCCGCTCAAGCAGCTGCTGGTGGAGACGGACGCGCCGTACCTGACGCCGATGCCCTACCGGGGACGGCCGAATGCGTCGTACCTGATCCCGCTGACCGTCCGCGGCCTGGCCGAGACGACCGGCGCCGACCTGGACGAGCTGTGCGCGGAGATCTCCGCGACCGGCGACCGGGTCTTCGGCCCCTGGCGCTGAGCCCGCGCCCTGATCATGAGGCGAGGCGGGCCAGCTCCTCCTCCACGATGGATGGGTCGAGCTTGCGGAAGACCGGCTTGGGCGGCGCGAGCCGCCGCCCGCCCTCGAGCGGCGCCGACTCCCAGCGCGCTCCGGTCGTGTAATCGCCGGTCAGGATCGGGTACGCCGGGCCGCCCTCCAGATCGTCCACCTCGACGATCCGCGGCATGGGCGCGTGGATTCCGGTGCCGCCGAGCAGTTCGTGCACCTTCTGCGCGCTGTGCGGCAGGAACGGCGTGAGCAGCGTGTTGCAGTCGCTGACCGCCTGGAGGGCCACGTGCAGCACGGTGCCCATCCGGTCCAGGTCATCCTTCATCTTCCAGGGCGCCTGGTCCGAAAGGTATTTGTTGGCCTCCGCGACCACCCGCATCGCCTCGCCGATGGCCTGCTTCTGCCGGTGCTTCTCGATCAGGCCACCGACCACCGGGAAGGCCGCCTTCGCGGTGTCCAGCAGTGCCTGATCGGCCGGCGTCAGGGAACCGGCCGGCGGGATCGCGCCGAAGTTCTTGGCGGCCATCGAGATCGACCGGTTGACCAGGTTGCCCCAGCCGGCGACCAGCTCGTCGTTGTTGCGGCGCAGGAACTCCGCCCAGGTGAAGTCGGTGTCCTGGCTCTCCGGCCCGGCCACCGCGATGAAGTAGCGCAGGGCGTCGGCGTCGTAGCGGGCCAGGAAGTCCCGGACGTAGATCACGACCTGCCGCGACGAGGAGAACTTGCGGCCCTCCATGGTGAGGAACTCGCTGGAGACCACCTCGGTGGGCAGGTTGAGCCGGCCGAGGTCGCCGGGCTCGCCGCCCCGGTCGCCCTCGCCGGAGTATCCGAGCAGGAGCGCCGGCCAGATCACCGAGTGGAAGACGATGTTGTCCTTGCCCATGAAGTAGTAGCCGCGCGCGTCCTCCGGGTGCCACCACTGCTGCCACGCCTCGGGGTCGCCGGAGCGCCGGGCCCACTCGATCGAGGCGGACAGGTAGCCGATCACCGCGTCGAACCACACGTAGATGCGCTTGTCGGACCGGTCGCGCCAGCCGTCGAGCGGGATCGGCACGCCCCACTCCAGGTCGCGGGTGATGGCGCGCGGCTGGAGGTCGTCGAGCAGGTTCTTGGAGAAGCGCAGCACGTTGGGACGCCAGCCGTCGCGGGTGTCCAGCCACTTCCCCAGCGCCTGCGCGAACGCCGGCAGGTCGAGGAAGAAGTGCTCGGTCTCCACGAACTGCGGCGTCTCGCCGTTGATCTTCGAGCGCGGGTTGATCAGGTCGACCGGGTCGAGCTGGTTGCCGCAGTTGTCGCACTGGTCGCCGCGCGCGCCGTCGTATCCGCAGATGGGACAGGTGCCCTCGATGTACCGGTCGGGCAGCGTGCGGCCGGTGGAGGGCGAGATGGCACCCATGGTCACCTTGGGCACGATGTATCCGTTGCGGTGCAGCCCCTCGAACAGGTCCTGCACGACCTGGAAGTGATTGCCGGTGGTGGTGCGGGTGAACAGGTCGTATGACAACCCGAGGCCGTGCAGGTCCTCGACGATCACCCGGTTGTATCGGTCGGCCAGCTCGCGCGGGGTCACGCCCTCCTTGTCGGCCTGCACCTGGATCGGCGTGCCGTGCTCGTCGGTGCCCGACACCATGAGCACGTCGTGGCCCGCCATCCGCATATACCGGCTGAACACGTCGGAGGGGACGCCGAATCCGGAGACGTGGCCGATGTGGCGCGGGCCGTTGGCGTACGGCCATGCGACCGCCGCGAGAACGTGGCTCATAGCCACCCAGCCTAATGAGCGGACCGCCGCTCCGCCGGACGCCCCCTCGCCGGCGAACCTCCCATGATCAAGGCGTCCCTCAAGTAGTTATAGCGACATGAGGGACGCCTTGATCATGGGGTGGGGTGGGTGGCGAGCTGGTAGACGTCGCGGCGGCGCAGGCCGTACTCGGCAGTCACCGCCGCGATGGCGTCGCGCCGGGAGGCGCCGGCGGCCTCGTGCCGCGCGAGCGCCGCGCGGATCTCGTCGTCCGGCGGCCGCTCGGCCCCCGCGGCCGGCGCGCCCGCGACCACCAGCGTGATCTCGCCGCGCGGCGGCTGCTCCGCCGCCCACCGCGCCAGCTCGCCGAGCGGCCGGCGCACGACCTCCTCGTACGTCTTGGTCAGCTCCCGGCACACGGCCGCCGGGCGGTCGGCGCCGAACGCCTCGGCGAGGTCCGCGAGCGCGCCGGCGACCCGGTGCGGCGCCTCGAACAGGACCAGCGTGCGCTCCTCGCCGGCCAGCGCGCGCAGCCGGCTGCGCCGGGCGCCGCCGGTGCGCGGCAGGAAGCCCTCGAAGCAGAACCGGTCGGCGGGCAGCCCGGACAGGGCCAGCGCGGTGGTGACGGCGCTGGGGCCGGGTGCGGCGGTCACCGGTGCGCCGGCGTCGAGCGCCGCGCGGACCAGCCGGTATCCCGGGTCGGACACGCTCGGCATGCCACCGTCGGTGATCAGCGCGACGGTGGCGCCCGCGCGCAGGGCGTCGACCAGATCGGGGGTACGCCGTTCCTCGTTACCCTCGAAGTACGAGATCACCCTGCCGGCGACGGTCACGTCGAGGTCGCGGGCCAGCCGGCTGAGGCGGCGGGTGTCCTCGGCGGCCACGACGTCGGCGGTGGCGAGCACGTCACGCAAACGGGTGGAGGCGTCGGCGATGTTGCCCAACGGGGCACCGACGAGCACCAAGCGCCCGATACTGGAGTCTTCCCCCACCCCGTACAACCTTTCATCGACGACTATGACACCAATAGATGGGCAGTGCGCGCCGGATCACACGTCCACAGCCTACGATCGCGGGGTGACCACGGCGGCGACGACGAGGGCACCGGAGATCGCCAGTGATCAGGACGGTGCCGAGACGAGAAAAGACGCTCCAGCGGCGGATACCTCCGACCGGCGCGGCGGGGTGCCCGACATCATCCGGCGCCGGCTGGTGCCGTTCGACGCGCGCCTCGACCCGTACTCGTGGCTTGCCACCGCCGTCATCGTGGTCATCGCCGGCATCCTACGGCTGGTCAACCTGAACCGGCCGAAGGGCCTGATCTTCGACGAGGTCTACTACCCGACCGACGCCTGGGACATGCTCCACCACGGCGTGGAGTGGGACGAGAAGACCAACGGCCCGGCGTACGTCGTGCACCCGCCCCTCGGCAAGTGGATGATCGCCCTCGGCGAGATGGTGTACGGCAACAACGAGATGGGCTGGCGCATCTCCGGTGCGGTGGTCGGCACGCTGAGCGTACTGATCATGGTCCGGATGGCGCGCCGGATGTTCCACTCCACCGTGCTGGGCTGCGCGGCCGGTCTCCTGATGGCGCTCGACGGCTTCCACCTGGTGCTGTCGCGGATCTCGCTGCTCGACATCTTCCTGATGTTCTTCGTGCTGGCCGCGTTCGCCGCGCTGGTGATGGACCGCGACGCGCGCCGGGCGCGCTGGCTGCGCGCGCTGGAGAGCGGGTTCGACCCCGCCGCGCCCGGACGTGCCGGGCGGCTGCCGTTCCACCTGCGCACCAGCGTGCCGTGGTGGCGGCTGTTCGCGTTCGTGCTGCTCGGCTGCGCGTTCGGCGTCAAGTGGAGCGCCGTCTGGTTCGTGCCGGTCTTCGCCCTGCTCGTCGTGTGGTGGGAGGTGGGCGCGCGGCGGTCCGCGGGAGTGCCGCACCCGTGGCGTGACACGCTCCTCGACGAGATCGGCTGGATGCTGCTGTGCGCGGTGCTGTTCTTCGGCACCTACGTCGCCACCTGGACCGGCTGGTTCGTCACCGACACCGGGTACTTCCGGCACTGGCTGCGCGACACCGGCCACGCCGAGCCGCCTGTCCTTGGCGCCCTCCAGAACCTGTGGCACTACCACGTGGAGATGTTCAAGTTCCACAGCCAGCTGGACGACAAGCACCCGTACCAGTCCTGGCCCTGGCAGTGGCTGCTGCTCGGCCGGCCGATCGCGTTCCACTGGTCGGGCGACGGCTCCTGCGGCGCGTCCAGCTGCGCCTCGCACATCCTGCTGCTCGGCACCCCGCTGCTGTGGTGGTCGTTCATCCCGGCGCTCGGTGCGCTGGTCTGGTTCGGCATCGCGCGCCGCGACTGGCGGGCCGCCGCGATCCTGGCGAGCATCGCCGCCGGCCTGCTGCCCTGGTTCTACTTCGCCACCCAGGCCCGCACGATGTTCGCGTTCTACGCGCTGCCGGCCGAGCCGTTCCTGGTACTGGCGGTGGTATACGTCCTCGGCGCGATCATGACACCGGCGCCGGCACTGGCGGGCGCCGCGCCGCCGTCCTCGTCCGGCGCGGCGCCGGAGAGCGGAGCCGACCGGCGCCTGATCGGCGCGGTCATCGCCGGGGCGTACGTGATGCTGGTCGCGGTGTGTTTCGCGTACTTCTATCCGATTTACGTCGGGCAGGTGATCCCGTACGACGACTGGTCCGCCCGAATGTGGCTGGGCAGCCGTTGGATTTGATCCCCCCTCCCCCATGATCAAGGCGTCCTTCAAGTAGTTCTAGCTACTTGAAGGACGCCTTGATCATGAGTGGTAGCTCGATGTGGCGGCTCAGCTCGATGTGGCGGGCTTAGAACGTGGCGGCGAGGAAGGCGACGGCGACGAGCAGCGGCGCGCCGAACCCCGCGACTGTGGCGGTGCGGCGTGACCAGCGGTCCTCCAACCGGGTCGCGCCGGTAATCCACACGATGCCGAGCCCGCACAGCAGAAGCAGGACCAGTCCGAGCGCCCAGCGCAGATGGACGACCGGCGGGTCGTCACCCACGTAGGCCCGGCCACTGTCCGCCGCCACCATCCGCGCGGTGACCGTACTGCCCGCGGTGCTCCGGGTGCTGGCGACACCGACCAGGCGCACCCCCTCGGCGGTGAACGCCCCGCCAGCCGCCGTGAACTCGCCGACACAACGCTGCCTCGCGCCGGCACCCGTGCACTCCGACACGGTGGCCGTACCGGTGTCGCCGTGCCCGACCGCCAGCCAGAGCGGCTCGGCGCTCACCCACGCGAAGAACGTGGCCAACAGCGCCAGTACCAGCAAGCCGGAGAGGCCGACCGCCGGACTCCGCGGTGGCCTCCGCAGCCGGCGGACCCGCCGCGCGCCGCCCCGGCGACTGCGCGCCGGACGGGCCACCTCGTGGGTAGGCAGCCAGAACGGCAGCTCCTCCCCCTCCGGGGTGGCCGCCAGCGTCGGAATGATCGGCCGCTCGGGTAGCGCGGGCAGCACCATCGTCTCCCGGGCCTCGACCGCTGTCACCTCGGTGCCGTCGCGCTCCTCCGCGAACTCCGCTTCGAACTCCGCCTCAGCCTCGGCGCCATGCTCGATCTCGTCCTCGCCCGCCGCGACCGGGCGCCGCATCGCCACCACACCGGCCGGCAACTCATCCGCAGGAACCGGCTCCGGCTCCACCCCCACGCCAGCCGACGACTCACCCGCCTCCGTCAGTGGCTCGGGAGCGCGATCGCGATCACGCTCCGGTTCGGCCTCAGGTCCCTCCGTCTCGGTGGCAGCGGCCGGTTCACAAAGATCATCGCCGGTCGCCAGGTCCGCCTCGGACACCGTGGAGCCGACCTCGCCGGTCGCCGGTTCCAGCAACGCCTCGGGGGCTCTCTCGACCTCCGGTTCAGCCTCGACCGGCGTGACCGCAGCAGTGGCCGGTGCCGGCTTTGCCTCGATCGTCGCCGGCCACGCGCTGCGCAACTGCGGCCTGGCAGGCGCCGCGTCCCGCTCGGACGCGACCAGCTCCCGCTCCGCCTCATCCGCAGACGGCTCGCGGACGTTCCGGACCTCCGCCGATGCCTGCGGCGCCACAAAAACCGGCTCCAGACCCGACGCAGGCTTGACGGACGCAACTCCGGACGCAGCCTCGACCGACTCGCGTTCGACCGACGCAGCCTGCATCGGACCAGGCTCAGCCAGCGCAGCCTCAACCGACGCGGAGCCGACCGGAGCGGCCTCGACCAGCGCAGCCTCAACCGACGTGGACTCGGCCGACGCGAGTTCGTCGTGGCCGCGCAGCGCCGACACCACATGCCGCGTGCCGGCCGACGCGAGTTCGACCGACGCGGGCCGGACCAGCGCGGGTCCGGCCAGCGCTGGCTCAACCGGAGCCGATTCAACCGAAGCGGAGTCGACCGCAGCCGAGTCAACCGGAGCCGGTTCGACCGCAGCCGGTTCGACCGCAGCCGGTTCGACCGGAGCCGGTTCGACCGGAGAGGACTTTGCCGGCGGGGGTTCGGTCGAAACGGGGAGGGTGACGATCGGCGTGGGTGGCACCGGCGGCTCCGGTGGGCGGATGGCGGCGAATCTTGCCGCAGCGGCCGCGGGATCGCCCCGCCACCAGGCCCCCGCTGGGCCGTCCGCGGCCCACGGACCGCCGTTCGCAGCCTCGGCCGCCTGCGTTTCCCCTGGCTGTGGCGCTGAACCGGTCACAACCTTCATTGGACACCGGACGGCCCCCGAGACCACGTAGCCCTCTGCGCGTGTCGCACCCTTGCCAAGATCAATTTCTGTGGATCACGACGGCACCGCTCACTGGCCAAGGTCAACACAACTCTTTAAGAGTTGGGGTGTCCTGGCGCGAGGACACCCCAACTCTTAAAGAGTTGTGTTGACCTTGGAGCCACCCACCCTCCTCGCGAGCCCACCCCCGTCGATCGAGGTCTTGTCGGGGCGAGTTGATCTACAAACCGCGACGATAAGGCCTCGATCAGCGGGGCATCGCGACGATAGGCCCTCGATCAACGAGAGGGGGCGAGGTCCGGTGAGAGCGAGACAGGCGAGGCGCACCGAGGGCCGCAAGGGCCCGGAGCACGGCGGACCCCACCTCACCATGATCAAGGCGTCCTTCAAGTAGTTAGAACTACTTGAAGGACGCCTTGATCATGGTGAGGGAAGTGGGTTACATGGCGGCTTCGGGGGAAGGGGCGGGGAGGGGGCGGCCGGAGACGGCGGCGGCGACCAGCGGGGAGAAGGCGTAGGCGCGGGATACGCGTACCAGCCGGGCGACCTCCGCGGCCAGGTCGGCCTCGTCGTTGGGGCGGGCAGGCGTGGCCTTCCCGTCGTCGTCGCGGCGGGCGCCGCGCGCGTAGGCGCGCATCGCGCCCCGCAGCCGCGCGGCCTCGACGAGCGCGGCCAATTCGTCGCCGCGGACGCCGGCCTCCGCGCCCAGCCGGCGCGCCCGTTCGCCGGCCGCCCCGTCCAGGTACGGGCGCAGCGCCAGAAACCCGTCGTACAGTTCGATCAATCGCCGGTACAGCCGGCGGTCCACTGTGCCCAGTGGTGCCGCCGCCGGTGGTTCGAGCGCGATCTGCGGCATGAGCCGGTGCAGGTCGATCCAGAGCGGCTGGAGTTGCCGGTACTGCCGGCGGCGCCGCAGCCAGCCGCGCCATTGGGACAGCCGCGGGCCCCAGGCGGGCATGGTGAGGCCGAGGATCACGAGGAGCCCGCCGAGGCTGGCGGCCACCGGCGCGGCCCACTCCCAGCGACGCGGGTCGATGCCGGCCTGCCCGCCGACGACACTGGCGATCCGCACCCCGCAGTACGCCATCCCGGCCACCGCCCCGATCGCGGTGGTGCGCAGCCCGCGACGCAACCACGACCGGCCGGCCACCGCGGCGTAGGGCCAGCACAGCCGGACCACGTCGACCAGGCCCAGCCCGAAGGCGGCCAGGTACACGAGGATGTAGGCGGCGAAGACCGGCCGGTCGACGTACGAGGTGACGAAGCCGGAGGGGCGCGATTCAGTGGGCCCGGCGGCGAGGAAGAGCACGACGAGCGCCACGGCGGCGGTCGCGAGGAACACGACCCGGGCGCGGGCCCGGCGGCGGGCCGCGGCCGGCGGGTTCACCCACCACAGCACCAGGATCTGTACCGTGCCGGAGAACGCCACGACGCTGAGGTGTGCCCACAGCGCGGCGAGGTTGGGCACGCCGGTGATCCGGTCCAGCCATGCCCACACGGCTGGTGTGGAGAGCGTGAACGTGATGCCGAGCAGCGTGAGCGCCGCGCACACCGCCCACCGCGCCGGGCTGGGCGCGCGGGTGAGGTCGCGCAGCTTGACCGCGAACCCTATCCAGGCCGCGGTGGCCAGCATCGGATAGAGAACCTGGTTCACCAGCTCAGCCGAGCGAGCGTTCGATCCGCGCCACCACGTCGGCCGCGTCGCTGGGCACGTCCCAGGTCTGCTCGGTCGCCCACGAGTGCGCGCGCTCCAGGATCAGCTCAGCGATCAACTCGGCCTCGCGCTCCTGGCGGCTGTCGTATCCGCCGTCCCGCGCGAGCACCCGCCGCACCATCTCACCGTCCAGTGTGGTCAGCAGGCCGTCGTCGGCGGCCAGTTCCCGGTCGGCGGTGTGGCCCGCGAGGATGTGCCCCAGCTCGTGGGCGATGATGTGCTGCTGGTGCAGCGGCACGGTGCCGGTGTCGTAGCAGAGGTAGTGCGCGCGGGCGGCGGTGACCACGAGGCCGGACGGCCCGTCCGCGGGCATGGCGGTGGGCAGCAGGCGCACGGGGCGGCCGGTGCGCTCGCCCACCTCGCGGCAGAGCCGCTCAGCGTCGAACGGCACGGGCACGTCGATGTCTCGGACCAGGCGGGCACAGCGGCGGCGGAGTCGGCGCAGATCGGTGCCGTCGCCCGGCCCCCAGCCGGCACGCGGCGTCACGCCCGCTCCACCGGCGGGTCGTCAGCCCCGGCGGCGGGCTGAACCGGTTCGGCGCCGATCTCCGTATCGAAGGCGCCAGCTCCCGTATCGAAGGCGCTGGCTTCAAGGTCGGGGGCGCCGGCTTCAAGGTCGGAGGCGCCAGTTTCCGCATCAAAGGCGCCGGCTTCAACGTCGGGAGCGGCACCGGAGGCGGCGGACGCGGCAGCGGAGACGCCAGATCCGGCACCGTGGGCCGCGGATTCCGCACCGGACAGGCCTTCCAGCTCCAGGCATCGGTCGACGACCTGTTGCACCATGCGCTGGCTCGCCTCGGACAGACCGGCGCTCTCCAGGACGGCGCGCAGCGCGACCCGCTCGACGCCGAGCTGCCGCAGGCTGGACAGCAGCTCGAGGTCGCGGTCGGTGCGGCGGGTCACCGCGTCGTCGAAGAAGTAGGCCGGTGCGACGCCGAAGAAGCCGGCCAGCGCCTGGAGGTGGCGCATCGTCGGGTTGGTGCGCTCGCCCCGGCGCAACAGCCACAGGTAGGTCGCGGAGACGCTCTCGCCGGTGTCGCGGATGGCGGTGGCGACCTCTTCGTTGCTGTATGGGCCTCGACCGCGCGGGTGCACGGTCTGGAAGAGGTGGTTGAGCTTGTCCGCGAGCGTGCGCGGTGCTGCTGGCGTGGTCACGGCCGATCACCTTCTGCCTCGAGGAGCGTCGTCAACCGGTGTGGACCAGGATTCTGCCCGGTCCACACCGGCGACGGTGCGCCGGCACGCGCCCTCGACGTTTGCCCCCGGTCGAGAGCGCCCCCCGTTTATACCGGCTGCCCCGACACAAGCCTGGCTATCTGATGCGGTCAATGTCAACTGATGTGAACGAAACCCGTCCGAACGTTCATGATAGTTGCCGACGGGAATAGAAAGGTCCCCGGACTAAGTCAGCCTTGGCCACAAATAGAGGCGCGCTCCGATCGCCTGCCACGGGGGAAGCGGGCGATAGGAGCGCGCATCGGTAGCTTAGCTAGCCGCGTTCGGCCGCACAACAGGTTGCGGGGAGCCAGATTTTGCCGTTGTCCGTCGGGATTTAGACAGTAACTTTCCACGAGATCCCTCGGCACCTGCGGTGTAGCGGCGCGGGTCAGCGTTTCGGGCAGTTGTTTGCCGCGCTTTCGCCGTCCCCAATGGAGGGATCAGCGATGCGGGTCCCTTTCGCCCCTTTCCGTACGCTCCCCGGCGTGACCGAAATCTTCGTCGACACGACCGGACGGCGCCGCCAGCGGGTACGCCGGATCGCGTACGCCGTCGGCGCGACCTGCCTGCTCTACACCGCCCTGGTCGGCACCAGCGTGGTCGGCGGCGCGACCGGCCCGGGCGCGCTCGCGCCGTTCCCCGCGCTCGGCGATCACCTGCCCGGCCGGGCGCCGGTCCGGAAGGTGCCCGCGCCGGTCCGCCCGCCGATGACCGCCACGCCGCAGGCGGAGGCGCGCCGGAGCCCGCTCCGGTCGGATCGGTGGACGCCACTCGCCGCGCCGCAGCGCGACCCCGGACGTCCGGCGGCACCCGCCCGGCGGTCATCGACCTGGCCGGCCACTCCGGTGCTCGAGTCCACACCGGACCCGACCCCGTCCGAGTCACCAAGCCCGACGCCGACGGACGAACCGGAGCCCACGCCGACCGACCCGGCACCGTCCGGGACCCAGGCGCCCGATCCTGAGCCCACGCTGCCCGTCATCGAGCTGCCCGAGAACCCGATGGCACTGCCGGACCCGACGGAGACACCGCTGCCGGCGCCGGCCGTCCAATGAGGACCCGTAGAGCGCGGACCCGGATGATGAAGACCCACAAAACGCGGATCCGGACGATGAAGACCCGTGAGAAGACCCGCAGACTGACCCCCCGACCGCGCCGGGTGTTCGCGGCCGCGCTGCTGCTGGTACTGGTCAGCGTGCTGGTGGTCGAGGCGTACGCGAACGCGCGCTTCACGCCGGACACCGCCCAGGAGACCACCACCGGCAGCGCGCACGTGCCGGACCACATCACGCGCGGCGGACCGGTCATCAACGCCACCGCCGACCGGCCGCTGTCCTACCACCTGCCGCCGAAGACGATCGCGCTCACGTTCGACGACGGGCCGGATCCGTGGTGGACGCCGCGGATCCAGCGGGTGCTGGATCGGCATGGTGTGGACGCGACGTTCTTCGTGGTGGGTTCGCAGGTGGCCCGGCATCCGGACCTGGTGCGGCGGTTGGTCGCGGGCGGTCACGAGTTGGGCGTGCACACGTTCACCCATCCGCGGCTGTCGGCGCTGTCGCGGTGGCGCCGGCACGCCGAGTACTCCCAGACGCAGCTCGCCATCGCCCGGGCGGCCGGGGTGCGGACCGCGCTGGTGCGGTTCCCGTACTCGTCCCACCCGCAGGCGATCGACGATCAGGAGTGGGCGCTGGTCCAGGAGGCCGGCCGGCTCGGATACGTCGTGGTGGTCAACGACCGGGACAGCCGCGACTGGGCGCGACCCGGCATGCGCTCCATCGTGGACGGCGCCACACCCGCGGGCGGCCAGGGCGCGGTCGTGCTGATGCACGACGCGGGCGGCGACCGCGCCCAGACGGTGGCGGCGCTCGAGGAGTTCATCCCGCGGATGCGGGCCCAGGGGTACCGGTTCACGACCGTCAGCCACGGGCTCAACCTCGCGCTGGGCCGTCAGGTGATCGCCCAGAACCCGCCGGCCGCATCGGATGCGCGGTGGCGGGGCGGCGCACTGGTCTGGGTGGTGCGCATCGCCGACGGCTTCATCACCTTCCTCAAGCTGCTGTTCATCGCGGTCGGGCTGCTCGCGATCGGGCGTGCCCTGCTGCTGTTCGTCCTGGCCGGGCGGCACGCCCGGGCCCGGCGCTCGCCGCGCTGGTCGTGGGGTCCGCCGGTGATCGAGCCGGTGACGGTCATCGTGCCCGCCTACAACGAGCGGGAAGGCATCGCCGCCGCCGTCCGCTCCATCGCGACCGGCGACCACCCCGACATCGAAGTGATCGTCGTCGACGACG